>NZ_MTAW01000240.1 GCF_002154725.1 Nostoc sp. 106C | reverse complement strand
CGTTTACGCACTTTATCTCCTTCACGATATGACTCGCGAAGCAACACGGCTGGAGGAGAGTTTCTGTTGGGAATTCGTTCTACATACATGGCTACAATTATCCCATTTTCACCCCTCTCTCAAAAATTAAAAAAATCTAAAATTACATGGGTACAATCAGGAGAATTTAAAAGCCTGTATTGCTTTCAAAACAGGCTTTTGAGGCCTATTTAGTACATTTGCACAGGGGTAAGTTCAGCTTAAAGATTGCCAATTCTAAGTTTTAAAGATTTTAGCAGGGAGATGAATAGCGGCTTCAAATGGTTAGGTGATATTTTGCAGATTCATCACAAAATCGGGATTTGAATTTAATGCCAAGAAAAATTACTATAGTATCTGTATATGGGCAATGCCCACCACAACCCGGATTTTGTGCGCATTGCCTACCTTACGTATGTTTCAAAAATAAAATAGTAGCCCTATATATTAGTTAGTTTGAATATAGCTAAAATTCATTCATATTATCAAGCACCAGAATACTTATCCTAATTAGATTTCTGAATTTGAAATTATTTAGTAATGTTTGAGCTTTTGCTTACAGATTTTTATTAAAGACTTGATCGGACAAAATAAGAGAACTTCAAAATTCACTTTTGATGAATAGACTTTACACAGTAGCAAGCCAAATTATATTGGCTCCTCCTCCGACAAATATGGTTGTTCGGGGAGAAACACAGTAAATCGGCTGCCTTCTCCTAAAGTTGATTCTACTGTCACATCGCCGCCATGCAAACGCGCTAATTTGCGTGTTAAGGCTAAACCTAAACCAGTACCTTCATACTGACGATTTAATCGGCTATCAAGCTGTTTAAAAGGTTCAAATAGAAATTGAAAATGATTGGAATCAATGCCAATACCAGTATCTGCAACTGTAAATGTAATGCCGTTGCTGACTTTTTTAACTTCCAAAGATACTTGACCAGCTGGAGTGAATTTAATGGCGTTAGTCAACAGATTGAGTAGCATCTGCTTAATTCGTCGCTCATCAGCAACACAAATATCAGCTTGTGGATCAATTTCGCTTGTAAGTTGCAATCCTTTATCTAGAGCTTGATCGCAAACCGTAGAGATTACAGAATTACATACATCTGTAACTAGCAAAGGTAAAAGCAAAAGTTCTTCTTTACCTGCTTCTACTTTAGAAAGGTCAAGAATATCGTTAATCAGTGCCAATAAATGTTCACCACTACTATATACACAACTTATATATTCCTTTTGCTTTTCATTGAGGGGGCCAACCATTTCTTGTTGCAGCAATTGAGATAAACCCATAATCGCGTTGAGGGGTGTCCGCAGTTCGTGACTCATGGTCGCTAAAAATTCGCTTTTAGCACGACTACCAGCTTCTGCTGCTGCTTGAGATGCACGCAGTTTCAATTCGGTTTGCTTGCGTTCGGTAATATCCTCAATAATCGTTAAGAAAAACTCAGGGTTACCATTACTGTCTGGTATGACTGAAACTGACAGACGAGTCCAAACTAACCCTCCCTCTTTATGTAAGAAAAGTCTTTCAATCTCAATGCGATGTCTTTCAACAAGCTGTTCCGGATCTGAATGAATACCTGAAATAAGTTGTCTTAAGATCTCTATATCCCCTTTTTGCGGGGAAACATAATTTGTGAAGCGCTGACCACATAGCTCTTCTCGGCTGTAACCTAGCATCTGACAGAGCGCCGGATTTGCATCGACTATTTGTGCTTTCATGTCTATCAACCCGATACCGATAGAAGAACACTCAAAAATTGCGCGAAATTGCGCCTCACTCTGGCGTAATGCTTCTTCTGCGGCGTTACGTTCGCTCGCTTCTATGGCTAGGGTGACAAAATCTGCGATGGAACCTGCAAAATTCTCTTCTTCCAATGTCCATTGGCGCACATCGCCAAAGTGTTCATGGGATACTACGCCTACCAACCGACCTCCGAGCCAAATTGGTGCATTCAACAATGAGGTAATCCCTAACACACAGAGGTAAGACTGTGATAATTCTTGAGTTCTGGTGTCGTTGATGGCATCATGGGCGGCAATGCTACGTTCTTCTTCCAAGGCTTGGAAATAATCAGGATAATTCGCTTTCAATAGCGATAAGCCGCAGCTATGTGCTTTTGTCCTCACATCATACAAATCGATGCATTCCAAGGTTGAGTGGTCATCGTTATATAACCACACACCAACTCGCTGCACTGAAAGTGTGCGAGCAGCTGCTTCTGTAATCTCTTGGAAGGCCGCATTGAGATTACCTTGTTGAAATGTTTTACTTCTTGCTAGTTGCACCAGCGTTTGACTTTGTTTCCTGCGAGCATGTTCTCTGATTTGCAAAGCCTCTTGGGACTGCTTGCGCTCTGTAATATCTCTAGCTGCCACCACATGCATTTTTTGACCCGCGTAAGAAATAATTTTGCCTTGGAGTTCTACAAAAAAAGTAGAGCCATCCTTCCTAACTACAATTACTTCACAAGCCTTTTCAGACCCGGAAAGTATATTTTTTATCATCAACTCTTGTGATTCTAGTGCTAGGAGTTCCAGGCTATTCTTGCCAATTAGTTCTGCAACTTCATATCCTGTCATTTTTGCCAGGATATGATTAGCATCTAAAATCATTCCCCGATCGTGTATAATTATTCCTTCAAAAGTTGCCTCAGACAGAAAACGCCATTGGGATTGACACTTAGACAAGTTAGATAAAGACGACAATCGTCCCTGTTGACTTTCTTTGTGGATCTCAGCAGTGTTTGCTTGTTCCTTAATTTGACGCCGTTGCTGCTCGATCGCATACAGCAGCCGCCGACGCAAAAGTTGAGGGGTAATCTCACTAGTGATTAAATAGTCCTGTGCGCCTAAACTCAGAGCTTGCAAGCTGCGAACCTCATCATCCACATCACCGATCGCGATAATTGGCACATTGGGAGCTAGCGATCGCACATCAGAAATGATTTTTAAATCTCTAGCATCCTTCAGGGATAAATTCAAGATCGCTACATCGATTGATTGAGTTTGTAAAGCATATACACCCTCCAAAAATTCCTGAGCCTGAATCAGCTGAAACCGAGGTAGGGATACAGGGTTTTTCATTCCTAAATCCGAGAGAATGGAAGACACTAAGCTAGCATTGCCCCTGACGTTGTCAGATGCTTTTGTCGCGCCAACTTCTGTATGATTTTCATAAAACAGCAGAATGTTGATTCGTTCGCAAGTCATGCTTGTTACCAGTGGAGCAGCTTCATAGTATTGGGCGACGGAAAAAGCTGCTGAAGATGCACCTTCAAAAACAGAATATTCGCCCATCAGCGTAAATTAGTATTATATGCAGACTGATAAATATCAGTAGCAAAACTGATTACTAATAAATTGATCAGTTTCAAGCAATCGAACATTTAAAATTGCATGGCTGGCGGACAAGCACAAAACATTGATGTTATGAAAGATTATTCTATTAAATTTTCTTGCCCTTGCGCTTTAAGTTTTTCCGAATTGCTACAAAAAATCTAAATTATTGGGAAATTATTGCTAAATATTGACTAAAAAAACGCCTGTGTATTTCTTTAGATAGAGATACGCTACCTCATAACTTTTGCGACAATTAAACTTAGAGCAGCTGTTGCAGAGGTGGAGCAATGAAAGATAGCAGTGTAAGAATTGTCTCTCTGATTCCTAGTGGAACGGAGATTTTAGCGGCACTGGGTTTAGCTGACGCAATTGTTGGGCGATCGCACGAATGCGACTACCCACCGGAAATTCAAAATCGCCCGATTTGTACCGCAGCACGCTTAGATAGCAATGCTTCTAGTAGCGAAATTCACAATGAGGTTAATAATTTATTGCAATCTGCTCTTAGTATCTATGAAATCAACACTGAGATTCTAGAGCAATTGCAGCCCACCCATATTGTGACTCAAGACCAGTGTGATGTTTGTGCTGTTAGCCTACAAGAAGTAGAACAAGCAGTTGCCAATCTGATCCACACCTCACCCCAGATTATTTCTTTGCAGCCAAATTTGCTTCAAGATGTTTGGCACGATATCGAGCAAATTGGTAACACCTTTGAAGTAGACTCAGTTAAAGTACTAGAAAACTTAGAAGCTCGCGTCAAGATTTGTCAGCAAAAAATCCAAGGACTTTCTTTAACAGAACTTCCCACTGTCGCCTGCATCGAATGGACAGATCCTTTGATGGTAGTCGGCAACTGGATTCCGGAGTTAGTCAACTTAGTAGGTGGACAAACCCTCTTTAGTTCTCCAGGTAAACCATCTGCTACTTTGCCGTGGGAAACAGTCATAGCCAGCAATCCAGATGTGATTGTCTTTATGCTTTGCGGTTGGGATTTACATCGTACTCGCCAAGAAGTACATCTGTTAACTCAACGTTCAGAATGGCAACAACTCCACGCAGTCCAAACGGGCAGAGTCTACATTACTGATGGGAATTCCTACTTCAACCGTCCAGGCCCACGACTAGTAGATTCCTTAGAGATTTTGGCAGAAATGTTGCATCCCGAAATTTTTGATTATGGCTATAAAGGAACAGCGTGGGAACCCTTATTGCCTGAAGGCGTAATTCCTATGCCGATAGGCTAGTCCGCTGCACGGAAGTCAAAAGTCAAAAGAAATAAATGTTTCAAGAAGAGTTCCGTGCTACTTGATTGAGCCATTCAATCAGGGGTCTCAAGGTTCCTGGTAATGCGGCCTCACTCACTGTCACGGTATGATGCTTACCCTGGTCTTCTACTGTCAACTTATACTGAAACCGATCGACCTGGGGATTAGGGGAAGTAATTTTTTCAGGTAAGTTAAACAAACCAGCCGCTTCCACTAGTCGCGGTAGTTCGTTGGCTTCGTTTGGTGGGAGAGTAGCTGTGTCCACAGTTGTTTTCTTACTAATTCCAGCAAAGCCACCTGTGCGTTCAAAGGAAATCCGCATTTTTTACTCTCCGTTGTCCTATCTAGGGGGAGAAACAAAAAGACTGGAAGATTTTAACTATCATCTCCCAGTGTAACAACAAAGGACAACCCAGTATAAATTCTGAATGATGAATGATAAATTATGAAAATTTTACTGATTCATTATTCATCATTCACCATTCACTAAGGAAGCACACCCACCTTTTGCCAAGCGTTTTGTACAGCTTTCTGTTCTTGACTATCGTTACCGTAGAGTTCGCCAGCTACTTTGATAGTTGCGTTGGCAGCAGTTTTAAAATTAGCATTAGCACGTAGGCGATCGCGTAAAGTTACATACCAGATTTTGCCAGCTTTTTCCCAAGCATAGCCGCCAATCTCCGTTGCAACTAGATAAAAAGCATAGTTGGGAATGCCTGAGTTTATATGCACCCCAGCGTTATCTTCCATACCAGTATATTTGTCTTTCATATACGCTGGTTGGGGATCTTGACCCATTACTGGGTCATCGTATGCTGTTCCTGGTGCTTTCAGAGAGCGGATACCAACACCTTTAACGGCCGGAGCCAAAAGGCCTTCCCCAATAATCCAGTCTGCTTGTTGTGCTGTCTGATTTTTGATTTTTTGTTTTACCAGAGCACCAAATACATCAGAAAATGACTCATTGAGTGCTCCTGGTTCGCCATAATATTGTAGACCAGCCTCATACTGAGTCACGCCATGAGTTAACTCATGAGCAATCACATCAATAGACTTAGTGAAACGTTGAAATAATTCTCCATCACCATCACCATAGACCATCTGATCGCCATTCCAGAAAGCATTGTCATATTTAGTACCGTAATGTACGGTAGAGTCTAAACGCAGCCCTTTGTCATCAATAGAATTGCGATCGAATATCTCATGAAATAAGTCATAAGTAGCACCAGCCGCATCATAAGCTTCATTCACAGCTTCATCAGTGCTTGGTGGATCTCCCTCACCACGCACCAGTGTACCGGGTAGGTTTTCGGAATTTTTCGCATCGTAAATAGTGCGGCGCTTCACACCTGGGGATGGCGCAAACGAGACAGATCCCACTACATTCCTTCTGCCACGCAACTGTGCCGAAACATTTAATGTCTGAAAAGCCCAACTACGCTGCTCAGGGTTACCATTTACAGCAACGTTTTGCAGTATATGTGGTGGAATAATACAACAGATAGGGCATCTAGAGTACTGTGGGTGTTCACAGTCAAAACCAGTTGATTTCTTCTTATTTCGAGCCATCCAAATATTCTCCTTTTTAAAGTAAGTGATGGCAAACAGTGGTGTAACTCCACTGTTCAAAGGAGCAGAAAAATTAATGCAAGTAGTGTGTTCCTATTTTTTCTAATCAAGAAAACTTTCTACTCTATGTTCTATGACAGGTCTGTTAACAGGAGATATTATCCTCTTTAGCTATTTTTATGTTGGGACATGACATAGAAACACAAGACAAATTAAGATTCCGCAAATTACAGCCAAAATCTTTGTCTGGTGACACAAAATCTCCTTTACAGACCCAACGGCTTTATATAATAGGTCTTGTCAAGGCTAAATGTGTAATTTATTACTGATTTGTTACTAGAAATCTGAAAAAATCTACTGATTTCAGGGTTTTGCCTTTGCCAATTCACTATTTAAAATTCGCACAGCCAGCCCCCAAAAACTGCCATACCGTAATATTTCCAAGGTACTGCCACTGTTGCAAAACCAGCTTGTGTGAGCATTTGTAAATGAGCATCCAAGGAAGCTAACTGGTTTTGACTTGAGTAGCCTTGTGTAACACTTGTGCCTACCTTAGCGCGAACTTCCGTTAGCGTTATCCCCTGTTCGGTTGCCCATTCTTCTCGCGCTGCTTTGTATACTTCCACTAATACAGGTGATTCCGGTAGGGTGGGATCAGCATTCCAAAAACAACTATTAGAATTGAGGCTGGCAGCAATTTGTTGAAATAACTTGAATTTCATCTCATCTTGGAGATGGTGAATTGCCAAAGATGACACACAAGCATCAAATTCCCCACCTATAGCCCATTTCTCTGGATTATTTGCCCACTCACCAAAATCCGCTTCGATACTACTCCAGCGATTTTGATATCCAGCTGCGGTAATTTTAGCTTGGGCATATTGCAACATTCGGGGCGAGTAATCTAGGGCAATTACTTGAGCATCTGGGCAGCGCTGGAGTATTTTTAGACTGAATTCACCTGTGCCACAGCCTAACTCTAAAACGCGATGACTTGTAGAAGGCAAACAACGGATAATTACCTCCAGCATCTCGTCGTATCGCGGTATTAGCTGGCGAATCCCTGTATCGAAATCAGCAGTGTTGGCAAAAACTTCACCGGGAAATAGCTGTTGCATATTACTAGCATCAGGTTTGGCATCCATCTATAAATCTTAGAGCATCAAAAGGTTTTAAATATAAGTGGCACTTTCCTAAAGTGATGCAGGCTCATAGCAGACTAAAGCCCATGCTCCACGAGCGGTAAACAAACAGTAAACTGAGTTTTTCCCGGTTTGGATGCCAGAGTTATTGTTCCTTGATGGCGAATTTCGACAATTCGTCGCACCACTTCTAAGCCCAACCCTGACCCTTTACCAACGGGTTTTGTTGTAAAAAATGGTTCAAAAATTCGCGATTGGATTTCTGGTGGAATACCCGATCCCGAATCGATGATTTGGACTTCGATGCGATCGCTGTGGTGGATGGTGACAATTTCAAGTACACCTTTATCTTCCATTGCATCGATGGCGTTATCAATTAAATTTGTCCATACCTGATTCAATTCACTGCCATACGCCCATATTTTGGGAATTGCTGCATTGTAGGAGCGACGAATTTCCACGCCATGCTTCAGTTTGTATGAGAATAATCGCAAGGTATCTTCCAGCCCTTCATGCACATCAACTACTTGTCGCGCACCTTGATCTAAATGGGAATAAGACTTCATCGATTGCACCAATGCAGCTATGCGTTCTGCACCACGCAACCCACTGGCGATCATTGACATCACTTCAAACGAGAGTGCCAACCAACGCACTCCCATGTCGCGCATTTCTGTTAAGTCATCCCGCCATTGGGTGGTCAATTTTTCGAGGGTGGCAATTTTGATACCGCCTTCAGCTAGCGGTTCAGCCAGTTTCCAAGCATCCTCCACGCCATAATCTTCCAACCAATTCAGCATTTGCTCTTCGCGATCGCTCAATGTCATCGGATCGACTCGCTTGTGGATAATTGCTTCATAGCCCTCATCGCGTGCTTTCAGCCATTCTTGGGTGTGTACTTCATCAATTTGGTGTCGGCCAGCAACCATATTCATGCGTTGCAATTCTATTAATGCTGGGGTGACATCTCGTAAAGCCCGAACCAAAGCGGCTGCAGGGTTGTTGAGTTCGTGGGCTAGTCCGGCTGCTAGGGTGCCCAAGGCTGCCATTTTTTCGCGGTTGCGGATAAAAGACTCTAATCCACGCGATCGCTTTGCCACAATTTTAAATATCATCTGCTCAAAAGTGCGGCACTCATGCAGCAATGTCAGGAAATCCTCACTTGATAGCTCATACAAATGACAGTCTGTAATCGCCCGCGCAGTCACTGGGGCAGGTTCGCCAGTCAAAACTGGAATTTCACCGAAAAAGCCAGGAGCTTCATGCTGTCCAATCGGCATTTCCAGTCCATCGCTTCGCCGGGTTAATCCCATGCGACCACATAACAGAATGAAAAAGCCACGCGGCGGATCGCCTTCGTGTATCAGTACTTCATCAGTTTTCAAGTCAATCGTTTGGGCGCGATCGCAGATCCAGTCGAGGCGGTTGCGTGGCAAGGCTTGGAATAATTCCAGAGTCAGCAGTTCTTCAAGACAAAGCATAATTTCCTCGTCTGCTCAGACAGCATAGTAATGCTTGTCCTTATCAAAGCTGACTAAGTTGCATTTGAAACTCACTCTTTAGATAGAATCGCTTTTTTGGCATCTGGCTCTAGCCTGAGAGCGGAGCTTGTTAAATTTGGAGAGCAGGCGCGTGGCAAAACCAGTCATTCTCACCGTTGATGATGATCCCGATGTGCTGCAAGCGGTAGCGCGAGACCTGCGAAAAGAATATGGCGATCGCTTTCGGGTCGTGCGGGCAGACTCCGGAGCAACTGCATTAGATGCTTTAAACCAACTGAAGATTCGCAATGAAACCGTTGCTACATTTCTTGTGGATCAACGGATGCCGCAGATGAGTGGGGTGGAATTTTTGGAGCAGGCGATCGCGCTGTTTCCTGACGCCAAGCGGGTGTTGCTCACTGCTTACGCAGATACTGATGCTGCTATTCGTGCCATTAATAACGCTAAACTCGACTATTACTTACTCAAACCTTGGGACCCACCAGAGGAACGGTTGTATCCGGTGCTGGATGATTTGATTGATGATTGGTTAGCAGATTATCGTCCACCGTTTGAAGGCATTCGGGTAGTGGGAAACCGCTGGTCGCCACAGTCGCACCAGGTAAAAGATTTTCTGGCACGCAATCAAATTCCCTATCAATGGCTGGATGTGGAGTTGGAAAAAGAAGCAGCTCAATTGCTGACTTATAGCGAACCCGATGGAGTGCAACGCTTACCCCTAGTACTGTTCCCAGACGGTTCTCGGCTCGTGCAACCGACAAATCTGCAAATTGCTGAACAGATTGGATTGCGAACTCAGGCGGAACGACCATTTTATGATTTGGCAATTGTCGGCGGCGGCCCAGCTGGACTGGCTGCTGCTGTTTATGGGGCATCCGAAGGACTCAGCACCGTGATGATTGAGCGAGAAGCACCAGGAGGACAGGCAGGATCGAGTTCTCGCATTGAAAATTATCTGGGCTTTCCTGTGGGTTTGAGTGGTGCAGATTTGGCGCGTCGGGCAGTGACCCAGGCAAAACGGTTTGGTGTGGAGATTTTGACACCGCAAACAGTAACAGGAGTTCGGATTCAAGACCCCTATCGGGTGATTTCATTGGCAGATGGCAGTGAGATCAGTTGTCATGCACTTTTGATTGCAACGGGCGTATCATATCGCAAGCTCGATATTCCAGATGAAGAGCGGCTTTGTGGTGCGGGTGTATATTATGGTGCGGCAATGACCGAAGCGATCGCCTGTCAAGGTGAAGAAGTGTTTATCATTGGCGGCGCAAACTCTGCTGGACAAGCGGCGATGCATTTTTCTAAGTATGCCCGCTCGGTGACAATGCTAATACGGGCTGATTCGCTGGGCAAGAGTATGTCACAATACCTGATTGACCAAATTGCAGCCACAGAGAACATTACCGTCCGCACTCAAACCAAAGTTGTGGAAGTAAAGGGGGAGCAAAATTTAGAGGCGATCGTACTCAAGGATGACCAAACGGGAGCAATTGAAACTCTACCTGCAAAGTCATTGTTTATTTTCATTGGTGCGCGTCCCCAGACTGATTGGCTGGATGGCATCGTCGAACGCGATGAAAACGGTTTTATTCTGGCGGGTGGTGATTTAATCCGAGACAAACGCCGCCCAAAAGGATGGACTTTGGAGCGAGACCCCTATCTACTGGAAACCAGCGTGCCTGGTATTTTTGTAGCAGGTGATGTGCGCTATGCATCGGTGAAGCGGGTAGCTTCTGGTGTCGGAGAAGGCAGCGTGTGTGTGCAGTTTGTACACCGCTACCTGAGTAAAGTATGACTCTCAACAATAGCTCATTCAGTCCCAGCTTTTGGAATTCCTATGCCTCAACTGCAACCCTCAAACAACAAATCGCCCCATCTGCCGCAACTTGGACCGGGGCTACGCAATCTTGAGCGCGAACAACACGCAACTTGGATTGAACTGTTCTTCGATCTGGTGTTTGTGGTTGCGATCGCAGAATTAAGTCATTACTTGGAAGAGCATTTGACAGTTATTGGTTTTCTGCAATTTGTCTTGCTGTTTGTTCCGAGTTGGTGGGCATGGGTGCTGTTTACGTTTTACAGCGATCGCTTCGATACGGATGATTCCATCCACCGCTTGCTAATGCTCACTGGGATGCTGACAATTCTATTTTTAGGAGCCAATGTTCACAATGCCTTTGGAGAGGGTTCCGCAGGCTTTACACTTGCCTATGTATTGGCGCGTTCAGTCGTACTGGCACTCTACTACAGAGCATCTCGCCATGTTCCGGTTGCCCGTGCCAGCGTCAAACTCTATCTTGCATCCTATATTCCTAGCACTTGTCTCTGGTTAATTTCGATCTTTGTTCCAGAGCCATTGCGTTACGGTTTGTGGGTGATTGCGATCGCCATTGAGTTGTCCATCCCGATCGTTGGATCGCGGATACTGGCTGGAACTCCCTCCCATCCTTCCCATTTACCGGAACGGTTCGGACTGTTCACGCTGATTGTGCTGGGTGAGGCGATTGTATCAGTAGCAACGGCAACAACGAATATAGACTGGCGACTTCCTTCAATTATGGCGGCAGTCGGTGGGTTTGCGATCGCCGCTTGCTTATGGTGGCTTTATTTCAACTTTCTAGAAAACTCAGTAATTATCCGCGATATCCGTTCGGTTCATATCTACAACTATGGACATCTGCCGATTCTCATGGGACTAACCTTGGTGGCTGTCGGCATCGAGCATACTATCTCGGAAGCCAATCATCATGCGCTCTCGGTTGCAACTCGCTGGACACTTTGTGGGGGGCTTGCTCTGTATGTGTTTGCGATTATTGTAGTTTGGGTTTTGGGATGTCACCGTCGAGTTAAATGGCTTTCCGTGAGCATGATTGCCATCTCACTTGGATTAGCCATAATCGGCGGCTCGCTACCACCACTTGTATTAGAAGGTTGTTTGGTGGCAATGTTGGTCAGTAAAGTCAGCTTGGGAATTCTTCGCGCTCGCAAAACAGCACAGTTAGTTGCGGAAGATGCGGAGATTATTGAGACTCAGCTTTAAAAAAATCTTACCTGGAGGCAGATATGAGTAAACATTGTACCCATGTCAATCAAATTCAAACAGTAACACCAAGCGCAACTGGATGTGAGGAATGTTTAGCAATGGGCGATCGCTGGGTACATTTACGCGAATGCCTAATCTGCGGTCATATTGGCTGCTGTGACTCTTCTAAAAACAAGCACGCAACTAAACATTTTCAGACAACAGGACATCCAATCGTGCGATCGTTTGAACCAGGCGAAGATTGGCGTTGGTGCTATATCGACAACACTTTTATTTAGCTAAATAAACGCAATTACAATCAATCGACTACACCGCAATCGTATATTGGCGATCGCACCTCTTTGGCGTTAGTTGTCATATGCCTATTCACAAAGGAAGATCATTTAAGAGATGGTGTGTTGAATTAATTAACCTGTTATGAGACTGACGCTGGGCTTTAACAGTGGTAAATGTCTGGATAATCGGAAGTAGACAACGCTTCGCATCTTCGTATCCACGGCTTTTTAGTTCCGCGATCCTTTCAGCACTGAAGTCAAGTAGACTATCAATTGATCCGATGAGTGGCTTATTAGACTTATTGATAAGTTGTTCTGGTCTAACTTCAATAATCGTTTGTTGTGAAAAATCGTGGCGGTTCCACACAACTCCATTTTGCAGATGGATGATGATTGCATAAGTACATCCGCGTGCTGCCAAAGCCCTTAGAGGGATATTATCTGCTAAACCCCCATCTATATAGAACTGACCATTTATCTCTCGGCTAGGAAATGCTAAAGGAAGGGCTGCACTGGCTAACAGTAGATTGTAGACTGTTTCATCATCTGCAAAGTCCTGTACACATAGCCAGTGAGCATCTGTTCCAGTTCTAGCGCGAACAAAATCAATCAGCCAGTCATAGCCCAAACCAGGAATTTTTAATGAAGGAAAAACTGTAACCCATAACTCAATCCCTCGCCGCATTTCGATTGGGTTGACTGCTTGCCGTAACATCTGCTCAATGGGAGCAGGATCAAAAATAGCAGTTGAGTCTTTTAATAACCCTTGTTTTACAAGGAAATCGAGCATCCATAGCCGCAGTGTTGGTACAAAAGTCTGAGCAGCATAACTTAGTGTGCGGCTAACTGTGCCTGTATTGGGGCGTAAAATATCTGATTGACCAAGTTGATCCCAAAGTTGATTGAGGTGCTGCACTGCTTGTGGAAAGGAATGAGAGGATGACAAGACAGCACCATTGAGAGCACCAATGCTAGTTCCAGCAATGATTTGTGGAACTAGACCCAATTCAGCAATATATTTCAACGCACCAGCTTGATAGGCTCCTTTAGCACCACCGCCAGTGAGTACAAGCCCAAATGTAGGATTACTAAGTTTCATCGCAGCATCGCTATGCAATCATTGGCAGTTTCTTCAACAACAGCAGTGATAAATTCCCGTGCGTCGGTAGTGCGGGAAATATTATCTATTTGGGCGCGACAAAGTGCGATCGCACTTTGAGCTGGTTTAATAGGCCTAGCTTCTTCTGGAAGTGTGGCCAGTTCCAAAGTTGTACCAATTACAAATAGGTGCGGTGTATTTGCCAAACGCATGAATGGAACTGAGCGAATTTCCAGCAAGCCAGCAGTTAATTCTCGGTCATCTTTTGCCATTGTTGCCCAAGATTGATCTAACAAATCAGCAAGCCCAAAGAAACTGTTAGGTAACTGTTTACTTATGGCAAGAATTTTATTAACTAGCAACTGACGGAAACGTTCTTTATCACCTGTTTCCAGTTCATACATAATTACTGAACTGCTGAACACTTCCCGCGCTAATAAAGCAACTTGTACAGCCCAAGGTAACTTTGTATAAGTTTGCCCAGCAGCCCAAGCTGTAATAATTTGGTCTAAATCTTCATTAGCAGCAACCCGCACTTCTAGCTGACGCACTCGCGCCTCAAGATTATTAAGTCTTATGGCAACTTGTTGAGCTAATTGATTAAGTTGCTCACTGAGTTGAATTATTGCGTCTTCTTGCTTTTGCAACCTTTGTTTTTGGTTGCGAATAGCATCACGTGCTTCTAGTAATGAGTTTTGTGTAACTTCTAGAGCAACTTGACTTATACGAAGTGAGTCAGTGAGTTCTAAAACCCAATTAAAAAGTGCTTCTTGTCCTGCAATTAAGTTGCCATCGAGAAGTAGTTGCCGTTTGTTATCTTTCCCATCAAGTTTGTCAATTAGCTGTCCAAAAAATCCCCGATTCTTGCGATAGCGGATAATATCTTTGCTGACGTGAATTCCATTGATGAGGTCAATTAGGGCTTTATCCCCAACAAGGGGAACCCTTCTTTGGAGTTCGTCAAGACTGAGAGTGTAAAGGCTAGCAACACTAAAATTTTTGTCTTGTGGGCTTGGCAACTTGCCTGCCTTTATAATATCTGAATTTTGAGGATAGAAAAGATTGCTCATCCCTTAATTCTCATTAATTCTACTGTATATTCCCAATAACCTTGTGCTTTTTGGATTTGTTTACTAGCTTCATTTTTCAATGAATTAAGCTCTGTAACTAATTGCTCTTTTGCTTCAGCCTGTATTTTCTGGTCTTTCTGTGCTTGTATTAAAGTATTACGGTAATTATTCAAATAACTATCAAGTTGCGCAAAGAAGCTATCAACTCTTTGTTTGAAATCTTCGTCTAAATAGTTGTTGATTTCTTGTTTTATATTTGTAATGGTGTCTTCAATTAAATTATTAGATTGATTGACTATTTCTTGTAGAGAGACAATGTAGTATTCTTCTTTTTTGTCTGGTCGTTTGACACGAATTGTTTCTTTCTTCTTGACTAGCCAACACCAATGCCAAAAAACCCGGTATTCTACCTCTTTTGTTTCATAACCTTGGTCTACCATTTTCGTTTTCTGACTGATACTTACTTTAACAGTACCTACAGTCTCATTATCCAAACTAGGTGTTGGTAAAGATAAATTAACATTAAAATTTTCGTTTAATCGCTGACGCGCACGTTCAATAATCGGTTGAGTTTTAGTATCCAAAGACTTTGTAATTTTTTGACGTGCCTGTTCAATTTTTATTTTAGCTTGTTTACGAACACTTTCTAGCAAAGGCTCTATGACATTAACTTTTGCAGAAGCTATTGCTTGTTCTGCAAAGTATTCTGCTTCTTTAAAACTTGTGAATTCAATTATATTACTATTTTCAGTATTTACTTGAACATAACTAAATTGTTTAGAAACCCATTTAAAAAAATTTTGAGTTAGCATACCCCCTTTTTGGACAATATCTGCACGTTGGTATTCTTGTGCTGTAATTTGAGCTTCTTTTGCTGTAAAATATTCCGATAAATTATCTTGAGCTTTTTGCTGTATTTTTTCAAGTATCTCATTAAGTTCTTGGTAAAGGCTCGCTTTGATTATATCTACTTCTTGTAACTGATTTCGACATTCTTCTATAGAGTGCAGGTCTTTTTCTAAAGCACCAACTTCTTGTCTAAGCTTTGCTTCATCTTTATTAATAGCGCTGCTGCGAAGTTGAACATCATTATTCAATTCTAAGAGGCGACCAGAAGCAAGTTTGATTGCAGATTCCATACAACGAGGTGCAGCTTTTTCTATGAGTGCTGTAATTGCACCGTTTAGAAAAGGGTCAAAGCCTGACTTTTTCCACAGTTTTTCCGCTTTACCTTGTAATTTTTCTACTGTTGTTTCTTCTAATTCATCTTCCCAGTCCATACCAAATACATCTGGAGCAAGTACTTTTGCTGTCTTCATTTCAGCAATTGTAATACCTGGATTCTGCTGTAATTCCATTAAAAAGTTAGCAGAATTGAACGCTCTTCTAGCTGATATTTCAAATACTCTAGCAGTATCACCAGACTCACCGATACCAAATTGAGCAGCAACAAACTGCTGCACCTGTTCTGGACTCATATCACAATCTTGACGCTGATCAACCTTGTTAATCAACACGTACAAATTATCTTTGCCTCGCAGTTTTATAACTTTATCAACATCTTTTTTGACTTTTTCTGCGGCTTCTGTTTTTAGTTGGGTAAAATCTAAAACTATTAAAACTATCGAACTTTTGGTCAGCTGTTCTTCAACTACACCCCGAAGCCGCAAATTCTCTCCTGCTTCATTTGGCCCTGGTGTATCTACAATTACTAATTTACCTAAATTTTCTGATTGCTGATTACCTTGAGATGAACGCCAAAATGGAGTGTAGATTTTAGGAGCATCCATCACAGATTGCAGGGGGTCTGCTTGAGGTTCTAGAATGCTGCAAAGTCTGACAATATCATTCAAGCTAGTTAAAGTGAGGATAATATCCTTACGTCCTTCCGACTTTTCAGGAATTGACTTTAGTCCCACTTCTTGAATCAATTTTGGCATATGTTGCAAATGAGGATACTGAGCAAGCTTTTCTTGTGCTTGTTCAATCCCCATTTCATTAATTCGGTTCTGCAATAGCAAGAGTGTTTCTTGAAAAACTGCTAAAACTTCTGCACTCAAATATAAAACTGGTTCAGTCAACTCAGCATCAAAAATAATTTCAGTGGGAAGCGTCGTCATCGCAGCGTTACGACTTGGCAAAATCTCCTGTCCAATGATGGCGTTCGTGATAGTTGACTTACCAGCCTTCATCGGTGCAACAATTGCCATTCTTAACTCAAGATTTTTTACCTTTTCAACTTCTTGTCTAACTTGCTGCTCAAATTCTGCATATTTTTTACCAGCACTATCAGAACTGAGTGCTGTACTAGCACGGTTCATCAACAAACTGATTTGCTCTAGCAGGTCGATTACATCTTGTTGCAATTCTTGCACATTTGGCTTCAGCACCTCAGCAACCATCGTCTTATGCTCCGCGCCATTCTAAATCCACTGCGTAGATCCTGGCTTAACAAAAAAGACAATGCAAACAGTAAAATCACTGTATAAGCGCTCCTCTCTCTGCGTCCTCTGCGCCTCTGCGGTTCGATTTAAATTCGCACTCACCTCTTACCAAAACCTCCACCCCCAGGTGTTTCTATCGCAAAAACATCTCCAGGTTGCATTTCTACAGTTGCAGTACTGTCTAAATTCTCTTGGGTTCCATCCTGGCGCTGTATCCAGTTGCGTCCGACTTGTCCTGCTTCTCCACCATTTAATCCAAAAGGAGGGACACGGCGATGATTAGAGAGAATATTAGCTGTCATGGGTTCGAGAAACTTGATGCGGCGAATCACCCCGTTACCGCCAGAATATTTTCCCTTACCACCGCTATCAGGACACAAACTAAAGCTTTCTACCATCACAGGATAGCGGGTTTCTAAAACCTCTGGGTCGGTTAAGCGGGAGTTAGTCATGTGAGTGTGGACTGCATCAGTACCATCAAAGTTAGCTCCTGCTCCCGAACCGCCGCAGATAGTCTCATAATATTGATAACGCTGATTACCAAAAGTAAAATTATTCATGGTTCCTTGAGAAGCTGCGATCGCACCTAAGGCACCATATAAAGCATCGACAATCGTTTGGGATGTCTCTACATTACCCGCTACTACTGCTGCCGGATAAGTTGGATTAAGCATACAACCTTCAGGAATGATAATTTCTAAAGGTTTAAGACAGCCAGCATTCAGGGGAATACTATCATCAACTAAAGTACGAAAGACGTATAAAACTGCTGCTTGCGTGACAGCTTTGGGAGCATTAAAGTTACTGTTCAATTGCGCAGATGTGCCAGTAAAGTCAATAATCGCAGTGCGATTTTCTCGGTTAATGGTTACTTTAACGTGAATTTTCGCACCGCTATCCATTTCATAAATAAATGAACCATCCTTGAGAACTTCAATAGCTCTTCGCACTGCTTCCTCAGCATTAACTTGAACAAATTTTATGTAAGCTTGAACTGTATTAATTCCATATTGCTCAACCATTTTGCCCAGTTCTTGTAGTCCTCTTTCATTCGCAGCAATTTGTGCTTTGAAGTCAGCAATATTTTGGTCAGGATTACGCGCAGGATAACGATGATTTAAAAGTAGCTCTCGTACTGCTTTTTCCCTAAAATTATCTTGTTCAACTAAGAGAAAATTATCAAATAAAATTCCTTCTTCTTCTACTGTTTTACTGTGGGGAGGCATTGAGCCGGGAGTAATACCGCCAATATCAGCTTGGTGACCGCGAGAAGCAACATAGAAAATTATTTGGGTTCCATCTTCGTTAAAAATTGGGGTAATTGCAGTTACATCAGGAAGGTGTGTTCCACCGTTATAAGGATTATTAGATAAATATACATTTCCTTGTTTTATAGTGTCGCTTTTATCATTAATTAGACTGCGAACACTTTCACTCATTGAGCCTAAATGTACAGGAATATGAGGGGCATTAGCTACTAATAATCCAGAAGCATCAAAGATAGCGCAAGAGAAATCTAAACGTTCTTTGATATTCACCGATGCTGCTGTGTTTTGCAGAATAATCCCCATTTGTTCAGCAATAAATTGATAAAGATTCTTGAAGATTTCTAAGCGAACTGGGTCGGGTTTAGATGTTGTGTACATTTTTGACTCCTATTATTGTAATTTTGCTGGGTTTCGCTGTTGCTCTACCCAGCCTACAATTATGATTAACTAATCGCACTCACGAGTGTATCGGAATAGATGATGTTCTCGACTTGTAAATCTCATACATCAACAGGCTTCCTGCTACAGCAAGATTGAGAGAGTCAACCGCACCTACCATCGGAATCCGCACCAGATGGTGACATAAGTCTCGCTGTTGTGAAGTCAAACCTTGGCGTTCCTCGCCGAGGAAAAGAAGAGTAGATTGGGGATAATTAAACTGATGAAAGTCAGCTATCCCATCTGGTGACGCACCAATGGTAGAACATTGGTGATGACGTACCCAATGGCGCAGTGCTGACAAGCTTGTGCGAACAAACTTCTGGTGAAAGAGTGAACCCATAGATGCTCGCACAACGTCGGGATCAAAAGGATCTACGCTTCCTCCAATGAAGATGAACCCAGCACCCCCCACCGCGTCTGATGTGCGAATCAAGGTTCCGAGATTTCCTGGTGAGCGAACAGTTTGCAGAGCTACCCAGCACAAGCCACTTTGCGGTGAGATATCGTGCAAATTGAACCAACGCTGATGAGTGATCGCACCAATACCAGAAGCGCGTTCAGTCTGGGATACACGGCGAAATTGTTCTGGTGTAACGCTGATACAAGGAACTCCAGCACGACGAGATCTGCGAACTAGCTTTCTTGCTAGAGGTGCTGTGAGCAGTTTTTCACTAAACACGATCGCGGAAATATCGAAACCGTTGTCAATTGCTTTTACAAAGTTACGCACACCCTCGATGTAAAACAATCCTGAGGCGTTGCGATGTGCGCGGTCAAATTGGAGCTTTTCAACCTCGGTTAGGGTAGCCTCAACGTCTAACCGTTCATGGCTGGAACTTTTAACACCAGCCATCCTCCTTTAGCAGAAGCTCTTGGCCTGCTACATGAATAACTTGAATTAGCATGAGAGATTGCGGGAAACCATGCCGCAGACATCAAATCCGTTGCCATAGATATTAGCACGCGATCGCCTTACATCGATAGATACAAAATTGGCTGTTCTTATTCGATCCCGTCCTGGTTTTTGTAAATCTTCCTGTCGCTTGATTTAACATTTTAAGAGATTGGACGTTTTAAAATTTGCTGTACAGAACCATACATTTCACCTACCAAACCTTCAAGTTCATGCTCTATATCTTCCCACCGCCCAAGTTTACTTGTCCATTTTCCATTTGGTAATTGTCTAGCAGCGTGAGTGGGTTCGCCATCCTCTGTAGCGTAGATTGCTATCTTCTCAAAACCGACTTCAAGCTCAGAATTATCGCAAAGTTCAAACCTTAAGCTTTGGTATGCTTGGATAAAAGCTGACATAGTTAACTCTGCTGTTACGCCTTTTACCCAGTAATACATATTATCTGGATCTATTGGACTCCACCAACGATCATCCTCTCCCGCAGCCCAAGCAAAACAATTATATGATGTACTTTGCTTGCTAGTTACGAAATATTCAGTGTGCGGTAAGTTGGGAAACTTGTTTCTTTATAGCTTTCCAACCTACCATCTGTAGCCATTAGCTCTTCCCCATTCAATCCAAGCTTCAGCCATTTGCTGAAGTCTACCGCGCTGTTCTGGTTGAACTGGATTCGCTCCTGTAATTGCACTTAGAGCCACAAACCAATGATCTGGCTCACGCTCAAGTTCCCGTAGAATTAAAGGTACAACAGGTTGTCCCATGCCGATGATTCTTTGATAAGCGGGATGCATTGATATTTTGGCAATAACAGAGAGCATTCCTGTTTCACGTCGCCATTGTTCTGCTAATTCTAAGAATGTATTTTCTATTTCTGCGGTTTCAATAACTGGGTAAATGTAAGGTGGCATTATTGAAGTTGATTACAAAAAACTGATGGATATTGTTAATTATCTTGCTTTGTAGCGTGTGTTATGCCTTAGGCTAAAGCACCTTGATTATTGATGGTGCGTTGCGCTGCGCGACAACACACCCTACTTTAAAAGTTATACGCTAAAATTTTTGCTAAAACTTCATAAATTAATCAATTTTTAAACTGCAAAATTAAATGATTCCGTTCAGTTAATCTTGCTTTCCAGTCAGGTTCAACTACAATTGTGCTGATTTTTTCAACAATAATCGCAGGACCGCTAATAGTATCTTCTGGCTGTAAATCTTCCCGTCGATATACTGGTGTATCATGCCATTGCTCGGCAGCAAACATTCTGACTATTTCAACAGATTTAGGAAGTTCATCTAACGGACGGGTACGAGTAATTAAGGATTCTTCAGGAGTATCCATTTTTTGGATTACTTCCACTGATGCAGATTCAACAATTAAGCTTTTTTCTAATTGAATAAAACCGTAGCGATATTTATGTTCAGTCTCAAAATTTTCTCGCATGACTGTTACATTCGATGTGAAATCAACGGTCAATATTGAGTTAGTACCCTCATATTTTAGATTTAATTTTCGGATTACTTGTTGTTCACTACTATCTTCATAGTGGCTGAGTTCAGTTCTCGCTTGAGTTACTAAACTCTCCATTACCTGTTGCAATTGCGGAATTAATGCTGAAGTTAAAGGCTGTTCTACTCCTTTTTCTCTAAGTGCTCTGACATCAGCTAATCCCATTCCATAAGCAGAGAGAACTCCAGCATAAGGGTGAAGAAATATCTTTTTCATCCCTAAAGTATTGGCAATTAAACAAGCAACTTGTCCGCCAGCACCGCCAAAACAACAAAGGACATATTGAGTGACATCATAACCCCGTTGTAGACTGATTTTTTTAATGGCATTTGCCATATTTTCAACAGCGATCGCAATAAATCCAGCGGCTACTTGTTCGGGGGTTCGAGTGTTTCCTGTGACTGTTGCAATATCTTGGGATAATTGTGTAAATTTCTGAACGACAATATCTTTATCTAAAAGTAAATTGCCATCAATACCAAAGACAGAAGGGAAATATTGCGGGTGAATTTTACCTAACATGACATTAGCATCAGTCACCGCTAATGGTCCGCCACGTCGATAACAAGCAGGGCCAGGATTTGAACCAGCGGATTCTGGCCCGACGCGATAACTAGAACTATCAAAAAATAAAATGGAACCGCCACCAGCCGCAATAGTATTGATTGCTAATACGGGGACTCGCATTCTAGCACCAGCAATTTCTGATTCTAATTGTCTTTCATACTCACCTTTAAAATGGGCAACATCTGTACTCGTTCCGCCCATATCAAAGGTAATTACTAACTCAAAACCTGCTCTTTTACTAGTTTGAACTGCACCAACAATCCCCCCAGCCGGGCCGCTTAAAATGCTATCTTTGCCTTGAAATTGTTCGGCTGCAACTAAACCGCCGTCAGATTTCATAAACATCAATCTGACCCCAGGTAATTGACTAGCTACTTGGTTGACATAGCGCCGCAAAATTGGAGTTAAATAAGCATCAACAACTGTTGTATCGCCACGGCTCACTAATTTCATTAATGGGCTAACTTGGTGGGATACAGATATTTGCGTAAATCCAATTTCTTGAGCAAGTTGATCAACTTGTTGTTCGTGGTGATGATAGCGATCGCTGTGCATAAAAACAATGGCACAACTACGAATTCCTGTGTTATAAACTGCTTGCAAGTCTTGTTTGACTTGTTCAATGTTTACAGGCATTAATTCTTTACCGTCAGCATCATAGCGTTCGTCTATCTCAATTACCTGTTCATAAAGCATTGTCGGTAAAATGATCTGACGCGCAAAGATATCAGGACGGTTTTGGTAGCCAATTCGCAATGCATCTTTAAACCCTTTGGTGATCAAAAGTGCTACTCTATCCCCTTTTCTTTCTAACAGTGCATTTGTAGCTACTGTTGTCCCCATTTTCACGACTTCTATTACTTCAGTAGCAATAAGTTCATTGCTACCAAGACCGAGAATATCCCGAATTCCTTGGATTGCTGCATCTTGATATTGTTCGGGATTTTCTGAAAGTAATTTATAAACTATAATCCATTCCTGATTAGGCAGAGGCACAATTAAAAAACGTTCGGGATGCTTTGAAATTCTTTCTATAATTCCTTGATTATTAGTAACAGCGACAATATCTGTGAATGTACCACCCCGGTCAGCAAAAAATTTTAACATTGATATGTTTCTTTAATGGTCTAGAAGTAGGATAACAATGGAATTGAAAGGATTTCTACTTCTTACAATTTAAGGTGCGTTAGCCTTTGGCATAATACACCCTTCTATAAGTTTTTTAACTTCAGTTAAACAGTCTATTGCCACTTTAATTGGTGCGTTACTCGACGTTAACGCACCCACTGAATAATGTAGGGGCATCAGCGCCCCTACTACTCGTCAATCTGACCAACGCGACGTATATTGAGAATGTCGCTCATTTTTTTAATTTGGGTAAATACTTGTTCCAGTTGTGGGCGATCGCGTATATCTATACCCAAGTCCATTAAAGCTGGTTGTCCGATTGCAGTTTTTACCTGAGCATAGCGGACATTGATTCCTTGGTCGCTTAAACGAGACAAAATATCTTTTAAAACGCCCACACGATCAAGTGCTTCAATCTGAATATTCACTGGGTAAGAATGAGGACGAGAGCTATTTTCTGCTGCGGCGTTCCAGGCTACTGGTACTAGGCGTTCATATTCCACGCTTTCGACATTATGACACCCTTGGCGATGAATTGAAATTCCCTTGCCTCGTGTGACTACACCAATAATCGGTTCGCCAGGAATTGGAGTACAACACCCAGCCAGATGATACACCAAACCTTCTACCCCAAGAATTGGCGAATCAGTGGAGCGTGAATAATTTGCAGGTGCGTCTCGCAAAGCTTTTGCTGTTGCTGTTGACTCTTTTGGCAGATATGGAGGTGCAACAACCATAGGTTGTTGTGCTTTCACTACCTCTCGCCAACGGTTCAGCACCAGATTCAGGGTAATTTCACCGTAACCTAAACCTGCGAGTAAATCTTCTACGCTGTGGTAGTTACATTTTTCTGCGACGCTTTGCATTGCATCTGATTTCAGCAGACTGTCAAAACCTGTTTTACCAAGTTCTTTTTCTAATAATTCTCGACCACGGGCAACATTCTCTTCCCGGCGCGATCGCTTGTACCATTGTTTAATTCGATATTTGGCTGCGGAAGTTCTGACAAAGTTCAACCAATCTAAACTAGGGTGGCTGTTCTTGTGGGTCATGATTTCCACAATATCGCCATTGTGCAATCGTGTTGACAGTGGCACCATCCGCCCATTTACCTTGGTTCCTGCACAGTGGTTCCCCACTTCTGTATGAATGCGATAAGCAAAATCTACACTAGTAGAACCAGGACTTAAAGGTACAACATCACCCTTGGGGGTAAAGACATAAACATCATCTTCAAATAAATTATCTTTGACGCTATCTAGATACTCTTGAGCATCCTTTAAATCACTTTGCCATTCCAACAATTGCCGCAACCAAGTAAACTTTTCATCTGTTGCAGTTAAATGGCTGTTGTTAGAACTACCAGTTTCCTTATATTTCCAATGAGCTGCAATTCCATACTCAGCAATATGGTGCATTTCCATTGTGCGGATTTGCACTTCTAAAGGACGACCAGTCAATCCAATTACGCCAGTATGCAAAGACTGGTAACGGTTCGGTTTTGGTAGTCCAATATAATCTTTAAATCTACCAGGAATTGGGCGAAAGGCATCATGAACCACCGCTAAAGCACGGTAGCATTCCTCATTGGTCTCAACAATAATCCGCAACGCTGCTAAATCATAAATTTCATGAAATTCTTTTTGCTGTCGTTGCATCTTTTGGTAAATACTATAAAGGTGCTTCGGACGGCCGCTGATATCGAGGCATTTAATTCCAGTTTGTTGCAAGCGATCGCGCAAAATTGCCGTAGCCTTTGCTAATTTCTCTTCCCGTGATGTTCGTTTTTCGGAAACATGCTCTTGAATTTGACGAAAAGCATCCGGTTCTAAATATTTAAACGATAAATCTTCTAATTCCCATTTCAAATGCCAGATCCCCAAACGATTAGCTAAGGGAGCAAAGATATCTCGTGTTTCTTGAGCAATGCGACGGCGTTTTTCATCTGGCATAAATTGTAAAGTTCGCATATTATGCAGACGGTCTGCCAACTTCACCACGATGACTCGGATATCTTGTGCCATTGCCAAAAACATCCGCCGAAAGTTTTCTGCTTGACTTTCTTTTTTGCTTTTGAAATTTATTTTAGAAAGTTTCGTGACACCTTCGACTAATTGCCTTACTTCTGCGCCAAAAAGCTCTTCTATTTGTTCAATTGTGATATCTGTATCTTCGACTACATCATGGAGAAATCCAGCTGCTATCATAGCAGGACTACCTCCTAAGTCACGCAGTAATCCAGCTACAGCCACGGGATGACAAATGTAGGGTTCGCCAGATTTGCGGTATTGTCCCTGATGCAGTTTATAAGCAAATTCAAATGCCCGACATATTAAAGTTGCATCATTATACCTTCGGAGATTTTCCGCATCATCGCCACTACTTCCTGATGACTGGATGAAGCATTTCTTGAGCCACTCCGGAAGAGGAACATCAACTGAGGAATTGAGAACTATAGTGCTCATACAAAGGGGACTAGAGGTGATCTGTTGATAAGTTCAAAGAAGGACAAAACTAACAGCATCGTCGGTAGAAAATGCTCATGCCCAAAGACCCTAGATAAAGTCATGTAAGGATGATTCCTTAATTGTCTATGGTAATCATCCAGTGCGAAATTCTAGCTTCATCATTGCGAAAATATAGTGCTGGCAAATGAAGCCTCAAAGCAGGATTTGAGGCTTCTAGTTCTAAAAAGAGCTTAAGAAAGTTTATTGTAGAAGAAAAATTACTTGACATTAATACTATCTTAACTAGCACTGGATGTCTCTAAATAAAGATCATTATCAGGTATTGGCGAGCTTGCTAGAGCAATTACGCTCTGATGTCTCAAACACTCAACTCAATGCAAGCGAACTCCGACAGCGTTTAGCCTCCTTAAACCAATTTTTTGTGCAGCAGATTGTACCTTTGAGCGAGGTCGACTCGCGGGAGCGCGAAGTCCGAGCGGAGGCTTCCTCCGATTGGAACTTCGCAAGAGAGCAGTCTTATCTAACAGAGATGAGCAAACAGCTGCGCCTGTTGGAAATTGACATCATGTTTTTCCAAGGTGCAAGGCAAGAATCTACTGTACAAGCGAGGCTGCAAATAATTAGCGATCGCTTGACCACTCTTATCCGATATTGTGATGCTATCCTGCGACCAGAAGATACAGGGGAACAATAATTCTTAATTCCCTTTTCTCTGTTTCTTTATCATCCCACCTAAAACTGATTGTTGACAGCTATTTTGGCAACAAGTTCTACAATCAGTTAATATCCAGACTGAGCAATGAGATTCTGTCACGCCTTTGGCAAAAATGCGGGAAAGTTTTCCTGAATCTCATATCATTTCCTGATGATAAAAATCCGGAATTCTTATCAGTAAAGCTTTTAAGATATTCCAAAACCTTATGCGAAAATATTGCCAAAGGAAGATAAGATTTTTCTCTGTAAAAAGTATATATGAATCTGGTTTGATTTGGGAAAAAACGAGCTACCCCATATCACCCTTCTTTTTCCCTGTGTTTACGAGAAGGTTCACCACTTAAATAGGAGTGGGGTGAAATTTTAGGTTAGCTAAATTTGGTTAATTGCCCAGTTCCAATACCTTGAAGCAGAAGATTTATTGTCCGGTGCATATAAGTTTCTACTGGCTCGGCTGTGGGTTTAAAGATGATTGCGTAATATAATGACCCACTCAGCAGATCAAAGATGAGATCGACATCGGCATTTTCGTCGATTTCACCCCTAGACTTTGCCCGTTGCAGAACTTTGGCAAAGGCTTCGCGACGGGGCATGGTGTATTTTGTCCAATAGACTTGGGCAAATTGAGGATTGCTAGATGCGGTACTGATAATTAAGGCAAGTGTCTGACGACCAAGAGGACTCAGGATTTTTTTCGCCGCATTCTTGATCGCAATATCCATATCTCCCCAGAAACTACCTGTATCTGGAATCGTTAAATCTGCCCTAAGACTTTCAATTGCATCTGCAACTAGTTCTTCTTTGGAAGTGTAACGCCGATAGATTGTCGTTTTGCCAACGCCAGCGCGGGAAGCGATCGCTTCTATACTCATGCTTTGATATCCTACCTCAGCCAGTAGATCCAAGGTCGCTTTGATAATAGCTTGGTCGGCATGGGTGCTACGTGGGCGTCCAGTAGGGGTATTAATCTGCTTACTCATGAACACATCATCCCTAAGCTAGGACATCTTAGCAATTTAGCGCAAATTTTCTCAATCTCCAGCTCCCTTGACCAATTATATACGATACGCTACCGTAGCGTATAGATAAAAAATTACTTTTAAATCTAGCGATCGCTCTGATGTCCTGATGGCGAAAGCTACCTCCTGGGAATAGATAAAGGACGGCATAAATATTAATGAATAAGTATCAATCCGCCAAACTTGATGTCGATCTCGATCCTCCTACTAATGCTGTCAACGATATCTATGTAGAGCAAGACGATACTCAAAACTCTAGCTTTGAGACTGATGTTGAGCTTGATCCCCCACCATCTGTTGCTGATCCCGTGCAAAATTCTAATTTGTGGCAACGGCGCGCTTGGTTACTCGTGCTGGGAGTAATTACCCTAGGAGTAGCAACAGTCATCGGTTGGCGGTGGTGGCAATTCCAACACAGTCATATCAGTACAGATAATGCTCAGATTCAAGGTCATGTTTCTCCCATTGCCGCCAAAATCTCTGCAACTGTGCAGAAAATTCAGGTGAAGGAAGGTGATTATGTCAAAGCCGGACAGCCGCTAATTATCTTAGAAAACGAAGACCTAAATCTGAATGTTCAACAAGCAGAAGCGAATTTAGCCGCAGCCCAAGCTCAATTGCAAAGTGCAGCGGATACCGTACCCTTAACTAGCCAAACAAACATCGCCCAAATACAGCAGGCGCAAGCGAACTTAACTGCAAGTCAGTCGGCAGTCAGCGCAGCCAAAGCCGAAGTTACCCAAGCTCAAGCGGTGGTAGATACTAATCGGGCAAAGGTGGTGCAAGCGCAAACCGAGGTAAATAAAACCCAAGCTGACTTCCGGCGCTATGAAACCTTATATGCACAAGGAGCTATTGCCGCCCAGCAACGCGATACAGCGCGGGCAGCATGGGAGAATGCTCAAGCCAGCCTCAGCGCAGCCAAGCAAACTGTGGCTCAAGCCCAAGCTCAGGTGAATAATGCTCAAGCTCAGTTGCAAAAAGCCTTAGCTCAAGCTGAAGCTGCCAGAGGACAGGTGGCAGAAACTCGGGTTTCCGGGCAGAAAGTTGTAGTGCAAAAGAGCCAAACCAAGCAGGCGCAGGCACAGGTTGCACAAGCCGCAGCCGCTTTGGCGTTAGCTCGACAACAAATTAAATACACTGTTATTCAAGCTCCTCTCAGTGGCTATGTGGGAAAGCTGACAGCGCAAGTCGGACAAAAAGTTGACACAGGTCAGCCTTTACTCTCGATAGTGCCGTTAGACACTGAGCAAATTTATGTAGATGCGAATTTTAGAGAGACAACCCTAAAAAACTTGTATATCGGAGAGCCAGCAGACATTGAAGTTGATGCTTATCCAGGTGAAGTTTTTCGGGCTACGGTTGCGGGGATTAGCCCAGCTACAGGAGCTAGTTTCGCTCTTCTACCGCCAGATAATGCCACAGGTAACTTCAACAAAGTAGTGCAGTGGCTACCAGTACGTTTAAATTTTAATCCTGATGCCGATCCCCAACATAAGTTGCGGGCAGGGCTAAGTGTCAAGGTGACAGTAAATACTACCCCAGCTAAATATGGCTACAAACATTAATCGTTCCAATGTTAACCAAGCTGGTTATATCCAGGGGCCCTTAAAGTGGGCGATCGCCTTTTCTGCTGCCCTTGGTGCAATTTTAGAAGTGATTGATACCAGCATTGTCAACGTGGCTCTGACCTCAATGCAAGCCAGCCTCGGGGCAACTGTGAGTGAAATTGGCTGGGTAGTCAGCGGATATGCGATCGCCAACGTCGTCATGATTCCCTTATCTGCTTGGTTGGGAGATTACTTTGGCAAAAAAAACTACTTTATTTTTTCGCTGATTGGCTTCACCATCGCCTCAGTTGTCTGTGGGCTAGCGATTAATCTCCCCATGCTTGTTGTCTCTCGGATTGCCCAAGGATTATTTGGTGGGGGATTGCTAGCAAAAGCCCAAGCTATCTTATTTGAAACATTTCCTCCCGCTGAACAAGGTTTAGCCCAAGCAGTCTTTGGGGTAGGAGTGATTTCTGGCCCAGCCATTGGCCCGACTTTAGGAGGCTACCTCACCGATGGTTTAGGTTGGCGCTGGATTTTCTTTGTGAATATTCCCTTTGGCATCTTGGCTGTGGCGATGTGTTGGATGTTCTTACCCAAAGATAAAGACAATAGTCAGGCACAAAGCCAAGCCGTCGATTGGTTGGGGATCGGGTTTTTAGTACTTGCGATTGGCTGTTTACAAACCTTCTTAGAAGAAGGAGAGAGTGATGACTGGTTTTCCTCCAGCTTCATCACCAGCTTGGCTATTACCAGCGTTGTGGGATTGGCACTATTTATTTGGCAAGAACTCAGAACGCCTCATCCTGCTGTCGATTTAAGAGTGCTACATCACCGTTCCTTAGCAGCGGGGAGTGTTTTATCTGCGGTTGTAGGGATGGGATTGTATGGTGCACTATTTGCCGTGCCGATTTTTGCTCAGAGTATTCTGCAATTTACCGCTACTCAGACAGGACTTTTATTGGCTCCTGGTGCTTTAGCATCTGCGATCGTCATGGTGATGTTAGGTAAATTATCTACCAAAATCGACGCCAGAATTTTAATTGCGATCGGTGGTGTGGGCACAGCTATGGTGATGTTTGATTTGTCAAAACTCACTTCCCAAACTGGAGCCGATGATTTATTTTGGCCTTTGGTATGGCGTGGAGCTTTTACCGTACTCATGTTTTTGCCTTTGAGTTTGGCGACTTTAGGCCCGCTTCCCAAAAAAGATGTTTCAGCAGGATCGGGCTTTTACAACCTCACGCGACAGCTGGGTGGTAGCGTTGGCATTGCGATTCTCACTACCTTACTGGACAAACGCGAAGCTTTTCATCGAGCCATCTTATTAGCAAACCTTAGCCCTTATAGTCCAGAAACAAATCAGCGTCTTGACTTACTGACTGGGGCGATGCAAAGCCAAGGTATGGATGCAACCACCGCACAACAACAAGCACTGGCTATACTCAGTCAAACAGTAGATGTCCAAGCAGCAGTTTTGTCTTTTGCAGATATATTTCGCGTAGTGGGAGTAGCGTTTCTTTGCTCGTTGCCTTTGTTGCTATTTTTGGGTAAAGGTGGAGCAGGTGCAAAAGCACCAGTGGGTCATTAGCCAATACGGTTCAGTTGATAGCTCAATAACCCAAAAACCGCGCCTTCTATATGGAGATAGGGCGCGATTTTTTGGGGGTCGGAATGGAGTGGGGAAGGATACCCTTGTTTTTGACTGTTAGTTCAAATTTCCAGCTGACTCAACAACTGTCTTTAACTGTTCAAAGGTGATACTACCGTCTTGATCGCCATACATACTTAACAACTCCTGGGGGCTACTGACGCCTGTTTCTGCTGAGATGATTGCACTTAAGCCAGGGCTTAAAAAAAGCTCGTTTATGGAAACTTTGCCATCTCGATCTGTATCCAAGGTATTAAAAAGAGATTGAAGCTCTTGTTCGGTTGCCATAATTTTTTTTGCTCAAAGTAACTAAAATATGAGAGAAAAGGGCGTATTTAGTAATGTTCTTAGCAAGAAAAATCTCTAATCTTCTTACTCACACCCAAAGTTTAGTTTAAATCTTAAAATCGTTGCTGCCTTCTACCTATCAACGCAAAAATTTCACCGCCTTGGGATGATTCTTGAAGGCAAAAGACTATGCTCTGCCACAGCACAGTTCAACTAATACCGTTTCACTTTAAGATTGGCAGCAGGGGGCAGGTGTCAGGGAGCAGGGGGAGAAAGAAAAATATTATCTGAAGTAAATTGGATAATTTATTTTCTGGAAGTCCCTTAGCAACATTGCCAAAGAAACTTTGCCCGTTGTTGACATAATAAACAAATAGTCCGCCAAACAAATTATGAGAGGTCATAGATCCCCGACTTTTTGAAAAAGTCGGGGATCTGAACAATCGTAACCTGTCAAAATCAATCGGGTGGAGTAGTAGCTATAGTAGGTCATACCATTTCACTAAAAATCTGATACAGATTTAAACTCTAAAACCTATACTGAGTCTCACTTTCTTAATTTTGAATTTTGAATTTTGAATTGGTATCACTCCTCACCCAAAATTTTTGAACTTGTGAAGACTCTCAAAACATCTGCACCCTAAGCAGATCTGGCAGAGCATAATAACCATGTAGCGCATATTGGCGAGGAGAAAAATCAATGGTTGAAGATAATGGCTCAATTCGCACTCTATCGGTTGATATTGGCGGTAGCGGTGTCAAAGTTATGGTACTGGATATTACCGGACATCCTTTAACGGAGAGAGCGCGTTTAGATACACCCCAACCTGCTAAACCAGAGACGGTCATTAATGCGATTGTAGTCTTAGCTGCTTCTCAAGGTGAATTTCATCGCGTGTCGGTAGGTTTTCCTGGTGTAGTGCGCTATGGAGTGACAGAGACGGCGGTAAACTTAGACAAGGAATGGATCGGTTTTGATTTACAAACAGCCTTAGCAAAGCAGTTAAACAAGCCTGTACGAGTAATTAATGATGCAGATATGCAGGGGCTTGGGGCTATATCTGGTAAAGGTTTGGAATTAGTGATTACCTTAGGTACAGGATTTGGTTCAGCTTTATTTATCGATGGTAAGCTGGTGCCGAATATGGAAATGGGTCATCATCAGTTTCGCAAAGGTGAGACTTACGAAGAACAGTTGGGACGGGCGGCTTTAGAAAAAATTGGTGAGAAAAAATGGAATAGACGTTTAGAAAAAGCGATCGCATCTTTGCAACATCTATTCAATTACGATTGCCTCTACATTGGCGGTGGTGAAGCTGTCAAGGTAAATCTTCAGCTACCCTTAAATGTCAAACTCATCCCTAATATCACTGGTTTATTGGGTGGGATTGCTTTGTGGCGAAATTAGTCGTTTGTCATTTGTCCAAATTATTCTCCCTTATCTCCCACAGTCCCTCATCCCCTCTGGCGTAAGCCTGGCGAGAGATGTAGCAAGCACAAATCACATCTATTCATAGAAGGGAAAGATTAAGAATGATTAACCATGCAATTAAAACCAATTAATCAGCAAGTGGTAGCCATCGTTGGGGCTTCTAGTGGGATCGGGCGTGATGCAGCGGTGAAGTTTGCCGAACGCGGTGCAAAGGTTGTAGTTTCTGCCCGTAGCGAACCAGGGCTTCAGTCTTTGGTAGATGAGATTCGGAATTTGGGCGGTACAGCAACCTATGTAGTTGCAGATGTGAGTGACTTTCAGCAGGTAAAGGCGATCGCGGATAAAACTGTAGCAGAATACGGCAGAATCGATACTTGGGTTCATGCTGCCGCTACAGGTATCATTGCTCCTTTCGAGAAAATTACACCAGAGGAGTTTGCCAGAGTTGTTGATGTCACCTTGATGGGACAGGTATATGGGGCAATGGCAGCACTACCTTATCTCAAGCAAGAGGGGCGGGGGGCGTTAATTCATATTTCTTCAATGGAAGGTAGGCGGAGTTTGCCTCTACAAAGCCCTTACTCTGCTGCAAAGCATGGTTTGGAAGGATTCCTTGATGCTTTGCGTGTTGAGTTACAACACGAGAAATGGCCGATTAGCGTTACTTCAATCCTGCCTGCGACAATCAACACACCTTTCTACAATAAAGTTGGCTCTAAATTGGGGGTAAAGCCGACGGGAGTTCCCCCATATTACCAACCTAGTTTGGTTGCTGATGCCATTCTCTATGCAGCTGAACATCCCACCCGTGATTTTGTGGTTGGGGACGCGGGCAAGATATTAGACTTTGTGCAACGCATTTCACCACCCTTAGCTGATTCTTTATTATTGGCGATCGCTTTTAAAGGACAGCGTACCAATGAGCCAAAATCAGAAGATGCGCCAAACAATGTTTTTGAGCCAATTGAAGGCTATGACAAAGTTGAAGGTGACTTCAGACAATTAGCAATCCCAAGTGTCTTAGATAATTTGGATAAAAATCCCCCGCTGAAATGGGGCGCTTTAGCATTTGCTGCCTTGGGTTTTGCTGCACTTGTGGGACTATGGGGTAGGAATGATGTGTAAATACAAGTCTTAAAATTGAGGAATAAAGAAATGGGAACAAGCAATCAGCAAAAGTTCCCAATTTCCTATTCCTCATTCTGCGATCGGAGAACAAGTTTGATCCCCTCAGAGAGAAAGAATTTCCTACTCAGGATACAATCGCTGCGGCTACTGCCTTTGTCTTTGTGCTTATTTGCTTGTCTGTTTTTTGCAGCTAACGATCGTTCTAGTGTGGCTCAAACCACCTTAGATCGGAGAATACCTAAGAGCGATCGCTCAGAAAATAGCGCACCAGCTGACAATCAAAAACAACAATTTCAACATTTAATTGATATCGGCAATACATACATTACCAAAAAGCAGTATCCTCAGGCAGTTGATGCTTTTCAGCAGGCATTAGCGATCGCCAGAAATTTACACGATCCAAAAGCCCAAATTAGAGCATTCAACCGTTTGGGGTACAGCTATCAGCTGCTTGGCTCCGACAGAAGGGAAGCAGGAGCTAATAAAGACGCATTAGCAGCCTTTAAAAAATCGCTAGAAGCAAGGCAACAAGCATATCGCCTTGCCCAGCAAATACAAGACCGTCAAGCAGAAGGCTGGGCAATGGAGGCAATTGGGCTAAATTACTTGTTCCAGGCAGAAACGCTGATCGATGCAGGAGCTTATCAAGACGCACTGAAGGTTAGCCAGCAATCTCTAGAACCTTTACAACAAGCCCAAATTATTGGACGCAATCTCAAGGATGCTAATTTAGAAAGCCAAGCGATTTCTAACATTTCCTTTGCATATGGCGATATCGGCACTGCCTTGGGAAGACTCAATCAACCTAATGAAGCACTAAAGGCAGAACAGCAAGCACTAGCAGTAGTACGCGAGAACCGCGATCGCCTGACTACCGAAAATCCCCTCAAGCTTGAAGTAGGAAAGCTCCAACAGATTGCCAGTTACTACAATGACTTAGGGCAGACTGAGAAAGCAATTACAAATTACCGAGAGGCCTTAGCAATTCAACGACAGCTTGGGGACAATCCTGCGGAAGAAGCGATGATTCTGCAACTGCTCGCAGGAATATATGAGACGCGCAGTGAGTATTCTCAAGCCTTGGAGTCAGCGCAGCAAGCACTCGCCATTGTGCGGCAGCAACTTAAAAACCCTGCACAAGAGGCTAGGCTAATGCCTTTGCTGGGAATTATTTATAGTGACCTAGGAAAGTTTGCAACTGCTGTACAGCAGTATGAACAGGGTTTGGCGATCGCTAAACACATCGGTGATGCCAACATGGAATCAGCGTTTTTAGGCAATCTCGGCGATATTTACGCTCAACAAGGGCAGTATCTTCGGGCACTGGAATACCGCCAACAGGCGTTAGCTATTGTGGACGAGGCATTGCATGGCATCGAAGCACAAGATAACAAAGCAATGCAGCGATTTTGTAGTTATCTTCCTGGCATTTCTGCAAATAGCTACTCTCAGTATGAGCGAGATATGTGTTTGCAAAGCGCTCGTACTGCCAAAGCGACGGCTCTTAATAACGTTGGCGGCAGCTATAGCCATGTGGGACGCTATGCTGAAGCGATGAAGCAGCACCAGGAAGCTTTAGCCATTGCTCGAAGCTTAGGCGATCGCGAACGTGAAGTAGCTACACTCAATAATATTGGCTTTGTTTACCTTAACACTGGCGATTATGCCAAAGCACTGAGCAGTTTTCAGCAGGTACTTGAGATTTTGACTGTATTGGGTAATCGCTTTCAACAAAGTTTGACGCTCAATAACATCGGCTATGCTTATCAAGAGCAAGGGGACTATAACAAGTCGCTGGAATATCGCCAAAAAGCTTTGAAGATTGCTCAACAGATTAATGCTAGAGGTGCAGAAGCTACAACTCTTGATAACATCGGTGTTATCTATGGTTATCAAGGCGACCATCGGCGAGCCTTAGAATACTTTCAGCAAGCTCTGAAAATCTCTGAATCTCTTGGAATTAAGCCAATTAACGAACTAGGCAATATTGGCTTTTTCTATGAGAATCAGGGAGACTTTGCGAAAGCGCTGGAGCATTACCAACGAGCGCTAGCCTTAGCAAAAGAAAACGGCGATCGCAAAAACGAAGCAGTTCTGCTAGGCAAGTTAGCAAATGTTGACTGGTCGCAAGGGCGCTATGCTCTATCCTTAGAAAAACGGCAGCAGGCGCAAAAAATATATGAAGAAATGGGCGCTCGTCCCGATGAAGCGGAAGTTTTAGTATGGCTGGGTCGGTCTTATAGAACTTTAGGACAGTATGATCGCGCTCTGGAAATACTGCAACAAGCACGTAAACTCGGTCAAGAAATAGGTAGTCGTCGTCCACAGGCAAATGCACTTACGCAAATTGGCAATATCTACCACGAACAAAAACGCTACGCCGAGGCAATGGAGAACCATCAGCAAGCTCTGGCAATGCAGCAGGAAATGGGTGAGTTGCTATCCGTAAGCAAAACTCTAACGAGTATCGGCAGTGATCGAGTGCAGCAAGGACAGTTTACCCAGGCAATGGATTCCTTTCAGCAAGCACTCCTGATTCAAACGTCAATCGGCGTGCGTCCCGACCAAGGAATAACGCTCCGGGAATTGGGGTTAGCCTATGCAGCCCAGGATAAACTGCCGCAAGCCATAGAAACCTTACAGCAAGCCTTAGAGATTCATCGGTCTGTAAGCGATCGCGAACAGGAAGGTATCACCCTGAGCGAACTAGGAGAAGTGTTATTAAAAAACAAGCAACCCCAAGCCGCTGAAACTGCTTTATCTAGCGCCGTAGAAATTCTCGATGTTTTGCGTTCTGGTTTGGGCGATCGCGAGAATGTTTCCCTGTTTGATACTCAAACCAAAACCTACCGCCTGCTGCAACAAAGCCGCATTGCCCAAAATAAGACCGATGCTGCTTTAGAAGCTGCCGAACGGGGACGGGCACGTGCTTTTGTAGAATTACTATCTAAACGCTTAACTTCTGCTGACAGTAAAAATACTGACACCGCAGAAATCCATGCTCTTAACCTTGCTCAAATTCGGGAGATTGCTAAAGCTGAAAACGCAACTTTGGTAGAGTATTCCATCATTAACGAGCAAACCCTATATATCTGGGTTGTCCAACCAAGTGGTAATATTACCTTCCGTAAAGTAAATTTGGCAACCTCAGAGCCTAGTCAACCCACTCAAGCGATCGCTCAAGCAACCCGTGGCGGTTTTGTCGAACCCGTTAATAATCTTCTGGCAACCATCCGTAGAGGCGGTGTTGATGCCCAGCCTGCTGATTCCTCCCCATCAACTAGTCATCTAGCTTTCGCTGCCGACCCAGTGCGGATGAAATTACAACTGCGGCAGTTACACGAACAACTCATCGCACCCATCGCCAACCTGTTACCTACCAATCCAAATCAACGGGTAATTTTCCTGCCTCAAGGCCCGTTGTTTTTAGTGCCCTTTCCTGCCTTGCTTGATGCAAATAATCAGTATTTAGTAGAGCAGCACACGATATTAACAGCACCTTCAATTCAAGTACTCGAGTTGACGCGCAAGCAAGAACACAAGCAGGATTCTGCAAATTCTGAAGGCAATACCCTAATTGTTGGTAATCCTACGATGCCCAGTATTGTACAAGAACCAGGGAAATCCGCAGAACCGTTACCTTCATTACCTGGAGCAGAATCAGAAGCAAGTGCGATCGCCCAACTCTTCCATACTGATTTTCTTACTGGGGATCGGGCAACAAAAGCTACAGTGTTGCAACGCATGAGTACGGCTCGCATGGTTCACCTAGCCACTCACGGCTTATTAAATGACTTTAATGGGTTAGGCGTACCGGGAGCGATCGCTTTAGCACCTGCTGGCAAAGATAACGGCTTGCTAACAGCAGATGAAATTTTAGATCTGAAGTTGCAGGCAGAATTAGTAGTCCTGAGTGCCTGCGATACGGGGAGAGGGAGAGTTACAGGCGATGGCGTAATTGGACTATCGCGATCGCTAATTTCCGCTGGAGTACCGAGTGTGATTGTCTCACTCTGGTCAGTACCAGATGCCCCTACAGCAGATTTAATGATGGCATTTTATCAACACTTGAAAACAAATCCAGATAAAGCACAAGCTTTGCGACAAGCTATGTTGATCGTCAAAAAGCAGTATCCAAATCCCATTGCCTGGGCAGCCTTTACACTAATTGGGGAGTCTGAATAAGCTTCTCCTGTCGGCGACGCTGTAAAAAGAAAGCCCTGAATACAGGATTACACAAGTTCGTAACAAATTAATCTGAGAAATGCTCCGCGTCCCTTTGTCTTGAAAAGTTTCCTACGCCGGGAAACCCGGCTTCGAGGAACTTTTCGCTGCGCTGACTCCGCGTGACTCTGCATTTAAAAACTCTACGAATTAATGCAAAGCTGTATTTAGTCTCAAACAAAGACGCAAAGGTACAAAGAAAAAGAAACGTAATTTTGGGATTTCATCTTCTGATTCAGCAACGCCAAAAATCTCATAATTCAAATAGGATTGCTATAAAAAGTATGGAACAGCCGAACTACCACATGTCTCCAGAAGAATTTCGCCATTGGGGATATAAAACCATTGATTGGATAGCCGATTATTTAGAGAACGTTGAAAAACTGCCTGTTCTTTCGCAAGTTGAACCTGGCGATACCAGAGCAAAGTTACCAAATACTGCACCTGTGCAGGGCGAATCTTTTGCAGATATCTTAAAAGATATTGATGAAATCATAGTCCCAGGATTGACAAATTGGCAGTCTCCTAACTTCTTTGCTTTCTTTCCTTCTGGAATTTCTGCACCTTCAATTTTGGGAGAATTATTAAGTGCAGGAATGGGTGTGCAGGGAATGTTGTGGGCTACTTCGCCAGCTTGTACTGAATTAGAAACTCATGTTCTCGATTGGCTAGTCGATATGCTGAAGTTACCCTTGCATTTCAAATCTACTCAAACAGGGGGAGGAGTAATTCAAGATTCAGCTAGCAGTGCAACTCTTGTGGCTTTGGTAGCAGCCAGAGAACAAGCAAAAGCAGATATTAGTAAATTAGTTGCTTACACTTCTACGCAGGCGCATTCTTCAGTTGAGAAAGGAGCAAAGATTGCCGGAATCAGCAAGGAAAATTTGCGCTACATAGAAGTTGATGCAGATTATGCGATGAATCCAGAAGCACTACAGCAGTGCATAGAAAAAGATCTTCAAGCTGGGTTAACTCCGTTTTATCTAGCTGCTACTGTCGGGACAACTTCATCTAATGCGATTGATCCTCTACCGCAGTTGGGAGCGATCGCTCAAAAATACAATATCTGGTTTCATGTTGATGGGGCAATGAGTGGTACAGCCGCATTATGTCCTGAGTTTCGATGGATTCATCAGGGGTTGGAGTTAGCTGATAGCTATTGCTTCAACCCTCATAAATGGATGATGACTAACTTTGATTGCACTTGCTTTTACGTGCGCGATCGCGCCAAGCTGATTCAATCTCTCTCCATCATGCCCGAATACCTGAAAAATCAAGCTAGCGAATCAGGCGCGGTAATTGACTATCGAGACTGGCAAATTCCCTTAGGGCGAAGATTCCGCAGCCTCAAGCTTTGGTTTGTGATTCGCCATTACGGAATTGAAGGCTTACAACACTATGTCCGTAAGCATATAGCCTTAGCCCAAGAGTTTGCTGAGTGGGTAAAATCAGATTCGCGCTTTGAGTTGGCTGTAAATCCGCCGCTAAATTTGGTGTGTTTTCGGCACAAAGGCGGTGACAAAATCAATCAAGCGATCGTCAACAATCTCAACTCTTCCGGTAAAAGTTACCTGATTTCCACCAAGCTTGAGCAAAAAGTCACTTTACGAATGTCAATTGGACAAGCAACAACCGAAATGTTGAATGTAAAGCAAGCTTGGGAATTAATCTGCCAAATAGCTGATGCAAGTGAGGGTATTTAACTAAGAGTCCCAAGGGATAGGGGTTGATGGCGATTTGTAGCTTTTCTTAGCAAGTCGCGAACTTCATCATCTGTAGTTTGCCCAAAGCGTTCATACCACTGACCAACGCTGTAGAAAGGTGTGGGTGTCGATAGACAAACCATTTCGTCTACTTTGTCTGCCAATTGTTCGTAGGCTGGTGATGCGGCAACGGGTACTGCAACTACAATCCGAGCAGGTTGCTGTTTTTGTACTGCGATAATTGCAGCCAACATGGTTGCACCTGTTGCTAAACCGTCATCTACCAAAATTACTGTCTTTCCTTGCAGTTCTGGAAAAGGACGATTCCCACGATAAAGCTGTTCTCGTCGCTTTAGTTCTTGGAATTCTTGCGTCGCAACTTTGGCAATTGTTTGCTCTGAGAGATTGAAATCGCGAACAATATCTTGATTGACTATTTGAACATCACCAGAAGCGATCGCTCCCATTGCCAATTCTTGTTGACTTGGTACACCCAGTTTGCGTACTAACAAAACATCTAATACCACATTTAATGCTTTGGCAATTTCAAAGGCAATTGGTACGCCACCTCTTGGTAGAGCTAGTACCAGCACATCTGGGCGGTTAGCATAGGTTGCCAAATCTTGAGCTAACAACTGACCTGCCGAAGTTCGGTCTTGGAATAGCATGAGTAATGAGTTGTTGCTAGTATTTTTCTCTTCTGACCCGATTTTAAAAAGCTCAAAACTTTCTGCCCTCTTACTAATGGTGCGACATTTTCAAATATGTACCTATCTAAAGTATGAGTTCATTATTATTTAGGGGGTATTTAACTGAAGCTTAAAATCTTGATGCACCCTACAATTTAAGCTTAACTCTATAAAGCATCTTTAAAGCTTAATTAATACTTTTTAAATTGCATTTCTTCTTTATAATTACGCCAAAATGAGAGTCTATTTCCTTTTATATTTTATAGTTTAATTGCCTGGCTGTTGATAAATTTTTCGTTTGCCAAACGGCAATTCAACTAAGTAATAAGTTATTGTTGCTAGGACAATTGATAAAATTAGTGCTGCCGTCAATCTGGCATAAAATGCCTCTATAGGTATGGTTGATGTAAATATTGGTGAAATATTGTGTAATATCGGCCAATGCCATACATAAACTCCATAAGATAGATTGCCAAACACTTCCATAATTCTTAGTGGATTTCTCAAGATTGTAGCAAATGACAGTTTTTCATTTTTAATAAAAGAATTATAAGTTTCTGATTCAAACGCTAATATAAAAAAAGACACAACCAATGCAGTTAAAGGTTGTAAAATAAAAAATGTTGTAGTAGTTCTAATTCCTTTACCTAAGTGCTCAGGTAAATTCCATAATTCTTGATAATATAAATGGTAGGCTGTAAATAAATATAAAAAAAATAAAAAGATTATAGAAAGAGTTTTCTTAGATAATTTACTCAACTTAAATGCTTGCTTAATTAAGCATTTAAGTTGAGATGGAGATTTTGTGGATGGCTGATTTTTTATCCAAGCATTTATCAAAAAACCACAAATAAACAAATCTAAATTTGTAATTAGTGGCGCATACCAGTATTTAAACATATATGTAAATTTATCAGTAATTTCATGCTTTATGCTAATCCAGAATATACAACGAATAAAAAATGTCAAAGTAAATATTGAAAGCAGGGCTAACAATACTTGTTTTTTTTTCCATAGACAATTCTTAAAATAACTGTATATAAACGGAACTAGTATATAAAATTGTACCTCGGTTGACAGTGACCAAATAACTCCATTAAAAGCTAAATCAGATTTTAATTCTAGGGAAGAATTATATGTAAAAGTACATAATCTAACTAAATTACCCCAATTTTCAATTTTTAATAAATTAGGATAAACAAATAAAATACAGATTAATATAACAAAATAATAAAGCGGAAGAATTCTCAGGATACGATTCCGCCAAAAGTTAATCACACCAGGCAAATCAAATGTGTAGCGCTCGGCATAAAATGCTTTACCCATAAGATAACCAGATAGAACAAAAAAAATCCAAACTGCTACAAATCCATGACTTAAAATAATCCAACTAAAATCATAGTTCTGATAAATAATTGAATTTCTAGGAGGATTACAATGAAGAATAACTACCATTAAACAAGCAAAACCCCGTAGAGCTAGTAGCGTATCCAAATGGTTAGTTTGTTTCATATAAATTTTATTGACACAAATAAATAATTATTGTTCGATTAGCTATATCTATAAAGGTAATACTATTTCTTTACGAGGCTACACCAAAGTTTTTCCTTTAATTCTTTGTGTCCTAATATGCGAGAAGCTGTAACAGGTCTAAGCATCTTTTGAATATGAGGCTAGGAGCCACAGACTTGTATTTGAGAGTTAGATATATTCATTCCTTACTCATGCGCCATTTGGAAGCATGATACTAAGTTGCCAAAGTTAGTCTTTGGAGCTAAGGTCGCTACTACAATGGCTTACGAGGAAATAATACGATCAAACACAACTTGATATGAAGTGCTATTTCCTCTTTTGACTATTACTGACACACTCCGACTAGAAATGTGCCAGTTAGTAAATTCCGGCTTATCATTCCTATTAGGCTTGTTCGCCTTACCGTGTTGTTTCGTAGCTTTCTTCAAAAATTAAATAGGAGTTGTGTACTTGAAAAATTGTTACAAAATTAATGTGGAACTTGGATTATTTAAAAATAAACTAACAACGCTCGTCAGAAGATTTATTAATCCCTAAATAGCTTTCCCAAAAAGCTTTATTAGTAAGTTCAGGTAATGTTTGTCTATAAAGTTGCTTCAATCGAGAAAATTTAACTGCCATTTGTAAACATATTCTTATTGTTTTAACAAGAATTCTAAAAAATTCTACTCGAGAGATTATTACTACAAAACCTTCATGGGTATTTATGTTATAGTACAAACCTTTCCTAGCTCTAAAAAAATTAATAGGTCTATATCCATATGTCGGAACAATTGTATATCCCTTCTCAGATAACTTATTTTGTTTATGAAATAAAAAATAAGGCAAAAGATGACCGTTTAATGTTATTAGCCTTAGCCAACGATGCAAACTATCCTCTCTCTCCTCAATGCTTTTTTCATACTTACCATAAACAAAAGGTAGCTCTGGTTTTTTAACAGCTTTCTCTGTCATACGTAAAACTTCTAAGTTTTTATCTTCAGGATTGATTGTTTTTAAATAGTAAGGACCATTTAAAAGATCTGAGGCTGCCTGTAGAATTAAATTTGCAGTTTTATATTTATAACAAAAAGCTTCCTTAAGACTAAATTTAAAAATTTTTTTAATTGCACTAATTTTACTGAATTTATCAGAGTAAATAATACTTAAAATCATTTCATTCTTGATAGAATAGTAATGCTGTGATGCAGGAGAAGACTTATTTTCAAATGATTCATGCCATACACATATACCATTTAAAGTTACAATCCTCTGTTTTAATCTGATTGCTAATTCTATGTCATCACCTCTCACAAAAAATGGATATGGCAGATTAAAATTATCTATAATTTTTGTAGGAAAGCAAAATAACCACCAGCCATTATAATTAATGTGCTCTTCAACCTCATTGAATAATACGTTTTTTAAGATTCTAAGATCAATATCAGGCTTGATTCTCACAATTTCATCATCCCAGATTGCTCCATTTTCATGCTGAACATATTTATTGTCCAGCTTTAACATGCTGCCACCAATACATAAGCTTTTATCGTTAATAATTCTTTGAAAATTATAAATTCTTTCAAAAGCTTCCGGCGCTACGACAACATCATCATCCATAAATATGATATAAGAAAAGTCTGATTTATGTTCTAAAACTTCCAAAATCCCTCTAGTATAACCACCACTACCCCCCGTATTCTTATTAGGTATTAAATGAACCTTAGGATTTAGAAAATTATTTAATGTTCTGCCATTATCAATCACAAATATTTCAAATTTGTTTGCTAAATCCGGATTAATAAATAGATATTTTTCTAATAATTGAATATTCTTATAAATATATTCTTCTCTTTTATATGTACATATAACAATAGCAATTTTCTCATTTATCTCTGATAAATTATTAATTTTGGCATCAAAGTAACCACCTGTAAAAATACAATTATCTTCTAAAGCTTCAATTTCAAGATAGAGCAATCCTTTATATGCTTTAATTTCTATATCATGGAATACATCAACGTTATCTAAGTTACCACTAGTAATTACTGCTTGATTAACTAAGCTCACCGATTTTGAAAAGTAATCAGCTTGTAAAAGCTTAATTTGAAACTTTCCCTGCAAACTTAAGTTGATGTTGACTGTTTTAACCTTTGTATATGCTTGCCATTTATGGGCAGAAAAACTATTAAAATAAGTATCAAATTTTATGATTCCACCTTGCTTAAGCTCAATTCTATTTTGCTCATAATTCAGCAAACACTTAAAGTTTCTTCTTAAAAAAAGTTCTTCTGTAGTACAAATATCTGTATTTGGCAAGACAATATTTTGCAGTTTAACAGCAGTTAGAGCGTTTTTCGATTCTACTTTTGGGTTGATAATAACCTCGGTCATTTTTAATTTCTCCATCTTAGAATTTCTGAATTTTATAGAAAATTATTAAAATATTAGAAGTGTCAGTAATTATCGTAGTTTTTAAGTAGGCTTCAACAGCTTCACTTTACCCACACCACAAATACACAAGTGAAATAAAAACAGGATAATTTTAGGAGAGCTAACATGTCTCTTCACTAAAATTGACTTTATTCAGGCTTATTCCAGCATTCCAGCCAATACGAATTCCGTGAAAAGTTTGCTGAATGTATTTTATTAAAGTTGAAATTGGAAGATGGTGTGTAAATTTTAGACGCAGTATTCTTAGTAGACAACGATGGGTTATGAGTAATATTAAATGAGTTACAAAGATTAAAAATGGAAATTTTTTAAACCCATGCTTAAAAGCAAAGTAAGTTGTATTTTTAGCTAGGGAATACCAACAAGTAAGATGCTTTTGGTCGATGCGATTATGGCTAGGTTGAGGATAGTGATTTACAGTAACATCAGCATAATGAACCTCATACCCAGCTTGAATTAGACGTAAACAAACATCAGTTTCATCGAGAAAGTAATCAAAAAATTCATCATAGCCGTTGATTTCCTCCAGTAAATCTTTCCTAAAAGATGAATTAGTACCCATTAAACTGTTAAACCAAAAGCCGTTTGCTTCGTTATGATCCACAGCATCAGCTGAACGAATTGTAATTGTTTTGCTGAAAAGATTGGTAATACCACGACAAAACTGTAGAGGATGACCGGGACGAGTTAAATCTCTAACTGCACCGCCAACCGCAGCGCAATTGTCTCCATGTAGGGAATAGCTAAATAGCAATTTTTCTAACCATTCCGACGGCGGAATGGCATCATCATCAAAAAAAGCAATTATGGCGCCTGATGCTAATTTGATTCCTCTATTACGGGAGTAACTAAGATTGAGAGGCTTAACTTTTAATAACTTTACTCTTAAGCTATTTTTGTTAGTTATGCTATGGACTATTTCACTTGTGTGCGTTGTTGATGAAGAGTCAATCACAATGACTTCAAAATCTGGGTAGCTTAGGAGTTCGAGTGATTTAAGTGCTTTCTCTAAAAAATGATGGCGATCGCTCGTACAAATTATAATTGAAACTAAGGGAAATGCTAAATTAGGTGCTATATTCGGCATTTGTGATAACTTAAGTTAGTTTGCGAACTTGCCAGTATATCTGCCAAATTTGGCTGATAGTTTGAGTAACTGCCTGGATTAAACCTAAAAGATTAATTGCCACAGGTACGTAACCATTACCTGTAAAATAGTAAACTTGCTTTGCCAAATTAAGAACGTAAAGTTTGGGTTGTTGATAGCTAATGAGAGCTATATCTATTGGCTTTTTAAAAAATGCGAGTAACCATAGCCAAAGATATTTAACTAATTGTTGAGGTGGATGCCACAAAGTAAGTTCGTGCTCTACCTGCATCTTGTTTAAAACTTGGCTTTGTAAATCATCTTGATAAATGTTAGATTGTACAAAAACTTTAGCTGGCTGATTAAGAATTTCATCTAAAGAATACTCAGTATAGTTTAGTGATCTTGGCATCTTCCCTCGAATACCTGCAAGAAAGTCTTGAAAACCTGTAAGGGAAACTTCAGCTAGAAAGTACCTCCCTGTTGCAGCGTAATAAACTAGACGTGGCAAACTCACAACGACTCTTTTTAATACCAAGCTAGGCCGATGTTTTTGCCAACAGTAACAAAGATTGCGCTCATCGTAATAATTAACCCAGGGTCTGCATTTAAAATCAGGTGAATGGTGCCAAACAATTGAATCTGGATTCACTGCCACAATCCAACCAGCCTGCTTGGCTCGCAAGCACCACTCTACATCATCAAAATGCAAAAAGTAATCTTCAAACAATCCTATTTGCTGGACAATTTCTTTACGCACTAATAACGATGCTGCTGCGCAAACATCTACATTAATGTAAGCTCTACCCTTGAGGATTTCCTCATTTGAAATGTTACTATAGTTACCGAAGTTGGTTTTCAGGTGTGCTTTTGTTGTGTTAATAAAACTGCCTACTTCTTGAATTGTATTTGGTTCTTGTAGCTTACGAATTTGAGAACCAACTAATCCTACTTCAGGATGGTTTTGTAAAGTTTGAACTAGTGTCTCTAGAGCTAACGGATCTAGACGAACATCATTATCAAGTAGCCAGATGTAATCATATTCAAGCTGACTAACAAATTGTAAACCATAAGAAAATCCACCAGAACCGCCTAAATTGCTACCTGTTTGCAAAACTTTGATCGAAGAAGAATAGTGCTGCTCTAAGTAATTTTGAGTACTATCCGTTGAACCGTTATCTACAACATAGATATCTAGTTGGAAATGTTGTGAATTCAGTTTATTAATATCTTCAATCAGCAAGCAGATATGATGTAGCTTGTTCCAAGTAACAATAACAGTAGCTACTTTGACACTCCTCATAAATTTTATATCTTGGTTTTGGAAACTTAATTTATAAACATCTAAACATGACTTGATATGACGATTTTCAAATCTCCAAAATGTGATTTTTAAATTTAAGAGAAAAGATTTCCAAAATTTATCGTAATTGATTTTTGATGTCTTCTATCTAAAGATATGCAGGCCTCTATCTAAAGAACAGGAAAATTATTAAATAAATTTGTATTATTAGAAACAAATTGAATTTATAAACATTTTATGTAGCTTTAAATACACATATAATAATATTAATTATACTGTAAATATATGCTTATTAACCTCACAATTTTTGTTTCGATGGTGCTATTACCAAGCATAAGCGATAAGTTCTTTTAGTTTTGAGTACTGAGGTTGCTATTACTTTTTCTGTCTAATTAGTTTCCCAAAATCTAGTAACTTCCTGCGTTCTACCTAATGGGCGAAAATACTCACATATATGTATCTATCTAAGGAATGATTTTATTTATTTCTCAAATATTTTTTAGACAGCAGCTTTTCACTAAAGCTATTAGCGAAAAAACTAGGATTAAGGTATACAACTTTACGTAGAATTGATATGAGTAGAATTTTGAATTTAAATCTTGAATATAGAATTTTTGCGTGGCTTAACCTGGCTAAGTAGTGAGTTACTACTAGTATTAATTTTTATTGTTTTATTTATCCTTTACTTGACAGGAGCTTTCCATAAAAAAATCAACTATCGAATAACAGATGTTCCAGGATTAACTGAACCTGACTTTCCTGTGGCGATGATGAGTGTATCTAACTCATTGATTACGCAAGGGGAGTTTACAAACTTTTGGTTTGAGATTGACGATATTTATACAGCTAGGTTAAAAGCAATTCAGCGTGCCCAAAGTACAATTCACTTTGAAACATTTTTTATGACTCCTGGTCGTCGCGCTGACGAATTTGCAGCAGCGTTGGCGGAGCGATCGCAGGCTGGAGTTGAGGTACTATTTATCGCTGATAGCTTAGGGGTAACAACAATATCTCAAGATTACTGGCAACAACTCAAAGCTGCGGGTGTTGCTGTGCGATTCTTTCATGAGTTTACTTGGAAAGCTCCTCTCACTTACAACATCCGCACCCACCGCAAATTGCTACTAATAGATGGGGAAGTTGCATTTGTCGGAGGTATGGGAGTTTCCGATCACTGGGATGGTGTCCAAAAAAAAGAAGTTACAGATCCCTGGCTCGATTTGGAGGTTTGCTTCACTGGACAAATCGTCGTTACCCTAGAAGGGATCTTCATGCAACACTGGCTTTACGAGGGAGGAGTGGCTAGTCTTAAGCCAAAACTATTCAAATCACCTTTTATGGGTGGTGCAACTGTCCTAGTCACACCGAGTAGCTCACCGGCTGCTAGTTCTACTGTTTGTGCCCTTTTTTACACTAGTTTTTTAGCAGCAACACAGCGGATTTGGCTGGCTAGTCCTTACTTTCTCCCAGATCACAATGCTCGTCAAGCGCTGTTGGCAGCAAAGAAAAGAGGCATAGATGTACGTATTTTAACTATGGGATTCCACAACGACAAAAAATTAATCTACTATGCAGTACGTGAAGGGTACGCCAAATTACTAGCAGCAGGAATCGAAATTTATGAGCACCAGCCTAGTATGATGCACGCCAAAGTATTGCTGATCGATGACAATTTTGTCAGTACCGGCAGTACCAACTTAGACCCTCGCAGCCTTTTCCACAATGATGAGCTTCAGCTTTCCTTATCTGAACCAGAATTAGCGCAATTAGTCGAGCAATTCTTTGCTTATGGAATTAGCAGAAGCGATCGCGTAACTATAACAGAATGGAAAGCTAGGCCTATCTGGCAGCGAGTGTTAGGTTGGCTAACTCTTTTCTTTCGTTGGCAGCTATAACTACCTTTAGTTCAATACTTAAAAAATGAAATTACTTTCAGAGCCTTTAAGTACCGAATATTTAAATATAGAAATTTCGGGACTATCTAAGTCATTACGGAATTCTAAGATAGTACAGATGTCAGATTTACATTATGATGGGCTGCTGTTATCTGAAGAACTTTTAGCACAAGCAATAAATACAAGCAATCAACTTCAGCCTGATTTAGTAGTACTTACAGGTGACTTTGTTACTCATAGCCCCAAACCAATACATCAACTAGTAAAACGGTTGAAAAGCTTAGAAAGTCGCGCTGGTATTTATGCAGTTTTAGGAAATCATGACCTATATTTGCCTACCTCTAAAGCAGAAATAACTGGTGCTTTAACTGCTGTGGGAATTCAAGTTCTTTGGAATCAAGTAGCCTATCCTCTAGGCCCTGAGTTAGCATTAGTAGGACTTCCTGATTATTGGTCACCTGAGTTTAACCCTGCATCAGTAATGCGGCAAATAGATGTCAACACGCCTCGAATTGTGTTATCTCACAATCCAGATAGCGCCGAAGCATTACAAAAATGGCGCGTGGATTTACAACTTTCAGGACATACTCACGGGGGCCAAATAGTGATTCCAGGAGTTGGTTCTGTACCTCACTGGATTTATTCATCTCGTCATAAAATTCCCGAATTCCTTTGGCCTTGGATACCCTTTTTAAAAGGGAAATGGCCGAAAGTCGTGAAAAATTGGCAATGGAGCCAAGGTTTACATTGGGTAGGTACAAACAAGCTTTATGTTAATCGTGGTTTGGGAACTTTTCCGCCTGGACGCTGGTATTGTCCTCCCGAAGTAACAGCGATCGCTTTGGTTTAATATTGACGCTCAAAGATCAGGCAATATGAGTGACCAACTGACACAAAAAATTCAACAGGATTTTGACAGAATTGCCTTACTTCAACCTGTACAATGGAACCATAACAATCATTACCATAGTTTTTTACTCAAGCAATTACCACCTCATTGTGAGAAGATTTTAGATATCGGCTGTGGCACTGGTGTTTTTTCTCGTCTGTTAGCTCAACGGGCCGATCAAGTTACTGCGGTAGATTTATCTCCAAAAATGATCGAAGTCGCGCAGCAACAATCTCAAAGTTATCCAAATATAGATTTCCAAGTAGCTGATATATTGCAATGGCAATTTCCTGTTGAGTATTTTGATGCCATAGCATCGATTGCCACAGTTCATCATTTACCCTTGGAAGTATTATTGCCCAAAATTCAGACTGCTCTTAAACCTGGTGGTAAGTTTTTAATTCTAGACTTGGTTAAATCAGAAGGGATACAAGATATACTGAGCGATGCGGTCGCTGTTCCCTTACATTTGACATTGCAACTGTTAAAAAACAAACGCCTCAGACCGACACCAGAAGCGATTGCAGTATGGCAAGAGCATGGTAGTACAGACAAATATCTCACGCGATCGCAAGCAAAACAAATATATCTGAAGTCGTTAACTGGAGCAAAGATCACAAAGCATTTGTTCTGGCGATACTCAGTCGTATGGGAAAAATCATTAGCAGCAAGTTAAACTACGATGTGCATCGTAAAATGGAGCTGATTACTATGCTTCTCAAACAGCGAGAAAATTTGCTAATTTTGTTCTTAAACAAAAATCCAGAAACTTGCGGGCAATTCTCCTTAATTCTCGGCATACTTAAAGAGGGAGAGCATTTTAGACAACTCCCTGCTATCTGAGGCTCGAAGGTAAACCAGCGACAATGAGACGTACAACCACTAGTAGATCGGCTAATAGTTCTAAATCTTCTGCATTCCAATCTCCTATATTTAACTTCACTACCATAGCGATTTTGGGGGGCGTCCTTGTGTTAGGGATTGGAATTGGCATTGCCTTTAGCTCTACAACTACTTTATCCCCATCAAATGTGGCTTCCCGTGAATTTATTGATACTAAAGCACCAAACCCTGAGATTTGTGTGCAATACGGAGCCAGCGCTATGGTAATGGACGCCAGACTTTTTGTAACTCTCAATCCTTTCAATGTCTACGTTGCTCAACCTAGTATGCGCCCTGGATGCGTTCTCCGCCAAAATAACTGGGCACTTTTAGAGCAGCGAAAGCTAGTAACATCTGAACAAGTAAGAGAATGTAAGAATCGCCTGAACACTTTTGGTTTCACAGGTAACTTGGACACTGATAAACCTGATATTAGATGTATTTACCAGAATGAGTCGGCTCAAAACTTTTTCATGTCTCAACCAGGAGCAGTTGCGCCAACGCAAGAAACGGATAGATTTTAATAGTCTGTCAATGAAAATTGAGATTTAAAAAAGATAAAAAATAGGGGAAGCTAGCGAAAAATTAATTTATAATTTATGCTCATCTCTCTAGCTCCTCGCTTCTTTTGATCGTCATTAGTTTTTTGTTTTGGGAATAGGTTGACCAAACTCAATCACCGATGTTTCAGGAACATTAGATGGATATTGAGGAACTGTAGGGATGGGAAAATCAGGTTTGGCAATAGCAGCAGGGTTGTTCAAGTTACCAGGTTGATTTGGGAAAATAGCCGGAGGAAGTGTAGAACTGGGTAGTTGAGATTGGCTGTTAGGCGTAAGGGGTGGTACAACGACAAAGGGTTGTTGTTGGTTAGTAGGTATTGCAGGCAAGTTGTTAGATGGTGGCGGTAAAGTAAAAAAGGGTAATTGTTGGTTAGTCGTTAGTGGTTGGCTAATAGGTTGTTGCGGATAGTTATATGGAAATTGGGGTAAGCTACTAGGTTGTTGTGGGTAGTTATAAGGATTTAACGGTACATTACTAGGCAATTGCGGATAGTTTCCTGGTTTTGCGGAGTTTCTATAACCAGAACTGAAAGGACGTAAAACCCAGCGAGTAGGGTTTTTCTTAGACACAGGTTGCAATTTTACCTGATTAGGATCTAAAAAATTCCCTGGTGCTAAATCTAAAACAATCCGAGTTACGCCTGCGTTCAATTGGGAAACACGAACTCTTTGGATGGCTCCAGAATAAGTTTGTTGTGTAGCAACATACCCCAATTTGGTATTGGGTAAATCTACAACAATACGTGGAGGTTGGGCAAGATAGAAGTGGTGAGGTGTTGTACCTGCTGAGAGAGCAAATTCTAGTTGCAGAGTCTCCACAGAAAAGCGCCAATTATCCAGCCTGGCTAATGGATTGGATACAAGTGGTACATTTGGATAATTGGAAGCTTGTGGCGGCTTAGCTACTGGTTTAGCAATACTGCTACCAGCTTCCAGAGTAATTGTTATGTAGCCGCTAAACAAGCTAATACCAAATAGCTGCTTGCAAAATTTTAAAAATTGCTGCGTCCTTAAACGTTGATCCATAATTTTTATCTAATAATTTTCTATTTTCCATCGCTGCTGTTCTTTTAATGCTTTTTAAGCTGTTGAGATTTTTCTTGAGCTTTTTGTGGTACAGCTGTAAATCTAAAATTTCTGGTGCTACCACTTAAAGTTAATTGACCAGTAAAATTTCCTTGCTCTACCAATTGCATTTGCATTGTAGCTAAGTGAACAGGTGCATTTTGAGTAGAAGCAATATTACACAAAAGAGATCTGTCAATTTTGCCAGATAAACTCAATTCTTTATTTCTCAATATGCCAGAGAGAGAATCATTTTTTGGATTGCTAGTGGCAATTTCAGCATTAGTATTTGCTGGTAAGAAAGAGGCATTGAAGTAAATACCTGATTGTTGAATGTTGAGTATCAAAGCATCTGGTTTCTCACAGTTAGGTATATCTTCCGCCAAAGTCAGACGATAGCGATTGTTAATTGCAGGGGGCGCTTTAAGATTAGTTTCCCCGTAAGCACTGACAGTTTTAAACAGCAGGAGAACTGCACCGATGGCTATGCCATAAAAGGCTAAGGATTTTAAGTTCAAATGATTCATTGTTTCAGCTCCTAGCGACCGATTCTTGACTACTAGCCTCAGATAACACTGAGGATAAATGAGAGGTAACTTGACTATAGCGGCGGGTTATCAGCAACGAGGAACGACATTGGATCGCTAGTTGATCTGTATATCTTCCGAGAGTTTGGCGTTCGATACCCCAAGCGCGGCTAGTCCCAGCAATGGTCAGGTCAACTGTTTCGGAAGCTGCAACTACTGCTTGTATTGGTTCTGGGGCTTCAATCGTCTTGATTTCAATGCGATCGCGTACACTATCTGGCATTTGTCCCATCATCGTGTGTAGCTCGTAACTCAATTCGTTGTTGGCTTGATTTTCTGAAACTACTTGTAAAATCTGCAATGTACAAGTATCACGGTTGATGAGCAATCTCAAGGCCAGTATTAGCGCCAAGTCATCATGGATATTTGCAGAGTAAGGAACTAACAAGCTTTCTAATCGCTCGCCTCCTCTGTCAATAAAAACTGCTACATCCACTGGTGCAGTAGTCAAAATTTGACCAACTCTGCCTCCTAAGCGATTGTTACTAAAAGCAGGACGGTGCCAACCTACTAAAATCAAATTAGGTTGCTCAATTTTGGCAATCTCTGCTGTTTCTCTAGCAACGTTGCTCGATAAGCGGATGATAGGCTGTACATAAGAACGTGTCGTTGGTGGTTCTAGAGTATTAATCAATTCTTCTAGCTGTTTGTGGCGTTGCTCAATTAATCGATTAGCCTCAACTGGTGTGCTCTCGAAAGCATAGTCTTCTTCAAATTCAATCAAGCTGAGGGGATAAACAACAGCAGGTTGGCGATAGTTAAGGGCGATGGCTACTGCTAACTGCAATAAGCCTTTTTGGGTACTAGGATTAGCTACTGGTACTAAAATTCGGTACTCGCTACCAACAGTAGTTTCCTTCTCGGCTGCTGCCAATTCTGGCTCTAAGCGATCTAACTTGATCAGTTTTTTTGGATATGTCCATTCCAGTAGTGGTGAGGTCATAAATGTCGTGACCAATGCCATAATCACCAACATAGTAAAAAGTATAGGGGAAATCACGCCTAAATCTAGACCAATATTGAGCACGATTAACTCAGTCAAGCCGCGAGTATTCATTAACCAACCAAGGGCTGATGCTTCCCGCTTATTAATACCACTGACACGAGCTGCGACATAAGTCCCAACATACTTACCTGCGATCGCTACTGCTAACACCAATGCACACAGCAACCACAACTCCGGACGGTTGAGCAAGCCAACTTGCGTCCGCAAACCACTAAAGGCAAAGAAAACTGGTAGCAGAAATACTAATACAAAATCTTCGGTTTTTTCTGCCAGTTCCCTGACTAAATCTGCATTCTTGGGCATAGCTGCACCCAGTAAAAAGGCCCCAAAAATGAGGTGAATGCCAATTAGTTCGGTGATTAGAGCAGAAGCTACGACTCCCATATAAATCAACGCTACTACCAATTGACTCAAGCGTCTGGTGCGCTGGTAGTAGGTAGCAAGGCGTTGCAGGAACCAACGTCCTACTGTAACCATGAAACCGATGTAGAGTATGCTGGCGATAATTGTGGGGGATGCGCTAGCAATGCTACCGCCTCTTGCTACTGCGATCGCCACTGCTAACAAACACCAAGCCGTCACATCATCCACAGCAGCGCAAGTTAACGCCAATGTTCCTAAGCGCGTTCCTTGCAAGTTGTTCTCTGTAATAATTCGCGCCAGTACCGGAAAGGCGGTAATTGACATCGCCGCTCCCAAAAATAGGGCAAAGGCGGTAAAGGAAACACTAGCATTGGAAACCATAGGATAAAGCAACACTGCTAATAGTGTGCCTAAAGAAAATGGCACCAAAATGCTGACATGAGAAGTCAAAATTGCTGTTTCTAACTGACCGCTGAGGTATTTTGGATTGAGTTCCAAACCAATGAGAAACATAAAAAATATCAGCCCCACCTGTGACAACACATTCAAAAACGGAATTGCTTCAGGTGGGAACAAAGTAGCTGCTGCTGTTGGTGCAATCAGACCAAATAAAGAAGGTCCGAGCATAATCCCGGCCACAATCTCACCAATTACCAGCGGTTGCTTAATGGACTTAAATGCTAGTCCTACTAGCCGTGACAGTCCGATAACAATCAGCACCTCAAAGAGAACGAGTATTACTGTGTGCATAGTTTCCTCGAAAGTGGCTATCAGGTTTCCCTTAGATAATTCTTTAAATCAATAGAAAATGTCAACCTTTTTATACACACCACAGGTAGAATCTTGCCAGGTTATGATGTTAATTGTTGTTACGACACTGGGCTGGTAATTAGTAATTAAGTGTGGTGAATCCAACATCTACAGTCAACAGTCAACAGTCAAAAGTCAAGAGTTAATATTTACAGGAATTATTACCTCAAATATTTTGCTTAAGTCCTTCTTGCCTAACCCTGAGTTTCTAATTTCAAGCTAGTCAATCATGGATAATTCCCAAAACGAGAGCATGAACAGCTTTAACCTTCTGCCTCCTACCCTATTTTCAGAATAGATAATTAACACTCAAATTTTGGCTTAATTATTCTTAAGCTGGGTATTTTTCGTAAATTGTACCTTGCAATAAATAGGCAACTAGTGGTGATGCCATCAATGTTGTGACAATGGCCATAATAACCATAATAGTAAATAAAGTTGGGGTAATTACTCCTTGCTCTAGCCCAATATTGAGGATAATTAACTCCATCAAACCACGAGCATTCATCAGAGCACCAATAGTTGCCGATTCTCGCCAAGTTTCGCCAGCGAATTTTGCTGCTAGCATACAAGCAATACCTTTACCCAAAATAGCGATCGCCACAATTAACAGCGTAATTCCCCACAACGTAGGTGTATTTACTAATCCGATTTGAGTGTTGAGTCCAGAAAAGACAAAAAATATTGGCAGTAAAAATGCTGTTGTCAAGAATTCTGTGCGATCGCGTACTTGTTCGGCAAATTCACCGCGTGGCATTGCTGTACCTAAAATAAAAGCACCAAATACTGCATAGATACCGATGGCATCAGTAAACCAGGCACAAGTCATCAACACCATCAACACTAATGTTAAAGTCGAAATTGTCACACCACCATCTTTGTCTGCAATTCGAGCAAAGATAGTTAATGCCGGTTTGCCAACAAAAATTGTTAATAGTACGTAGCCAATCCCACCACCAATCGCAAAGGCCGCAATACTTGTATTGGCATTGAGACTCGCTAGGACAATAGCCAGTAAACACCATGCAGTTGCATCATCTATGGAACCAGCTGCTAGTGCTAAAGTCCCAAAGGTAGTTTTGGCGATACCACGTTCATAGAGCATCCGGGCTAACATGGGAAATGCCGTAATCGACATAGAAGCACCCAGATATAAAGCCGCAGCCCAAGGAGTAACTCCTGCTTTGAAGAGATCGCCTCTGTCATACAAAAAAAAGGCTGCAACTGCACCTAAACAAAAAGGCGCAATTATACCCGCACCAGACACCAAACCTGCACTCTTGAGACGCTGCTTAATTAAATCGGTATTAAACTCTAAACCGATCAAAAACATATAAATTACTAGCCCAATCTGGCTGATAGCGAAGAGAATTGACATTGAAGGATTGGGGATTTTTGCTCCCGTCGCTAGCAAGATTGGTGCTTTTGGAAATAGCCATTGCTGTATTTCTGGGTTGATTAAACCAAGCAAAGATGGACCTAACATCACACCAGCAATCATTTCACAAACAACATCAGTTTGTCCCAGATATCGTTTCCCAACAATAGTCACAAGCCGACAAGTTACCAAAATTACCGTTAGTTGCAGCAACAGCTTTAGTACTAGCTCAAAATTTGACATTTGATTTCCTTGATACCAAATAAGGAGATTGGGAGAGGTAGTATAGCAATCTTAAGGCAAGAGTCAACCAATAACTTGTTAGATCCCCGACTTCTTTAAGAAGTCGGGGATCTGGGCTGTAGACAGTTAAGAATTGAGATTTTTTACATATTGCGATCGCCAGTTAAATTTCTTATAAAAAACTGATATCTTGAAACAAAAATATGAGTGCTAACGAAATTGTTCTGCGACCTGCACAAGAAACAGATGCATGGGATATTAGTGCAATTCATATTGCTGCTATCAAAGCGCTGCCAGCAACCTTCTATACCCATAAAGAACTGTTAGCTTGGCGTAACTACCGCGATCAGCCTGATGGTTCCAATATCTTGAAGAGTATGAAAGCAGAACATTTCTGGGTTGCTGTCGAAGATGATGTAGTTACAGGGTTTGCTAGTTATATTGTGGATGAACTGATAGCTTTATATGTGCATCCCAAATACCAAAGAAAAGGCATAGGGCGAGTTTTAGTGAGACATTTTTGCAATCAAGCAAGTGAGCAAGGTATAGATAAGGTAATTACAACTGCTAGCCTGTATGCTGAAGGATTTTATTCACGGCTGGGTTTTACCATTATCAAAAGAGCACCTCATCATTTAAGAAAAGGCATAATTGTTCCAGTTACTAAAATGACTAAAACATTAGACCTGTTACAAAAATATTAAATAAGATAAGAATGAACCATAGATTAATATCGGTGTTCATCTGTAGTTTAATATCCAAAATTTCGACTCATACAAAATGTCTAATATCTTGTAAGGAATATAAACTAAAAAATTATCCCCCTGATGATTGAGGAGGATGAGGTGATAGAAAGTAGCATCAAAAAACCTTACCAATTAGCTGTGTTTGTGTCATCCCATACTTGCAAGGCTAAATCATTAAGATGGGTCACAGCACTTTCAATTTGTGCATTTGTTCCTTGTAGTTCCAGGTCAAACCAACCGTCACCAACAGCATTAGCTCCCAAAATTGCCGCAGTAATATTAACAGTTACACCGTAGTCAGAAACTAGGCGAGAAATCACAGGTTCTTGGTGATATTCCTTGGGAATTCTGACCCTAATCCGTTTACTGTTATTTGTCATTGGTCATTTGTCCTTTGTCAATGCTCAAGAGTCAACAGTCATGATTTTGAATCTTGAATTGTTTGTCTCCCTTACCTGCTTATTCAACATCTTTAATTCGAGTTTTCCTTTCTAAAATCTCCTTCAACACCAAAGTGACTACTGCAAGTAGCGCTAACAGTACAGCGGCAGAAAATGCAGCTTCAGTTTCATACTGTTTGTAAGCATCTTCCACAAATAGTGGTAAGCTCTGGGTTTTATCAGCAATATTGCCAGATACTACTGAAACCGCGCCAAATTCACCCATTGCTCTAGCATTGGTTAAAATTAAGCCGTAGAGTAAGCCCCAGCGAATACTAGGTAGGGTAACGCGCCAAAATGTTTGCCAATCGTTCGCGCCGAGTGTTCTTGCTGCTTCTTCTTGATCCTTGCCAAACTCTTCTAAGACAGGAATCACTTCTCTGGCGACAAAGGGCATACTCACGAACGCGGTAGCTAGTACCATGCCGGGAAAGGCAAAGATAATTTGGATATCATGTCCTTGTAGCCAAGGGCCAAACCACCCATTTCGCCCATATAGCAACACAATCATTAATCCAGCGACTACGGGCGAGATCGAAAAGGGTAGGTCAATAATACTTAAGACTATAGCCTTACCAGGGAAATTATGACGAGCGATCGCCCAAGCTGCACAGAGTCCAAAGATTGCATTAATGGGGACAGCGATCAGCGCTAGCAACAGGGTTAGCCAAGCTGCATGGAGGAAGGCTGGACGGCTCAAGTTAGATAGGAACGGACCAACTCCTTTGCTGAAGGCTTGGATAAAAACGTTGATTGCCGGGATATATTGAACGAGGACTAAATAGGCGATCGCAATCCCAATCAAAAGTGTTGGCACCCAACTGTTAGGCTTTTTGAGCTTAGCTGTATCTTTCTCAGCTGTAGATGAGTGAAACCTTGGCTCATTTACTGTCATATCTTCTTGACCACGCTTGTAAGAAATTAATTGCCAAAAGCAGCACCAAGGAAATTCCCAGTAAAACTACGCCGATCACAGTTGCACCAGAATAGTCATACTGCTCTAGCCGCTGGAAAATCAATACAGGTGCAATCAAATCTTGGTAGGGTGTATTGGAAGAGATAATTACAGTCGAGCCATACTCTCCCACTGCACGAGAGAAACCCAAAGCAATACCAGTCAAAATTGTGGGAAATAATGGTGGCAAAATGACTTTCCAAAAAGTTTGCCATTGAGAAGCACCTAAAGACCAAGCGGCTTCTTCAATTTCATGTTCCATTTCTTGAAGCACAGGTTGCACCGTCCGGACTACAAACGGTAGCGAGATGAAGATCATTGCTACTGCTACCCCCGCACGGGTAAAAGATACCTTAATCCCTAGCGGTGCTAATAGCGAACCAATCCAGCCATTATCGCTGTAAACTGTCGCCAAAGTTAACCCTGCTACCGAGGTTGGCAACGCAAAAGGTAAATCTACTGTGGCATCAATGATGCGTTTCAAGGGAAAGTCGTAGCGCACCAAAACCCAAGCAATTAGAGTCCCAAATACCCCATTGAGCAAAGCTGCTAATAAAGAGGTGACAAAGGTGACATTATAGGTAGCTAGAGCTAAGGGACTGGTAGCTATTTCCCAGAATCTGGCTGGCGGTTCTGTACTCGCTTTCAGAAACATTGCTGCTATAGGGACAAACAACATTACTGTTAGGTATACCAGAGTAATGCGCCAGGTCCAGGGAATTTGACGTAACTGATGCAGGAACGCCTTCCAGACAGGAGTTTTACGGTCAACTTCAAAAGAAGGAGATATGGCCATAGTCAAAAATGCAAAAGTTAAATTTCAAAATTGTAAAACCCAAGTTTGGTAGGTTTCCTGTGATTGCACTGCTGAGTATTGATGGTTAGTCATTAGTTAGAGACGAATTCTTTGCTACTAACTAATGACGAAATAACTATTAACGTTTGTTTTTAGCTTGAATTTGATCGAAAACTGCGCCGTCTGCAAAGAACTTCTTATTAATGGCATCCCATCCACCGAAGTCTTTAACTGTACCCAGAGTTTTCACTTTTGGAAATTTATCTGCAACTTCTTTAGTATTTGCTACTGTCTCATCTACAGGTCTAAATCCTAATTTTGCAAATTCTTGTTGTGCTTCTGGAGTATAGAGGTATTTCACAAAACCTTCAGCGACCTCACGAGTACCGTGTTTGTCAACGTTTTTATCTACAACGGCGATCGGATTATCGATGGAGATGTTCACATCAGGGACAACAGCAGTTACTTTCTCACCCTTTTGTTCTGCTAGAACAATTTCGTTTTCGTAATTGATTAAGGCATCACCTTGACCTTGTTTAAAGAAAGCATCTGTAGCTTCACGTGCATCTTTAGTCAAAATTGGTACATTTTTATAGACTTTAGTTACAAAGTCAAGCGCTTTAGCATCGTCTCCACCAGTTTTAATAACAGAATTCCACAAGGCAAGGAAATTCCAACGCGCAACTCCTGAGGTTTTGGGATCGGCGGTAATTAGTTTTATACCGTCTTTTGCTAAATCAGCCCAAGTCTTAATACCTTTGGGATTGCCTGGACGAGTTACTAATGCTGCTACAGATTTGGAGACAATGCCATCATTGGGAACTTCTTTCTCCCATCCTGGTTGAATTAGTCCGGCTTTCTCAATCTTTTGGGTATCTCCAGCCAGCGCTAAGTGAACAACGTCTGCTTCCAAACCATCAATTACAGCGCGAGTCTGAGAACCAGACCCACCATAGCTTTGCTTGAAAGTGATAGTTTGGTTATGTTCTTGCTTCCATTTCTCTACAAATTTAGGAATAATCGCTTCGTGTGCAGCTTTAGTAACAGCAAAGGAAACAAGCGTTATCTCAACATTTTGTTTGTTGGCGGCAACAGGACTAGCCGCAGGGGTTTCACTGGCAGAATTATTAGCATTTCCACCAGAGCAGGCGGCAAGAGCTACACTCAATAATGTCCCTGCCAAAAATAGCGATACAAAGCCTTTAAGCGAATTTAGCCTGAATCGAGTGATTATGCGCTCAATACTCAGTTGCGATCGCTTCAGGGGACGTGGCCACAGACTCATTCCAGATTCTCCTCTACAAAATCTACGGTTATTCTATAGAAATACCGTATACATACATGGTATATAAGATAATTGCAGGTATTCCTGATCAAAGGCAAGAGGAAAACTGCATATTCTCGATAGAGAATATGGTGATTTTAACAGTTTGATGGGTAATTCAAACTACTCTGAGTAAAATAATTTCCAAATTTTTATCACATCATCATAATTAGGTTTATGGATTTCAACAGGAAACTATCAGGTTAATAGCTGATTTGGAAGAGAGTTTTTTCTCTAAGATTGTTGCTATGCAAAGAATTGGTATTGATTTGTATTGCCTACTTAGTAAGGCTGAGATTCATCTTCGTTACCTATTACTCTTCATCCCTAATTTATAAATTTTGAGCAAATAAAAAATACACACCTTTCTTGGTAAAGAAACTGTATTTTTTAAGGAAAAACCCCTTGATATTTCTTGTTTCATTCTGATACTCTCTTTTTTAAAAGCATCTACTATATCTCGATAGATTTTTAGATGTTTAATTTGATATACCAGCTGTTAACGACCCCATGACCCATAAGCCATCTCAAAAGTTGCAAGTTTTAGATACAGTCCAGCAACTATTTCCATCCCTAAAGCGGCCTTCAGTTAAAACCTCTGTGCTAGTGCTAGCAGCAGGGTTGGGTTTTAGTACTCTTATTCCTGTTTATGCAGCAAATACTGCTTCTCAAACTTCATCTATTAATCAGAAAACACAACTAATCAGCCAAAATGGTAAGAAAGTTGAAATTACTCTGGTTTCCTATGCAGTTACCAAGGCTGCTTATGACAAGATAATTCCCCAATTTGTAGCTAAATGGAAGCGGGAAAAAGGTCAGGATATAGTTGTTCGCGAAAGCTATGGTGGTTCTGGCTCACAAACTCGGGCTGTAATTGATGGTTTACCAGCAGATGTTGTAGCTTTAGCATTGGCTCTGGATACCAAAAAAATCGAGCAAGCAGGCTTAATTCAACCTGGCTGGGAGCGTGAGAATCCAAATAACTCGATTGTGACTCACTCTGTAGTTGCTCTAGAAACCCGTGCAGGTAATCCGAAAAAGATCAAGAATTGGTCTGATTTAGCCAAACCAGGGGTCAAGATTGTGACGGCTAACCCCAAAACTTCAGGTGGTGCTAGGTGGAATTTCCTTGCTTTGTGGGGAGCGATCGCTAAGAATAGTGGTAATGAAACCCAAGCTCGGAATTTTGTTACCCAGGTCTTTAAAAATGTCGTTGTTTTACCTAAAGATGCACGGGAATCCAGCGATGCTTTTTATAAGAAAGGTCAGGGGGATGTTTTACTCAACTACGAAAACGAAGTAATTTTAGCAGCACAACAAGGTAAGACAGACACTTCCTACGAAGTTCCCTCAACTAACATTTCTATAGATGCGCCAGTAGCAGTTGTAGATAAGAATGTGGATAAGCACGGTAACCGAGCGGTTGCTGAAGCTTTTGTCAAATTTCTGTTCACTCCAGAAGCGCAACGTGAATTTGCCAAAGTTGGGTTTCGTCCAGTGAACTCTACTGTGTCCAAAGAAGTACAGAACAAATTTCCCAAAATTTCACGGCTGTATACGGTTGGGGATCTAGGAGGTTGGAATAGTGTCCAGAAGAAGTTTTTCGATGATGGCGCAATTTTTGACCAAATCCAAAGTGGGCAACGTTAATTTAGCCATTTTCATTACTAACCAATTAATTGATTTTTAAAAAATAAGATTCCCAAGTTTTTAGAGAAGTTGGGAATCTTATTGTAGTGTTATCATACACCATAAATAAATCTATTTAGATATCTTTCAACCTGGCATTCCGATCAAAATGTAGGTAATGTTTAATAATATGCTCTACGCTATTACCACAGCTATTAGCGAGGAGTTTCAAGTCAACTCCATTATTAGCTTGGATGCTGATAAAAGTGTGACGTGTAGAACATGGTTTTAAATATTCTAATTTTTTCTCTTGTGCTAATTTCTTTACCACACCAGGATAGTGGTAGACTTTACCTCTAACCTCGACGGTATTACCTGTCCATATATCCGTAAGTGTATTAGTTGAATATTGCTTGCCAGAGATAGTTCTAAAAACTAATTCATTTTCTCTCTTGCCACTTCCATATAATCTTTTCAATAGATTAATAAGCCTACTAACGCCTTGCATTTTAAATAGCCTCTCAATATTATTTTTTGCATTTTTAGTAATGCCAGCACTGCTATCAAAGGATGCTTTAAAGATTATCCAACCTTGCTCTAATTGAAGATTTTTCCACTTCAAATCGAACACTTCACCATGTCTACAACCAGTGAGAAACAGAAACTCGATTAAATCAGCACCATGTCTGATAGAGGCTTGCTCAGAATTTTTGAATGATGCAATGATTAAATCTCTTTCTTGGACAGTATAAGCCCTATAATCTTTTGATTCTAATAGCTGTTGAGACTTTTTCGGTATAGTATAAGTCTTTTTAATTTCTAAGAAATAATCTACCGTTAATTGCTGATTACTTATAGCACGTTGACACATATGACTCAGCAAACCAAACAGCTTTTTAATTTGTTGACAGTTACTTTTTTTTTCTAATAAATATTTAATCAAGTTGTTGGCAGTATCAAGATTTAGGCTATAGTCTAAAAAGTCCTTAATCAAGTTGGTATAAACAATAAAATTTTTTTTGTAGGTAGTTTTTTGGATCTGCTTTGTTTGCAATTTCCAGCCAACAAACTCATGCCATAATTCCCCAAGCTTAGGTGGTTGTTTAAGATTGTGTAACTGGGTAATTGTGGTTAATTGCTTGATTTCCAGATACTTAGCTAGTGTTGGATCAAAGAAACCGCCATCAGGATGATCAATGTCAGCTTGTATCCGTGCTGCTATTTGATTTGCCCATTGGTAATTTTCTGGGGTGTCACTTCTCCCCAACCCTCTATAAGCTTGTCGCTTGCTATAGAACTGCTGGCTAATGCGAGTGCTGAACTGTAGCCTTAAACTACCTTTATCAGAACCGACACGTATATCTGCTAATTTGATAGAATCCTTGCTACTCTTACGTTTTGAGTGCATAGTAAATTTCTAGTAAATATAGCAATTTAATAAATGACAATTACTAGAATAATTGATTTTCCGTCTTTTGATGAAAGCAGGAATGGGGTTGTTGTAATGGTCGAGCCATACAGCCAAACAGAGCAGATGCAGCAAGTGGTTTACCGCATTTTAGATGCTAATTTAGACCGCGCTCGTGAGGGTTTGCGAATTATCGAGGAATGGTGTCGCTTTGGGTTAAATAATGCTCAGTTGACTGGGGAATGCAAGCGTCTGCGACAAGAGATAGCTCACTGGCATACAGCTGAACTGAGAGCAGCGCGAGATACACCAGGGGATGCAGGGACAGAGCTAACGCATCCACAAGAGGAGCAACGTACTAGCATTAAAGCCTTATTGCAAGCTAACTTTTGTCGGGTGCAAGAAGCAATGCGGGTGCTGGAAGAATATGGCAAGCTTCATCATTCTGAGATGGGTAAAGCATTTAAGCAAATGCGGTATCAAGTGTATAATCTAGAAAGCAATTTATTGGGTTATCAGCGCCATCAACTGCTGTGGCGATCGCGCCTATATTTAGTTACCTCACCGTCAGAAAATTTATTGACAACGGTTGAAGCTGCACTCAAAGGTGGATTGACTCTGTTACAATATCGTGACAAAACCGCTGATGATGCTATCCGTCTCGAACAAGCGAAAAAACTGCGACAGCTATGTCATCTCTACGGTGCTCTTTTCATTATCAATGACCGTGTAGATTTAGCTTTGGCAGTAGATGCGGATGGCGTACATCTAGGACAGCAAGATATGCCCATTGATATCGCCAGACAATTACTTGGTTCTCATCGCCTCATAGGACGTTCCACCACAAATTTTGAAGAAATGCAAGGAGCAATAACGGAAGGTGCTGATTATATTGGTGTGGGACCAGTTTATGAAACGCCAACAAAGGCAGGTAAGCCAGCAGCAGGCTTAGAATATGTTAGCTATGCTGCCAAAAATTGCCCTATTCCCTGGTTTGCGATTGGAGGAATAGATGCAAATAATATTAATGACGTGATTGATGCTGGTGCAGACCGTATAGCAGTGGTGCGATCGCTCATGCAAGCGGAACAACCCACCCTAGTGACACAATATTTGCTCTCGCAAATGAATCGCATCAAACCAGAGTCTTGAATAATTCAAAATTTAAAATCGCTAAAGTTCTGAGTAGTAGGTTTTGCTGCTCAGAATTTTCTCAACCTTGTCTATTGCTTTTAATGAATTTGTGACAGCTTATGTCTAATCAGATTACACTTCAGGTAAATGGGGAGAGCCATAACTGTTCATCCCAAACTCCTTTACCCGACTTACTCCAACAACTTGGTTTTAATCCTCGCTTGGTAGCAGTGGAGTATAATGGCGAAATTTTACACCGCCAATTTTGGACTCAAACAAAAGTGCAACAAGGCGATCGCTTAGAAGTTGTGACAATTGTTGGTGGCGGGTGAATCAGTTTATCGTGACTGGGAAAAGTGGTCATTTGTCATTTGTCAAAAGGCAATGGGCAAGTTTTATTAGTTATTTCTCCTTTCCCTTGTCCCATTTCTCCCCACCCTCTCCCACACTCCCCACACTCCCTCATTCCGACTTGTACAAAGAACGGTGAAAGGTTTTGCGTTTGGCTAATTCTTTACCTTTACGACCAAGTTGTTCGCGTAGCGGCTGGTCTTTACACAAGCGATTAAAAGCTTGAAAAACTTCATAGCCAGAATTAGGGTTAACCAGTATGCCGTTCTCTTCGTGCTGAATTGCATCTATGACACTACCTAAACGAGAAGCAATTACAGGTTTACCAAAGTAACTCGCCTCTAGGTAAACGATGCCAAAACCCTCTATACTGCTAGCTTTTGTATCCAATAGATTGAGCATAGCAAATATATCGCAGGCTGCATAATAGTCAGCTAATTCGCGATCGGGGATATATCCAGCAAAGTGTACCCTTTGATCGACTCGCAAGCGGTGTGCCAGAGATTTAAGTTCCGATTCACAAGGGCCTTGTCCACAGATTATGTAGTGAACATCGACTCCAACAGTTAATAGTAGCGGTAGGTTATCAATTACACGGTTAAAGCTTTTATGCTTGACAAGCTGTCCCACCGAGAGAATAACTACTGCTGTCTCTGGAATGTTATACATCTGGCGCACACTTGTACGTAAATCGCCCAGATTACCTTGACTTGTTACTTGGCTAAATTTCTCTGGCCTGACCATCGGGTTAATAACGTGGGTAGGGGTATCCAATCGAAACCTAGCTCTGAGGTAATCTTGTGTAAAGGAACTGTTACAAACAATCCCTTCAGCACGTTTAAGTGTCAATTTAAATAGCGATCGCCATAAAGGATTGCGTAAACCACAAAGAATATCATTACCGTGAAGATAGATAAAAAAGCGAATAGGTAAGAAAAAACTTAGGAGCAAAAGTGATGGAAAGTCGTAGCCGTGACCCCATTCAATATAGCGATAGTGATAGCGAAAATATAGTTTGATTGCTAGTGCAAATGAATAGATAAGATTGAGGAAAGGATTGAGAAAACTCAAATTTCTAGTAATTGGCCAGCGGTAAATAGGAAATTTTTGAGCTTGATCAAATACTTTATCACCTGAGCAACCAGCAGCTAGAACAATTACCCGTTCTGGATCTTGGAGACAACGATTATATATATATTCACTAATTACAGCATCTTTTGGCAGGAAGCTACGAGTTATAACTAGAATATCTGGTAAGGCAGTTTTGTCTCTAACATTTGCTGTCAGTTGTGAAATATGTTCCATAATAAATTTTTTTAGTATACTGCCAATAATTTTTAATTTTTCCTACTATCAAATAAGGCTAATAAATTAGCAATAATTTACTGCTGTCCTGACGCTGTAATCTTTGTAAATTTAGAATTTTCTTTAGATCGCTGAGGGTGAACGAAAGGATGAGGCAGGACTATGGTTTGTTGACGCCAGTTACATTTTACTCGCCTCAATTCTACGAGAGCAAGTCAGTAATTTAGCTACTTAAGGCAATAGCTTATACGCTGATTCCCCTGGGTAGTAATAAGTAGCATGGGTAGCTTGCTCCAGGAGAGGCTTATAACAGATTTTCAGCAAAAATCTCTTTCTGTAATTTTCATTAAGAATTTGCTATATCTGTAAGTAAGTAGGCACGAAAAAACCAAACTATGTGAAGATAAGTAAATACGGAGA
>NZ_MTAW01000032.1 GCF_002154725.1 Nostoc sp. 106C | reverse complement strand
CCCCTGACAGGTGTAGGTATTTTACGCTGAGGACAAGTGTGAGTAATAGAAAGCATCAACAGGAGTAGGAGGAAAGGAACTCCAACGATGAAGATGAATTGAGAAACCATTGAGCAAATCAGCAATCAGGGTAATAAAACCCAGAAGAAAACAAGAAATCTGACGTAGTGGTTTTGGATTAAAAGCCTTAGAAAAGGCGATGTGTTTGTTGGGAAGTTGTTGGTAGTTAGGGGGAGGAGATTGATTTTCAGCTTCGCCCTTACGGGTTCGGTAGTTGCTTTCCGACGCAAGGCGACAGGAACGCACTACCTCACCACCAAGCATAACCATCCACAATGTTGCCAGGGCGATGGCTGCGCCAACGCCAAGGGCGAACGCTAACCACAAACGTTCAGCACGTTGTGGAGAGAGCAAACGAGTATTGTGCCACTGCCAACCATCTCCTTTGAGATCGCGGTAAACGCATTCGGTTGAAGGACGCAAACCGTACCATAAAACATCAGCTTGATTTGGCTCAAGGTCAGTTAAAACTAACCTTGGGTCTTTGTAGCCGAGATCCCAACGTGCTAAGAGAGTACATTCCAGCGGGTTAGTTTTAAAGCAAACAACTCGAGCAGAACAAGATTGTCCAGGTGTGTTAATAACTTCTGCTAGCGGTCGCCAAGTACTGCATGGTGGAATTTGTACCTGTCCTTGATGATTAATACGTAGAAATGGATGCCAGCTAACACCAACAATTAGTTCATACAGCCAATCTGCATAAAGTCCTCGGTCGCAAGCAACAATCACATTCCACTGTTGCGGAATCACAGCCTGAAGATGTTTAATGAGTTTTTGCGCCTTGTGGTTTCCAACTTCCAGGTTCAGTCGCTTGAACAATGCACCATGCAATCGGGATTCCACACCCTGCAAGCAGTACATTAATTGACAAGACCGTAAATTTGTTACTAATACTTGTGGCGTCAAGCGCCAAAGCCACTTGCTCAATCTTTGTTGGTAGTAGATTAATTACCCATAACAGCAATGGCGCAAAACAACTGCTGACATCGAGAGCACAACGGTTGTCTCCTTTTTTGGCTTCTGCCTCCTGATACCATTCTTTTAAGCGTTGACGTACCGTATTTGGTTTTTCCTGATTGATACTGGCGATAAATTTTGACACCAGGGTCAAGCTGCTCGATTTTGTCATCACCATGCCAAAACTCCATGTTGCCAGTCCCACAGCTTGAGGTATCGATAGATGAGCCATGTGCTCTGACACTATACAAGACCATTGCTTGAGATACTTATTTTTCAGCATCTCTTTTCTCGACTTACACTTGTTTGTTCTATGTTTTATTTTCTTCTTGTTGCTGATGAACACTCACACCTATGTAATAAACCTACACCTGTCAGGG
>NZ_MTAW01000235.1 GCF_002154725.1 Nostoc sp. 106C | reverse complement strand
TAAACATAGAATTTTTAGGAAGGATTGACCAGCAGGTAAAAATTCGTGGCTTCCGCATTGAATTAGGCGAAATTGAAGCCGTACTTACTAAACATCCAGTAGTGAAGCAAGCTCTAGTTATAGATAGAGAAGATGTTTCTGGTAACAAGCAGCTAGTAGCATATATTGTCGCTCAACCAGAAGAAGTTTTTACCCAGAGTGAATTGCGTCGCTTTTTGCAAGGTCAGCTACCTGACTATATGGTGCCTGCTGCATTTGTATTGTTAGCAACGCTGCCCCTGATGCCCAATGGAAAAGTAGATCGCAGCGCCTTACCAGCACCAGCCAGTGGAAATGAGGCAGTAAGTATTGTGCCACCTCGCAATCAAGTCGAAGCGCAACTGGTGGAAATTTGGCAACAAGTTTTGGGCGTGCAGCCGATAGGTGTCACGGATAATTTTTTTGAGTTGGGCGGACAGTCCTTACTCGTCATTCAGGTGGTTTCCCGCATACGCGATCGCTATCAAGTGGATTTATCAATGCGATCGCTTTTCGACTCGCCCACTATTGCCCAACTCGCCGCCCAAATCGAAACTGTCAGCCAGGAAAAACCTCGCTTGCAAGCACCTCTGATTGTTCCTATTCCTCGGAATCAAAACTTACCGTTGGCGTTTTCTCAACAGCGATTGTGGTTCTTTGAACAATTAGTTCCCGGTAAAGCTGCATCTAACGATGCGGCAGATATTCGCCTGCCTGGGTTACAAGATGTAGCTGCCCTAGAACAAAGTTTCAATGAAATTATCCGACGACATGAAATTTGGCGCACTACATTTGAAATTGTTGATGGACAAGCCGTTCAAGTTATCCATCCTACTCCTTACATACCACTACCTGTTGTAGATTTGCAAGCGCTTCCCACCGTCGAACGAGAAACCGAAGCGTTGCGACAAGCCACTGAACAAGTACAACAACCCTTTGATTTAACTAAATTACCCCTAATTCGAGCGATTCTATTCAAGTTCAACGAGACAGATTATCGGTTGTATTTGATCATGCACCATCTCATCTTTGATGGTTATTCCTTGTGCAACGTCTTTTTGCCAGAATTAGGGGTACTTTACGAAGCATTTTCTCAAGGCAAACCTTCTCTGCGTTCGCGCAGCGTGTCGCAGACAGACGCTACGCGTAGCTTGCTTCCCTGGAGGGGTACGCCGTTACCAGAATTATCAATTCAGTTTGCCGACTATGCTTACTGGCAAAGACAATGGTTGCAAGATGAAGTTCTTGCTCCTCAACTAGACTACTGGAAAAAGCAACTCGCTAATCTTTCCATGTTGCAATTACCAAAGGATCGTCCGCGTCCGGCAATAGAAACCTTTCGAGGAGCAAAACATTCGGTAACGATACCTAAAGAGTTGACAGACAAACTTAGGGCGCTTAGCAGTCGCGAGGGAGTCACCTTGTTTATGACCTTGCTAGCTGCTTTGAAAACTGTATTGGCGCGGCATAGCCAACAAGATGATATTCCTGTTGGCACGATCATTTCTGCGATGAACCGTCCTGAACTTGCTGGATTGATTGGCCTGATCGTTAACAACTTGGTGTTGCGAACAGACCTTTCCGATAATCCTAGTTTCACAGAACTTTTAGAACGAGTGCGGAAAGTTACTTTAGATGCTTCTGCCAATCAAGATGTACCGTTTCAAAAGTTAGTTGAAGCCCTACGACCAGAACGCCATCTCGGTCATCACCCTTTATTTCAAGTGATGTTTATTCTCGACCCACCAACGCCTGTATTGGAGTCGGGATGGAATTTGCATCCCCTGATTTTAAATACAGGAACGTCAAATATGGATTTGATGCTTTCGCTTGATGAGCAATCAGAAGGTTTAGTTGGTTACTTTGAGTACAATAGCGACTTGTTTGATGCGGCAACCATCGCACGGATGGTCGGACATTTTCAAACTGTTTTAGCAGCAGTTGTTACCAATCCCGCACAAAAAATCTCAGAATTACCTTTGCTAACTGAAGCAGAAAACCAACAATTGCAGGCATGGAACGACACCCAGACAGACTATTCTTTGAATTTATGCTTGCATGAATTATTTGCAGCACAAGTTGAACGTTCTGCCGATGCTGTAGCAGTAGTCTATGAAAATGAGCAGTTAACCTACAAAGAACTCAACGCCAGAGCAAATCAACTAGCACATTACCTGCAAAAGGTAGGTGTAGGCACAGAAGTACTAGTAGGAATTTTTGTAGAACGCTCGCTTTATACGATAATTGGAATATTAGGTATCTTGAAAGCGGGTGGCGCTTATGTACCGCTAGATCCAAGCTATCCACAAGAGCGATTAGCCTTCATCTTGCAAGATTCTCAAGTGTCTGTGTTGTTGACTCAGCAGCATCTGAGCGAGAATTTACCGAAACACCAGACTAGGATTGTTTGCCTAGACACAGACTGGGAAGCAATCGCCAATGAAAGTCAAGAAAACGTGATCAGTGATTGTATAACCGATCGCCTAGCTTATATCATCTACACCTCTGGCTCAACGGGTCAACCCAAAGGTGTATTGGTAAATCATGGTAATGTAGTCCGTCTGTTCACAGCCACTGAATCTTGGTATCACTTTAACCAACAGGATGTCTGGACTCTTTTCCATGCCATTGCCTTTGATTTTTCGGTTTGGGAAATGTGGGGTGCTTTGCTATATGGTGGCAAGTTAGTTGTAGTACCGTATTGGCTAAGTCGTTCACCCGCAGATTTCTATAAATTTTTGTTAGCGCAGCAAGTTACAGTACTCAACCAAACGCCTTCAGCTTTTAGTCAACTCATACAGGCAGAGAAAGCTTTGGGAGTTGATAACACGCTGAACCTGCGACTGGTCATTTTCGGTGGCGAAGCTTTAGAACTTCAGAGTTTAAGACCTTGGTTTGAAAAGCATGGCGATCGGGTTCCCCAATTAGTCAATATGTACGGGATTACGGAAACAACTGTGCATGTTACTTACCACCCAGTAACGATCGCAGACTTAGAAGGAGGATTAGGAAGCGTTATTGGTCGTCCAATTCCTGACTTACAAGTCTACTTACTAGATAAGTATCAGCAGCCATTACCTATTGGAGTTACGGGTGAGATGTACATTGGTGGTGCTGGTGTAGCACGAGGTTATTTTAACCGCCCAGAACTAACTAACGAGAAGTTTATCTCCAATCTCTTTAGCAAAAAACTTAATGCACGCCTGTATCGTTCTGGTGACTTAGCCCGTTACTTGCCCAATGGAGATATTGAATATTTAGGACGTATCGACCACCAGGTTAAAATCCGTGGTTTCCGAATTGAAGTTGGTGAAATTGAAGCGGTGTTGAGTCAGTACACAGATGTGCAAGAAGCGATTGTGGTCGTGCAAGAGGATGTACCAGGTGATAAGCGACTGGTGGCTTACGTTGTCACAGCCCATAATCCAGAAAGAGCACCGACTCAAATTATTACTAGGAACTTACGGAATTTTCTCAAGCACAAGTTACCTGAGTACATGGTGCCTAACAGTTTTATCTTGCTAGATACTTTGCCGCTGACTCCTAATGGCAAAGTGGATCGCAAAGCCTTACCGCAATGTTCAACAACCGTAGCATCGGACACAAACGACTCAGAATTAGAAGAATTTGCAGCACCTCGTAATGCTATGGAGCAGATCATAGCAGGAGTCTGGACTGAAGTCCTCAGATGCGATCGCATCGGTATCCATGACAACTTCTTAGATTTAGGGGGACACTCGTTGCTGGCAACACAGGTCATTTCTAGGTTGCGCAGTCTTTTTCAGGTGGAATTGCCTTTACGCTTGATATTTGAATCTCCCACCGTGGCAGAACTCGCAGCAGCCATCGCTCAACTTCAAGGCACTCTAGCAATAGCGCCAAAAATCGCCATTACATCAGTTTCTCGCGCTGCCCATAGCATGAAGCGATCTGCTCTCCACAAAGGGACAGATAGCTTAGGCAGCCAACGATAAAGGAGAAAAAAATGATACAAAAGCTTTCTACCAATTCTTTTGAGGCTGGTGAAAATTCTTTGGGTGCTGATGAGGAAGAAGTCTTTGTCTTTCCTCTGTCTTTTGCCCAACAACGTTTGTGGTTCTTCGATCAGTTGATTCCCAATAGTCCAATTTATAATATTCCCACTGCTCTACAATTCCACGGACACTTAGATCGCGTAGCGCTAGAGAAGAGCCTTAACGAAATCGTTCGTCGCCACGAAGTTCTGCGAACAACCTTTGCGATCGCCGACGGACAACCCGTACAAGTTATTGCTCCAGTGGTAGAAGACTCTACTCTGCAACATCACTACTTGCAACAAGAAATAGACTTCAGCCAATTTAGCGAACCAAACCGCCAGCTTGCAGCCCAAAGACTAATAACAGCCGAAGCTCAACGACCATTTAATTTAGAGCAAGGACCACTGCTACGGGTCACTCTTTTGCACCTCGCCGAACAAGAGTACATCTTGCTTGTGACGATACATCACATCATCTCAGATGGTTGGTCGTTAAGCATATTTATACGGGAATTAATGGTACTTTATGATACTTTTTCTCAGGGTAAATCTTCTCCTTTTCCCGTCCTTCCCATCCAATACGCTGACTTTGCGCTTTGGCAACAGCAATGGTTGCAAGGCGAACTACTAAAGGACAAACTCGCTTATTGGCAGCGGCAACTCGGCGGTTCCTTGCCTGTGTTACAACTTCCAAGCGACAAAACGCGACCTCCTGTCCAGTCTTTCAAAGGAGCGCAACAACCGTTTGCTTTATCCTCAACCCTCACCGAGGCGCTCAAGACCTTCGCCCGCCAAGAAGGTGCTACTCTGTCTATGACCCTGCTAGCGGTCTTCAAGACCTTACTCTACCGTTACACAGGACAAGAAGATATTTTAGTTGGTTTGCCCATTGCTAATCGCCAACGTCCTGAATTAGAAGGGTTAATGGGCTTTTTTGTCAATACTTTGGTGCTGCGAACTGACTTATCTGGCAAACCGACGTTCCGGCAATTGCTAGCTAGAGTGCGGGAAGTGACCCTAGAAGCCGATGCTCACCAAGACTTGCCCTTTGAGAAACTGGTTGAAGCGCTGCAACCCGAACGCGAACTAAGTCGCAACCCCCTGTTCCAAATCGCCTTTGTGATGGCACCCCCCATGCCAGTCCTCGCTCCACCGTGGAGTGACAGCCAGTTAGATATGGATACGGGCACAGCAAAATTTGATTTGACGCTGGCATTTGACGAAACACAGGGTGGTTTGCTCGGCGCGTTTGAATACAGCACTGATTTGTTTGAGGCAGATGCGATCGCTCGCATGGTCGGGCATTTGCAAACCTTACTAGAAGGTATCCTTGCCAATCCAGACCAATCTATTGCTGTGTTACCGTTGCTGACTCCATCAGAGTGGCAGCAGATGCCGTTTTGGAATCACACTCAAGCAGATTATCCTCAAGGGTGCATTCATCAGATATTTGAAGCGCAGGTTGAGAAAACACCCGATGCGGTAGCAGTGGTGTTGGGAAATCAACAGCTAACCTATGGAGAACTGAATACCAAAGCCAATCAGCTAGCGCATTATCTGCAAACTCTTGGTGTTGGTCCAGAAGTTTTAGTAGGGATTTGCGTTGAGCGATCGCTGCATACCATCATCGGTATATTAGGCATTCTCAAAGCAGGTGGAGCATACTTACCACTCGATCCCGCCTATCCTGCTGAGCGTCTGGCATTTATGTTAGAGGATGCTCAAGTTCCTGTGCTGCTAACTCAGCAGTCATTAGGCATTGACCAAACACATAATAAATCATTACAAAAGACAACTATCGTCTATCTAGACAATTGGGAAGCGAATATCGGTGGTGAGAAAAACCCTGTTTCTCGTGTCACTTCTAACAACCTAGCTTATACAATTTACACCTCTGGGTCTACAGGCAAACCCAAAGGTGTTCTACTGACACATCGCGGTTTGTGCAATCTAGCCACAGCACAACAGCAGCTTTTTAATGTGCAGCCAGATAATCGTGTTTTGCAATTTGCATCCCTCAGTTTTGATGCTTCTATTTGGGAAATTGTCATGACTTGGGTAGCTGGCGCAACCCTGGTTCTAGCCCAGCGGGACGACTTGCTTCCAGGTACTACTTTGCTGAAGTTGTTGCGCGACCAGCAGATCGCAATTGTTACTTTGCCTCCCTCAGCGCTAGCAGTTTTGCCAGCAGAGGAACTTCCCGATTTGCAGACAATTATCGTTGCTGGAGAAGCTTGTCCTCCTGAACTAGTGAAACGTTGGGTCACTGGTCGTCGGTTCTTCAATGCTTATGGTCCCACGGAAAGCACTGTCTGTGCCACTGTTGCTGAATGTATCCCAGGCGACAATAAATTACCTATCGGTTATCCAATTGCGAATACGCAAGTTTATATACTTGACGCTCATCTACAGCCTGTTCCTGTTGGCGTTCCTGGTGAAATATACATTGCTGGAGTTGGGTTAGCACGCGGCTACCTCAACCGTCCGGAATTGACGGCAGAGAAGTTTATTTTGAAGAAGGCAGAGGGAGAATTCCTCACTCCTCACTCCTCACTCAGGACTCAGGACTCAGGACTCAGGACTCAGGACTCACAGGAGCGTTTGTATAAAACTGGCGACCTGGCTAGATATCTGCCCGATGGTAATGTTGAATACCTTGGGCGCATCGATAACCAAGTAAAGATTCGTGGGTTCCGGATTGAACTTGGGGAAATTGAGGCGGTGTTGAGCCAGCATCCAGATGTGCGGGAAGCGATCGTTGTGGCACGAGAGGATATCCCAGGTGACAAGCGGTTAGTCGCTTATATTATCTCTAAACAGAAACCGAATCGGGTGCCTTATGAAAGCGAGTGTTTGGCACAATTAAATGACTATGGGACAGTGAAACTCAAAACTGAGGATATCTCCGTTGGGGGTGCTTGCTTGGTGGGAGTACCAGAGATGTCTGTCGCTCAGCACCTTTGCTTGTGTCTGACATTACCAGATACAAGCGAAGCTCAGTGGTTTTCTGGAAACATCGTTTGGCAACAAGGAACACGAGCTGGGATTCAATTTCAGCTTTCACCATCCGAGCAAGGGGTTCTAAATCAAAGTGTTGAGTATCTGCTCAAAACAGGGGGCTTTTTAAAAGTTCTGCAACGCACTGCGGTTGAGAGCTTCCGAAGCTTTCTTAAACAGAAGTTACCCGATTATATGGTGCCTTCTAGTTTTATGTTTCTCAATGCCTTACCTCAAACCCCGAATGGCAAGGTGGATCGGAAGAGACTACCTGCACCAGAGAATTTGCGGTTGCAATTAGATACCACTTATGCAACACCTCAGACAGACATAGAGCAAGCGATCGCTTCGGTTTGGCAAAAAGTCCTGCAAGTGGACAAAGTTGGTTTACACGATAATTTCTTCGATTTAGGCGGTCATTCTCTGCGGATGGCACAAGTTCATGCTCAGTTGTGTGGAATATTGCAGCAAGAAGTCTCGGTGGTAGAACTGTTTCAATATCCCACTATCAGTGCTTTGGCTAAACACTTGAGTCAAGAAAGCGAAGCACAACCCGGCTTTGCACAAAGCCATCAACGCGCCAACAAGCAAAAAGAAGCCCTGCATCTACAAAAGCAAAAAATGCAAAGGAAGAAACAAAATGGATAACCTACAAAGCTACGACGCCTTAGAAGGAATTGCCATTGTTGGACTGGCTGGGAGATTTCCAGGTGCGAAAAATGTGGAAGAATTTTGGCAGAATCTCAAGGACGGTGTAGAGTCAATTTCTTTCTTCTCAGAGCAGGAATTGACTGATGCTGGCATTGATCCGGCAGTATTTCGCAACCCTGACTACGTTAAAGCCAAAGCAGTTTTAGACGATATCGAGTTATTTGATGCGGCTTTCTTCGGGTTTAGTCCTAAAGAAGCCGCGATTACCGATCCACAACATCGCTTATTTTTAGAATCGGCTTGGGAAGGGTTGGAAAATGCGGGTTACAACCCGGAAACATACACAGGTGCAATTGGCGTGTATGCAGGGATGGGGATGAGTGGCTATTTGTTGAATAACCTTTGGGCAAACTCTGAATTAACCAGTTCGGCTGGCGCTTATCAAATCGTACTTGCCAATGATAAAGATTTCTTGCCCACTCGCGTTTCATATAAACTCAACCTCAAAGGCCCAAGCATTAATGTTCAAACTGCTTGCTCAAGTTCGTTAGTCGCTACTTGTATGGCTTGCCAAAGCTTGCTGAACTATCAATGCGATATGGCTTTAGCAGGAGGCGTTTCGATTAGCTTGCCGCAAAAATCGGGATATTTGTACCAAGAAGGCATGATTTTTTCGCCTGATGGTCATTGTCGAGCTTTTGATGCCCAAGCACAGGGAATTGTCGCCGGGAGTGGAGTTGGAATTGTTGTTTTAAAGCGATTAGAAGATGCGATCGCAGATGGCGATACTATCCATGCTGTGATCAAAGGCTTTGCTCTGAACAATGACGGCTCTATGAAAGTAGGTTACACCGCTCCCAGCGTAGATGGTCAAGCGGAAGTTATTGCTCAAGCCTTGGCAATGGCAGAAGTTGATCCAGAAAGTGTTTCTTATATCGAAGCACACGGCACGGGAACACCGTTAGGCGACCCCATTGAAATTGCTGCACTAACGAAAGCCTTTCGCGCCAGCACCCAGAAAAAGAATTTTTGTGCCATTGGTTCGGTGAAAACAAATATCGGACATTTAGATACAGCAGCGGGGGTTACAGGTTTAATCAAAACCGTTCAGGCACTTAAACACCAGGCTTTACCACCTAGTTTACATTTTGAAACTCCGAATCCCAAGATTGATTTTGCTAACAGTCCTTTTTACGTTAATAACCAACTGAGTGAATGGCACGAAAATGTCAGTCCTCGCCGTGCAGGAGTTAGTTCGTTTGGTATTGGCGGTACGAATGCCCATGTTGTTTTAGAAGAAGCACCAAAACAAGTCAAAAGTCAAAAGTCAAAAGTTAAAAGAGAGTGTTTGTTGTTGTGTTTATCAGCCAAGTCTGAATTTGCATTTAATACAGCCACAGACAATTTAATTGAGCATTTAAAACAGCATCCTGAACTTAATTTAACTGATGTTGCCTATACACTTGCTGTTGGTCGTAAGGCTTTTAACCATCGCCGGATAGTTGTTTGTAGCGATTCACAAGAGGCGGTAACAGCACTTTCTAGCCTCAATCAGCGAGTTTTTACTAATACTAAAGAATCTAAACAGCGACCCATCACATTCATGTTTTCTGGACAAGGTTCGCAATACGTGAATATGGGGTTGGAACTTTATCAAGTTGAACCAATATTTCGCGAACAAATCGATAAATGCTCGGATCTCCTGAAACCTGAGTTAGGATTAGATTTGCGTGATGTACTCTATCCGAGCGAAGAAAAAACAGAAATTGCCGCGCAACAATTAAAGCAAACGGCAATTACACAACCAGCCTTATTTATCATTGAGTACGCTCTAGCGCAATTATGGATGTCTTGGGGTGTGCATCCTCAAGCCACAATTGGGCATAGCGTTGGTGAATATGTGGCAGCGTGTATTGCTGGTGTATTCTCGTTGGAAGATGCTTTGTCACTGGTAGCTGCGCGGGGGAGATTAATGCAGCAAATGCCTGCGGGAGCAATGTTAGCCGTACCTTTAACAGAAATAGAAGCGCGATCGCACCTCAACGAAAATCTTTCTCTAGCAGTCATCAATGCTCCTTCTAGTTGCGTCATTGCAGGTACAATTGCAGAGATAGATGCTTTAGAACAGCAGTTACCAGAAAGTCGTCGCTTGCATACTTCTCATGCGTTCCATTCGCAGATGATGGAACCCATTTTAGAACCCTTTGTTGAGCAGGTGAAGAAAGTAAAGCTGAATATCCCACAAATTCCATATATTTCTAACGTTACCGGAACTTGGATTACAGTTGCAGAAGCGACCGACCCCAACTATTGGGCGCAACATCTACGCCAAACGGTACGCTTTGCCGATGGCGTAGAAAAGTTAATGCAAGATTCTCACCGAATTTTATTGGAAGTTGGGCCTGGACGAACACTGACGACACTCGCTAAACAGCATCCCAATCATCATGTAGCGGTGATTCTTTCTTCCTTACGCCATCCTCAAGAGCAACAATCAGATGTGGCATTTTTGTTAACTGCTTTAGGACGACTTTGGCTGGCGGGTGTAGAAATTGATTGGTCAGAGTTTTATACTGGCGAACAACGTTATCGTGTGCCTTTACCAACTTATCCCTTTGAACGCCAACGTTATTGGGTTGAACCGCAACCGTTATCTGCACAGCAGCAAAAATTGAGTAATTCTTGGCTATGGCAAGCGGCGTATGAGGCGGGTGAGAAACAGGCATTAGCCGACATCTCAAAATTTGATAATCCTACTTATTGGGCGAAACAAGAATGCTTGGATCGTCTTTGCGTTGCAAATATAAATCTCACCTTGAGAGATTTGGGTGCTTTTAGCAATTCCGCTGACAAATACTCGGTTGAAGATTTGTGTGAGCAATTTTCCATTTTGCCACAGCAAAAGCAATTGCTGTCTCAATGGCTAAAAGTTTTAGTAGAACAAGGTCAGTTGCAGCAAGACGGAGAAGTCTTTACAAACCTGCTGCCATTTTCAACGGAGGCAATTGATGCTTTGGTGGCAGAAGTCAAAGTTAAATGGGCAGATGCTCCTTCATGGGCAGAGCCAATTCTGCTGGCTCGCAAAAAGCTTCCTGCTCTGATGACGGGTCAAGAAAACTCTTTAAATTTGTTCTTGGATAAAGGCTCTTTTGATCTAGCAGAGAGCATTGCTCAAGATTGGCCGATGCTCTCTTACTATAATGCGATCGCCCGAGCGATTCTGCAACAAATAGTCGAGTCATTACCACCACAAGTCAAGCTGAGAATTTTAGATATTGGCGCGGGGATGGGATTAACAACAGCAGATTTACTGCCCGTACTACCACAGCAAACTACCTACGTTTATACAGATGTCGCTCGTCTGTTTTTGGACAATGCTAAACAAAAGTTTAGTAGCTATCCATTTATCCAGTATGAACTGCTCGATATTGAGCGCTCGCCCCAAGAACAAGGGTACGATTTACATAGTTTTGATGTGATTATCGCCGCTAATGTCTTGCATGTTACCCAAAACATCAAAGAAAGCCTGGATCGTGTCCGTTCTTTATTGGCTCCTGGCGGTCTTTTGTTAATTTGGGAGGTTACGCAACCTCAATTCACCTACGATGTCACAGACGCCTTGTGGATGAAACCGTTGCAGGATGCAGAACGCACTCAAGCAAATCCGTTTTTATCTAAGCAACAGTGGCAGAAAGTACTGTTGGCGCATGGGTTTATGAAAGTTGCAACCATACCAGAAATTGACACTTTTGGCTACCATACTTTTCTAGCTCAAGCGCCTATATCCGATGCTGCACCTCTGGCGTTCACACAAATCAGCGAGTCAACACAAGCGTATATCTCCTTAAAGAAAAAATCAGATATTGCTGACTGGTTTTATATTCCCTCTTGGCAACGTTCCCTGATTCCGGTACGAAATGCTAACTTGGCTAAAGAGCGTTCCTGCTGGTTAGTGTTTTTAGATGAGTGCGGTTTAGGCGATCGCATCGTCAATCAACTAGAACTTGCAGGTCAAGATGTGATTACTGTCAGTATTGGAGAGCATTTTAGCAGCGATCGCCTCTACAGCTATAGGCTCAATCCCTCACAGCGTCAAGACTACGAGACTTTATGGCAAGAACTGCACGCACTCAACAAGCTGCCGCAAACCATTGTACATCTGTGGAGTGTTACGCCTGATGAGCTTGAAGATGGCAGAAGGGACAATTCCAATGGGGATTCGATCCCATCTGAATTAGATCTGCTTAAAGAAACGCTTGATTTAAACTCTTGCTTCCTTCCGATCACCAAAACTTCTGAGCAGACAAAAGGCTTACCTTCTGCCCTCTGCCCTCAAACTTCTGCCTTTCTGATTGAAAGAGTAGAAAAGTTACAAAATTTAGGCTTTTGGAGTTTACTGTTTTTAACGCAAGCACTAGGGAAACAAAATCTCAGCGAACATATAGAAATTGCAGTCATTTCTAACAACTTGCAAGAAGTAACGGGTGAAGAGAATCTATGTCCAGAAAAAGCAACTTTACTCGGTCCTTGTAAAGTTATTCCCCAAGAATATCTCAATATTTCTTGTCGCAGCGTCGATATAGTTCTGCCCAAACCTGGAAGTCAGCAAGCAGAGAAATTAGTTAAAAATTTGCTGACAGAACTAGCTATCCCAACTTCAGATATAGCGATCGCTTATCGTGGTAGTCATCGTTGGGTACAAACGTTTGCACCCGTGCGACTCGATCGAACTGAAAAAGAAACACCCCGGTTAAGAGATAGGGGAGTTTATCTAATCACAGGCGGATTAGGCGGTATTGGCTTAGTTTTGGCAGAATACCTCGCAAAAACAGTACAGGCAAAATTGGTACTACTTGGGCGATCGCCTTTTCCCGCAAAATCTGAGTGGGAAGAATGGCTAAGTACTCATGATGCACATGATAGCATTAGTGTCAAGATTCAGAAATTGCAGGGCATGGAAGCCTCAGGTGCAGAAGTAGCGATCGCGTGTGCAGACGTTGCGAACTTACAACAGATGCAAGGAGTTATTCGTGAAGTTTGCGATCGCTTTGGTTCAATTCACGGTGTAATTCATGCCGCAGGTGTTATGCCTGGAGGGATGATGCAACTGAAAACGCCGGAAATTGTAGCAAATTTGTTAGCACCGAAAGTGACAGGGACTTTGGTTCTGGATACTTTACTTCAGGATTTGGAGTTAGATTTCTTTATCCTGTGTTCCTCGCTCAATTCCTTCCTAGCAGCACTAGGATTAGTAGATCATTGCGCCGCGAATTCGTTTTTAGACGCCTTTGCAAACTATAAAGCTTCTCGATCCAATACGTTAACAGCTACAATCAACTGGGACGGTTGGCAAGAGGTGGGAAAAGCCGCTAGCGCTAAAGTGTCAGAACAACTCCAACAATGGCGTCATGCTAGTTTCCAACAAGGCATCTTGCCTCAAGAAGGGATAGAAGTGCTTAAGCGTATTTTAGGCACTACACTGCCGCAAGTTCTAGTATCAACCCAGGATTTTCTCCTGAGGTTCGAGCAGTTTAGCTCGGCTAAAGAATTACAACATGTGCAATCTCACCAAAAGGCGAACTTATCCAAACCAACTAATTCCAGACCGGAACTGAGCCAAGCTTATGTTGAGCCACGTAGTCAATTAGAGCAGACCATAGCCCAAATATGGCAAAAATCTTTAGGAATTGAACCACTGGGAATTCACGATAATTTTTTTGAATTAGGAGGTGATTCTTTACTCGCCGTCTATTTAATCGCCAAAATCGGCGCAGCCACGCAAACGAAGTTATCTGCACATAGCCTGATCGATGCACCGACGATTGCAGACTTAGCGAAATTAATTACTCAAAATGCCTCGCCGTCTCAACTTACTAACGGACAAGCAAAGCCAGAGTTACCCTCAACACTAGTAGAAATTCAGCCTGGTGGTTCCAAGCTACCGCTTTTCCTCATCCATCCTGTTGGTGGTCACGTTTACATATATCGCGATCTAGCTCAATATTTAGGCTCAGACCAACCCGTTTATGGATTGCAGGCACAAGGTATCGATGGTCAAACTACTCCTCTGACTGAAGTTGAGGTAATGGCAACTCAGTATATTAAAGCATTGCATGTGATCCAGCCGCATGGGCCTTACTTTCTGGGTGGATCTTCTTTTGGTGGCACGATCGCCTATGAAATGGCGCAGCAACTCCAAGCACAGGGGGAAAAAGTAGCGTTACTTGCCCTCATTGATACCCCAGGTCGCGGTCACATGCCGTCTGATATAGAAAATGATGATATCAAAATCATGTCTTACGCTTTGGGTGTCGGTGCCAACCTTCCTGTATCAGTAGAACAGCTGCGACAACTAAGTACTGATGACCAACTGCACTACTTTTTGCAGCAAGGAAAAACGGCCTTGAGAATGCCTGCTGATTTTGGCTTAAGCGAGTTGCGCCACCATCAAAATCTGTTCAAAATCAACATTAAAGCGATGCGAAACTACGTTCCGCAAGCTTATCCAGGTCGGGTTATCTTTTTTAGAGCCAGCGATCGCGACTCCTTCAACCCGCAAAATCCAGAACTAGGTTGGCATGATTTGGCAATGGCAGGGCTAGAAATTCACGAAGTCCCTGGCAATCACATTACAATGAACTTTCCTCCTCACGTTCAAGTTATGGCTAAGTTGTTAAAGGTATATCTGGAGAGCGATACACAGAACTAAACTTTTAATTCTGTTACAAACTCATCTTAGGATTCCATTTAAAAACCCCAGAGCGGTATCCTTGCTCCGGGGTTGAGTTATGTTTTTACGTCCCACACAGTCTTTTGATTTCCGTTTGCTGCGGTTCAAATTAAAGCTTTGCCGTCTTTCCGCTAGACCATCCCGGCACATATAAGAGTGCTGAGTTGTGAGTGAAAAATCCCACTCAATACTCGGTACTGATAAGCCGGGAGCAGGATTTGAACCTGCGTTACAACAGCATAGACCAGAGCAGATGATACTGGCAGACGTTTCTCACATGAAAACTGGAGTAATAATCTAAGTTTGAAGATTAAATTGATGGGTTGCCTATACCAGTTTGGCTATCCTTGGGCAGTCCAAGGAGTAGGATTTGAACCTACAAAAAACCCGTTTTTCAATCTAAAGCTGTACTCCGACTCCAGCATACATCATGATCCAAATAGATAGCCAAAAATTGCATCTGATACATTCTTTTTTTCTACTTCAATAGAGTTTGCTTGCTCTCTGGCAAAGATGATTGCTCGTTCCAAAGTGTCAAGTCTTTCTTTTAGTTGATTCACGCGCGATCGCGATAAAGCACCTGAAAGTTTGATGGTTGTCCAGATTCCTTCTGGAACTTGCTCAGATGCTTCTTTTACCTGTGCTGGGTGTTCTTTTGTCGCTTCGTATAAAACAACAGCTTTGGTGATCTGCTTGGTTTTAGTTGTGCGCTTAGGGAGGGTAGCCCAACAGTCTCTTTGTTGGTCAAGCTGCCATTCTTCGCTGACATCTAGTACTGGTAATTTGGCAAGCAGCGATCGCAGCTCTTCAATTTGCTTTTCTAAAAAAAGCAAATATGTTACAGGTACATCTGTAAGTATCGTGGTTCCACCGATCACTACATCGGCTTTGGCTTGCGTGTTTGCAAAGTCTTGAGTAGCTGCAAAATTAAATAATTCTTGAGCAGCTTGCTCGTATTGCCTTAAAAGCTCCTCTGCCTTGAATTGCAAGGACTTAGATTCGGTCGGGTATACAAAACCTTCTTCATCATTGGGTTGGTAAGTCCGCAAAATCCCCTCAAATAGCTCTGATTTTTGGAGCAGGTGATAGATTTCTGTGCGCCGTTTGCGTGAATCTTCTTTAATGCTTTGAATAACAGCGATCGCTTGATTAAGACGCATACCGATATTACATAAATTGCTTTGTATATTATGCTTCAAATTTATCCAATTCTCTTTACTCGTCTTTCCTGATGTAATTTCAATAATTACATCAATGTAGCATATTACATAATAGTATTATTTGCTACTTTAATTCTAAATGGTATAGCTGGTATTGTGTTCTTATTCAAACCTCTAAAAATAACCATTACGCAATGATTTTTAAGAAAAAACTGGATTTGATTTTATTGCTGGCACTGCTTGTTCATATCTTCTCAACTTCTACCACAGCGTTTGCACAGCAGCAGAAAATTGGTTCGTCTAATCTGATTGCAGTTACAGCCGAGCAAAAGACCATCGCGGCGAAAATCATCCAATTTCTAGAGCAATCCAAGCGTAGCTACACGAAAGTCTCAGATGCGGTCTGGACAACACCCTTTAAGGGTAAGTCTTTTGGTGATTTCGATGTTACCGTCATCACCATACCAGAAACCGACTTACTCACGATGTTTGTCGTAGTTGCTGAGAAAAAAAACTTGAGGTTGTCGCAAGACATACTTTATAAGCTGCTAAGGTACAATATCTCAGCAGATCAGGTAAAAATCGGGATAGATAACGACGGTAATCTGCTGGTACGAGCTGATGTGAACGCCAGGATAATGGATCTAAAAGAGTTTAATGATATGCTCGATCAAGTTGCAGCAGCAACTGACGAAGTACATGAGCAAATAAAAGGATCATTGCTCACTACACGTTGACAGTTCTCTTGAATCAAGAGGGGAACTACCAAAATTCATGCATTTACTATCAGATTGCAGAAGAATAAGGTAGAGATTATCGTAAAGGCACAAACAATGTTGTGCCACTTAAACCAATACAGTTCAGTTAAGAAAATTCATTGACAACAAAGTTCACAAATAATTATACCAATTTGAAAAAAGAATGCGACAGATTGTAGGGGCACGGCACTGCCGTGACCTCTAGAATATTTATTGATGTGTCGCAAACATTATTTGATTTGGTATTACTAAACAAAAAACCGAACAATTATTTTGGAGGGGGCTTGGGGGACGCAACCGTCCCCCAATCGGGGGTTTGGGGGATTCTCCCCCAAATCTTGGTTTTTGTTCGACAGATGAGAAATCCTATCACCTTAACTGAACCGTATTGCCACTTAAACTAGTTTAATTTTTTAACCTTCTCACGATTTTCCATATAGCCAAGAGCTAAACAGACGAGTTATCCAAGGCATGACAACGTAGGTCAACAATCCAACCATGAGAACGGAAATGATCAAGGAAGTAATTAAAGGAGGTAAGTTGCCAAGCAAGGGTTTTAGAAGCGTATTCAACAAATTAATCAATGCATATACAACTGCCCAAGTTAGCAATGCTGTTTTATAGCGCGGTGGAGTCTTCAGTGGTTTACCAGGAAGAGAAAACCAAGCTTCTAATCCGCTAATTTGCTGAACATCAGGCTCAGATTGAACCAAATGTTGAGCTTGAGTGAGCCAATATTCGCGATCGCGTGATGTCATCCAAGTCTTCAAATTCTCATAGCCGTCAAACCGGAAGATAATTACATATTCTGGTCGCACACCTGGTTGTGGTCGAATTATATGTGTACCTAAGTGGCCAACATAGGTTCTAGAAACATGAGTAATGTCTCTTAACCAAGTCTCGTAAGTGCTTTCGCATCCTGGTTTGACAATTTGTGAAATGACCACGGTTACAAATTGATCTTCTTGTTCCATCTCCATGCGTTATGTCACCATCAAGCTTTTTCCACAGTCTTTTGATGCACAATCAGCTTCTCGTATCAATATGACAAATGGCACACCTTGATACTGATGCTCAAAAGTATCAACAGTGTGAAACCCTACTCCATACCATACTAGGAGAGCACGTTGATTAAACGCAGCAATCGTCACCCGCACAAGAGGAGGCGCGAACATCTGTTGAGCAAAATCTAGAACTGCTGCAACATAGCAATGCCCCCGACCTTGCCCTGTGAAATTTGGGCAAATACCCATGCCAATGTCCAGCCCTGGCGTACTGTAATCCCCTCCAGGGACTTGACCATCTTCACCAAAACTACAATAGCCGACAAACTCTTTTGGTTCTTCAAAAATACCGTAGAATTTGTTTTGCGGATCGAGAAAATAGTGTATGTTTTGTTCGATTTCGTTGGGGTTTAAATTGTAGAAATCGTAAGGTGCGTCGTAACGCCACTCAACTATCTCCCGCGCATTTGCTTCATCTAAAGATTGAATACTCAAGGGCATTGCAAGTCTCTCAGATAATTGATAACCAGCTACTAAAAGACATAGCCAGCTTTTCCCACCTCAAGTCTTACAATATTGGCAGGAACCACACCCGTAGGCGGCGGTAAAAACATTCCCCCATTCATCACAACATAGATTGAGGTGCGCTCGCTCTCTGTTTGACCAAAAGCAATTGCTGTACTGCCAATTACACCCTGTTCGGCTTGAGCAATAATAGTCGTACTGCCATCTGGTGCAATTTTTACCACGCTGTTATAAATATGAGTTGCTCCGTAAAGATTGCCTTCTACGTCAAATGCAAAGTCATCAATATTTGTTTGCTCCACAAAAATTTCCGGCTCACCGGGTTCATTGGCAATGCCAAGAGGAATCCGTAACAACAACATTTTTTCCGTATTTGAAACGTAAAGGAAGTTACCAAAACGCTTCAAACCATTAGCAGCAGGAATGACGTTTTCCGCATTGCTACGAGCCAGTAAAGAATGTTCTAGCCAAATTGAGCTATAGCGTTGGGCAATATCAATCAACCAAATTGCACCTCGGTAGGAATCTGCTGCTAAATACTGAGTGTGAGAAAGTGGCGTAATCCCATTGAGAAATATTGCCTCTGGCAGTGTTAGCAAGGTTTCTACTTTGCCATCTGCGGTAATTAATGAGACTACTGATATAGAATCAGCATTCCATCCAGTTGCCACCAAACCGCCATTACTAGTGAAGGCTAAACCACTGACTTTGCCTTCAACACTGGCGTGAATCTGCTGATTTCCATCTGGAGTAATGCGAACAATCTTGCCAACCTCATGATTTGTCACAAATATTGTGCCATCTGGAGCGATCGCCAGATTTTCTAAGAAAGTATTGACCGGAAACGAGGTAATGATTTTGGCAGGAGCCAATTCTATCGGCGTATCCGCGTAAATAGGGGGTAACATTGCTGAATTTTCCATAAAAACTTACCACTGTAATTGAATCGGCCCACCAAACTTCCGCATCTCTGCAAAAAATAGTCCTTGCGCTCCCCCATCTGGAAGCGTTGCTAAATAGACAGCGGTTTCGGCTCCTTCTTCTGCGGTAAATGGCGCATTCTCGCCTCCCATATCGGTTTTCATCCAACCTGGAGAATAGGCATTAACGAGAATATTAGCACCAAGGAGTTCTTTGGCCAGTAGGACAGTTAGCCCATTCACCCCTAATTTGGACAGTCGATAGGAAGGAGCTAAAGGGTAAAAGTCACTAGTAATTGCAGCCAGAGATGCCATTTCAGTTGAAATATTAACAATACGCCCGTAATTGTGAACCTTCATCAATGGAATTAATGCTTGCGAAACTCTAAGGAGCGCTAAAACATTGGTGTCAAATGTGGAGCGCATAGTTTCTAGTTGAACAGTTAATAAACTAGATTCTTCTGGCTTGTTTGTGGGATTAATACCAGCATTGTTCACCAAAATATCTACCCTGCCGTAGGTTTCCTCTAGCCATTGAGTAAACTGTGCCACACTTCTATCACTGGTGACATCCAGAATGTGATAGTTCACATCAAGCCCTTCACTAGATAGCTGCTGCTTGGCAGCAAGACCATCTGATTCATTACGGCTCGTCAGAACAACTTGGATGCCAATTTGGGACAATTTGCGGGAAATAGCATATCCTAGCCCCCGATTGCTACCTGTGACTACAGCAATCTTTTTCGGATTTGTCATTTTGATAACTTTTCACAACTTTTAGTCTCACTTTACTGAGATGTTATAAATTAATCAAATTGATTGAAATAATACATTTAATCGATGGGATTAATAGATTTGTCTGCCATTGATCTAAACCTTCTTGTCGCCTTTGAAGCGCTTTTTGAAGAAAAAAGCGTCACAGCAGCAGCAACACGATTGTATCTAGGACAACCAGCTATGAGTGCGGCACTGGGAAGGTTACGCACACTATTCCAGGATGAGTTATTTATCCGGATTGGTAGAGAAATGCAGCCTACAGCAAAAGCGCTGGAAATTGCCCCTGGGATAAGAGTTGCCCTACAACAAATTCGGCAGACATTGGAAGCAAGTCAAACATTTGATCCAACTTCTTCTAAAAGTACTTTTACAATTGGCAGTTCAGATTACACCAGTTATGTTGTCATGCCCATGCTTCTGGAAATTTGCCGTCGAATTGCACCAAGCATTAATTTTCGATTAATTGGTTTTGCAAAAGACTTTGTGGGAGAACTATTAGAGCAACGAGAAATTGATCTAGCCTTAGGTGTTTTCCAAGACCCGCCCAGACAAACAATGCAGATGCCATTATTTCCAGAACACTTTGTCGGCATCTGTCGTCGTGGACATCCGATTATCTCTCAGGATGCTATCACACCAGAAATCTTCGCTAATCTTCTCCATGCTCTTTTCACTATTAGACAAGATGAAGTAGGTGAAATCGACAAGGTGCTTGCTCAGTACAATCTCCAGCGTCGAGTTGTTTTGACGACTCCTCATTTACTAGTGCTGCCAGCAATCATTTCGTCGAGTGACTTGGTTGCTGCTGTTCCATCACGATTGGTTGCACCGTTTGTATGTCAAGGCACATTAGAAATTTTTGAACTTCCTGTACAAACACAACCTTGGATGATTTCGATGCTGTGGAGCAAACTCACAGATCAGGATCAAGCAAATCGTTGGTTACGACAGATACTCAAAAGCGCTTGTGAGGGAATTTAACACAGAGGGACATGTTTTGATGTTACATAACCCCGAAGTTGCTAATTCCTGCAATAGAGAATTATCAATTAAGTAGAACGGTGTGGAAAAACAAAACTATGTTTTGAAAAATCAAATAGGCTTAAACCCTCTTCCCTCCTGCCTCCTGCCTCTTGCCTCATCTCAACGATAAATATTCACGCTGACCTACTTAGGTGGGGCGTTCTTTGCGGATCAGAGTAAGAAATATCTTCTGTACAAGATTCATAGAGAATTGCTATCAGGAATGCTGTCTGTATCTAAAAAATATCCTTACGCTTTTGCAACCAAAAAGTAATAAACAAATAAATTGCTGTATGTAATAATAAAAAGCCCCAATTTAATTTTAAATTTCCCCAATTTGCTTCGTAAACTGCTGTGGGTTCAAATGGCAGGGTAACTGTACTACCATCAGGTAATCTAGTTGGTTCTGGCACTAAGCCATTGACATTAACTAAAGAGCCATAAGCTGCTACTGACCAACGGCTTAACATTAGCCATGATAAAAATTTATTCACACCCTCCTGTGTTTTAAACAAAACTCCAGAGAAGATAATTTGCGGTAGCAGGAGCAATGGTAGAGCACTATTAGCTTGGCTACTATTTTTAACAGTTGTGGATACGAGTAAACCTAAGCTAAAACTGGCTAACAATGTTAAAAAAGTTGTAATTCCTAACCCGATATGCCAGGAAATTAATTGTGGATTGGGAGATTTAAAACCTATGAGAATCACTGCAACTATCAGCAAAGTTTGGGCGATCGCCAAAATTGCCAATATCGTAATCTTAGAACAAAGATAAGCCAATAATCTTAAATTAACTAAGCGTTCTCTTAAGTAAATTGCCGATTCTTTGACAATTTCTTGCAAAGAACTAGAAAGTCCTACCCACAATGCAGCACAAGTAAAGACAAATAATACTTGTAAAGCTAATGGTGCTAAAGTTGGGTCTGGTTGGTCGCCTAAAACAAAGGGTGTTTTATCTCTAATTGCTAAAGTGATTAGGCTAATACCGATAGGCGCTGTCAACAGAGAAAGGAGAAGATTAACGCGATCGCGTAAAATTAATTGCCAGTAACGTTGACACAATAAAAACCACTGCTGCCAAAAGGAAACTTTCTTGCGTGTTGGAGCAAAAGACTTGGTTGGCTGTTGATTTCCGGAACTTATTTGATTGCCAACATAATGTTGATAATAGCTAGATTGCTGAAAGTGAGTCGCATATCTAATAACTTCTTGCTCTTGTTCGAGTTTGATGTAAATATCAGCAAAATCGTTCACACCAAAAAAATGCAAAGCTTCTTGAGGTGTGCCAAAATAGCAAAGTCTGCCACCCAGACCGAGAAATACAATGCGATCGCATCCGCTAATATTAGCTGTGGCATGAGTTACTAAAATAATCGTTCTTCCTCCTTGATGCGCTAAATCCTTCAATAGCTGCATCATCTGTTTATCCAAACCGGGATCGAGTCCAGAAGTTGGTTCATCCAGAAAGAACAATTTAGGATCGGCCAGTAATTCTACGCCAATGCTAACTCGTTTGCGTTGTCCACCGCTGAGGTCACTGACTAAAGCATGACGGCGATGGCTCATTTTAATTGCTTCCAACGCCTGTTCTACCAGTGGTTGTAGATTAATATCTGGTGGTAATCGTAGCTTGGCGGCGTAGGTAAGCACCTCTGCAACTGTCAATTCACGATGGATAATATCATCTTGCGGTACGTAACCAATTTGAGTGCGGTACAGATTGAAGTTTTTCTGCAAATCTTCGCCGTTGATCTGCACAACACCTTTGGTGATTTTCTCAATTCCTAAAAGTGTCCGCATTAAAGTAGACTTACCCGCACCACTCCCCCCAACCAAAGCCACAAACTGTCCTGGTTCAATGGCAAAAGATAAATCATCCAACCGCCGCTTACCGTTAGTTTCTAAGATTAAGCTGTGCGCTTCTAGACGAATGCGATCGCCTTGATCGAGAATTTCTAAACAATCGTCGCGCACCACCAAGGTAAACGGCCCAATGCGGATTTTCGCACCATTTGACAGTAAGGCTGTCCCTGTAACTTGTTTACCGTCAATAAACACTCCATTGGTGCTATAGTCCCGCAAAATGTAGCGTCCTTGAGCATCAGTATCAATCGTCGCGTGACGCCGAGAAACGGTAGGTGCATCCAATTGCAAATTAGCTTGCGGATCGCGTCCCAGTAAAATTGATCGTTGTTTTAACGGAATCGAACGCGTTGCTGGTGTAGTAACTGAGTGTGCGTTGGAGGGATTGCAGTATCTAATTTGAATGAGTTGATTGGGGTTTTGGGCAATTTGAATTTCAATACCGTGGGTTAAGTAATAGCCTTCTTTTGGAGTAATCAGCGAATGATTGATATATAGCTTGTTGCTACTGGGATTTTCTCCATCACCGTCATAAATGCGGTAGTCTGTACCATCCTGACGTAATACTGCTTGACATCGAGAAGCAACTTCCCAGTGTTGGGGAACAAGTAAATCAGCAATATTTGGGTCGCGTCCCAAAATATGCTGTGGCTTTTTGAGTTCAAAGTATATAATTTGACCTTGATTGTTTAATTCTAAAAAAGGATTTGTGCTTAAAACAGTCCGACTTTGTAAAGGTGGCTGTGCCATAAATTGCTTTGAAAATTAAAAGAAGTCTATTCACTCTGAAAATTGAATCAGTTAGTTGCAATACTTGTTTACTTATAAAAAATTAATTTATTACGAAGAAACTATATTAATTAGCAGTAGCAAAAGTTTATGATATTGAACAGCTAAATATCAATTATACGTAAAAACTGCCAACTAAAATATTATGACCTTGACATTATTAAATAATCGTTATCAAGTTTTGCGTGTGCTTGGAAGCGGTGGATTTGGTGAAACTTTCTTAGCAGAAGATACCCAAATGCCATCTAGCCGTCGTTGTGTAATTAAACAACTCAAACCTGTGGCTAATAATCCCCAGGTTTATCAATTAGTACAACAACGGTTTCAGCAGGAAGCAGCAATTTTAGAAGAACTGGGCGATCGCAGCAATCAAATTCCTAAGTTGTATGCTTATTTTGTAGACAACGGGCAATTTTATTTAGTTCAAGAATATATTGAAGGTCACACCTTGACTCAAAAAATGCAACAGCAGGGAATTTTGCATGAGAGTACAGTCAAGGGAATTTTAATTGATATTTTGCCAGTTCTGGAATTCGTTCACAGCAAGCGCATAGTCCATCGCGATATCAAACCAGACAATATAATTTTACGTTTCTCCGATGGTAAGCCAATATTAATTGATTTCGGCGCAGTTAAAGTATCAATGGGTACAGTGATAACTGCTTCTGGCAACTCCAACCAGTCAATTGTTATTGGTACACCGGGATTTATGCCAATGGAACAATCGGTAGGTAGACCAGTATTTTCTAGCGATTTGTATAGTTTAGGACTAACAGCAATTTACTTACTTACAGGTAAATTACCCGCAGACTTGCCTACAGATCCAGCTACAGGCGACATCCTCTGGCGCAATTTTACTTTCAACATTAGCCCTGATTTTGCTGCTGTATTGGATAAAGCCATCCAATCATCACCACGCGATCGCTATCTCAGTGCTAGAGATATGCTAGCAGCATTGCAGACTCCGGTTGCACCGACTGTGCCTGTTTCCCCGCCAACATTAATTACTTCCCCAGCAACAGTAGGTTATATTACAGAGCCAACAGTCGCATCTTCACCACCTGTATACCAGCCGCAAATTCCTTCGCCATATCCAAATCCAGCAGCTTCGTCTAAAGGTTTAGGAACTTGGCAACAAGGTGTAATAATTGGCGGTGCGATTGGGATGGTTATTGTTGGTGGTTTATGGTTAGCCAAAGGACAATTCTCAAATCAACCACAGCCATTGGCAACTGTAGCCTCATCTCCTTCACCTACTTTCAATAATCAGGAAACATTACCTCCAACAACATCCAAATCATTTGGTTCAACCTCGTCTAATTCTGAGCGCAAAGTAAATTATTCCTCAACATCCACTAGCACACAGAATCCAACTATACCTAGCAATACTAATACAACCAGCACAGAAAAAGCTTTAGCATCAGCATCGACACTTACAGAAGCTGGAGCAAAAAATTTAATTACTAATTGGCTACAAGCAAAGCAAGTTATGTTTGCTCCTCCCTACGATCCTCAGCCAGCTTCTGAGTTAACTACTGGTGAACAATATGAGCAAGTTGCTGGATATGATGGCTCAATTAACTCTCTCAAAACTGACGGTCATTCTTATAAATATGGTGTACAACAAATTGATGGAGTAGACGAATTTTCAATGAACGGTAATCAAGCAGTTATTCAACTAAAAGTTACTGAAGAACGGAAACTTCTTGACAAAAATGGCAACATTCTTCCTAAAGAAACTGATTTTAAAACTAGAACAGTACGCTATAATTTACAGTTTGTAGATCAGCGCTGGAAAATAGCTTCTACTCAAATACTTAGCAAATAATTATGAGATTGTTCTCAAAATTGCCGTATCTTACGAGAATCCTATTAATTGCCACAGTTGTTGCAGTTAGCGTAGTCATTTGTGGTACTTTGGTAATGCGATTTTCGGTTTCAAATCCACCAGATAAGGTTAAAAATTCTCCAACTGCAACAACTACAGTCGCTTCTCAACCAAACTCAATTCCAGCAGTCCTACCAACTGCAATTATTCCGACTAATTCCACACCAATTGAAGTCAGTAAAATCACTCAAGTTCAGAAAAAACCAACATCTAATCAGCTGGCTTATGGGCATTTTCCCTACACACAAGCTAACTCAAACCAAATGATGCTGATTGGTAGCTATGCGAATGGTGCAGATCAACGATTTGAGTCTTTGAATACTGAAGCTGTTCAAGCATTCATGAAAATGACTTATGCAGCTAGAGAAGTAGGCGTTTGGATTATTCCTGTTTCTGGTTTTCGTACTATCGAACAACAAGAAAAATTATTTCAAGAACAAATTAAGCGCCGGGGTTCTGCAAAAGAAGCTGCAAAAATTAGTGCCCCTGCTGGATATAGTGAACACCATACAGGCTTTGCTTTAGATTTAACAGATGGCAAATTTCCTAAAAAAGATATTACTTTTGAATTTGAAAATACTGATGCTTATCGGTGGTTGACTAGCCATGCTAAAGAATTTGGCTTTGAACTGTCTTTTCCACGCAACAATAAGCAAGGAGTAAGTTTTGAGCCTTGGCACTGGCGATATGTAGGTTCATCAGATGCAGCCGCAGTATTTGCTAATGCTAGAAATCAGCGATAACTATTTACATAGGTGTCGCTACGCGATCGCAAATAAATACTAAACTTAATTCCAAAAACTTAATTTACACTTAAAATACAAAGCAAACGCTGAAATCAAGTGCAATGAGCATTATACTTACGCCGGAGCAAGAAAGATTTATTCAAGCCAAGTTGCAAACAGGTAAATATCGTAATGCACAAGAATTGCTAGAAATTGCTTTCAGGCTACTTGATGAATACGAACATGCTGACACTGAGTGGATAAACTCTGTGCGGACAAAAATAGATGCAGCAATTACTACGAATGAACAAACTCCGCCTATCGACGGCAAAACTTTCGTTAACCAAATTCTCGAACACTTTCAGCAAGTGCGTGAGGCGCAAGAATGAATCGCCGCTATGTAATCAACATTCTTGCTACTCAAGATCTCAAAGAAATTGCTGATTACTTTACTGCTAATAGTATCGAAGCTGGGGAACAGTTTTTTCGTAAGTTTGACCGTCGCTGTGAGCAATTGATCAATTTCTCTAACATGGGTAGGAGCTATGCTGAAATCTACCCAAATTTGCGCGGTCTACCTTTAGATGGGTATATTATTTTCTATAGAGTTTTGGATGATGGTATTGAAATTCTCCGTGTAGTAAATGCTCGCCGAGATTTACCATCTATATTTGAAGACCAATAATTATAATTTGTTGAATCAAAATCTGAATCATACGTAGATACTTGGCGCTGCTCATCAAACGTCGCCTCAAGCTTGCAAGCCCGCAGTGTTTAACTAAATTTTTCCTTTAGTTGAAAATCCAAAATGCTATAAAGTATACACAACAACCCTTGTCTTGACTGGCTAACGCCAATTTATGCAAACACTGCTGAACAATCGCTATCAAGTTCTTCAGACTTTGGGGGGCGGCGGATTTGGTGAAACTTTCTTAGCAGAAGATACCCAAATGCCCTCCAAACGTCGCTGTGTGATCAAACAACTCAAACCGATTCACAACAACCCCCAGATTTATCAACTGGTACAAGAACGGTTTCAAAGAGAAGCAACAATTTTAGAAGACTTGGGCGGCTCTACTGACCAGATTCCGACATTGTATGCTTATTTTCAGTCAGAGGGGCAATTTTATGTGGTTCAAGAGTGGGTTGAAGGGCAAACTCTTACAGTAAAAGTGCAACAGCAGGGATTATTAAGTGAAAGTGCAGTCCGGGAAATTTTAGTAAATTTGTTGCCAATTTTAGAGTATATTCACTCAAAGCGCATCATTCACCGCGATCTAAAACCCGATAATATTATCTTGCGTTATCGAGATAACAAACCTGTACTAATTGATTTTGGTGCAGTGCGGGAAACAATGGGAACGGTATTCAATTCCCAAGGGAATCCCACCAGTTCAATTGTAATTGGTACGCCTGGATATATGCCCAGTGAGCAAGCAATGGGTAGACCAGTTTTTTCCAGTGATTTATACAGTTTAGGAATGACAGCAATTTATTTGCTGACTGGGAAACAACCGCCAGAACTAGAAACAGATCCGCGGACTGGAGAAATTATTTGGCATCAACACGCCTTGAGTGTAAGTCCGACATTTGCAGGGGTGATAGATCGGGCGATCGCTTATCATCCGCGCGATCGCTTCGCCACTGCTAGAGAAATGCTACAAGCCTTGCAGGTTGGAGCAAATACCTTCCCGCCCACAGTACCCTATAACCATCCACCAGTAGTCAATACCTCACTACCACCAACTCAACATACAGTTCCCGTTAGTCCAGACCCCTCTCATCAACAAAATACGATTCCAGTCAGTCCAGGCCCATCTTATCAACCTCATAACTCACCACCAAGTCATGGGCAGAGGGGAGTCTTTGTTGCCAGTTTAGTTGCAGGTGGTTTGATAGGAACTGCTATCATCATTGGTTTTGCCCTCAACAACAAACAACCTCAACCAGTAGCACAGTCAACACAGTCAGCTAATGAATCTGCGACAGTCCGCAATGAACCACAGGAGACTGCAACACCCATAAGAACTACAGATTCTTCTCCTACACCAATTGCTAGCCAATCCCCATCTGTGCAAGTTCCTTCCTCAACACCAACACCAGTTGATCGGCCATCGCCAGAACAAGCTGTACAAAATTATTACGCAAATATCAATCAAGGTCAGTTTCAAACTGCTTGGAATCAGTTATCTCCTAGCTTACAAAATAATCGCAAGCTTCACCCTAATGGTTATCTTTCTTATATAGATTGGTGGGGGAACAGAGTGCAAAGCGTATCTGTTGAGCAAGTTAATTTAGTGCAAGCAAATGCAGAAACAGCAACCGTTAACGCTCGTTTGCAATACTCAATGAAAAATGGGAAATCTGTGCCTAGTTCTGTAAATTTCCTTTTATTATGGGATGCTGAAAATCGCAGATGGGTTGTTGGTGATGCCAGGTAGTTTATGGTTCGTAGTCAGCACTTTAGTGCTTTAATAAAAGTTATAACCTTCACTACAAATCTGACAGTAACTATCAACTAGAAACGGGCATAATTAGCCACAATAAATGATTAAACTATTAAATTGGTTATTTTAAATGTAAAATTAGCAAACCAACAAAAACCATAATAAACATACCTATTAAAAATAGATTATCTGCGATTAATTCAAATTTTCTACTATTATTATTCCTAATGGATATATAGGATAAGAAACAAGAAGTAATGAATACAAGCGTATCAAACCCTAATATATCATCGGCATAGGTTTTCATGTGAAAATTTATTGTTCTCAAAAATGTAATCACTGTTACACACACACCAATCATTGTTGAAGCTGTTGGTAGGATGTGGTATGACAACGCTTGTTTTGGTTGTTTTTGCTGCACATTAGCTTTTTCCACTAAATCTTTAAATATCCAAGTAGCAATAATTTTAAATTTACTATTATTTACAGTTACTATAGCAGTCCTATTTGATTTATGAAAAAACAAAGTAAATATGTAGATCCTTCTTTCCTTTTTCCTGACTCAACGAATAATTTTACAACTCATTGAGGCTATATACATTAATAATATTTATCAAAAAGATAAAAACCAATTTTGCCAGGCTTAAGTAATTTAAACAAATTATTTATAAATTAACGGGTGAATATGTCAATTTTATGGACATTTTATGACGTAAATATGTCAAGTAGAGAATGCTGGTATTTTGTTAGTTTTAGATAGTAAAATCAGCTAGAATTCCAGGATTTATTTAAAGATTAGTTAGCTAAAATAAATATTGCAATAATTATTGAAATTATGCAATTCTGTCTACTATCTGTGTCTTAGATAAATTTGAGGTAGTAACATCCTATCGGAGTAACTATCTAAATTAGCAGATATCGTTAAAATAAAATGTTTATGGGCAAGCTTATTAACTTAAATAGAGTCAAACCTTGATTATATATCGCTAAGATTGTGAATGCTTGTCCATACTTAACGATCTGCAAATTTAATAGTTATTTACAGCGTGTCCCATAACGGGGAAAACGGAAAATGTTGAGAGTCATAACTCCTCGAATACTGCATTACGGTGTAGCTGTATTGAGTGTCTTAGTAGCACTGCTACTGACCTTAATCTTGCAGCCATTTCTCAACAAAAGCATACTAGTACTGTTTTTTGCTGCTGTGGCTGTCAGTAATTGGTATGGTGGATTTAAACCAGGATTACTAGCTACAATCTTGGCCGTATTAATCAGCGATTACTTCTTTATACCTCCAGTTCATTCTGTCACACCCACCAGTTGGGAGAATGTCGCCCAGCTAGTTGTATTCCTATTTGTATCAGTCTTGATTAATTCGCTGAATACAGAACTGAGGATAGCCAGAAACCGCTCTCAGACTAGTTTAGCCAAAGCAGAAGCTGCACGTATAGAAGTCACCAATATCCTAGAAAGTATCACGGATGCGTTTGTCTCCTTTAATGACCAGTGGCGCTGCGTTTATATAAATGAACAAGCTCTAAGGCTGTTGCACAAAACCCGCGAGGAGCTAATAGGGAAGCAGGTATGGAAAGAAGTATTTCCCCATGTTTTTGGAGATCTGGCTTACCAAGAATTGCATCGTGCTATTAACGAACAGACTACTCTGGTATTTGAAGATTTTGCGCATTCTATTAGCATCTGGCTGGAAATCCATGCCTATCCTTCCTCAAATGGACTTGCCGTTTATTTTCGAGATATCACCGAACGCAAGCGAGCAGAGGAAGAACGCACTCAGCATCTTATCCAAGCACAGCAGCATACATATCGATTGCAGAGACTGGCTGAAATATCCCTCACCATCAACTCAACGTTATCGCTCAAAGAAAGGCTGCAATTGCTGACTGAGCAGTCCCGTGAAACAATCGGAGCGCATCAATCAGCTACTACTATAACGGTAGATGAAAACTGGGCACAGGCGATTCATGCAGTTTCTCTCTCCAACAAGTATGCACAGTGGCACAACTATGAGCAAAAACTAGATGCTTCAGTTGTTTACTCCTTGATTTGTCGTCTGCAAGGATCGATAAGAATGACTCAAGCTGAACTAGAATCCCATCCAATCTGGAGTGGATTTGCTCAAGAAGTAAGTAAGTCTCTACCAATGCGCGGTTGGCTAGCAGCACCGCTTGTTAACAGTAATGGCAAACACATTGGTCTGATCCAGCTTTCTGACAAGTATGAAGGTGAATTTACTGAAGAGGACGAAACTATTCTGGTGCAAATGACTCAGATGGCATCATTAGCAATTAACAATGCCCATCTTTACGAAGAATCTCAACGAGCCAATCGAGTCAAAGATGAGTTTTTAGCGATGCTCTCCCACGAATTACGCTCACCTCTCAATGCCATTTTGGGCTGGTCACAAGTCTTGCGCTCTGGTAAGTTGAATCCAGAGATTACTATGCGTGCTTTAGAAACTATTGAGCGCAATGCCAAATTACAAACTCAACTCATTGAAGATTTGCTGGATGTCTCTCGTATCCTCAGGGGTAATATCAGCCTGAATGCCTTTCCCATCAACCCAGCCTTACCGATTGAAGCGGCGATTGAGACTATGCGCCTGGCTGCGGAAGCAAAATCGATTCAAATCTTACCTGTGATTGAATCTAATATCGGGATGATCTCAGGTGATCCAAACCGCTTACAACAGATCGTGTGGAATTTGCTGTCTAACGCAATTAAGTTCACATCCTCAGGAGGGCGAGTTGAAATTCGACTAGCCACCGTAGGCTCACAGGCGCAAATTCAGGTAAGTGATACAGGCAAAGGAATTAGCCCCGACTTTCTACCTTATGTGTTCGACTATTTCCGTCAAGCTGATGCTTCGATTACCCGTAATCATGGAGGGTTAGGGCTAGGTTTAGCAATTGTGCGTCATTTAGTAGAACTGCATGGCGGAAATGTTCGCGCTGAAAGCTTGGGAGAAGGACAGGGAGCCACCTTCACAGTCAAGTTCCCATTACTTAAGCAACAGCCAGTGACACATCAGATAGGTAAATCGTTAAACAATCCCCCAGACATCAATGGAGTAAAGGTACTAGTTGTTGATGATGATTTTGATACACGGGAGTTTTTAGTTTTTATCCTAGAGCAGCATGGAGCGATCGCTTTAGCTTCAGCTTCAGCAATAGAAGCTTTAGAGCGCCTAGAACAGTTTCAACCAGATGTCTTGCTCAGTGATATTGGAATGCCAGGAGAGGATGGGTATAATTTTATTCGCCGAGTCAGAGTACTAGAATCTTCTCAAATCAAACAAATTCCCGCGATCGCACTCACAGCTTATGCTACCAAGGAAGACTGTAATCAAGCATTAAGGGCAGGTTTTCAAAAGCATATTCCCAAGCCAGTAGATCCAGCTGAGTTAATTACGATTCTTGCCAACCTGAATGCTGACTTTGACCGCTAAATTTTGATCGATCTCAAATAGCGATTTATTTGCTGTTCTCAAACCGAATCAGCATTTTTATGTCTAGCTAATTATTTGTATTTTTTAATGTCGTAAATATCTGTCACGGTATGTCTGAGACCATCTGGTATACATTGGAAGGAGCGATGTCTTACGACAAGCCACTAGGCGTCCACGCTTTTAACAGAGCATGACAATAACCCTTCTGAACAATCGGTATCAAGTTATTGAGGTACTCGGTGCTGGAGGTTTTAGCGAAACCTTTCTGGCAGAAGATACTCATATGCCTTCTCGCCGTCGCTGTGTAATCAAGCAACTCAAACCGATCAGCAATGACCCGCAAACCTACCAAATGATTCAACAGCGGTTTGAGAGAGAAGCCACAACTTTAGAGTATTTAGGTAAAAGTAGCAACCAAATTCCGGAACTTTATGCCTATTTTTCCGAAAATGGTCAGTTTTACTTAGTTCAAGAATGGATTCACGGTCAAACCTTAAGAGATGTTGTCCAAGCTAAAGGATACGAAAGTGAAACTGTGGTTCGAGAAATTCTCTTAAGTCTTTTGCCTGTCTTAGACTATATCCATAGCAAGGGTATCATTCACCGGGATATCAAGCCGGATAACATTATTCTCCGCTCTCCAGATAATAAGCCAGTTCTGATTGATTTTGGTGCCGTTAAAGAAACCATCCGTTCAGTGGTGAGTTCCCCAGGATTACCTGCGCAATCAATGGTAATTGGTACACCGGGGTATATGCCCAGCGAACAAGCCTTAGGACGCCCAGTTTATGCCACTGACATCTATAGTTTAGGCTTAACAGCAATTTATTTACTAACTGGCAAACAACCACAAGAACTAGAAACTGACCAGCAAACTGGAGAAATTCTTTGGCAAGATTATGCTCCTAGCGTGTCTGCTAGTTTGGCACAGGTACTCAACCAAGCAATTAAACCTCATGCTAGCGATCGCTACAGTACTGCCAGTAAAATGCTCTATGCTTTGGAGTCTGCTAGTTATGTTATTCCCCAAACAGTTACCAGACCTGCTACGGCTGCTAGATCAATTGGGCACACCCAGCCATTGCTTTCCTCTCAACCCCAAACAATTGCTTCTAGAAATTGGCAAAAGCCTGCTGTAATTGTCAGCAGTTTAGTAGTAGGTGGATTAATTGGTGGGCTAGTGATTTCTAGTATTACCCGCCAACCAGCGTCTGAAGCACCGATTGCCACAAATTCCACGCCCTCTCCAGAACCTTCAGCTACTAATTCCGAACCTACCGATACCCCCATTGCTTCCCAACCTTCCCTGACTGCATTACCATCACCTGTGCAAGTAGTTCCGGCGCTTATTCCTACCCTTAACCCCAAAACAGAATCTAATCCTCCAGAAGCAACAACATCTCTGCCAGAAAAAGAGCCTGTAACTTCTAATACTCCTGCACCAATCGCAACATTAACACCACAGCCAAAAACAGAAAATCAGCCACCTGTAGTTCCGACGCCAGAAGCACGTTCAACACCACAGAACAACAACCAGCCTCGGCATTCAACTAGTAGCAACAGACAAAGCGTTCCTGCATTTCCTACTGGTACATCAAGAAGCAGTGTGGAAGCTACTCTTGGTTCTAAAAGGGATTTAAAAGGTGTTTGGCGCAATACCCGTGCTGTCACCTATAACTTGGTGCCCAACCAAATCGATTTAGGCTACTTATTTGATCGTAAAACTGGAGCGTTACGCCAAACTGAAGCAGCTTTTGCCCAATCAGTAGATCCTCAAGTAATGCAGAGTACTTTAGATGGAATGTTAGGCGGTCAAGCGACTGAAGAAATTAAACAAGGGCTACAACAAATACAACGTCGTCAATCTGATAATTTCCAGTTTTCCAAGGGTTCAGTAAAAGGTCAGATTGTGCGTCAAAATTGTGATTTTATTTACATCAGTATTTGGGATGCTGACTTACATGATTTTGTCAGTCCATCGTCAGCTAAACAGTGTAGTTAAACAGTTTTACGTTGACAATAGAAAAAAGGAGCCTGACTTAGGCTCCTAATTTAAAAATAGTAATGTAATTTTGATTACTTCACAGTTACCTTACCGCCAGCTTCTTCGATCCGCTTCTTAGCATCTTCAGCAGCATCCTTAGCAATACCTTCCTTAACAGGCTTGGGCGCAGCTTCCACGAGATCCTTCGCTTCTTTGAGACCCAGACCAGTGATTTCCCGGACAATTTTCAGTACGGCAATCTTCTTGTCAGCGGGAACGGACTCGAGAATTACGTCAAACTCGGTTTGCTCTTCTACTGGTTCAGCAGTAGCAGGACCAGCAGCAGGCCCAGCGATCGCAACACCAACAGGTGCAGCTGCACTGACGCCAAAAGCTTCTTCAATTTGCTTAACTAACTCAGCAGCTTCTAGCAAAGTCAAAGATTTCAATTGTTCCAAAATGTTATCGGTTGTAGCAGACATTGATATAACTCCTATGATGTTTGATTTAGTTATTTGTCAATAGTCATCATTTAAGACTTTTGACTATGGATTAAAAACTGCGAAGTCTATTCGCCAGTACTTTCAGCACTATCGCCTTTTTCTGCTTCAGCCACCGCCTGCAAAGCACGCGCCAGTGAACCAGGAACTTCGTTGATACCCACCGCAATCTTGGTAGCCAAAGCGTTGATAGCTCCAGCAATTTGACCCATGAGTTGTTCTTTAGATGGCAAGTCTCCTAGAGCTTTGACATCGGGTTCTTTGAGGAGGCGACCTTCCATGACGCCGCCGCGAAGTTCTGTCTTCTTGGTGACTTTTTGGAAATCTTGGTATGCCTTAATTGCAGAAGAGAAATCATCTTTAACTAGTAAAAAGGCAGAAGACCCCTTCAGCAATTCTGACAGTGGTTGCCATTGTTCTTGATCCTGAATGGCAATTCCCATCAAGGTGTTCTTTGTCACCTTACAAACAGTGCCACTGGGACGTAACCGCCGCCGTAAGTCGCTGATTTCAGCAACTGTTAGCCCCTGATAATCAATTACCAGTGCCAGAGTTGACTCACTCAAAGTTTCTTTGAGATCGGATACTATCTCTTGTTTATTTTCTAGCGTTCTACCCATGTTTATTTCACCTCCTAGGGCAAAATCATCGATTTTCCCTACTTGTGCGTTTTGTTCTGACCAACCCAAACAATAAACCCCAGTTTTTTAGACCGGGGTTTAGTAGCAAGACTCTTGCTGCCACAGCAATCACTCCATTACGGGTGGTGCTTTAGGCAATTTAGAGCTTTAACCTCGGCAGGATATTAAGCTATTAGCTCCTGCTGTCTCCGGCTTTGTCTATTTAATTTTGTCTTTTGCTGCTACAAATGACTATTGGCAAATGGCTAATAACTGAGATTAGGCGGCTTCGGTCAGTTTTAAATCCCGTAGGGCGCTGATATCGACTTTAATTGAGGGTCCCATAGTGGCAGACACATACACTGTGCGCCAATAACGACCTTTGGCTCCTGAAGGACGATTACGGTCAATTGTCTCTTGCAACGCCTTCAGGTTGACTAACAAATCTTCTGGCGAGAAGGTTGCCTTACCAAACATAACATGGACAATGCCTGTCCGGTCAGCTCGGAATTCTAATTTACCAGCTTTAAATTCTGCGATCGCACTTGCTATGTCAAATGTGACTGTCCCACCTTTGGGTGATGGCATCAAACCCCTAGGACCAAGCAATTTACCCAGCTTTGCCACTTGTGGCATCACATCTGGTGTAGCGATTAGCTTGTCAAAGTCCATTCTACCTTTTTGGATTTCGTCAATTAGCTCTTCTGAACCAACGACATCCGCACCAGCATTACTTGCTTCGTTGACCTTTTCACCTCTAGCAATTACTGCCACGCGTACCACTTGTCCTGTACCTTTAGGCAGTGCTACCGTTGTCCGCAATTGTTGGTCTGTATACTTGGGGTCAATTCCCAGCCGGATATGCGCTTCAGCGGCTTCGGGGAATTTGGCTGTTGCTGTTTCCTTAAGGAGGTTTAGCGCCTCTAAAGGTGTATAATCTCTATCTTCTACTTTTTCTTGCAATGCCTGCAAGCGGCGTGATATTTTTTTTGCCATTTTTATCTCCTGGGGTAATTCCGAAGCTTTGCCTCTCCCCCGATAAATTTTTGTCCCTTGTCACTTGTCATTTGTCATTTGTATTTTTGCTTTTACTAATGACTCTTGACTAATCTGCTATGGTTACGCCCATATTCTTAGCAGTACCTTCCACAATTTTCATCGCCGCCTCTATGTCATTGGCGTTGAGATCGGGTAGTTTAGTTTGAGCTATCTCTTGTAATTGCGCTCTAGTAATTTTCCCAACTTTCTTTTTGTTGGGTTCATTGGAGCCGCGCTCAATTTTCGCCGCCTTGCGAATCAATACTGATGCGGGTGGGGTCTTGAGTACAAATGTAAAACTCCGGTCTTCAAACACCGAAATTTCTACAGGAATTACCATTCCAGCTTGGTCTGCTGTTTTGGCGTTGTACTCTTTGCAGAACATCATGATGTTAACGCCATGTTGACCCAAAGCAGGACCAACTGGCGGTGCTGGGTTGGCTTTTCCAGCATTCAGGGCCAGTTTAATGACCGCTACTACTTTCTTTGCCATTTTTATTTAGCTCTGTTTCTCTACCTGATTAAATTCCAACTCTACTGGTGTATCTCGCCCAAAAATCGACAGCAAGGCTTTGAGCTTACTCCGTTCTGGAGACACTTCAATTACCTCACCTTCAAAGTCTTTAAACGGACCAGAAAGCACGACTATCTTATCACCAGTAGCCATGTCAATTTTGACTACTGGTTCTTGTTCGCTAGTCTGTTTGAATATACGTTCAACTTCTGAAGGACCCAGGGGTACTGGCTTGACGTGACCGCGACCTTTACCGCTACCACGTTTTTGCTCTGCTCCCACAAAATTAATTACATGAGAGGTGTTGCGTACTACCTGCCACGTATCGTCATTCAGGATCATTCGCACCAGCACATAACCAGGAAAAACCTTTTCCTCTGTATGCTGACGACTGCCGTCTTTACGAATCTTCACCGCTGGCGTATGCGGAATTTCTACTTGGATAATTTTGTCAGACACATCAAAGGTTTGGATGCGCTGCTCCAAGTTTGTCTTAACGCGCTTTTCACAGCCTGAGGCTACTTGCACCGCATACCACCGTGCTTCTTTAAGCGCTGCTTCTGCGGCTTCCTCTGACTGCAACGTTGAGTCGCGTGGTTCTTCTGTTGCAAAAGTCATCAGAACACCTGTTTTGCTGCCCAGCCAAACAATCCATCAACCAAATAAATCAAAGATGCAGAGAGTGTCACCATTAACAAAACAGCTGCTGATTCACTCACCAGTTGTTTGCGACTGGGCCAAACAACTTTTTCAAGTTCTTCTTTGGTTCCTTGAAAAAAGTTATTTAAAGTTGACCCACTTGTGTTTTCTGGGATTTCCGCTTCATTTTTTTTGGCCACAGCCGTTTATCTCCCCGTTTTCTCGACAGCTAGATGCTGCTAATTTTGATTCAGGTTTACAGCTTGACTCAATCCCAACTTAAATCTGGAAGCAAAAAACCTGCAAAATAATTATACCCGAAATCATCACTAATAACTGCTAATCTAGCAGCTGTGTTGTATTTCGGGCTTTGTTTTTTGCTTTCGAGCGCGCCCTGGAGGACTTGAACCCCCGACATCAGGTTTTGGAGACCTGCGTTCTACCAACTGAACTAAGAGCGCACAAGCTGTTTTGGATTCAGTGATTGCGCTGAACTTATTTTTAGTCTAACGCAATTCCGAATCTTATCTTACCTTAATTTTGTTTAGAGGACAAGTCAGCGGCAGATGCCGCTTTTTGTTTAACACTTCTCCCATACTTGTAATCGCAAATTACAAAGCGCGATCGAAGCGTTGCTTGATCCGGGTGGCTTTACCTACACGCTGGCGCAGATAGTACAGTTTAGCACGCCGTACCTTACCACGACGCAAGACTTTAATGCTGTCAATCCGAGGTGAATGCAGCAGAAATACCCGCTCGACACCAACGCCTTGAAATACGCGACGGACTGTAATTGTTTCGTTGATACCACCATTGCGTTTGGCAATCACTACACCTTCGTAGGGTTGGACGCGGTATTTATCACCTTCTTTAATTTTCACGCCGACTTTCACTGTGTCGCCCACATAAATTTCGGGGAGATTCGATTTTAGTTGTTCCGCTTCAATGGAGCGGATGATCTCTTGAGCGTTCATTGTCTGCTTTAAAAAACTCACGATCATCAATCATAAATCTATTCCTGCCTGACAGTCCAGTTATTTAAAATTGATGATTTTCCTGATCCGAAGGCATAGTAAGAGAAAAAATGTTACATAAAAGTGTGAAAAATTTTCTATAAAAAGTGAACTATAAACCTGAGAATTTGTGTTTTCTAGTCTCTCTTTGCCGTAAAAGCAGTCTATTACGGTGTTATAAATGGTGTAATTGGTAACATTTAACTGAGGTTCTCAGTAGATAATCCATTCTCCAGATTGAATTTATTAAATTTTTGCCATTTGTCTTTGGTCATTAGTATCCTTCTGTTTTCACCAGTCCACTGCAAAATTACACCCTGTTTAGGAATGTCATCGGCTGAATTTTTCCAACGTAAGCCTTCATCGGTTTCAATCTTATGAAATTTAGTGTCGTCATCACCACTTACAATCGCTTAAACTTATTGCGACGCGCAATTAATTCAGTTCTTAACCAAACGATTCCCTGTGAAGTCGTGGTTGCTGATGACTGTTCATCTGATGAAACTGAAACTTATATCAAAAGCTTAGGTAACTCCGTTGTTTACCATCGCAACCAGGTGAATAAAGGTCATGCTGCTACGGTAAATGCAGGAGTTGAAAAAGCTAGCGGTGAGTGGATTAAGTTTTTGGATGATGACGACTACCTAGGTCCTAATTGTCTAGAAGAGATGGCAAAGGCGATCGCACTTCATCCTAGTGCTGTTATGTGCTCTTGTATTGCGGCTCAGGTAGACAGTAATGAAGCAGAACTCAGCCGTACCACACAATTTGGGCCAGGGTTAGCTTTTTATATTCCCCAAGTCGATATTCATTACGGTATGCTCTTAGAGCTTGTACCTTTTGGTACACCTGTACAAGTAGCGTGCTACCGTGAGACTTTCTTGCAAACTGGTGGTTGGGATTCCCAGCTTGATGCTAACTGTGATGACATTGATTCTTGGATTCGCATTGCCCAGTATGGCGATGCTATCTTCTTGAATCAACGCCTTGCTTACCGCACAATTTGGCCCGGTGCTTACAATCAAAAGTTTTCTCTTCTTAAACGGTTAGAGACAAATATTTTGATGAAGGAGAAGATTTACGCTTTAGTCGATCAAAAGCACCGATCGCATCTGCCCAAGCTTGAGAATACTAAGAATTATGTCAGACTCCATTGGTCTTTGGTGGCATTGAAGCAAGGACAGCTAAAGTTATTTCTCACTATGGTATATCCAGCGATTTTTTCTCCTGTTGCTTGGTGGCTGTTACTAGTTGCTGTCTTATCACGCCGTTTAAATCGCCCTAATGCTCGTCTCCAAAAATTTGTGTTGATTAATCATGATTTGCCATTAGATGTGGTTACAGAAGTTTGGGATAGTGGCACATAATCTCATTATGGATTTGCGGATTTAGGAAAAGTCTTTCTTCCATAAACGCAGTCGCGTAAAAATCGGCTTTGCCCAACGCCATCCCAAAAGATCGTGCAGCAGAATATAAAAACAAGGGATGATAAATAGTGTCAGCATTGTAGCGATCGCCATCCCAAAGAAAACTACAATTCCTAAGGGTTGCAAAAACTCCGAACCTTCGCCAATGCCTAATGCCAAGGGAAAAAGTCCCAAAATAGTAGTGACTGTAGTCATCATAATCGGGCGTAGACGCTGAGGAGCAGCTTTCAGGATGGCAATTTGGCGAGTACAACCAACTTCATCCCGAATTTGGTTTGCCAGTTCTACCATCAGAATTCCTGCGTTCACGACAATTCCCACCAGTAGCACCACACCGACGATGACAGTTGCGCCTATTGCCGTTTGGGTGATGTAAAGTCCAAAAATTCCTCCAGCTAAAGCCAGCGGTACAGTGAACATAATTACCAACGGGTCAATCAGCGAATTATATTGCACCGCCATCACTACGAAAATTAAGAACGTCGCTAACGCCCCCAAAGTTTTTAGAGCATTCTGAAGCTGCTGATTAGTGGCTTCGGCAGAACTAGGCACAATTGAAACGCCTTCAGGTAAATCTACACTCTTGAGTACCTGATTGACTTCTGCTATGGCTTCACCTAAGCTAGCTCCCTCGCTCAGGTTACCTGCAACAATAAAAGCTTGGCGCTGATTAATTCGCTGCACCTCGCCAGGCGCTTGACCTTCTTCGATGCGAGCAACATCTGAAAGCCGAACTAGTTGATTGTTTTCCGTAAAGAGTGGTAGTTGTTCTAGCTGAGAGGGACGCTGAATAGCTTCTTTATTCAGTTGCACCCGCACATCAACTAAACGGTTACCGCGTTGAATTTGTGTAGGTACTGAACCTTCAATTGCTGTCTGAATTGTGTCACCAATTTGTTGAGCAGTCAGCCCCAAAGCCGAAACTCTTTCCCAGTCTGGGCGAATTTGAATTTCCGGTTGCCTAGCATCGGCATCTGGTCGGAATGTGGCTAATTTTGCCTTTTCCTGCAAAGCTTGCAGTACTTCGGCTCCTGCTTGCGTTAAGCTTTCTTCATTATCACCTTGGAGAACAACGTCAATTTCTGACCCTTGTGCTGGAGAATTACTCAAGATTAAACCCCGCACCTGACCAGGATTGAGGCGCAACAGAATTCCTGCTAAGTTGAGTTTGTTAAATTCCTGAGTTACTTTTTTGACAAAGGCTTCAACATCTGTGCCTGGCTTTAGATTGATTGTGCTACTGGCACGTAAAGGATTCTCTGTAGTATTACTGCCAAACAGATTACCCCCGACAGTTGTGAAAGCATACTCGGTTTCTGGTTGTTTCAGCAAAATGTCATCGACAATTTGCATGACTTTCTCAGAAGTGGCTAAAGGTGTACCGGGAGGAAACTGCGCTCTTAAGTTGGCTTGTCCAGTACTAATCCGGGGTAAGATTTCTTGGGGAATTTGACCAAACATAAACAAACTGCTGCCGCCTAAAATTACCAAAGCAGCAATGACTACAAAGAACCGATAACGTACAACCTTAGTTAAGAAGTTACCGTATCCCCGCGTAGCATCTTCAAACCGATGATTAAACTGTCTCAGCAGCCAAAATTCGCTGATCCGACTAGACCAACGAATTCCCAGAAGTCGGGAAGTCAGCATTGGCACTACTGTGATCGCGACCACAAGGGAAGCTGCTACGGCAAAGCTAATTGTCAGAATCAGTTCATTAAATAGCAGAGCGATAAAACCACCAACTAACAGAAATGGCGCTACAGAAACTAAGTTGGCAGCAGTAGCCGCAACTAAAGCAGATTCTACTTCTTGAGAAGAAGCGATCGCACTTTCAATAAAGTATTTTGAATTATCCTGCTCCCCTTGCTCCCCCTGCTTCTCTCTCTCCCCCCGCTCTCTTTGATTGGGAGTCATGCCTGTTTTTTCGGAAATGTTTTCCAAAATCACAACCGATGTATCAATTGCTTGACCAATTCCCAATGTCAGTCCTGCCAAACTGAAGACATTCAAAGTCAAGCCAAAGATTTTCATCAATGCGATCGCGGCCAGAGTACACAGCGGAATTGTCAAACTGATAATTAATGTTTGCCTTAACGATCCCAAAAATAACAATACTGCTGCTGCTGCTAACAATGCCCCAGAAATTGCCGAAAAGATGACATCATTTAAAGAATTACGGATGAAGCGAGATTCATCTGTAGTGGGATTCAATGTCATGTCGGCAGGAATTGTACCCGATTGCCGTAATTGTTCAATTCGCTGCTTGACAGCTTCTACAACTGTAATTGTATTAGCATCAGGCTGCTTTTGAATTGACACTTTAACAGCAGGCTGACGGTTGAGATAGACAAATACTCGTTGGTCTTCTGTGTCATCAATTACCTCAGCAAAGTCTCGCAGATAAACACGGCGGGAAGGCGCAGGGGTAGTTGTAGTAGAAGGAGAGGAAGAAACTTCTAAAGAGAGATTTTCAATTTCTCTAGCATCTCGAAAGCGTCCTACAGTCCGAGTTAATGGCTCAGAATTCTGCCCTAAAATTCGACCACCAGAAGTATCTTGGTTACGGGCTGTTAATTCATCTAGTACATCATTTAACCCCACACCCAAAGCTTGTAATCGGTTTAAATCAACAAGCACTCGTACTTCTTCTTCAGCACCGCCTGAAACATCGACTGAGGCGACTCCTGGCACCACACCAAGTTCACGCGCTAAATCTTCATCGGCGAATACACGTAAATCTTTACCTTGTAGGGAAGAGGATGTCAGTGCCAATTCATAAATCGGCAATTGGGAGGGATCGACTTTAAATAAGCGCGGTTCTTCTATCGTATCAGGCAGTTGTCCTCGCCCTCGGTTAAAAGCAGCAGTAGCATCGTTGAGGGCTTGGTCAATATCGCCCCCTGGTTGAAAGTATAAATCGAGGCTAACTTGCCCTTCACGGGTGCGGGAAAACACTTGCACCACATTTTCAGTGGCTGATAAAGCTTCTTCTAGGGGTCTGGTGATTTCATCTACTGCTACTTCTGGGGAAATACCAGGTGCTTCTAGCCGGACACCAATTCGGGGATAGGTAATTGCTGGTAGAAGATCGACTTGGATAGTTGAGAGAAAGAACACCCCTACAACAATCACTGCCAGGGTGAGCATGAGTGTACCAATGTGTTGGCGAATAGCGATCGCACTAACACTAAATCCACTATTATTTGCCTGCTGCATCGTTTCTAATTCAAAATTCAAAATTTAAAAACACAATTTCTAATTGCCCCTAGGGACTGAATCTGTTTTTTCTGAAAGAATTGAAAGGCTTACAGCAGCCCCATCTTTTAGCGGTTTACCACTGCGAACAACATAGCGCTCTCCTGGTTGCAAGCCAGATAAAATTTCGACTTTGCCATCAGCCCTTTTCCCCAGAGTGACAGAACGGGCTGTTACCTTTGCTTTACCTTCTACGTCTGTAACTACGAATAAAGTTCCATTTTGGTTATTTGACTCATTTTTATCTACGGGAGCTAGGGAAGACGCTTTGTTCCTTGCTTCCTTGTGAAGAGCTGTTTGCGGCACCACTACTCGCTGTGCTGTCTGAGTTGCAAAATTTACTCGTGCTAGCAGTCCGCTACCAATTTTGCCGTCACTGTTGGGAATTACTACCTCTACAGGTATCAAGCGAGCTGTGGCATCAGCAGCTGGAGAAATGCGCGCCACTCTACCAATTAATTCTTTATTAGGAAAGGCATCTAAACGGACTTGTACAGATTGCCCAATCTGAATTTGTGCCAATTCTAATTCCGAAACTTGCACTACAACCTTGACTCGATTGAAGTCGGCAATTTTTAAGACTTCACCGCCTGCTTGGAGCAAATTGCCTGGTTCTGTTACCTTTTCGGTGACGACACCAGTGATAGGAGATGTCAACCGGGTGTAAGATCTACGTTCTTTGGCTTGGGCAACTACTGCTTGTTGGGCAACTACTCTACCTTGAGCAGCAGCGACGGCTTGCTGTTCTGTACGCACTTGTTCAGTAGCGGCCCGTAGGGCTTGGGCGGCTGTTTGCGCTTGAGTGCGGGCTTGTTGGGCAGTTTGTTCGGCGATCGCACCTTGTTTGACTAGCTGCTGCTGGCGTTGTGAGTCTGCTTGCGCTTGCAGCAATTCTAAGCGCGCTCTTTCCACTTGGGCACGGGCATTACTTACCTGATTTGTTGCCCTTGCTACTTCCGATTTTAGGGAGGCTAATTCGGCTTCTGCTTGCTTTAAGTCGGTTAACAGCAAGACATCATCTAATTGTCCAATGTTTTGCCCTTGTTTAACTCGATCTCCAACATCTAGATTCAACGCTAACAGCCTGGCTTCTACTTGCGATCGCAGGGACACTGTGCGGAATGGTGTGGTATTACCTGTATACTCTGGTGGTTTTTCCAGGATCTCAGTACGGGCGATCGCAACATCTACAGGTGTTGCACTTCCCCCCTGTCTAGCCGATCTGGGCCCTTGAGTTTCTGCTTCCGCAGATTCTTTCTCTAATGAGCCACAACCAGCTGTCATTAATCCCATGCTTAGGAAACAAGCAATCAATAAAGTAGACTGCGATCCAAGGCCACGGGAGGACTTCCGTCGATTTTCTATATTACCTATGTCATGTAACTGAGAGTTAATTATCTGAGATGCAGTTATGGTATTTGGCATTTTCAGCAGTTTGTGCGGCTAATGTCCGTCCAAAATCATTGATTTACTCCTTATAAAACGGCTTCGGGTTAAAACAGCCGTCTAGTAACGAGTGTTTTTGATAGCTTTGTTTAATAAGTCTAAGTTTTCTCTCAGAATTGTTCGAGTATAAAAAGTCATGTTTTTCTAAAACTGAAGCAGAAAAGCTCGCAACACCGTAATGCTGAAGCCGATGCTGATACTTTTGTCTTCAGTCAATTGTAAAGATTAGTATACGTATTTTCAGCTTTTCTAAACTCTGCCTCAAGGTATAAGCAAGATCAGAATGACAACAGTAGTTTTCTCATTTTTAGCTTCTCTCCTCAGACAGAATCCACTTGCCATTTGAATGCTTAGGATTGTAGCCAAACTATCAGTAAATATTCTCTTATCTAGTTTAGATTAAGAATAGTAAAGAAATTTGGTATTGGGGACAAAGGTAATGTATTGGGTCTCAACACCTAACTATATATTGATTGTGCGTGAGGAAGGCAAGCAGTGACATCACCTCTAAAAGTTGCAAAAACCGCTGAAGAATACCTGATTGCAGAATTTTTTCTAGAATCCGTGGGTAAGTGGCGATCGGAACGGCGCTATTACACTTTGTCATCTGGGACTACTAAAGAAATGGTGAGTGCGATCGCCGTCCGGTTTTTAGAACAGGGATGCAAAGAATTACAAAAGCTGGCTCAGTTGCACGACTTACCAGATTCAGTAAGTTTGGTATGTGGTACTGAAGTGATCTGGGAAAGTACAGATTCAATCACAGGAAAGAAAGAATCTCAAGGTTCCACCCTATTTGGTGCTTTAGGAAACATTTTGTATCGCGATCGCGGTTTTGCCACATCTAAACCAGTTACCGCCGAATATTATTTTCCCAATCCTAAAACACTGTGTTTGCGAACAGAATACAATGGCTCAGTCTTTGAAGAAGAGTTAAAGCTGATTGGTAGCAAATACCGTACTCGCCAGACTATTATCTCGCGTGCTGGTGAACAGTTGATGATTGGTCAGTATTTAGAGAAGAGATTAGAGAGTTAGCCTTTCAGGTAGGTGAGGCGAAGATTTGCAAGGGAAGGGAGATAGAGGGACAAGCAAATTCAAAAATCAAAAATCAAAATTCACAATTATGACTTTTGTCTCTTGTTTATTGCCTATTAACCCTTGTATGGGAGGGTTGAACTCACATATCTCATTGCCAACTGAAATATTTCACAAAACCCGACCCTACTCACCCTTGCCCATTACTTCTTGACAATCTATGATTCTAGCGATTTCACTTTATTTATGACTAGCTAATTAAAACTTTTTTAAATTCTCCTCTTCCATAGTGAGTTAGGGTATTATTATGAAAGATGAGAATTAATTCGGTGATAGTGTTTTTTGTTAGTATTGATGGGCTTTTTCCTTTTAGTATTTGCAGACTCTCTCCGAAATCTAAATCTCTACACTCTGATGATTTTGGAGACATTGTATGTCAGTTTATGTAGGTAACCTTTCTTACCAAGTTACAGAAGAGGCATTGACCGCTGTTTTTGCAGAATATGGTTCTGTAAAGCGTGTGCAAATCCCTACCGACCGTGAAACAGGCCGTGTACGCGGCTTTGCTTTTGTGGAAATGGGTACAGACACAGAAGAAACAGCTGCCATTGAAGCTCTTGATGGTGCTGAGTGGATGGGACGTGACCTGAAAGTCAATAAAGCCAAGCCCAAGGAAGATAGAGGTTCCTTTGGTGGTGGTAACCGTGGTGGCTACGGCGGTGGTAACCGCAATCGCTACTAAGTTACAGGTTTTATAAAAAAGGTTAGGGGCTGTTTGTAATTACATCAGACCCATCAACTAATTAAATTTGTAAAAGCTCAAGCATCGGTGCTTGAGCTTTTTTAATCTAAAAACTCTCACATCTAAGTTCAAGGTTGAGGAAGGCAGAGGGCAGAAGGTTCTATTCAGCTATAGGTCTGAATCCTATGGCTGAATCGGAACTTCAAGCGCAGAACTCGAAACTTTGAGCTTGGAACTCAATACTTAATAATGAGTCCCCGACTTGCGATGATGTACGGCTGTGACACCATCTTGATTTAGCACTTTGCCATTCTCGACAGTCGCATAAACCAGCCAATGATCGCCAGATTCCAGGCGATTTTTTACGGAACACTCCAAATATGCCAATGCATCATTGAGAATGGGAGAACCGTTTTCGGCTTCTTGAGTGGCGACATCCGCAAATCGGTCTTGGGCTGGGCCAAAGGGCTTGAGAAAGTGTTTCATCAAACCTAAGTGATTGCCTTCTTTGAGGATATTCAGGACAAATTTATTTCCTGTGTGCGTCAAAGTTTCCACTGCACGGTCTTTGGCGACGGCTATGGTTAAACCAGGCGGACTAAAGCTAGCTTGCGCCACCCAAGAGGCTAACATCGCACTGGATATTTCGCCTTGCTTGGCTGTAACAACGCATAGGGAACCGACAATCCGACCGACAGCTTGCTCTACAGTTGTAGCCGGAACACTTTGCGATCGCACTTTTTTGGCTTTCTTTAGTGTTTGGGCAAAGTCAGTTCCAGCTTCTTCGCACAGTTGCAAGGTAACATCGTTGGGTTTAAATTTAACGCGGATGGTGTCAAAGCCAAAACGATAGCCAGCGTCTTTGAGTTTTCCTTCAATTAAATCAACAGCCTCACCACTCCAGCCAAAGGAACCAAATACGCCTGCGAGTTGATTGTTAGTAGCGGTGGACAACACAATTCCCAAGGCTGTTTGTACAGGTGTAGGTGCATGACCACCAAGAGTAGGTGAACCGATGACAAAGCCACTAGATTTTTCTACAGCAGTACGGATATCTTCTGGATCGGTAAATTCACAATTAATGGATTCTACAGCGACACCAGCTTTAGTAATGCCACGAGCGATCGCTTGGGCTAAAGTGGCTGTATTTCCATAAGCTGAAGCATAAATCAACGCTACTTTTAAGTCGGCAGATGTCTGCTGTTGACTCCATTCCCGATAAGCTTTGGTCAGTTCGATGAGGGCATAACGCACCAAAGGCCCGTGTCCAGTGGCGTACAATCTTACGGGTAAATCGGCAAGTTTATCTAAGGCTGTTTCTACTTGCCGCGCATGGGGTGCCATTAAGCAATCAAAATAATAGCGTCGGTCTTCGTTAATTATTTCCCAGCCTTCATCAAAAACCTGATCGCCACAAATATGTGCCCCAAAAAATTTATCTGAGTAGAGAATTTCTGTTTGTGGGTCATAAGTGCAGAGTAAATCGGCATAGCGGGGATTGGGAGTGGGAATAAATTGCAAATTATGACCCTTACCTAAATCGAGGGTTTCTTCTCCCCGCATCACGATAATTGATAAATCCGGGTTTTCTAGTGCCCCACGTAAATTGATCGCCCCAGGATTAGAAGAAACAAAGGTAATTTGTGGTGCAACTTCTAGCAAAGCTTTTAAAGTAGCGGCGCGGTTGGGATTGACATGACCCAAAATTATATAATCAATGGCTTTGACATCAAATCTTTGCTGCAATGCATCCAGGTAGATTTGGGTAAAAGTTTCCCCTGGCGGATCGATCAGGGCGATTTTATCCCCTTGAATCACATAAGAATTAGCAGTAGTTCCCTTGGCCAAAGCGTATTCAATTTCAAATCTTAACCTTGACCAACTGCGCGATCGCAGTACTGTTGTATCCGTAGCGATGGGGAGTATTTGAACGTCGCGGGGTTTGGTTGTTGACATGGCGATTTGGGGAATTGGGCATTGAGCATGGGGCATGGGGTATGGAGCATGGGGCATTGGGCAAGAGTTTTCCTAATGCCTAATCCCTGTTCCCTGTTCCCTAGTCCTTAATAGTGATTACCAACTTTACGGTGATGCACAGCAGTCAAGGCATCTGGTTTAGAAACTCGTCCAGCATAGACGGTGCTGTAGACTGCCCAGTGATCGCCACAATCCATCCGGCTGACGACTTCGCACTCAATGTAGGCCAAAGCATCGGTGAGGATAGGTGCGCCGTTTTCAGCTGGCTGAGTTTTCACGCCTTCAAAGCGATCGGCACCAGGGGCGAATCGCTTCAAAAAGTGCTTCATCAGTGTTTGATAGTTACCTTCTTCCAAGACGTTGAGGACAAAGCGATCGCCTACTTGCATCAGTGATTCAATTGCCCGATCTTTGGCTACTGCAATCGAGAATCCAAGAGGTTTAAAGCTTGCTTGAGCCACCCAAGAAGCTAACATCGCACTGGAGACATCGCCTTTTTTGGCAGTGATGATATAGAGTCCGCCGCTAAGTCTACCTAGGGCTTTATCCAAATCAGCACCCAAAGATTTCATCGCTTTGATGCTGCGATCGCGTGTTACCCATTGCCCTAAGTCAGTTCCCGCTTCTTCACACTGCTTGTAGGTGTTTTCTGTGGGGGTTTGTTTAATCCGAATGGCCGGGAAAACTGTTGTTAGACCCAAATTCCGAAATTTACTTAATAAAGGATCTATTGGTTCGTCATCGCCACCACCAGTTTCAAATATGCCGATGGCTTGTTTTTCTTTAGCAGATCCTAAAACAGTGCTGAGTGCTGCTTGGGTACTAGCAGAACTAGAAACTGGAGGCATACCCACAACCAATCCAGCACAACGGCCTACCAATTCCCGCAGTTCTTGTAAATCAACTCCCGAACTCAAGTCTACCCATTCTACAGCCACCTCGGTTTTGCTAATACCGTTGGCAATTGCTTGTGCAAGGCGATCGCTATAACCGTATTCGGAAACGTAAAATATTCCTACTGTTGTTTCTGCTTTAGTTTGTGTTTGACTCCAACTGCGGTAACGTCCGGTCAGTTCTTCAACATTGTGAGCTAATAGCGGCCCGTGACCAGTGGCAATCATACCAATATGTGGTAGTTCTCCCATACGCTTAAGGGCAGACATTACTGACCGCGCATTCGGCCCCATTAAGCATTCATAGTAATATTTAAAATCTGGTTCAATAGCTTTTAAATCGTCATCAAAAGTAATTTCGGTGCAATAGTGCATCCCGAAAGCGTCGCAGGTGTAGAGGATTTGGGTTTTGTGGTCAAAGCTGAAGATGGTATCAGGCCAGTGAAGATTTGGGGCGATGACGAATTCAAATTCGTGACCGTTACCTAAATCTAAGCGATCGCCATTTTTCACAATCCGACGCTTAAACGGCTGATGTACCAAATCTTCTAAAAATTGAATCGCCACTTTCGAGGCGACAACAGTAATTTCCGGAGCCATTTGCAGCAAATCTTTAATTAAGCCGCTGTGGTCTGGCTCGGTGTGGCTGACTATTAAATAATCAATCTCTGTAGGATTGATTAACCCTGTGAGCGTGTCAAAATACAACTGGCGAAACTTTTCGTGGGAAGTATCAACTAGGGCAGTCTGCTCACCGCGAATTAGAAATGAGTTATAGGTTGTACCGTTTTGCAGACCAAATTCAATATCGAAGCGATCGCGATCCCAATCCAAAGAGCGAATTGCTGTAGTATCTTGAGCAATCTCCACAGTTTGTATGGTGAGCCGTTTTTCAACTTTTTCGGTGAGCGCTACCATAACTCCCTTCCTTGACAAAATGAGTATATTTTCCTCTGACTTTATTGTTACACGTGTTGAATGTTAATTTTTATTAAAAAGCCTATAGATAGCTTAAGAAAGTTAAAAGAGTGGAACCACAGAGGCACAAAGTACACAGAGAAAATATTTGGCTAGCCTTGGAGATTGGCAATTCCCGGCTACATTGGGCGTTGTTTATAGACGCAAAGCTTGACTGTACCTGGGACAGTGACTATTTACCTGAGTCAGTCATACAACAGTTAGCACAATGTCAAACACTGGATAATTTACCATTAGAAGTTTTCCCTACATCCCTGTGTCACCGCCTCTCCCCGTCCCGGCGTCCTCTCCCCCTCGTCATCGCTTCTGTAGTTCCCCGCCAAACAGTCATTTGGCAAACTTACCCCAATGTTAAAGTAATTACTTTAGACCAAATACCGCTTAAAGGTATCTACCCAACTTTAGGAATTGACCGCGCCTTAGCGTTATGGGGTGCTGGTAAAACTTGGGGATTTCCTATGCTGGTGATTGATGCGGGAACTGCACTGACTTTTACGGCGGCGGATGCTGACCAATGTCTAGTTGGGGGTGCAATTTTACCAGGATTAGGTTTGCAATTTGCCACTCTTGGTCAACAAACAGGACAATTACCTTTAATAGAGACGCAATTGATTTCATTCCTACCACCACGCTTCGCTGTAAATACAACAGAAGCCATTCAAAGCGGAGTGATTTATACGCTACTTGCAGGAATCAAAGATTTTATTGAGGCGTGGTGGCAATTATATCCTGAGGCTCATGTTGCGATTAAAGGAGGCGATCGCACAATTCTATTAAACTATTTGCAAGAATTATATCCTGCGATCGCATCACATTTGACTCTAGAACCCAATCTGAGTTTTTGGGGCATGGAAAAAATAGTAAGAGTCGCATAAAAGCCGCCTTTGGTAAAGTAAGAGTCGAACAGTAACAAAAAGTAGCCATGTACGTGCTAATTGGTGGATCTGGTTTGGTGGGACTAAGCTTGGCACAGAAATTGGTAGAACTAGGACATACCGTAGCTGTGATTGATATTGATCCTAATGCTTGTCGCTACGCACGCGAACAAGTAGGAGCAATGGCTTTTGAAGGTAGCGCTGTTAGTACAGGCGTGTTATTAGAAGCAGGAATTCGGAAAGCCGACGCTTTGGCAGCTATGCTGCGAAGTGATGCTTTGAACTTGGCAATGGTAACTCTCGCCAAACATTATGGTGTTCCCCACATTGTGACTCGGATGCGTCATGCCGATTTCGCTGAACCTTTTCGATTAGCTGGAGCCAATCATATTATCGGCACAGTTGAACTAGCGGTTTCCACAATGGTAAATGCGATCGAATATCCGCAAGTCGAATCAATGATGCATTTTGAACAAGGTCAAATTGAGGTTTTAAAACTTTCGATTCCTAACAATTGCTATGTTGTTGGTCGTAGCATTGCCGAAGTTGCGCAAGATTCACGCTTTCCTAGCGGTTCTTTAATTATTGGCTATCAACCTCATCCCCACGAGGATTTAAATATTCCTAATGGGAGTACAGTATTAGAACCAGGTTCAACAGTATTAGTTGTCACCAAACCAGGTTCATTGCATCAAATGATTGATTTTATTGAAGGCTGTAAATAAATTTAATGAAGCACTACTTACGTTTTTATTTAGTAATTGCTTTAAGTTTTTTGGTGGCTTGTACATCATTAAAGAATCCACCAAAGCCACAATCCCAAACTACCCAGCCACAATCATCTCAACAAGTAGTGACTCTCGATAAAAACTTTCAAATAGCAATGGGACAAACTATTTATGTACCTGTCTATTCTCATATCTATCATAACGATGAGCGCAAGATTTTAGATTTAGCAGCTACCCTAAGTATTCGGAATACAGATTTAGCTAATCCTATAATCATTACTGCTGTGCGTTACTATGATTCAAATGGTAAATTAATAAAGCAATATTTAGAACGTCCTATTCAACTTAATGCTTTAGCTTCTACAGATTTTTTTGTTAATAGAACAGATACCAGTGGAGGTTCAGGAGCAAATTTTATTGTAGAATGGGTATCCCAAAAAGTCATTTCTGAGCCTATAGTAGAAGCAGTAATGATTGCAACTGAATTCCAACAAGGAGTTTCTTTTGTTAGCCCCGGTAAAGTAATCAAAACTCAAAAAAACTCCGCAAGCACATCTTCAAAATAGCAAGGTAAATTTTGTGTTCTTTGTGTCTCTGTGATTTTTTATTTTATGACTGATTAATCATCTTCTAACTTCAACAATTGCTCATCAATTTTTCTCAGCCGTTCATACACAATCTCTTCTGAAAGAATGCGCTGACGTATTGCCTCATTTAGTGCTGCTTTCTCCGCTAGTAGCAATCGACGACGAATAGCATCAAGCTTACTGGGTTCACCACTTTTGGTTTCCAACTCATCCGAACGGCGATTATATAATTCTCGTAGTGCCTTTTCTGCACCTGCTACCTGCACTTGGTAAGCAGAACGCATCTCTTCATATACAGCTTTTGGTAACACCCCTGTTTTCAATAGGGTATCTAATTCATCCTGTGCTGCTTTAGCGGTGATTAATTGGGCTTGTAATTCTTCAACCTGCTGACGAGTTGCTGATACCTGAGACAATTGCAACCGCTTCACCAACCAAGGTAAACTTACTCCTTGCCCAACTAAAGACAGCAATACTGTGCCAAATACTATGGCAATTAGTTGTTCTCGTCCTGTTACTGTTGTAGGGATACTCAACGCCAACGCCATCGAAAGAGAACCTTTAATATTGCCGAAAAACAGAACGTGTTGCCAGCGCCAAGGAATTGGACGGTCAAACCAACGTACTATAGCTAAAAGTGGATAGATAGAAACTATGCGTGCTATCTGATAAGCTGCGATCGCTAGCAGTACAGCAGGTAAGGTTTTCCATAGAGTTGTTAGGTCAACTTCTATACCAATAAGCAGAAAAATAAAGCTATTCACCCCAAAAGCAATAGATTCCCAAAAGCTAAGTAATGTCAATCGTGTAGAAGCCGATACTTTCCCTGACAGTCCTACTGCGCCGACAATTAACCCAGCAACAACCACAGCCACTACACCAGAGACGCTAAAAGAATGTCCAAGTTGAAAAGCGCCTAAAGCCACAGCTACTGTGAGCAAAATACTACTAAGTGGTTCATCAGCACGTACAAATAAGCCCGTACTCAAATACCCTACAGCTAACCCTACTAAAGTTCCCCCAATAATCACCACAAATAATTCTTGCAGTCCGGCGAGAATTGAGAGTGAACCAGCTGCATGAACTTTTAAAATCAAACTAAATAAAACTAGCGCCACTCCATCGTTAAATAAGCTTTCTCCCTCAACAATAGTTGAAAGACGAGAAGGGACGTGTACCTCCTTAAATACAGCAATCACAGAAACAGTATCAGTAATTGCCAAAATCACCCCAGCTAGCAGTGCTGCTGTCCAATTTAGTCCCAGTCCCCATTTCAAGATTGCGGCTGTGACACCAGAAGAGATGATAATTCCCGGTCCAGCTAATAAAGCAATTGGTTTAACCGTGGTACGGAGACGGCTAATATCTGTATTAATAGCTGCCTCAAACACCAAAATTGGCAGAAATAAATTTAAAATCAAGGAATCATTGAGACCAATGCGCTGTGGTAAGAGTTCTGTAACTGCTAAACCTGCTAAAACTAAACCCGCAACATAGGAAACTCGTAGCCAGCGCGACAGTAGAGCGACAACGGTGGCTACGAGTAGGAGAATAATTGAAACAGTGACTAATTCAGCAACATTCACTTTGAAATGGGGAGGAAATGGCTGGAAGTACTAAAGAAGAATACCACTTCCTTGTGCACTTGTATTTAGTTTTATAAAGCCGTGATTCTCTGGCTGAAAAATCTACATAACCCAGGAACATCGTTCTTTGATATATTCCTGAATATCTTCAGTTACAACTCCAACACAAGATTCTAGAAGATCGTTTTCAGCATGAGAAATGATTTTTAACTCGACTTTAGGAATTAGTTGAGCATAAGTTTGACTTTTGGTTAGAGCATCTGGTGTATCTTTACCACCTTGTAAAATTAAAGCTGGGACTTCTATCAGGTGTAATCGGTTTTGTAGTAATTCTGCCTCCAATTCTGGCTGTTGCCTTTGGAACAATAACTGGCAGGCTGTAGGATATTGCAACATCAACTTACGTGGCTGCAAATATTGTTGAATTTTTGAGTGCAAGCCTAGAATTTTCGTTAAGGGACGAAGCAGTTGAAAAACTTTAAATATCAACGGAGAATATTTCACTAATCGCTGCATCTTTTGCCATTGCTTTTCTTGTCCTGCTATCTTTACACCCTCTGGTGAGAGCAACACTAAACCATCAACTTGCTCTGGATACTTTAAAGCATAGCTAGCCGCAATCCAACCACCAAGAGAATGCCCTACTAAATATACTTTTTCTAGCTTCAAAGCTCGCAAAAACTCAGCTAGACACTCTACTTGTAAATCAATTGAGTAATGGATATTAGGATTTTCGGATTCACCAAATCCTAATAAATCTGGTGCAAAGCAATGGAAATTACAAGACAAAGAATCTATCACCGATACCCATTGACTACTATCGTTCCAAGCACCATGTAACAAAATTACCGGAGTTCCTTTACCAGCTTCGCGCCAGAATAATAGCCCTTGCGAGAGTTTTCTCCGAGAGTTATGAAATAGCGTATCCATCTGAATTATAAGAGTTATAGCAATTCTCACTTGGTGATGTACATAAATTCTGGCATGAGGAAATAAAGAGCAAACAACCGTTGTCTATTGCCCGTTACCCTAAGACCAAAATTTGTATTACACTCAACTGCAAACCGCTTTAAGTTTTAGCATAGTTAGTCAATAGTTAATAGTCATTATTTATGGAAAACCGAATTTGGACACAGGACTAATGACTAATGACAAACAAAATATTGTTATGCCACTTTTGTCAAGCCATTTAAATAGTCTTGCAACTGCTGAGAGTGATCGTGAGACATGGGTTCTAGAGGTAGGGAGTTTGGAGAGAAAGCTTGAATATCTATGACTTCCAATGGATCGTAAATCTCCATTGTTCCTTGTACTTCTGCTTCCACAGCAATACAAATTGAATGAATTCTGGGATCGCGGTTTGGGGAAGAATAAACCCCGACTAAACGCCGGATTTGCACCAACTGCAATCCAGTTTCTTCCTGTAACTCTCGGCGGACTGTAGTAGGAATATCTTCCCCCCAGTCCACCATACCTCCAGGCAATGACCAGCGACCATTGTCGCTGCGCCGAATCAGCACAATCCGGCCATCAGGTAAAATCGGGATGATGCTGGTGCCAGTAATGGGATGACGAAATATTATACCCAATACCGTTTGTCCAAAGCGCCATAAGCTACGTGTGGACTTTACAGCGATCGTGAAAAAAGCAAGAACGTTCAATCTGCAAATGTTTGTGTTGTATTCTATAATTCCTTACCACTTAACATAGATGTCTAAATACTAATGTATTGAGTTATTAATTATACAACTATGTTGGTAGTTTGGATTTTTATTCTAACACTTCATTAGAATATCTCAATCTTAACATCAACGCTAATTTATTAGCGTATATCTTTATACAAATAAAACTGATAAATGAGTTTTTTAAATTTTACTTAGTATGTATGTACATTATAGCAATTTGAGAGTTGAGATCTTGAGCAGCAGGCTTTTAAAAAAATCTAATACAATACTAACTATTGCAAAATACTACTTGTACTAAAGAACGAGAGCAATTTCAAAAGCGATTTAGAAAATATACGGTTTAATCTCTTAAAACAAAATTTTGCATAAAACCTATTGATTATTGAGCAATTAACATTAAATATTTAGCAAAAATGCAAAATTAGATTTTGCAATATCTCATATATCATAAGGTTTTCCAAGCTTAACCAAAGTTATAGTTTGAGAAATATATCCGAAATTACAGATATTTTACTACCTAAGTCAGATTAGAGTCCAAAAAACATTATTGATTATTTAAAATAACAGATAAAAACCCATTGACAACGATGAATGATTGTGTTGACTCATGACTTAGTTATTGAGAAAATTGTTTTTTGGTCAAAGATGCTTATAAAGTATAAAGCCCAACAAAGACTGAAATTTTTTCCTTCTTTCTGCCTGATTTTTCAGATAAAAACCTGACTCGATTTTCCACAAGCAAGCGATCAAAATCTCTGTTTTTCTAATTCTATATTCCCTAATCTCCAATCCCTACTTTCTCTATTCAAGATGTCTGCTTATATAGTTAATACAAAACAAATTGAAGAAAATCCTTACCCGTTATGCAATATCTGTCACAGATGATTTGCTTAAGAATGCTAATTAGCAGTAAAATGATTCAATATACACATTGACATTTTAAATATAAATACGTTATAATTGTACGTTGTTCAAACTGTGTGATAGCTAGACTAGGCTAACAATATATCAATAACAACGGTAGCTGATATTGCCTAGTAGCTCTTTTTTGTTGTTTATTTAATGAGGTGAACATGGCTAAGCGCCGTAACCCGAAAAAAGAAAAGGCGCTACGGAACCAGGCATATGCCAGAAAGTTTCGTAAACGAACTACTACAGGAAGAATGCAGAGAAGGTTCCAACAAAGACCTCCTAAGAGTGAAGAAGATGAAGGCGCAGCAGCAATTGATGCTGAGTAAGCTGCCTAATAAAATCCTGACTCTTTGAGTTTTTAATTCTTCAGGGCGTACACAATTTGTACGCCTTTATTTATTTAGTAGGGCAATTTATTTCTTCCTTGTCTCTCTTGCCTCTGTTTCAGTTCCTAGCACTTAGTCTTTCGGTTCAGCAATTTGAGTACGGGCTGCAAGAATTGCATGGCGTACTTGTTCAAAGCCAGTACCACCATAACTATTACGAGCAGCAACTACTTGGCGAGGGGATATTGCCTGATAAATATCAACTGCAAATGCTGGATGAATTTGTTGCCACTCTTCTAATGTTAAATCTTTGAGGAGTTTACCAGCGGTAATACTAGTTTTTACAACTTTACCCACGAGATTGTAAGCTTCTCGGAAGGGAACACCTTTTGCTGCTAAATAATCTGCTACGTCTGTAGCATTGGAAAAGTCTTCTGTGACTGCTTGTGCCAAGCGCTGCGGGCGAAATTCCAATCCTTCTCGTAGCAAAATTGTCACTGCTTCTAAGCAGGCTTTAACTGTATTAACGCTGTCAAATAGGCCTTCCTTGTCTTCTTGCAAATCTTTGTTATATGCCAAGGGTAGCCCCTTCATAATTACCAACATCGCTTGCAGATGACCAAATACACGCCCCGTTTTTCCCCGTACTAGTTCTGGAACATCGGGGTTTTTCTTTTGGGGCATGATGCTAGAGCCAGTAGCACAGGTATCTTTGAGGGTAACAAAGCGAAATTCCTCTGATGACCAAAGAATCACCTCTTCTGAGAGGCGGCTGAGGTGAACCATAATGATACTGGCAGCACAGAGAAATTCGATCGCAAAATCGCGATCGCTCACTCCATCGAGGCTGTTAGCATAAATATTCTCAAACTCTAAGAGTTGGGCTGTGTAGTGGCGATCAATGGGAAAAGTTGTTCCTGCCAAAGCCCCACACCCTAAGGGAGAAATATTAACTCGCTGATAAACATCTCTTAGACGTTCCCAATCCCGTTGCGCCATCTGAAAATATGCTAGGAGGTGGTGAGCCAAACTCAGGGGTTGGGCCCGTTGCAGATGAGTATATCCGGGAATCAGAGTTTCAATGTTTTTTTCAGCTATATCTAGTAAAACAGTTTGAAATTCTCGCAGTTGGCTCTGAATTTGTTGGATTTGGTCGCGCAGATAAAGTCTAGTATCGGTGCCTACTTGGTCGTTACGCGATCGCGCAGTATGGAGCTTTTTACCAACATCACCCACAATTTCTGTCAATCGCCGTTCTACAGCAAAGTGAACATCTTCCGCATCAATACCAGGCTGAAATTTTCCTTGGCGATATTCCTGGCGAATTTGTTCTAATCCGGCAACTAGTTGTTCTCCTTCTTGTGCGGAAATGATGCCAGTATGAGCCAGCATTTTCGCGTGGGCTTGGGAACCAGTAAGGTCATATTCGATTAGTTCAATGTCGAAATCTATACTGGCATTAAAACGAGCGATCGCTGGATGCAACGCTGATTCAAACCGCTGGCTCCAAGTTTTTTGTTCGGTCATAAATTTTAAAAGTGGGGCAATCAATTTTAGATTTTGGATTTATCTAAAATCCAAAATCTAAAATTACCTTAACCGTAGCTACTTAGATTCCGAATGATATAGCCAATGATTAAACCAATCAACATTGCCCAAATTTGACCTGTCTTGACAAAGTGCTGCCAGCCCTGCTGAATCTGCCCCATAACGTTGGCATCGTGAACGTATTGAGCTAACACTGAATTTAGAGGCAAATGCCAAAATAACTCAGATAGTAAATCGCTGAAGTAGTTCATACTTAGTCACGTAAAAGATTTTTATGTCATAACCTTTACTTCTGGGTGATGTCCAGCGATCGCTCTACTGATGTTTAATACATTTTCTTTAATTTCTCAGCTGTTCGCAAAATTTGCCCAGCTAAAACTGCTGCACCAAAGCCATTATCAATATTGACTACACCCACTCCAGGCGCACAAGAGTTCAGCATTGTCAATAATGGTGCTAACCCTCCAAAACTTGCACCATAACCGATGCTTGTGGGTACAGCTACCACAGGACAATCCGCTAAACCTGCAACAACGCTGGGTAATGCGCCTTCCATCCCCGCTACGACAATCAAGACTGAGGCTGACTCGATCACGTGGCGATTACTTAACAAGCGGTGGATACCCGCAACTCCAACATCCCAAAGGCGCTGAACCCGAAAACCAGAAAGTTCTGCTGTTACTGCTGCTTCTTCAGCAACAGGTAAATCAGCCGTTCCCGCAGACAGAATACTGATCACACCGTCAAACTGAGGTTCGATTTCAGCAGGAGTAATTGCACAAATTCGTGCCAATTCGTAGTATTGCAAACCTCTAACTCTTGATTGCAATACAGCATATACCGCTGGTTCAATCCGAGTTGCCATCACTACTGGATTGCGGTGACGCATTACTTCTATAATTTGGACAATCTGATCGGGAGTTTTACCTAAACCCCAAATTACCTCGGGGAAACCAGTTCTCACCGCCCGATGGTGGTCAATTTTGGCAAAATCACCTACTCTTTCATAGGCTAAGTCTTTGAGTGAGTCTAATGCCTTATCGGGAGTAACGTTACCATGAGCAACCGCTTCTAAGAGCGATCGCAAAGCTTTTTCATTAGTCATTTGTAATTAGTCCTTTGTCCTTTGTTCTTTGTCCTCTGTTACAAAGTACTAAGTGGAGGTTTCCTTCGCTCAGACTTTGCACTTTATCAGTAGTTAGTTGCTACTACACCAATGACTAATAACCAATGACTAATCTGTAATTTTGATTTCATGAATATTCCAGAATGCTCCACCAAGTCCTGAGAATTTAATACCTTCAAAGCGATTACGAACCGCTGACATCGAATAGGCGTTAACTAAGTGAATAAATGGTAAGTATTCCTGAGCAAGTTTTTGAGTGTCAGCATAAATTGCTTTACGCTTGGCTTCGTCTAACTCTCTTGCTGCTTGGATGTAAAGTTCACCAATTTGCGCTTCCCAAGGAGCAACTTGCCAACCCTGTATTGGTTTTTGTCCTGCTTGGGGTTTTTGATTAAACATATGTAATCCCCCTTCAGGAGACCAAACATTAGCACCATCATTCGGTTCTAAACCACCTGTTAAACCTAACAAAGATGCTTCCCAGTCCAAGGTATTAGCAAGTTTATCTGTATATGTATTCCATGCAAGTGGAGTAAAATCAACTTGAATACCAATCTTGCTCAAATCTCGTTTAATTTGCGATCCTACTGCTTCACGAATTTTATTACCAGCATTCGTCAGCAAAGTGAAGCGAACATTATTGCCTTCAGAATCTATTAGCTGATTCTTTTCATTGTATTTAAATCCAGCTTTAATTAGCAATTGCCTAGCTTTATCTAGATTAAAATTATAGACTTTTAGTCCTTCTTTTGGCGAAAAATAATAGGGACTTTGTACAGAAATAGGTGAATCTTGAGGTTGCCCTAAGCCGCGAAACGTGTTGTTAATCATCGTTTGCCGATCGATTGCGTAAGCTACCGCTTGCCGGAATTCTACATTATTAAACCAGCGTGATTTTTTGGGATCAATTAGTGGTTTGCCATCTCGTGAACCCTTATTTAAATTAAAGATTAAAAAGGTTGTACCGGAGCCAGGTCCACCATTATATATCTTAAAATTACCTTGTTTTTCTTGCACTTTCAGCAAAGAAAAGTACTCTGGCGATACGCCTACTGTATCTAAACCGCCGGAACGAAATTGCAGTAAAGATGTATCTGTTGATTCGACAATTTGCCAAACGATTCTTTCGATATAAGGTTGGGCTTTTCCTTGTGCATCCTTGCGCCAGTAGTAGGGATTGCGCCGGAAAACTATACGTTGACTAGTATCGTATCGCTCTAGCTTAAAAGGGCCATTAACGATTAGCTGATCTGGTGGAGTATCCACGCTCCACTTTGAAAGAAACTTGGGTTTACCTTCCTGGTCTTTTGTGGTTACTGATTCTCGCAATGCGTGGGCTGGTAAAATCGGGTATCCTGTAGCGCTACGTAGGAATGGAGCAAAGGGTTCGGGAACAGCAAACTCAACTCGCCGATTATCAACTTTTCTGACAGTTGGTAGCTTGCGACTTTCACCAATCCTCATACCATCTCTGGCATCTGTGGGGATTGCTTCGTTGAGATAAATATCATTGTAGGTAAACACCACATCGTCTACTGTTAGTGGTTGCCCATCAGACCATTTCAGATTCTCACGTAGAGTAAAAACAATCTTTAATTTGTCATCAGAAATTTGCCAAGATTCTGCTAAAGCTGGTTCAACTTTGCCATTTTCATAATTTTCAGTAATTAAACCTTCATAAGTTAGACCAAAAATATTTGGAACTTCAGAACTTAGAGGAAAATTAAATGTTTTAGGATCACTGAGAATACTAGTTACTAATTGTGGGACTTGAGCAGCTGTTGTTTTGAAATTAGATGGGTTACAAGCAGCAACTGTTAGTACTGTTGCTATGCTGAGAATTATTAGTAACCAAAACCGTTTAATCGTAGCCAAGATAGTAATAAATTTCATAATTAAAAATACGCGCACAAAAAATTTAATCAGCAGCTACCAATAAGACAACGGCATAAGCGCATATGCCTTCTTCTCGTCCGACGGGTCCTAATTTTTCGTTAGTAGTAGCCTTGATGCCAATTTGATTCGGTTGTAGTTCTAAAACAGCCGCTAGCTTGTCGCGCATCGTTTCAATATGAGGTTTCAATTTTGGTCGTTCTGCTACTACTACAGAATCAATATTTCCGATTTGCCAACCGCGATCGCGAATCAGCTGGTGTACTTGAGTTAATAGCACCAAACTATCTGCTCCCGCCCATTGGGGATCGGTGGGAGGAAAATAATGACCAATATCTCCTAAAGATAGTGCCCCTAGCATGGCATCCATAATCGCATGGGTCAGTACATCAGCATCACTATGCCCCAGCAAACCCAGTTCATGAGGAATATTCACTCCTCCTAAAATTAAAGCGCGATCACTCACCAGTCGGTGAATATCGTAGCCGTTACCAATACGTATGTTTGTCATTTGTTATTTGTCACTTGTGATTGGACATAGGGCACTGGGCATTGATACTAATTATTCTCCTTGTCTTCCTTGTCCCCCTCATCTCCCTCCTTCCCCCGCTTCCATTTTTCCAGTAAATCGGGGCGGCGATCGCCTGTTCTTTTAATCTGTTGTTCGTAACGCCACCTGGCAATTGCTGCATGATTCCCAGACAGCAAGACATCTGGCACTTTCCACCCGCGAAAATTTGCCGGACGAGTGTATTGAGGATAATCCAACAAACCTTCTTCAAAACTCTCTGCTATCAGTGACTCTACCTTCCCTACAGTTCCTGGTAGCAGTCGTACCACACCATTAATCAAAGCCATTGCGGGTATTTCACCACCTGTCAGAATAAAATCACCCAAGGAGACTTCACGGGTAACTAAATGCAATACTCGCTCATCCACTCCTTCGTAATGTCCGCAAATAACAATTAATTGGTTGTAATTTGTAGCCAAATCGCGCAAAAGCGGTTGATTTATGGTTTGTCCTTGGGGACTCATCAAAATTACCTCTCTTTGAGGTAGAATCGGCAGCGATTCCACAGCAGCAAAGATGGGTTCTGGCTTCATCAGCATTCCCACACCGCCGCCGTAGGGTTCATCATCCACTTTCCGGTGCTTATCAGTGGTAAAGTCCCTTGGATTAATCAGATTGACTTGAGCAATCTGTTTGGCTAAGGCTTTAGCCAGCAATCCAGAACTCAAAACAGAGGTAAAACAGTCAGGAAAAAGCGTAACTATATCAAAGCGCACAGTTATTCGTATTCAAGAACACTAATCTTAAATTTGTATGTCTAGGAAAAACAAGAAGCTAATGTCTGCTAAAACTACAGATAAAGTTTGTCAATAGTAACTAAAAGTACCAGAAAATTTAGATCTCGCGTGAGATTAAAAGTTTTTCTAATTACTTGATTTATGTTTAAATATTGTCACAACTACATTTAAATTAATATTCTGAACTAAGTTAACAACTTCCAGGATGCATCGAGCCAGCCTCAGAACACAGCTTGTCAAAACCTGCTTGCCCCATTCTAGGGCGCAGTCTAGTCCCCACTTAGCCCTCCAAGCACTATTTTGCCAAATTGGCAAAAGTGGACAGGTGAACAACAAGGCACTGGCTTTGAGGACAATGGACATATGAAGACTGAGGCGTCGTGTGGATCGAGCAAAGAATTTGGAGCAGCGGCAATGGCTAATCCAAACTTTAAAAAAGTGTCCTCCCCAAGAAGCAAAGTGCTAAAAACAATCAGGCTACTGAACCTTGTTATATTCACACGCCATTCGCCATAAGCCGACGACAGTTCCTATGCAGGGGGAACCACCAAGACCCTTCGGGTTCGGTAGTCCCCCAGACGCTCGTTCCTCGCTACCGCTAGCGCTAACGCCGGGAACCGCCAAGACGGGGGCTACCTCACCGGACTGCCTTGGGAACCCGTCCAAGGCGATGGCTCCTGAAGTTGTTGACAGGAGAAACACAATGCCGCAATTACAAGCTAAATCGCTGGAAATGAGGACACCCCAAGCTACTAAAACCGCCGTTCTGGTTATCGGAGGCGCAGAAGATAAAGTTCATGGACGCGATATCCTCAGAACTTTTTTTGGTCGTGCTGGTGCTAGCAAAGCCTATATTACAATTATTCCATCTGCCTCTCGCGAACCTGCCATCATTGGTGGTCGGTATATTCGGATTTTTGAAGAAATGGGTGCTGAGAAGGTTGAGATTTTAGATATTCGCGAAAGGGAACAGTGCGAAGCCCCTCAGATTAAAGCATCCCTAGAAGCCTGTAGCGGAGTTTTCTTGACAGGGGGAGATCAATTGCGTCTGTGTGGCGTATTGGCAGATACGCCAGTGATGGAAATTGTTAGGCAGCGAGTTAGGGCAGGACAACTGACCTTAGCGGGCACCAGTGCGGGAGCAGCGGTAATGGGGCATCACATGATTGCTGGGGGCGGTAGTGGGGAGACACCAAACCGTTCTTTGGTTGATATGGCCACAGGTTTAGGATTTATTCCCGAAGTGATTGTAGACCAACACTTTCACAACCGTAATCGCATGGGGCGATTAATTAGTGCGATCGCCGCTCATCCCGATCGCCTAGGTATCGGTATTGATGAAGATACTTGTGCTGTGTTCGAGCGCGATGGTTGGCTACAAGTCATGGGCAAAGGTAGCGTCACAATTGTTGATCCCACGGAGGTAACTCACACCAACGAACCCCATGTAGGTGCCAACGAACCCTTAACTGTACATAATTTACGTCTGCATATCCTCAGCTATGGCGATCGCTTCCACCTGTACCAGCGGACTGTACTGCCTGCTGTACACCGGATCTCCAGCTGACGGAATAGAGTATCTGAGGTTACACTGAGTTGATCGCTGATTTGTTTCTTACTGTAGAAAAATCAGAGAAATAACATTTAAAAAGAAAAAACTGTTCATCATAAACAGTTTAGCGGTCAATTCCAGTAAGAAACTAGAATTTTGGTTCCGAATCTCCATCTACCTATTCCCATGAGAATCCTCAAGATCCAGACCTTACGCGGCCCAAACTACTGGAGCATTCGACGCCACAAGTTGATCGTCATGCGCCTCGATTTAGAAAACCTTGCCGAGACGCCCTCGAATGAAATCCCTGGTTTTTACGAAGGATTAGTAGAGGCGCTGCCAAGTCTGGAGGGCCACTATTGCTCCCCTGGCTGTCGTGGTGGTTTTTTAATGCGGGTTCGAGAAGGCACAATGATGGGCCATATCGTCGAACATGTAGCCCTAGAGCTTCAAGAATTAGCTGGTATGCATGTAGGCTTTGGTCGCACCCGCGAAACAGCTACACCTGGCATTTACCAGGTAGTAATTGAGTACTTAAATGAGGAAGCGGGACGCTACGCTGGACGAGCAGCAGTGCGGTTGTGCCAAAGTATTGTCGATCGCGGTCGCTATCCCAAAGCAGAACTAGAGCAAGATATTCAAGACTTAAAAGACTTCTGGCGAGATGCGTCTTTGGGGCCATCTACAGAAGCGATCGTCAAAGAAGCAGAAAAACGAGGTATTCCCTGGATGGCTCTAGGGGCACGCTTTTTGATTCAGCTAGGCTATGGCGTGAACCAAAAGCGGATGCAAGCAACAATGACCGACAACACCAGCATTTTGGGAGTAGAACTAGCTTGCGATAAAGAAGCCACCAAACGCATTCTCGCCGCAGCTGGCGTGCCAGTACCTAAAGGTACAGTCATCAATTTCTTGGACGATTTAGAAGAAGCGATTGAATATGTTGGTGGTTATCCCATAGTCATCAAGCCGTTAGATGGTAATCACGGGCGGGGTATCACCATTGATATTAGAACCTGGGAAGAAGCAGAGGCAGCCTATGAAGCAGCCAGACAGGTCTCGCGCTCAATTATTGTTGAACGTTATTACGTTGGACGAGATCATCGGGTATTGGTGGTAGATGGCAAAGTTGTAGCAGTAGCTGAACGCGTACCAGCCCATGTAGTTGGTAATGGCAGATCTAGCATTGCGGAACTAATTGAAGAAACAAACCAAGACCCAAATCGTGGTGAAGGACATGACAATGTTCTTACCAAAATTGAACTCGACCGTACTAGCTACCAGCTATTAGAAAGGCAAGGCTACACCCTAAATAGCATTCTCCCTAAAGGTACAGTTTGTTATCTGCGAGCCACGGCTAACTTAAGTACAGGGGGCAGTGCCTTAGACCGTACTGATGAAATCCACCCAGAAAACGTTTGGCTGGCACAACGGGTAGTCAAGATTATTGGTTTGGATATTGCAGGATTGGATATTGTTACCACCGATATTAGCCGCCCCTTAAGGGAAGTAGATGGCGTAATTGTCGAAGTTAACGCCGCCCCTGGCTTTAGAATGCACGTTGCGCCCAGTCAAGGCATTCCCCGCAATGTTGCTGGCGCAGTCATGGATATGCTGTTCCCTAACGAACAATCCAGCCGCATCCCTATCCTTAGCATCACGGGTACTAATGGTAAAACCACTACCACCCGACTGCTGGCACACATCTACAAGCAAACAGGAAAAGTAGTAGGTTATACAACCACAGATGGAACCTATATCGGTGATTACTTAGTGGAAGCTGGAGATAATACAGGGCCGCAAAGTGCTCATTTAATCTTGCAAGATCCCACTGTAGAAGTAGCCGTATTGGAAAGTGCCCGTGGTGGTATTCTCCGTTCCGGCCTGGGTTTTGAAGCCGCAAATGTTGGTGTAGTGTTAAATGTTGCTGCCGATCATTTAGGTATAGGCGATATAGATACCATTGAGCAATTAGCTAACCTCAAGAGTGTAGTAGCAGAAGCAGTATTTCCTGATGGCTATGCCGTACTCAACGCTGACGATCACCGGGTTGCAGCGATGGCAGAGAAAACAAAAGCTAATATTGCTTACTTCACAATGAACCCCGACTCGGAACTGGTGCGCAAGCATATTCAAAAGGGCGGAGTAGCGGCAGTTTATGAAAATGGCTATCTATCAATTGTTAAAGGTGATTGGACACACCGCATTGAAAGGGCAGAAACTATTCCCTTGACAATGGGCGGACGTGCCCCGTTTATGATTGCTAACGCTTTAGCAGCGAGTTTAGCGGCTTTTGTACAAAACGTCACAATTGAGCAGATTCGCGCTGGCTTGAAAACCTTCCGGGCTTCTGTAAGTCAAACCCCAGGAAGAATGAATTTGTTTAATTTAGGCAACTACAACGCTTTGGTAGATTATGCTCACAACCCGGCTAGTTACGAAGCTTTAGGTGCTTTTGTCCGCAACTGGAATACGGGACAGCGCATTGGTGTAGTTGGGGGACCTGGCGATCGCCGCGACGAAGATTTTGTCACTTTGGGCAAACTAGCAGCAGATATTTTTGATTACATCATCATTAAAGAAGATGATGACACTAGGGGACGTCCTAGGGGTTCAGCCTCAGAATTGATTACTAAAGGCATTACCCAAGTAAAACCAAATTGCCGTTTTGAAGCCATTTTAGATGAAACCCAAGCCATCAATAAAGCTTTAGATATGGCTCCAGATAACAGTCTGGTCGTGATTTTGCCAGAAAGTGTCAGCCGCGCTATTCGGTTAATTAGGGCACGTGGCGTAGTCAAAGAAGAAACACATCAACAAAATCCGACTACGGCAATCGTAGATTCTCAAAATGGCGTTGCATCTGGGATCGTCAATAAACTGCTTTAGTCAATAGTAGAGATGCGATCGCTCGTATCTCTACTATTGACCCTTGCTTGGCTCTCAATTTTGAATTTACACTTCCCCTGCCTCAGGGAGTTAAATATTATTGGTCTCGTTCTGAATTAGTATCGGCACCGGAACCTTTGATTTCCTCCTTAAAACCCCGGAGAGTTTTACCCAGTGCATTTCCTAGTTCGGGAATTCTTTTAGGTCCGAAAATTACAATAGCGACTATCATAATCACAGCAATCTCTGGCCATCCCAGTCCAAACAACATACGCCTCTCCTGTAAACCTTACTTAAATTAACTATAGACATTTAAGAGTCTTTCTCTGTTGAGATTTCCATACCTAACCAATCACTTAATTCATGAGCTAGCCATTGCAGTTCTGCTTCAGATTTAATCACACCATGATTATTACCAACCTGATATTTTTCTACTCCTGCCCAAAGCTCTAATTGGGCAGGAACTTGAGTTCTATTACCATCAGAGTCTTTAGTAAAGTGTTGCGGAATATATACTAACTTAGTAATATTTTGCTTGGGCGATGGTCGGGGACGATGGAATTTAAATCCGAATAACTCGTAAGTTAAGCCTACTTGCTGCCGATCCAAGCGTAGTCGGATGCTTCCCCAGACAGTAAATAAAAAACCATACATCATAAAGCAGCCAGCACCCCAAAAAGGCAGGGAGAACAAGGCAAAGGGGAGGTTCATGGGAAACGGTGCAGAGAGCGCGCCAATTGTCCAGAATAGGATAAATGAATTCCAGGCGATCGCAAACGAACCTAAGAACAACATCGACGATTGCCAACCACTTGGCGGAATGATAATTTCCAACACATCCGCATTTTTCGTTAGTTGAATTTTGCTGCCTGGTGGTTTGCTAATTACTAATTGTGAGGAATGGGGAATTTCAGGCCTATCTAGAGCTTTGAGTGCTTCCAAGGCAGAACTGACACGCCGTTGTAGGTTAGGTTCGATTAGCCACCGCAACCAATTAGTTAAGCTGGGGCTAAGATTAGCCACTGACTCAAACTGCATCCGAAAATCCTTTTGGGGTAAATCTGCTGGCTGGATACCCGTTACTAAATAAATTAATGTCGCACCTAAACTATAAAGATCGGAAGCGGGAACGGTGCGTCCACCAAATTGCTCTGGAGGCATATAACCATAGGTTCCGACTATAGTTCGAGTCGCCCCTTCAGTTGCCAAAACAGTTTGTACTGAGCCAAAATCTACCAAATAAACTTGACCTACACTGTTACCAGAGCGATCGCCCAATAAAATATTGCTAGGCTTAATATCACGGTGAATTACAGGCGGATGCAGCCCATGCAGGTAACAGAGAATTTCTAAAAGTGCTTTGGCTATTTGTTTAACTTCTGCTTCTGTAAAAATCTGCCCAGCTTTTAAATATTGCTCTAGAGTTTGTGCTGAGATATAAGTTTGTACAAGGGCAAACCCCTGAAGAGTAGTTGAATTTAGCTCAAAATAATCTAAATAGCGAGGAATAAAGGGATGTGATAAAGATTTTAAAGTTTCAGCTTCCCGCTCAAATAGCTTGAGATCGTCCCATTCAAAGTCACCGCCAAAAATAAGTAACTTGATAATGACAAGTTCCTGAGTTTGTAAATCACGGGCTAATAGCGTCCGCCGTCCTGCCTTTTTTCCTAATTGCTGCTGAACTTCGTAGCGACTTCCCAATATTTCTTTAGTCATGATGATTACTGATAACGCTACGCCTAAAGCTGGTTATAGCCTACGACCGTCAAATATAGACAAGCTGACATCTTTAGTATAAATATGTAATTCTATGCCCTCCGAAATTTGGCCTTATATTACGCCTGGTATTCCCGATGAATTGTTCGAGCACTTGCCAGGAATACCCATGAGCCAGCGAGAAGTTAGGCTATTGCTAATCGCTCAACTACGACTTCAGCCAGATTCCGTATTGTGGGATATTGGCGCAGGTACAGGTACAATTCCTGTAGAGGTGGGACTGTTGTGTCCAGGTGGGCAGATTATCGCTGTAGAACGGGATGAAGAAGTAGCCAATCTGATCCGCCGTAACTGCGATCGCTTTGGGGTAAAGAATGTCGAAGTTATTGAAGGTAGCGCCCCGGAGTGTTTGCAGAACCTTCAAATTACCCCTCATCGCGTTTGCATTGAAGGAGGACGCCCCATTCAAGAAATTTTGCAAGCCGTGTGGGATTATCTACCAGCAACAGGTAGAGTTGTGGCTACAGCTGCTAATCTAGAAAGTCTGTATGCTATTTCTCAAAGCTTTGCCCAATTAAGAGCTCGGAATATAGAAGTTGTTCAGTCTGCGGTTAATCGCTTGGAGATGCGCGGCTTTTCTCAAACCTTTGCCGCCTTAGATCCCATTTTTATCCTCAGTGGTGAGAAACTAGACTAAATCTACATAAATTTTAGATTTTAAACTGGGGATCAGGGACTAGAGAATAAAGAACGCGGACTAGGGAAGGAGATCAGAAGGATAATTAATACCCAATGCCCGATTTCCAATACCCGATTCCCAATCCCCTATCCCGCATACCTAATCCAAAATACTTCTATGCCTTGGTCTCGGATTATTAGTGGAATTGTTGCGATCGCTCTGGCTCTATTTGCAACCCTGTTGGGGGGTTGGTACTTTACCGTGATGATTGCGGTTGTGGTTTTTTTAGGGCAACAGGAATATTTTAATTTGGTGGTAGCCAGAGGCATAGCTCCCGCTGCTAAAACCACGATGTTTGTCAGTCAAGTCTTACTAGTGATTTGTACCCTTGATGGAAATTTAGCTGACGCTGTCATGCCAATAGCTGGGACATTTATTTGTTTTTACCTACTGTTTCAGCCGAAAATGGCCACGATCGCTGATATTTCCGCTTCGATTATGGGGCTATTTTATGTGGGTTATTTACCAAGTTACTGGGTGCGATTGCGATCGCTTGGCAGTGTTGCCGTCAGTAATCTACCTTTAGGGGGTTACTGGCCTACCACATGGAAAGATATTCTAAATCAAAGAAATATTGCCTTATTACCACAAGGTTTGAGCGCGACTGTGCTGACTTTTCTGTGCATTTGGGCAGCTGATATTGGCGCTTATACAATTGGCAAGTTCTTCGGTAAAACCCGTTTGTCTGACATTAGCCCCAAGAAAACTGTTGAAGGTGCCGTGTTTGGTATCAGTGCTAGCGTTGCTGTCGGTTTAGCAGGGGCTTATTATCTTCACTGGCCCAGACCACTCTACACTGGGTTAGCGTTGGGTTTGCTGATTGGGATTGCTAGTCTTTTAGGCGACTTGATCGAGTCTGTTCTCAAGCGCGATGCTGGTGTTAAAGATTCAGGACAGTTGATCCCTGGACATGGTGGCATCTTAGATCGTACAGATAGTTATATTTTTACGGCTCCGCTAGTTTACTATTTCCTGACTTTGCTATTGCCACTGATTGCAGACAAGTAAGTCGGCGCAGTACCTGACTACTATCGATCAAGAAAGGGAGTAGACGCTGGCAGACTGGGCAGATGAAGAAGCAAGAGAGACGAAGGAAGGGTAGTGGGGAAATCATAAATTACCCATCACGACTAATGTCCAATGCCCATTTTTCTTTAAAAATATAAATTATTATAAATAATAAGTATTATTAGTTTTTGATTTCTAATCTTCAGGGAATAACGTTAATCCGTCCGCGACACACTAGCTTACCTGGGATCAAGGTGAGTTCTTGGATATCAACCTCTGGACCGAGATCGAAATTGTACTCATGATCACTCTGTGCTAGAGTTCCCATGTTGTATTTTATTTGAAGCGGTGCTAGTTGCAACTCGTGACTACTGATTAAATCTAAACCTGTGCAAATCTCCACAGGCGTAGGTTGGCCTTCAGATGTTAGAATGCCACTCAGTATAATTTGATTATTCTCTAGAATAATTTTTTGCCAAGCAATAGACTTGGTTTTTGCGCATTGTTCTGGTAAAAGTTTAACCAGTACATCATTTAAAGCCCCTGATAATAGCTCAGATGAGAGGGAATGATTGAGATCCTTCTCTTCGACGAGCAATTCACCAACTACTGGTACTGTTTCTAACAGTCTTAGTGGCTGTCCTTTGATGACTGAGCCAATGTTGACCTGAATATTTTCTGCGACAAGTTGAATTTGTCCAATATGGAGACCTTGATAAACGGTATGACTAGCAAAAATCGATACCCAGGGAACTTTCCCCGAGAGAAGTTGGCGATCACTGGCTCTAATTTCCACTTCTATTTGCGATACTTGACTGACTTGCGCTCTCAACCATAGCTTTAGTGCTGTTGTGAGCATATTCGTAATTATCCGTATCTTATGGGTACGTTTAGAATCTGAATTTTGCTCAGGCATTTAACTTTTGTGTTTATGGGTAGAAATTCAACAATTGGCTGAAGTTAATCAGTCCTTAAATGTAACATTTATGGCTATTAACTCCAAAATGCAAATAATATGATTTAAATCCTAGCGAAAGAATAAGCAATTTCCACATGGAGGCACGGTTACAAAAAATTCTCGCCCAATGGGGTATTGCCTCACGTCGTGAAGCCGAAGAAATGATCCGGCGATCGCGTGTGCGGATTAATGGGGTATTGGCTCATTTAGGTCAAAAAGTTGACCCTGAAACAGACAAAATTACAGTTGATGGCAAACTTGTAGTTACAAAACAACGTCCGGCTCTTATATATTTGTTGCTCAATAAACCTGCTGGCGTAGTTTCTACTTGCTACGACCCTCAGGGAAGAACGACAATCTTAGATTTATTGCCAAAAGATTTCCGAGAGGGTACAGGTATTCACCCAGTTGGGCGTCTAGATACAGATTCCACTGGAGCATTAATACTTACTAACGATGGCGACCTCACATTCGCACTCACGCATCCAAGTCACAGCGTACCTAAAACTTATCGTGTTTTAGTTAAGGGACATCCCCCAGAAGAACTGTTACAAATGTGGCGTCAGGGTGTAGTGTTAGACGGCAGAAGAACAAGACCAGCCAGGGTGCGCCTCATAGAAAGTTTGACTACACAAAGCTCTTTAGAAATTGTTTTACAGGAGGGACGCAATCGCCAGATTCGCCGTATAGCCGAACAATTAGGCTACCCGGTAATCAAGCTGCATCGGACTGCTATTGGACCGATTCAATTACAAATTCCCAAACAACCCTACTTAAAAGAGGGTAAATATCGTTCCCTAAAAGATGATGAGATGCGCTTTTTGCAACAGCAAATCAAGCACATACCTATTAAAGATTCAGCTGAGTTAAGGAGTGTAACTACGCATGAAATGGTTAAGCAGGAAGGATAATCAGCCACCAACTCTTCCAGTAGAGCAACAAAGGGCCGAAAAGTTAGCAGAAATTGGTGGTCAACTATGGGCATCGCGTCAAGAACAGGGTTTATCTCTAGAGGAGGTGGTTTCATTAACCCGAATTCCTAAACGGCTGTTGCAAGCTATTGAAGAAGGTAACTTAGAGGATCTACCAGAACCAATTTATATTCAAGGCTTAATTAGGCAATTTGCAGATGCATTGGGCTTTAACGGCGTGGAATTTGCTAGTAATTTCCCTATTGTCTATCAACAGGTGAATCCCAAGCCAGCTTGGACCACTAAGCCAATTAACCAATTGCGTCCCCTGCATCTTTACTTGCTTTATATATTTGTGATTATCTGCTCTGTCAGCGGCTTATCTCAACTACTGAATAATTCTGCTTTACAAGCAAGTACTACCCCCAATCGGCCAAATTCACAAAAAGAGTCTTTGGCACAACCTCAACAGACACAATCAAAACAAGCACCAGAAGTCAACCCTTATAGCAATACCCTCCTGACCACGAAAGATGGTCAGCCAGTGCAGATTGGTGTCACCTTGAAGGCTTCATCCTGGATTCGAGTAGTAGCTGATGGCAAAACTCAGTTTGAGGGTACTCTTCCAGAGGGAAGTCATCGCACTTGGAAAGCTCAAGAGCAACTAACGGTGAAAACTGATAATGCTGGGGGTGTGCTGATGAGTGTAAATCAGCAGCAACCTAAGGAAATGGGAGAGTTAGGAAAGGTAGAGGAAGTTCAAATTGCTGCCAAACCTAAGTTTTGAATAGTACTGAGTCCTGAGTTAGTGCTGAGTGCTGAGTCCTGAGTATGAGCTTTTTTACTAAATACTCGGTACTCGGCACTTAGAAAGACTTAAGTTTTGGCTCAGGACTGTCTAGGAGCACGACCATAGAGTGTGGTAAGAATTTTCAGCCTCTGGCCTAATTCCTCAGTCAAAGCTGACTGAGGGTAGCGCCACTCCCAATTACCCTCAGCAATACTAGGAAAATTCATCCGTGCTTCTGTTCCCAATCCTAAAACATCCTGCAAAGGAATAATCGCTTGGTTGGCTATAGAACTCAAAGCCAGCCGAATTAAATCCCAGTGGATACCTTCGGGACTGATACAACCTAAATAAAGCAACAAGTTTTGCTTTTCCCATTCACTAGCTTGGTTGTACCAGCCTACAGTTGTGTCATTATCATGAGTCCCACTGTAAACTACAGCATTTCGCGGGTAGTTAAAGGGTAAAAAAGGATTACTGGGATCAGAACCAAAAGCAAACTGCAAAACTTTCATACCGGGAAATTCAAACTTGTCGCGCAGTGCTTCTACCTCTGGCGTAATTACTCCCAAATCTTCTGCCAACACAGGTAGGGTGCCCAACTCTTGTTTGATCGTCTCAAACAATTCTTCCCCAGGAGCTTTTAACCACTCTCCATTAATAGCTGTTTCTTCTCCTTTTTCCACAGCCCAGTAAGCTTCAAAACCTCGGAAGTGGTCAATGCGAATAACATCTACATAATCCAGCATTGCTTGAAAGCGTCCCAGCCACCACTTAAAATCTTGTTTTTGCAATTCTTCCCAGTTATATACTGGGTTACCCCAAAGTTGACCAGTAGCGCTAAAGTAATCTGGTGGAACTCCTGCCATCAGCGCCGGTTCCCCTGTCTCTTCATCTAAACAAAAGATGTCGGGGTTTGCCCAGACATCAGAGCTATCATGAGCTACATAAATGGGGATATCGCCGATAATGCGGATACCGCTCATATTGGCATAGGTTTTGAGTTCAGACCACTGGCGAAAAAATTCAAATTGAATAAATTTGTGAAAGAATATCTCAGCAGTTAGCTGTCGCCTTGCTTGATCAATTGCTTGGGGTTCGCGTTTGGCAAGTTCTGGCTCCCAAGTATGCCAGCTTGACCCTTCATGGGTATCTTTCAGCGCCATAAATAAGGCATAGTCATCTAGCCAATAAGCTTTGCTATGGCAAAAACCAGCGAATTCTTTTTGCTGCAAGGGCGTGGCTTTAGTTTGAAAGTTCTCGCAGGCTTTCTTGAGCAGATCAATCTTTATTGGTTTAATCTTCTCGTAATCTACTTTAGAAGAGTCAAATACTGGTAAGTTAGCAAAATCATCCTCTGCTAATAAACCTTGCTCTTTGAGTTGTTCTGGACTAATGATCTGCGGATTTCCTGCCATTGCTGAATAACAAGCATAAGGAGAATTACCATACCCAGTTGGACCCAAAGGTAAAACTTGCCAGTATTGTTGGTTGGTATTTTTGAGAAAATCAATAAAGGTATAGGCTTCTAAACCTAAATCTCCAATGCCAAATCGACTAGGAAAGGAAGTGGGATGCAGCAAAATGCCGCTGGATCTGGGAAAAGGCATACTTAATTTGATGATGTAGAGGAAGCGATCGCATCGAATTTATCACGGTAGGGCCTGGTTTAGAAGCTGCCAATAGTGAGAGAAGTACAGAATGTAACAAATCACTATGAAACCTCATAATTACTACTTAATACTTAATGCTGCGTATGAATTACCGCAATCCTGCTCCAACAGTTGATGTAATTATTGAATTAGTAGATCGACCTCATCTACCTATAGTGTTAATTGAGAGACATAATCCGCCTCTAGGTTGGGCGCTTCCTGGTGGTTTTGTAGATTACGGTGAAGCTGTGGAAGTGGCGGCGAAACGAGAAGCCCAGGAAGAAACGGGTTTGCAGGTGGAGTTAATTGAACAATTTTTGGTATATTCTGACCCCAGCCGCGATCCCCGTCAGCACACGATTAGCATTGTGTTTTTAGCAACTGCGAAGGGTGAACCAAAAGCAGGTGATGATGCTAAGAATATCGGCATTTTTGAGTCATGGCTTGTGCCTGGAAATTTATGTTTTGACCACGATCGCATTCTGCGAGATTATTGGCAGTATCGCCATTATGGGTTACGTCCCAGATTGGGTTAGGATAACGAACCGCAGAGGCGCAGAGGGCGCAAAGAGAAGAGAAGATGAGTAAGACTGTTATTCGTACTGATAATGCACCCGAACCAGTGGGGCCATATAATCAAGCGATCGCGGCTTCTGGTCAAATGGTGTTTGTCGCTGGACAAATTGCGATCGATCCCCGCATTGGTCAGGTTGTCTACACTGATGATGTGAAAAGGCAAACTGAGCAAGTAATCGCTAATTTGGAAGCTATTTTGACAGCAGCGGGCGCAAGTTTTAAAGATGTGGTTAAAACCACTGTATTTCTCGCTGATATGAATGATTTCGCGGCAGTGAATGCGATTTATGCCAAATATTTTCCGGAGGATACTGCACCAGCGCGGGCTTGTGTGGAAGTATCGCGGTTACCGAAGGATGTGTTGGTAGAGATTGATTGTATCGCAGTCATACCTGGTTAATAAAGGTTGACATAGCAGAAGTTGGAGGATGTAGGAAAGAATATCTTGAGATTTTGATCTATATATCAACATGATTGAACTTGCTTTAAGCATAATTATCTCAAAACTACCTGAAGAATATATCAGTTGAATTAAAGTACACCTATTGAAGATGCAGACTGTTTAACAAAAAACAGGAGAATCATAATGACAACCACAATAGTTCAGCCAGGTAAAGGTTCCACATATTTGGTGCTGGGTGACTTCTACACCTTTCTGGATAGCGGGGAAGATACAGGTGGAAAATATGGACTAGTGGAAATGGTATTGCAACCGCAAAGCGCTACACCACCCCATAATCATGCTGAAGCGGATGAAGCGCACTATATTGTTGAGGGTAAGGTTGAGTACCAGCTTGACGACCAAACTATCATCGCCACTCCGGGAATGTATCTCCACTTTCACAAAAATCAGAACCATGCTTTTAAGAACATCGGTTCAACGCCAGCAAAAATTCTTGCTTGGATCGCACCATCAGGCCCTGAACTATTTTTCGCAGAAGTAGGACAGCCAATCAACCTGCCTTTGAATGAAGAAGAACGCAATCTTTTGACTCCTCCCAATCCCGCCGATATCGAAAAAGCCATTGAAATTGCCATCACAAAATATGGCGTAAAGTTTGCCTTCTAGTAACGCAGAATTAGTTTAAGTTAGCGCCACAAACAAGGGGAGCGATTGTTATGCAAACTATATTAAATGCAATATTAAATGCGATCGCCCTCCTCTGTGCATTCTTTTAAACCCACTCAAACCCCTGTGCTGCTAAATATTCCTTAGCTGGTTCCAAAACATCTTTCCTCAAAATCAGCTTGATCTCTGGCGAACTGAGATACAAACGAAACCGTTCTACAAATAGTTGGTTAGCTGGTTCAATTTTCCTAATCGCACTCCAAGGAATTAGCAACGGCGGAAGCCCAAAGCTAAACAAAGGAAAGATACTCAAGTAAAGCCCTTGACGTGTTATACCTACATTCAAAGTTCCTTTGTAATACACCAAACCCACAGCACCGCTTTCCATCCGCCAGAAATTTGGTGGTGGCTCTTCATAGGTGCGGTAGAGTTGAGCGAGGCGACTCCAGTCATGACGGAATAGAAGAGTCATGCCTACAAAGTTAAGTGCAAAGAAAAAAACGATATATATCCAATGAGTATTATTTGACATTTATTAGTACTAGTAGAAGCAGTAATTATACATAATCTCAACTACGTCATTAGCCCCCTCCTCGCTTGCGGGGAGGGGGTTGGGGGTGGGGTGCTATCAACTTTGCAACCTATGCGCAATCTTTTCTAACGCCCCATCAATTGAATTTAAAACATCCTCATTTTTCAAGCGCACCACCCGCAATCCAAGACTTTCTAAAAATTCTTGACGAATTGCATCTTCTTATTGGGTATAGTCGTGAATTCCACCATCCACTTCAACAACTAAATACGCTTCCCCACAGTAAAAATCTACAATAAAGCGATCAATTACATGCTGGCGGCGAAACTTAAAACCTAGAAGTTGCTTAGATTTCAACTTCTGCCATAGCTTCTCTTCTGCAAGTGTCGGTTCACACCGCATCTGTCGTGCTAATGGCTTAAGTTTCTCCCAGAGTTTTGGCGAAGTTTGCCAAGGAACCCCACCCCCTAACCCCCTCCCCGCAAGCGAGGAGGGGGAATCGGAGGCGGAATTTGGCTGTTGGTGTTGAGACATTTATTTATGTGTGATTTTCACTAACGTTTACTTATCTTTCCCAGCCAAAGTAACTCTGCTTCATTGATGAACCTGCGGCTTCAGTCTATGAGCTTCATTAGCGAATCGCTACACATCTCATATTGACTTTTATTCTTAAAAAGCCTAGATTGCTTTATTAAGCTAGTTGCAACTAATTTGCAAAAATATTGAGAATCCTTACTAATGGAGAGTGAGCAATGAGTGTGAGGATAAAGGGCTTGTTGGGTGCTGGGGCTGTATTTGTAGCGCTTGCAGGTTTAGAAATCAGCACATTTGGAGAAGTAAAAGCGACTACTACTAATTCCACTTTTAATCAACAACTACCAACTTTGCTTGCCCAAAAACTGAAGACTTTGACAGTAGTTTTTCCTAGCAGAGCTGATTCCACAGATTTGCAAAATAAGGCGAATTCTGTAGGTGCATTTTTGTCTAAAGAACTGGGAATACCAGTCAAAGCGCAGGTAGGCGATGATACTGCTGCGGTAGAAGCATTAAGAGCAAATCGGGCTGATGTGGCTTTCTTGAGTAGCCGTCCGGCCTTGAAGGCAGAACAATTGGCGAATGCTCGCTTGTATCTAGCTGAAGTGCGTGAAAATTATTCAGGAAGATACACTTATAGCTCAGTATTTGTTGTCCCTAACAATAGCATTTTGAAAACAAGGAATAACGCCAAAGCAACCCTAGAACAACTGCGGGGTAAAAAAATGGCGTTTACTTCTCCTACTTCTGGTTCAGGGTTTATTTTCCCCGTAGGTGAATTGGTGAAACAGGGATTTGTACAGAGTAGCGATCGCTTGGGTGGTTTCTTCGGTCAAATTAGTTACGGTGGCAATTACAGTAAAGCATTGCAAGCCGTTGTTCGGGGTCAGGCAGATGTGGCTGTAGTATCAGAATATGCACTGAATTCGCCGTATATTACACCAGAAGAAACAAGTAAGTTGCGGGTGCTGCATAGAATTCCTGGTGTACCTGCTCACGGTATCGCCATTGATGATGACGTTCCAGCCCCCGATCGCGAAAGAATTATTAACGCTCTACTCAAGTTAAATCAGTCACAAAATAATCCGCTACTACGCAACTTGTATAACTCTACAGAGTTAGTGAGAGTAGATCACAATCGTCATTTAGCCCCCATCCGGGATGCACTCACACGTGTTGGTATTGCCCCTTAATTAAGTTAACAGTTGTCAGTAATCAGGCTGACAACTGTTAAGTATTAATAACTGTTAGCGAGATTGATCTAGGGATGAGAGATTACGTAATTGAGTGTCACAACTTAGAGACAGCTTATGCTGCTGCTCTAAATCGCCCCATTCTTAACGGTATAAATTGTCAGATTAAGCGGGGTGAATTTGTAGTGTTGCTGGGACTCAATGGTGCTGGTAAATCTACCTTACTGCGATCGCTTGTGGGATTAGTTCCATTAGTGCGGGGAAAAATCCAGATTAATGGTGTAACATTGGCTCCCCGCACACTACCAGCAATACGGCGTGATGTCGGGATGTTGTTTCAAGGTGGCGGATTAATTCGGCAATTATCAGCAATCGAAAATGTATTGTGTGGACGCCTCGATACTAGAACAACTTGGCAAACTCTATTTGGATTTCCTAAACACGATCGCCTATTGGCATTAGAGTTATTGGAACAGTTGGGTTTAAAAGAGTTAGCCAATCAAAAAACCAGTCAACTCAGCGGTGGACAACAACAACGAGTTGCGATCGCCCGTGCTTTAATTCAATCACCACAAATTCTCTTAGCCGACGAACCGATAACTGGGTTGGATGCGATCGCGTGTCAACAGGTGATGCAGACTTTATCAGAATTACACTCCCAGCAAGGCATGACAATTGTGGCAGTTTTGCATGATTTGGGGATAGCAGCAGAATATGCCCAAAGAGCGATCGTTATCGATGCGGGACGCATTGTTTACAATGGCCCTTGCGACAACCTGCAAGCGAAATTTTCCCAAGTGTAGAGTTTTCAGCGCAAGTACAAATCATGAATTACTTCTTAAATTCAAATCTCTTCCGGCGCTACCCTTGGGTGAGTCCCCTAATCATTCTGTTGATTGCGGTTGTAGTTTATAGTTGGGCTTTACAAGGACTGAAGGTCGATTTTAATTTAATTACTAACAGCTGGCCCTACATTACTGATTTCATCTCCAGGTTATTCCCTCCAGATCCGACAGTTTTAGATATAGCGATTAAAGCACTGATTGAAACTGTACAGATGTCGCTTTGGGGAACGACTATCGGGGCAATTCTTTCTTTGCCAATTGCTGTGGCTAGCGCCAACAATGTTGCACCGCAATGGTTGCAATGGTTAGCCAATTTATTGCAAAACGCTGTGCGTTCTGTTCCTTCGATTATCCTTGGTCTAATTTTTGTCGCCGCAACTGGACTAGGGGCACCCGCAGGAACCTTAGCTTTGGGAATTTATACTATCGGCTACTTAGCAAAATTCTATCAACAAGCGATCGAAGCGGTTAACGCTCGTTCAATAGAATCTTTAGAAGTGATGGGAGCATCCAGGTTCCAAATTGCTCAATACGGAATCTTACCCCAAGTACTGCCATTGGGGTTAGGTTATACCATATGGATGTTTGAGTACAATATCCGTGCTGCTTCTGTGTTAGGTGTAGTTGGCGCAGGTGGAATTGGCTTTCAATTGAAAAGTTACATTGACGGTTTTGAGTACAACAAGGCTACAACCATGATGTTGGTGTTGCTGGTAGTTGTGACGGTAATTGATGCTTTTAGTAGCCAACTACGTCGTCGCCTCGATTCGATGTAGTCACGCAAATATGCAGTAAATTGGTATAAGCTGAAAATCATTATTTATGATGATATTCTGTTTTCATGTCTGACTCATCTAAAACGATTCAAAGAAAAAATGATGATTTATTCTTGAATAGTTTCAAGCTGCTAACTATGGTTTTGATAGTCATAGGTATTTTGCTGAGATTTATTAATCTTGATGGAAAAATATCTTGGGCAGATGAAACATTTACTTATTTAAGAATTTATGGTCATACAAAAGCAGATTTAATGCAGGAAGTAGTTAATAGTCAAATATTAACTGCTGAAACTTTATTAGAGAAATATCAAAGTCCTGGTGTTGGTAAAACTATCATAGATACTGTTAAAGGTTTAGCGATAGAAGATCCAAAGCATCCACCCCTATATTTTGTTCTTACAAATTTGTGGGTGCAGTGCTTTGGAAGTACAGTCGCAGCCACAAGAAGTTTTTCTGCATTTATAAGTTTATTAGTTTTGCCTACTCTCTATTGGCTATGCCAGGAATTATTTCAATCAAAAATTGTCGCTTTAGTAGCAATTGCCTTTATAGCTGTATCACCATTTCATCTTGTGTATGCTCAAGAAGCAAGAATGTATAGTTTGCATACACTAGCTATCTTGGTATCTAGTGCCGCATTGCTCAGAGCAATAAGGTTGAATACAAAATTCAGTTGGGCCATTTATTCTGTAAGTTTATTCCTGGGATTATACACACATTTATTATTTGGTTTAGTAGCGATTGGACAAGGGATTTATCTAGCTGTAAATCAAGCAATCCGAACTAGGAGAATATTAATTGCTTATCTGAGTGCATTAGTAGCTGGAATATTACCTTTTCTTCCTTGGTTATTTTTAATTATTACCCAATCAGACAAAGTTCAAGAGACGATAGAATGGGCAAAATATAGTCTTCCACTACATGATTTAGTAGATGCATGGCAGATTCACTGGGCACGGATTTTTTTTGATATTACAGCCGAGTATAGTTACCCAAATAAGCTACAAAATAATCTCTGGTTTTTAATCATTAGACTTTTAGTAATTTTATTATTTTATGCAGTTTATTTACTGTGTCGTAAAACTCCTAAGACAACTTGGTCTTTTATTTTAATATTAATTTTATTGACAGCACTAACTCAAGCTATACCCGATGTAATTTTTGGCGGGATTCGTTCTATCAATCCGAGATATTCAATTCCTGTTTTTTTAGGATGCCATTTAGCTATAGCTTATTTATTTGCCCAAAAAACTATCTTATCTCCAGATATAAGAATACGTAAGCACTTGTGGAGGCTATTGCTGGTTGGCTTAATTTGTATGCAAATAATATCATGTGTGATTATTTTACCGAAAAAAGCTTGGTGGAATAAAGCTTATAATACAGATAATATTTCTATGGTAAATATTATTAAGCAATCTCCCAATCCATTAATTATTTGTGCGCAATGTAATCAAGATTGGGGTTGGGGAAATGTATTATCTCTAAGTTACCTTCTAGAACCACAAACAAAATTTCAATTATTTTCCGGAACAGATATTAAAGAAATTCCTGATACTTTCAGTGATGTATTTTTCCTCAATGCTTCTGAAAAATTACAAGCTACCTTCAAAAAAGAACACAACTGGAATATAGTTTCAGTTTTCAAGAAAAATCTATCTCTATGGAAGTTAAAATCATAAATTATATCATGTCTAGTTAAACACTTGTCATTGCGTTCGCCCTACAGCCCTTCGGGCATCCTACGGCAGGCGTTCCCCATTGGTGTCAACTTAAGAAGATTTTGCCCAAATTTGTTGGGTGTAAGCGTCAATCTCGCGATGGCGCTTACGCCTGGTTTTTACCAATCCAAACAACTTTTGTCGTTCAACAAGATAGGGAACAGCCTCAGTGCTATACCTCTTGTTCGCCACTCTGGAGACAAAGAAGTATTGAACATCAGGCGTGATTTGCAACTAAAAATGCACACAGCTGATTCATTGCGTGCACTTATATTTATTGGTTGTTGAAATTTTACCTCGGCAATTTTAACAATACGTAACCTGAGCTCGGGATAAGAAATCCTCAAACCCTTTGATTTTGCGTTGTCCGGTCTGAAGCTTGGTTTTCATATATTCTCAATAAGGCATGTTGTTGATATTAATCTCATTTGTAAACCTTATTGACGCAACGATTCCACTTTAATCACTTCTTTTACGACTTAGAATTTTTCTCAATCTATACACAATAAGCTTTTTAGCTTCTGGCTTAATCCGAACTCAGGTTACGTAGTAAGCAATCAAGTCTTGACTACAAACTTCTTCGCCTATGATGATTAATCGCACTCAACAATTATTTTTACAAATATCTTGTAAAAACTGACAGTAGAGAATCAAAAGGGAACACAAAAAATTTCTGATTATATTCTCTCATTAAAGAGTAGTTATTTAATTAACTGTTGATCGCTACAGGTATAACTATTTCCTTGTGATGATCTGACTGGTGTTCTTCGCTCTTGTCGGCAAAATGTTTATCCATGAGTGCGGGAACTTGTCCAGCTTGAATACGGCTGTAGCGAGTTTTATCTGGCATTACTAGGTTAGGCCCAGCTTTGCAGTTTTTCATGCAGCCAGTACCTTTGATGGTAACTTGGTCTTCTAAACCGCGATCGCTCAAAGCTGCTTCCAAAGCCTGACAAACTGCTTTACCACCGCGTTTCATGCAATCAGATTTTTGACACACCAAAATCGTGCTTTTAGCCTTAGTTGATTTTGCGTTGCCTTTGCTAGTCAATGAGGGTTGCTGTGGCTGAGAGATTGGTGAAGGAATTCCCATCTGTGTAATTCTGTCATTGTCTACATCTGCCCGTGCTGCCATCACCCGTTCAGCTTTCAGTGTGACTTTGCCTGTTGCAGATTCGTGTTTCTTTTTACCCACAATTTGTAGCCAAGTACCTGGCGGTAGACGCAAGTCAAAAGCAAACCTTAAATGTTTAGCAAGTTTTACATAGCATTCACCTTCAGCAGTCCATATCTGCAAGCCTTTGAGCTTATACCCATCCTTAAGTATAAAGTCTATAAACCTGCCTTCAAGGCAAAAATTTGATACTTCTTTACTGTGGGAATCACTCATTTTTTTCACCTATATGTTTATTGGGACACATTATTAAGCGAGACAGCCTTAGCGATAGCGACTTTGCCAGCATTTTTCAAGACTCCAAATTAGGTCTTGGCGGGGAAGTGTGAATTGCCGCATCAAACTCCAAAGTTGAATAGCTGCGATGGGATTGCCAATTTCAACTGTCAATGGCTGGTTAGACTCGCAACAACAGGGAATCTCTAGCTCCTGCAAGCGTTGATAGACTTGCCAGCGATCTGCCCAATTCACCTCTAAAATGTGCTTGCTTTCTACTTCTGAACTAAACGGTTTCAAGAGATGTACCCTCAAAGTGCAACAAACTTGCAGTAACTACCGCGCTTTTAGTACTTGCCGTCTCCCATTTTTGGGAGTTTAGCTTCTTAAACCAGCATAACCTAAGTGCAAACAATTCTCATTTATTTTGCATAAAAATCTCAAATATTTGGCATTATCTTCCATTAACAAAAGGACTAGGTGGCAAGAGGAGGGACGTAGGTAGAAATTTGACCTCATAATTTCTTTGTGTCACCCTACTTTTGGTAAAGCTGTCATGCGCGCCAGAAATTGCGAAAACGCGATCGCTAACACCGAAAGCAGCCGCCTGGGTTGGCTCTCCACGTCCCCGCGTCTGGTTTGGGAAAATAGCAACAGCAAGAAGATTGATAAGCAGTACATTACGGGCACGCAACCTTGTAAAGTGAAGATTTTTAATAGCAAAAAAATTAAAAGTATGTGAATTTAATTGGAATTGCTTTTAATTTTTAGAATGTTAATATGTAGAGACTCAGAAGTTAAAAACCCTAACTGAGAAAAAGCGAGGAGAACAATGTCAGAAACCACAACTGTGTTACGCAATTTTGGTCATGTATATGACAATCCTGTATTATTAGATCACAGTGTAACCGCACCAGTTACTGAAGGATTTAACGTTGTCTTAGCTAGTTTTCAAGCGCTTTCCTTGCAGTACCAAAAACATCATTTTGTAGTTGAAGGTGCAGAATTTTACTCATTGCATGAGTTTTTTAATGAAAGCTACAAAGAAATCCAAGAGCATATTCATGAAATTGGAGAGCGCTTGGATGGGCTGGGTGGCGTGCCAGTAGCTACCTTCAGCAAGTTGGCCGAACTAACCTGTTTTGCCCAAGAGCCAGATGGCGTATATTCTTCCCGCCAGATGGTAGAAAATGACTTAGCAGCAGAGCAAGCTATCATTGGCTTAATTCGTCGCCAAGCTGCTCAGGCAGAGAGTTTAGGAGACCGCGGTACACGCTATCTCTACGAGAAAATTCTGTTGAAAACTGAAGAGCGCGCTTATCATTTATCTCACTTCCTTGCTAAAGACAGCTTAACTTTGGGTTTTGTACAGCCTGCTCAAAACTAAACCCTTATAATTTAGATAAGTCGCTCTTGACTGAATAAAATCTAGGCAGAAATCAGTCTTAAAAAAATATAAAATGTAGCAGAGAGTAGTATAACTACATCTCTGCAATTTTTAATTGAGTATATAAATTAACACAAGATATAATATTAGCAATTATTAATAATAAGCTAGTTAAGAATTATTTTTATCAAATGTTACAGTTATCAACTTAGTTATCAGGTATCGATTATGTAAAAAACTCACAAGCTTCTGCCAAAAAATATCAGCACAAATAAAAAATATTTGCAAGTTATATGTAATTTCCTGAAGAGAATTACATAGAATTTCGACACACAAAAAATTGGAGACTAGCAAAGTGAAATAAACAATCATTCTTTGATCGCTCCAGTTTCTCATCCCCCATCCCTGTCATCAAACCTAGAAAACTTGATAATAAACAGCGTGACCAGGGAGAAAGAATCTTAAAATAATCAGGATTTGTATTCTCTTACTCCATCCCAAAGACTATGCCCCGCCGTCAAGACCTCCGGAAGATACTGCTGTTAGGCTCTGGCCCAATTGTAATTGGACAAGCCTGTGAGTTTGACTACTCTGGCACTCAAGCCTGTAAAGCTTTACGGGAAGAAGGCTATGAAGTGGTGCTGGTCAACTCCAACCCAGCAACCATCATGACCGACCCAGAGACAGCCGATCGCACTTATATTGAGCCGCTAACACCGGAATTGGTCGCAAAAGTCATTGCCAAAGAACGTCCCGATGCCTTACTGCCAACAATGGGTGGACAAACTGCCCTCAATATTGCTGTTGCTCTAGCGAAAAATGGTGTTTTAGAGCGGTATAACGTTGAGTTAATTGGCGCTAAACTCCCAGCTATTGAAAAAGCTGAAGATAGAAAACTCTTCAACGATGCAATGGCCAAGATTGGGGTGAGTGTGTGCCCTAGTGGCACAGCCTCATCTTTAGAAGAATCTAGAGCGATCGCCCGCCAAATCGGCACCTATCCCCTAATTATTCGTCCTGCTTTCACTATGGGTGGTACGGGTGGCGGTATTGCGTACAACCAAGAAGAATTTGAAGAAATGGCACAGGTGGGTATCGATGCTAGCCCAGTTTCGCAAATTCTCATCGACCAGTCCCTACTCGGCTGGAAAGAGTACGAATTAGAAGTAATGCGTGACCTAGCAGATAACGTCGTCATTATCTGTTCTATCGAAAATCTCGACCCAATGGGCATCCATACCGGAGACTCAATTACCGTTGCTCCTGCCCAAACCCTCACCGATAAAGAATATCAACGGCTGCGGGATATGGCAATTAAAATCATCCGTGAGATAGGTGTGGAAACTGGTGGTTCCAACATTCAGTTTGCGGTTAATCCGGTAACTGGGGATGTGGTTGTGATTGAAATGAACCCCCGTGTCTCCCGTAGTTCTGCCTTGGCTTCCAAAGCCACTGGGTTCCCCATCGCCAAGATGGCGGCCAAGCTAGCTGTTGGCTATACCTTGGATGAAATTAAAAACGACATCACCAAGAAAACTCCAGCATCCTTTGAACCGACAATTGACTACGTAGTTACCAAAGTTCCCCGCTTTGCTTTTGAAAAGTTTCCTGGTTCCGAACCAGTTTTGACAACCCAAATGAAATCTGTTGGAGAAGCAATGTCAATTGGCAGGACATTCAACGAATCCTTCCAAAAAGCACTGCGTTCTTTGGAAACTGGACGCGCTGGCTGGGGTTGTGACAAAGCCGAGAAATTACCTAGCGGTGAACAAATTCGTGCCCAATTGCGGACGCCCAATCCCGATCGCATTTTTGCTGTGCGTCATGCTTTGCAATCAGGACTAACTATTGAAGAAATCTACGAACTTACAGGCATTGACCCTTGGTTCCTCGAGAAATTGCAACAACTGCTGGAAGTCGAGAAATTCCTCAAACGGACTCCTTTAAAGCAGTTGACAAAAGCTCAAATGTATGAAGTTAAACGAGATGGATTTAGCGATCGCCAAATTGCCTTTGCCACCAAAACCACCGAAGACGAAGTTCGAGAATACCGCAAACACTTAGGAGTTATCCCAGTTTACAAAACTGTGGACACCTGTGCTGCCGAGTTTGAGGCGTTTACTCCTTACTACTATTCCACCTACGAACAAGAAACAGAGGTTTTACCGACAACCAAACCAAAAGTGATGATTTTGGGTGGTGGTCCCAACCGCATCGGACAAGGAATTGAGTTTGATTATTGCTGTTGTCACGCTGCCTATGCTCTCAAAAGTGCAGGCTATGAGACAATTATGGTCAACTCTAACCCAGAGACGGTTTCTACAGACTATGACACCAGCGATCGCCTCTACTTTGAGCCATTAACCAAAGAAGATGTACTCAATATCATCGAAGCTGAGAACCCAGTTGGCATCATTGTGCAATTTGGTGGACAAACACCATTGAAGTTAGCTGTTCCTCTCCAGCAAGCACTCGACACCGTACCCAACACGAAAATTTGGGGTACATCCCCAGATTCTATAGATATGGCAGAAAACCGGGAACGGTTTGAAAAGATCCTCAACCAGTTGAATATTGCTCAACCACCTAATGGAATTGCCCGCAGTTATGAAGACGCGCTAATTGTCGCCAAACGCATTGGTTATCCAGTGGTAGTACGTCCTAGCTATGTATTGGGAGGAAGGGCGATGGAAATCGTCTATTCCGATGCGGAATTGGAACGCTACATGACCTTTGCCGTACAGGTAGAACCGGATCAGCCAATTTTAATTGATAAGTTTTTGGAAAATGCCATCGAAGTCGATGTTGATGCGATCGCAGACCACACTGGGCGGGTAGTAATCGGCGGTATTATGGAACACATCGAACAAGCTGGGATTCACTCTGGAGACTCAGCTTGTACTTTACCTTCCATCTCGCTACCGCCAGCAGTACTCAATCAAATTCGCACATGGACGGTGCAGCTAGCACAGGCGCTTTCAGTTGTCGGGCTGATGAATATTCAGTTTGCTGTTGTGGGTGCTAGTAGCTATTCTCCGCAAATTTACATCTTAGAAGCTAACCCCCGCGCCTCTCGGACTGTGCCCTTTGTATCTAAAGCAACTGGTGTGCAATTGGCAAAACTCGCATCCTTGATTATGTCAGGCAAAACCTTAGAGGAGCTAGGCTTCACCAAAGAAGTCATCCCCTCTCACATTGCTGTTAAAGAAGCAGTATTGCCATTTAATAAATTCCCCGGTACTGATACGATATTGGGCCCAGAAATGCGCTCTACTGGTGAAGTCATGGGAATTGACAGCGACTTTGGCCGCGCCTATGCCAAGGCAGAAATCGGTGCTGGTGAACGCTTACCTTTGTCGGGAACCGTTTTTGTGTCCATGAGCGATCGCGACAAAGCACCTGCGGTTAACGTCGTCAAGGAATTTATGGATCTAGGCTTTACGGTGATGGCTACATTTGGCACGCGTAAAGTACTGCAAGAACATGGCTTAGATGTTGAGTTAGTGCTGAAACTCCACGAAGGTCGTCCCCACGTCTTAGATGCCATCAAAAATCAGAAAATCCAACTCATTATCAACACCCCTTCGGGAGAAGAAGCTCAGACTGATGCTAGATTAATTCGCCGCACAGCCTTGTCCTATAAAATTCCCATCATTACTACAATCGCGGGAGCAAAAGCCACTGTTGCTGCTATTCATTCTCTGCAAACTACGACTTTGGACGTAAAAGTTATCCAAGATTACTGCATGTTGAATTAGGGCAGAAGGCACAGAGAAGTCCGAGTGGAGGAAGCCTCCGCTCGGAACTTCGGGTAGGCAGAAGGAATAAAGTCTGATCTTTGTGCCCTTAGCCTGAGATCTCTGGCAAAAGGTACTTTTATCAGAGCAACAGAAAGGGTAAAAGTTAGGGAACAGACAAGGATGCATTTTTCCTTGTCTGCCTTGTCCCCTTCCCGCCCTAGCTCCTTATGGCTCACGATATAAAATCTCGCTTATGAGTACAGCAAAAATTAAGCAATTGTTATAGACGATTACTTATACTTATCATTGAGTTATTTTAAGAAATATGAGTAAGTTATTGCTGCTTACAGAGAGATTATTATTTAGTTGCTAAAGGTATTTAGCGATATGATTGCGTTACCCAAACTCAATCAGCTTTTAAATTTCAGGCTGCTAAATGTCCAAACTATTCTCATAAATGTTACAATTATTAATGATGAAATAATCCAGAAAATGTTCAACTTACAACCTTTTATCTAACTCTAGATACTTGTGAAACCGGGTAAATAACTGTAACGTCTAGAGCAGTTAAGAACCTAACTAGATTAATATGAGCAGCCGAGTTTCTCGGGCACATAAATCGCCAACCATAGCATGGGTTCCCCTTTAGACTGGGTATCACCCTGGCAAAGCATCTATCAGTTAATGACCCTACTGTCAAGTCCAACATTACCAATGAGTAGCGCCATGAAGACCGCTCAGACAGCCACGGACCTCGTGCGGACTTACCTGCGTGAGATTGGCCGTGTGCCACTCTTAACCCACGAGGAAGAGATTTTTTATGGCAAACAGGTGCAGCGTTCAACTGCTTTGCATGAATTGAGGGAGGAGCTTGCCACCCAGCTAGGCCGTCAACCAACCTTAGAAGAGTGGGCCAAAGCAACCCAGCTAGACTTGGCTCAGTTGAACGAAGCGATCGCTGAAGGTGAATATGCCAAGCGCAAGATGGTAGAGGCCAATTTGCGACTGGTAGTATCTGTTGCCAAAAAGTATATTAAACGCAATGTCGATTTACTAGACTTAATCCAAGAAGGTAGCATCGGTATGCAGCGGGGTGTAGAAAAGTTTGACCCCACAAAAGGCTATAGATTTTCAACTTATGCCTATTGGTGGATTCGGCAAGCAATCACTCGAGCGATCGCAGAAAAAGCTCGTACGATTCGCTTACCGATCCACATCACTGAAAAACTAAATAAGATTAAAAAAGCACAGCGACAATTATCGCAAAAACTGGGACGTGCCCCTTCAGCCTCCGAACTAGCTCAAGAATTAGAATTGACGCCCAAACAGGTGCGAGAGTATCTCGAAAAAGCACGTCTACCCCTATCTCTAGATTTGCGGTTGGGAGACAACTACGATACAGAACTCGGCGAAATGTTGGAAGATCCGGGTGCTTCTCCAGAAGAGTTTGTCATGCAATCTTCCTTATCTAATGACTTGGAGCGCATAATGGGGGATCTGACTCCCCAACAGAAAGAAGTGATCACACTCCGCTTCGGGTTAATGGATGGACAGGCTCTTACATTGGCAAGAATTGGAGAGATTCTGAATATCAGCCGCGAACGAGTACGACAAATTGAACGAGAAGCATTAACTAAGCTGCGTAAGTCTAAAGCCAAGATGGATGAATATTTGGCAAGTTAGTCAACAGTCAAGAGTCAAGAGTCAATAGCCAAAAGCTCTCTGGCTTTGGACTCTCGACTATTGACTAATAAGGTGAGAAAACACGCTGCTTTTGGTACGGTTACACCGACTGCCTAGCGATCTCTAACTTGTTACATTAGTTGACAGGAACAGCCAAGAACTAGCTAAGGTCAATACAAGCAAAGGCATTGATTCTTAAAAGTTGTAAGTACTGTAGCTAGTACTACTTAGTCAAGGAGATAAAACGTGAGTAACCCATCCAATCGAGTCTCAGAATTTTTTAACAGCGAGTCTGAAACTAGCGATTTACTCTGGCAATATGTTAAATCCTTGAGTCCAGAAACAGTCACCCAGCTATCTAAACCTACTTCTCCAGAAGTTCTCCAGGTGATGGAACGCAATATTGTGGGACTTTTGGGTAACTTACCTTCAGAACACTTTGACGTTAGCATCACTACCAGCCGAGAAAGTCTAGGTCGGCTTCTGGCCTCTGCAATGATCAGTGGTTACTTCCTGCGTAACGCTGAACAGAGAATGAACTTTGAACTCGCCATACAAGGCACTGAAATCAACGATAGCGAAAATGAGTAGCGATGTTGTTGGCTTTATGTCTTGAAGCAGCCACACTGACACAAGCGATCGTATTCCTCTGCGCAATCCTGATAGTCTCGCGATCGCTTATCCCAAATATAGCGAATTAAGTAAAAGCTGTGATTGCGGATAGCATCTAAGCAAAAACTCGCCATTTACGGTAATATACAGACAATCAAGGATTCATAAAAAAACAATAGTTCAGCTAGTAAATTGATTTTTAGATAGCAATAAAATATAAACTCGGCAGATAAGTTAACTTGCCGAGTTCTATTATTAGATAGCCGATAATAACTCCTTTTTCCCATAAATCATGAGTGAAACTAGTTCTCTGCTACCCCACAAAATTATTGGTGTTGCCGTAATTTGGAACGAGCAGGAGCAAATTTTAATCGATCGCCGTCGTGCGGGGGGTGCAATGGGTGGTTTGTGGGAATTTCCTGGCGGCAAAATCGAACCTGGTGAGACCGTTGAAGAGTGTATTCAACGGGAAATTTATGAAGAACTGGGAATAGAAATTGCCGTAGGAGAACATCTAATTACCATCGATCATACTTATACAGAGTTACGCGTTACCTTGACCGTACATCACTGTCGTCATCTGACAGGTATACCGCAAGCGCTGGAATGCGATGAAATTCGCTGGGTAAGTTTAGCAGATTTAGAACAGTTTGCTTTTCCCAAGGCAAATGTGCAAATTATCGCGGCGCTGAGGCAAAGTCAAAATTTAAAGGAGAGTAATTCTCTGGCGTAGCCTGGAAGTAACGATGTATTAACTCCATCAGGTTGCGACCCGCAATTTTTTAAAATAATCCCAAAGACGTTGATAAAAGGTGTCAGCAAACAAATGCCTAAAACCGTTGCCGACGTGATGAGCCGTGACCCAGTTGTTGTTCGATCTGAAACACCCCTGAAAGAAGCCATTCAAATTTTGGCAGAACGACGTATTAGCGGGCTACCTGTAGTGGATGATGTTGGTAAATTGGTAGGCATTATCTCAGAAACCGACTTGATGTGGCAAGAAACAGGTGTAACTCCTCCGGCATACATCATGTTTCTCGATAGTGTCATTTATTTAAAAAATCCTGCCGATTATGAGCGAGACTTGCATAAAGCTTTAGGACAAACTGTTGGGGAAGTGATGAGTAAGAACCCGATTACTATCTCCCCCGAGAAAACTTTAAAGGAAGCAGCCAAAATTATGCATGACCGCAGCGTTCACCGTCTGCCGGTAGTTGACAGCGCGGGTCAAGTAATTGGTATCCTCACTCGTGGTGACATTGTTCGGGCAATGGCAGCAAGTCAAGATTAGTCAAAAGTTAACAGTCAATAGTCCATAGTCAAATGTCCAATGACAAATGACAAATGACCCTTGACTGTTTTTTAAACGTTTGGAAAATTTAGGATAAGTAAATGAGTATTACTCCTGAGTCGGTTCAGCAATTGCTCAGTTCTGAAGATTTAGGCGATCGCTTGCGAGCTGTGAATCAAATTCGTGAACTAGAACCAGCGATTGGCTTTGAACTTATTCAAAGTGCAGTTGGTGATAGCAGTGCTCGTGTCCGTTACTCAGCAGTGAGTCAGATGGATACACTAGGAGCACAAGATTTAGAGTTATCTTTGAATTTACTGCGCGAAATGCTGAATGACCCCGAACCAGATGTCCAAGCAGCAGCAGCAGACTGTTTAGGTGCGCTGAAATTAGAAGCAGCTTTTGAAGACTTGCAGCAACTTTACAATACAACGCCTGAGTGGCTGGTAAAATTTAGTATCATCGCCACTTTGGGAGAGTTAGGCGATCCGCGAGGCTTTGAACTACTTAAAGAAGCACTCGCTTCCGAAAATGACTTAATTAAAACTGCTGCTATTAGTTCTTTTGGCGAGTTGGGAGATATAGATGCAGTTCCACTGTTAGCTCCCTATGCGAACAATCCAGATTGGCAAGTCCGCTATAGAGTTTTACAAGCTTTGAGCAGTTTGGGTGGCGCAGATGCCAAAGCTGTATTAGAGATTCTGGCGGACGATGAAGTAGAAGCGATCGCTAATGAAGCTAAAAAATCCTTGCAGTCAGTCTAAGTTCATATTGCAGTAAAGTTGCTTGTCTGAAATTTGAAATAGAAATCTTTAAGGGTACAAAATTTTTGTGCCCTTATTTTATAGGTGCATTCAAACGAAAAGGGCTACAAAAGAAAATTCGTAGTAATTATTTCAGTAATTACTACGAACTTACAGCTATAACACTTAATGCAAACCGAATATATTTGAATAATTTTTTACAACTTTGTTTTCTTGATAATAGTTTTACCTCCTAGATTTCTCACCATTTATTTTTGGGGGAATGCTCAAGAACTAACTTGAGCTTTGCGACGGCGAGACATAGCCATCACTGCACCTACAGCACCCAAGCCTAGTATTGTTGTTGGTTCGGGAACAGTAGCGAAAGCACCACCGGAAAAACTCAAGTTACTAACTGAACCACCACGATCGAGAATTGAATTAACCTGAGCAACAGTCTGATTATTTACTTGGAAAGTCAAATTTCCTGCACCATTAGATTTTTCTCCAGTCGCACTGGTAAATAAACCCCAAAGTTGAACATCAATAGCAACGTTGGCACCACTTTGAGCGATGGAGTAATCAGCAGATGTCAATGAAAAGGTATTTTTACCATCTGTTATGGAGCTAGTGTTATCTGTAGGAAGAATTACTCCAGGAATCAAAAGGTTTCCCAAGTCAATAAATGGATTCTCGGCAATATCTGATGCAAATGAAATGATGTTACCTATATTGCCTGTGTTGAAAGCGGCAAAAGTTCCCGTATTAGAAGCTAGACCAATTGGAGTAATGGGTTGAGGAGTGAAGGTTAAGGTATCCTTTGTTAGTGAGACTTGGCTAGTAGCAAATGGATTAACAGTTGTACCACCTTGAAACTGAAACTCTCCATATAATGCAGCTGCTTGAGCAGAACCAGCAAATGTAAACATCCCAGCAGTAGTCAAGGGAATTGCAACACTAGCCGCTAAAGTTGCATTTATAAGTTTTGATTTAAAATCAAACATTGTAAATTTAAGGCTCCTATAAAAGAATTTACGAGACCGAATGCGTTAATTATTAGGCAGCAATCTTAAAACTAGTTATGAATGTAAGAGATAGTTAGAAAATAGAGTATAAATGCATTTCGTATTCATAATCTATATGAGATTGCTGTATTAAAACTTAGGTAGAATAGTTGCCCTGTTGGTAATCAGTTGATGATTTGTTTGTTACTTCTACAGAATTACATACCCTTTTATTAATACGCAAGGTCTACCTATGTAACTTGATAGAATCTTCATTACTTGCATAGTGTTCTTTCTTATAGCCCTAATTTGACAGTATTTTAATTGACTGTATTTTCCTCAAATTACAGCAGTTTTGCTTCAGTATAATTGGCAGGCTTAAAAGTTTTATTTTTAAAGATTACTACACAATTGAGGATCTGATACGTGCTGATTTCTAGAAAATAAAGATGTTCATTTTTATATGAACTGTATTTGTTTTTTGTATAAACTCAATGCGAAGAGGCTATAAATTAAAATTGAAGAAATTGTATTTCAGTTTATTAGACTAAGTTGTAAGCAAAAGTAGTATCTGCCATTGCGATCTAGATTGCCATCCGCAACACGCTCTGAGGAGGTAAGAAACACAGATAGCAATTTAGTATTACTGTCTTTTATAAATTAATGAATTGTTGTTTATTGATAATTTAATTGCCTAATTTTCATAAAAAAATAACAGTAAGGAGACAATATATTGCTCCCTACAATCACCCATATTCGATACTTTTAAAAATAGTCCAGCCTCGGCAAATGAAATTTGTGCGCCAGTTGCTACGAGTTGGGAAACCCATCCAAGGCACTAGCTTGGCTACATAGAAAAAACTCCGAACTTCTACACTTCGTTCGCGTAGCGTCTTCTGATGGAGACACCATCGGCAGAAGCCTCCGTTTCGGCTTCTCTGTGCTTACGCGGGGTTCAAATTTCTGGAGTCCGCACAAGTGCTGAGTCCAGTGCTCTTGTTAGGGTTATGATAACTCTACATCAAACTCTAGCTACCAAAAACCTGGGGCCAAGTTGTCACCAAGAAAACTACAACTGCGGCGATCGCTAATACCCCTTGAATTAAATTTCCAACCACTGTTCCGACAACAATTCCGATCCCAGCTTTAATTGCCAATCCTAATTGCCGTTGGTAGAGGTATTCACCGATAATTGCTCCCAACAATGGCCCAATTAAAATACCTAATAGCGGCCCGCCAAAAGGTAAAGCTGGTAATAATCCGAAAAAACCCAGAAGCAACCCGACAAATGCGCCAATTTGTCCCCATTTGCTAGCACCTGCTTGTTTTGCTCCTATATAGCCAGCTAAGAAATCTACACCAATACTCAGAAGCAACACAATAACTGTGACAATCAGTGGTATCTTAATTGCTGCAAAGGAACTGCTAACTACTCCCCAGATAATAATTGCAATTAATATTAAACTGGTTCCAGGAATGGCAGGAACTACAGCACCGATGATACCCACAACCATTACCGCAACCAGTAACCAATAGATAATTTGCATAAAGTTTTAATTGTCTGATGCAACTTGCAAATAAAAACTGAGAGTAACAGCTAATTTATCAGCAATTCCGCTAATCCAATTTTCATCTTGCTTGGTGTAACTGCGAGGTGCATTTGCTCCTAAAATCAATACACCTTGATTACCAAGAGGTTGACAAATTACACCTTGAGTATTTTCTGGTAAATAATCAAATTCAATCCGTCCTGGATAGACTTTTAAAGCAACTAAATAAACTGCTTTTTGTGTTTCCAAAACCCTTTTTAAAATTGGCCCTGGTACAACCTCAGATTTAGGAGCTAAAATACCGCGACGTAACAAAACCTTACCTTGATAAAAAATTACTAGCGATCGCGTGACTGTGTTAGTTAATAATAAATGCGATGCCCAAGCTAGTTCTGTTTTTACGGCTTCTGGTAAATCCGCCGCCAACACAAAACCTTCCTCCCCAATCAGTTGTACAGTATCAGGCGATCGCGGTTGTACTTGCTGCCAAATTAAACCAGTCAAAATTAACACCGCACTCAAAATTACACCCAAGACATCCCCGCGTGCTTGGGATTCCGTAAGTTCTGGTGTTAATAAACGATTAATCAGCAAAAGTACAGCGCCTAGACAACCAACTACTATCGGTAGACGCCGTAAAACTAGATTGGGATCAGGTTTAGTCATTTGTCATTTGTCAACAGTCATCTGTCTCCTCTGCTTCTCTGCTCCCCTGCTCCTCATTCCTCTCCAGGTTCAATGATTCGTTGGAATAAATAACCAGTACCTCGTGCTGTAAGAATTAATTCGGGATTGCTAGGATCGTCTTCCAATTTGGCTCGCAGACGGGAGATATGCACATCTACCACGCGGGTATCTACATGGCGTTCTGGTGTGTAACCCCATACCTCTTGCAAAATTTCCGAACGGGAAAAAGCTTCCCCAGAACGGCTGACTAATAACTCTAGCAAGCTAAACTCCATCCCTGTTAAGCGAATGCGCTCATCGCCCTTGTAAACTTGCCGCTTATTGGTATCAATCTTGATATTGGCAACGTGGATTACCCCAGAACTGGGAATACCAGAGGCACTGGTTTTATCAACCCGTCGTAGGACAGAGCGAATGCGGGCTTCTAGCTCTTTTGGGGAAAAAGGTTTAACTACATAGTCATCAGCACCTAATTCTAAACCAGTGATGCGATCGGCTACGTCCCCCAAAGCTGTTAGCATAATAATAGGGACATCTGATTCCTTACGTAATTCTTGGCACACACCATAGCCATCTAGTTTTGGCATCATTACATCCAAAACCACTAGGTCAGGGTCAGCTTTGCGAAAAGTTTCCAAAGCTTCTTCACCATCGCCAGCCGTCACTACATCGTAGCCAATCATGGAAAGGCGCGTTTCCAAAATCCGGCGAATGCTGGCTTCGTCGTCTACCACCAGGATTTTTTCTTTATGACTTTCCAAGTTTCTCAATGCTCCTTAACTAAAATTTTTCATGATTAATTTTTAATACCATAATATTAAGATATCATTCCATGAATTGAATGAAAAAAAGCCGTAACTACTACTATTATTGAACTTTTCTTTTCTCCAAGAATTAAGGAAAAATTAAGATTATTTAATAAGATTTAAGAATGGCGAAGTCCAAAACCTTTTACGTTTGTAGCGATTGTGGAGCAGAATCTTCCCAGTGGTTTGGCAAGTGTCCAGCTTGTGGCACTTACAACTCTTTAGAGGAGCAGTTTTCCATCCAATCATCAGTGGATATACCTAGCCGGGGAGGAGTGAGTGGCTGGCAATCGGCGCAAAGCAATGGCAAGTCTCATGCTAAACCAGCTAAACCGAGATCTTCTCTAACATTTGACCAAATTAGCGATCGCCAAATCGCCCGATGGGAATCCGGTTATGGAGAATTAGATCGAGTGCTGGGTGGTGGGGTTGTTCCTGGTTCGATGGTGCTGATTGGCGGCGATCCAGGAATTGGTAAATCAACGTTGCTGCTTCAAGTATCGAATCAATTAGCGCAGAGATACCGCATCCTTTATGTTACAGGAGAAGAATCAGGACAACAGGTAAAATTAAGAGCTTCGCGCTTAGGAGTATCAAAAAGTGTAAATGTTGTTGGTGATGAGAATCCAGTCATAGCAGAAGCGATACCTATTCCCATAGATCCTAAAAGTATAGATCCTGACAGTATAGGTGCAGATTTATATGTATTGCCAGAAACCGATTTAGAAGAAATTCTGCGGGAGATAGACTCCTTGAAACCAAATGTCGCGATAATTGATAGTATCCAAACGGTGTTCTTTCCGGCACTAACATCTGCGCCTGGTTCAGTAGCTCAAGTTAGGGAATGTACAGCTGCACTAATGAAAGTGGCAAAGCACGAAGACGTGACAATGTTAATTGTGGGGCACGTGACTAAAGAAGGTGCGATCGCCGGTCCGAAAGTTTTAGAACACTTAGTTGATACAGTATTGTATTTTGAAGGCGATCGCTTTGCTTCCCATCGGTTATTACGGACAGTAAAAAATCGTTTTGGAGCAACTCACGAAATTGGTATCTTTGAAATGGTATCCCACGGATTACGTGAAGTTCCCAACCCTTCAGAGCTATTTTTAGGTAATCGTGACGATCCAGCCCCAGGTACTGCTATTGTTGTTGCGTGTGAAGGGACTCGCCCGATTGTTGTGGAATTGCAAGCTTTAGTAAGTCCCACCAGCTACCCCTCACCCCGGCGTGCAGCCACAGGCATAGACTATAACCGCCTCGTGCAAATTTTGGCAGTCTTAGAAAAACGGGTAGGAATTCCGATGTCGAAGCTAGATTCCTACGTAGCCTCGGCGGGAGGGTTGAATGTCGAAGAACCAGCAGTAGACTTGGGAATAGCGATCGCCATTGTTGCCAGTTTCCGCGATCGCATAGTCGATCCAGGTACAGTTTTGATTGGCGAAGTCGGGTTAGGGGGACAAGTGCGATCGGTTTCTCAAATGGAACTGCGGTTAAAAGAAGCGGCCAAACTCGGATTTAAAAGAGCGATCGTCCCTAAAGGACAAAAATTCCCCGATCTTGATATCGAGATTTTACCAGTTTCCAAAGTAATAGATGCGATTATTGCCGCCATCCCCCATCAAGAACTGACAGAAGACGATTTAATACCCGATGAAGATGAGTAGTTTGGCATGAGTTAAAATCCATGCTTCATAATTTTTAACCACAGATGCACACCGATAAACACAGATAAATATCGGTGTGCATCTGTGTTTATCGGTGGTTTCATTTCTTCCTAGAAGATTTTGATTACGCCTCACCACAGCAAAACCCACCATCATATCTCTCACCCAAAATTTACCAAATCACATAGCTTAGTCAACCCTCAGATAGACCTCCAGATAGAACTGCGATCGCCTGAAAATTGTCACAATTAATGACGACAACCGTTATTTTTTAACAATCAATCCTATGGCATTCGGTATTGGCGATTTATTCTGGATTTTTCTTCTTCTCTCTTCTCTGCAACCAATCTGGCAAAAGCGTCAAATAGAATATCGGCGTGTGCGTGCTTTACAAGAATTTGAGCAGGGACGTAACAGCCGGGTGATTTTGCTAATTCACCGTCAAGAGTCTATCAGCTTACTGGGGATACCCCTATCGCGCTACATTACTATTGAAGACTCCGAACAAATACTACGGGCAATTCGCCTCACCCCGCCAGAGATACCAATTGACTTAATTTTGCATACACCTGGTGGTTTGGTATTAGCTACCGAACAAATCGCTAGAGCATTAATTCGCCATCCAGCAAAAGTTACCGTTTTTGTACCCCATTACGCTATGAGTGGCGGTACGATGCTGGCGCTTGCTGCTGATGAAATTGTGATGGATGCTAATGCTGTTTTAGGGCCAGTTGATCCGCAATTAGGTAACTTCCCAGCAGCTAGTATCTTAAAAGTAGTTAAAGATAAACCCATCAGCGAAGTTGATGACCAAACGTTAATCATGGCAGACCTTGCAGGCAAAGCAATTCAACAGGTACAGCGCTTTGTGCGAACTTTGCTCAAAGACAGTATCCCCAAACAAAAAGTTAGCCCAGAAAATATTGAACCAATTATTGAAGCCTTGACAACTGGACGCGTCACCCACGACTATCCCATCACTGTAGAGGAAGCAACAGAAATGGGGCTGCCCATAACAGTTGGACTGCCCCGTTCGATTTACGATCTCATGGATCTATATCCCCAACCACAAGGAGGCAGGCCCAGCGTTCAGTATATTCCCATGCCTTATGATGACCGCCGTCCCCTTTTACCTACACCTAAAGGCAGACCTTTAGAAGAACCAAATCAGACACGTTAACACTTCGAGGTGATTATTTTAATGGTAAAGGCTAGGGTGTAGATGTTGGTGTCGGAGATGGTGTAGATGTTGGTGTCGGAGATGGTGTAGATGTTGGTGTCGAAGATGGTGTAGATGTTGGTGTAGCTGTCGGCGTAGCCGTTGGTCTAGCTGATGGTCTGGTTGTGGGTCTAGTTGTGGGTCTAGTTGTGGGTCTAGCTGATGGTCTGGTTGTTGGTCTGGTTGTCGGTGTAGCCGTCGGCGTAGGTGTTGGTGTAGCCGTCGGCGTAGGTGTTGGTGTAGTCGTCGGCTGACCTATGGCTGACTTAGCCTCTTGATTCAGCCTTTGGCGGAATGCTAAATCAGCAATACCAGTTTCTTGTAACTGGAATTTTCTCTGAGCTTCCTTTACCGCTGCCTCGGTCTGAGGTCCATAAAATTGATCGCGGGGTAAGGGAGTTGTGGGCTTAAGCACCGCATTCAAGTTTGCCTGCAAAATTTGAACTATCTGGGCAGCCCAATTTTGAGTTTTTGGACCTGCTACCCCATCTACAGGTAACTTATACCCCTTTTGAAATTCAGTGATTGCTTTTTTTGTTTCGTCATCTGTCAAGGGTGAATTGTTTACGGTCACTTTATAGCCCAAGCCATGTAGCACAGCCCGGAACTGTTGTGGCGAGTAATTACGCTGCTGGCGCGCAGCAAAAGAAGTATTGGAAGCTACCACGCTCGCTGTGATTAGGCAAGCAGTAGCAATGGTAACGCTTGATTTTCCAAAGCCACACCACATAAATTAAACTCCTTTGGGTTAAATCAGCAGAATATAAAGGCTTACAGGAGTATTTTAAGTTTCTTTAACATCTGTTTTCGCAATTATTAATGATTTTTGATTAAAAATACTTTGATTGGTTAGTTTAATTAATATTTTATTAATTATTTTTCATCTTTCTAGAGACTGATTTTTAAATAGTAGTAGTAAAGTCTGGAAAGCTCTAAAACAATATAATTTCAAGACTTATATACAATTAGGGTATAATTCAACACTAAAATAATGGCTAATCTTAAACCACTAAAGCGGCCACAACTTTACTTTGAAAGGTTGATGGCAATTACTGCCACAGTGAATTTGTGCTTAGTTTTGTTTGATTTAAGTTACGTACCTTGGCGGGATTTTTACTGGCGGCGATTTCCTCAAATTACTCAAATTTATGACCCAATTAAAGGGATTGAAGCCCATCGAGAAACAAATAATTATCTCAAAACAGTAGACGCATTAGAAGAACAGGTAAGCCAAACAGGGTTAAAGTCGCCTCAAGTACAAACAAAGCTAGAGGATATTAGGCAACTCAGCGCTGAAATGATTGACAGTAATCCTTTTGCAGCCGTGGGAAAGAGTGGGACTTTAGAAAAAATCAAAAACCGAATGCGCGATCGCGCCCATCAAGAATCTGCAAAGCAAGCTTTTAGAATTTTTTGGAGTCAAGCATATTTATCTCAAAAAGGCTGGAACCAAGAAATTAATTTTTTTAACCAGAAAATCCGACCTTTAATTTCCACAAACTACTACCGCCGTATCGGAGAAGATGGCGAACTTCTGGATAATTTTTGGCTAATTGACTTACCTTTTATCACTTTATTTGCTTTAGAGCTGCTAGTACGCAGCTTTTATATCAGACGTAGCCATCCTGGTTTTAGTTGGCTAGATGCTCTGTTGTGGCGTTGGTACGATCTATTATTGTTGCTGCCGTTTTGGCGATGGTTGCGAATTATCCCTGTCATCATCCGCCTCGATCAAGCGCGGTTATTGAATTTACGTCCGCTATGGCGGCAAATTAATCAAGGAATTGTCGCCAATTTTGCCGAAGAAATCACGGAAATTGTCGTGGTGAGGGTAATTAACCAGATTCAGGGATCGATACAGCAGGGTGAGTTCACGCGCTGGCTAATGCAACAAGAGAACCTGCGCCAATATATAGATATTAATAATGTCAATGAAATAGAAGCGATCGCAGGTATTTTGGTGCAAACCGTCGTCTACCAAGTACTGCCTCAAATTCAACCAGAACTCACTGCCATTTTGCGCCACAATATCGAAACTGTCTTGCAACAGTTGCCCATGTACCGCAACCTGCAAATATTACCAGGAGTTGTACAGACACAAACCCAGCTAAGTGAGCAACTGGCAAACCAAATCACAACTAACCTATATAACGCTCTGGTCAGTGCAGTCCAAGATCCCGTAGCGGCAAAACTCACCAGCAAACTAGTAGAACGCTTCACCCAAGCCTTAGGTGCAGAAGTGCAGAAAAAACAAGTACTTTCCGAAATTCAGAGTTTGCTTTTTGACTTTTTAGAAGAAGTCAAACTTAACTACGTTCAGCGTTTATCACAGGAAGATATAGATCAAATTGTCGAGCAAACCAGGCAGTTACGCACAAAAGTACCATTTCAACCAGTGATGGGTGGTAGTGCACTAACAACGAGGAAAAAGTAAAGGAGCAGGGGGAGTAAGGAGAATAATTAATAAAATGCCCCATGACAAATGACAAATAACTTTTGACTATTGACTGTTGACAAATGACTATATAATAATTTCTTCCTAGTCCCTCCAAAAGAAATGCGCTAAACTCAGATTAGAGTCGAACCTTATTAGGTTCGTCACAAGACTTCTTGGAAGATATCCCTATCGCAGGAAGTGGGTCGATGCCCACTTTTTTTATTGGATTTTTGCATGGCTCATCCCTTAGTCCCACAAATTATTGAATTGGCAACACCAGTGGCAGAAGAACTGGGGTTGGAAGTTGTTGGTGTAGTTTTTCATACTAACCAAAGTCCGCCAGTTTTGCGAGTAGATATTCGCAATCCCCAGCAAGACACTGGATTAGATGATTGTGAACGAATGAGCCGTGCTTTAGAAGCCTCCTTAGATGCAGTGGAGATCATTCCAGATACCTACGTCTTGGAAGTGTCTAGTCCTGGTATTTCGCGGCAACTGGTGACAGACAGGGAGTTTATTTCCTTCAAAGGATTTCCTGTAATCATTTCCACTTCCCCACCCTACGACGGACAGCAACAGTGGACTGGTCAGTTGATTCGCCGGGATGAAAAAACAGTTTACTTAAACCAAAAAGGTCGTGTAGTCGAAATCCCTCGCAGCCAAATTACTAGGGTGCAATTGGATGAGCACCGTTAATCGATTTTAGATTTTGCGAAAAGTTGAGCCAGTGCGTTGGACGGGTTTCCCGGCTTGAAGCAACTGGCGTTGTCAGGAAGGTTAGTCCGACCTAACAAACTTTTAAAGACAGATTTTGGGTCGGTGATTGAGGAAGACGTTGGTAGTAGGCCTGAAGTACTATTACCAGCTAATTACTATCGCCAATCCTAAGTATTTAATCCAAATTCCAAAATATAAAATCCAAAATTGTGCCGTGTACTTACGTAAAATTTAAGGAGATTGCTTATGTCAATGGTTAGTTTACCTGGATTAAAAGAATTAATTGAAAGTATAAGTCGTGAGCGCAATTTACCTCGTCTTGCCGTTCAATCAGCAATTAGAGAAGCCTTGCTTAAAGGTTATGAACGCTATCGTCGTGCCCAAAATTTAGAGCGCAAACAATTTGAAGAAGATTACTTTGATAATTTTGAGGTAGAACTCGATATCGAAGGAGAAGGTTTCCGCGTTCTTTCCACTAAAAGCATTGTTGAAGAAGTCAGCAACTCCGATCATCAAATATCCTTAGACGAAGTGCAACAAGTAGCTCCCGAAGCTCAGTTAGGAGACTCTGTAGTCCTAGATGTGACCCCAGACCAAGGAGAATTTGGTCGGATGGCGGCAATGCAAACCAAGCAGGTATTAGCACAAAAACTGCGGGATCAGCAACGTCAGATGGTGCAAGAAGAGTTCCAAGACTTGGAAAGCACTGTCTTGCAGGCACGAGTTTTGCGGTTTGAGCGCCAATCGGTGATTTTGGCTGTTAGCAGTGGTTTTGGTCAGCCAGAAGTAGAAGCTGAATTACCAAAACGGGAACAACTGCCCAATGATAATTATCGAGCGAATGCCACTTTTAAGGTATATCTCAAAAAAGTTTCTCAAGGACAGCAAAGGGGACCGCAGTTATTAGTGTCTCGCGCTGATGCTGGCTTGGTAGTTTATTTATTTGCCAACGAAGTCCCAGAAATTGAGGATGAAGTGGTACGGATTGTAGCTGTGGCTAGGGAAGCCAATCCTCCTTCCCGTTATGTAGGACCTAGGACTAAAATTGCTGTTGATACTCTGGATCGTGATGTAGACCCAGTAGGGGCCTGTATCGGTGCGCGGGGATCGCGGATTCAGGTGGTAGTAAACGAGTTGCGTGGTGAAAAAATCGATGTCATCCGCTGGTCTCCAGACCCAGCAACCTACATTGCTAATGCCCTGAGTCCAGCCCGAGTGGATGAAGTACGCCTCATGGACCCAGAAACTCGGCAAACACACGTACTGGTGGCTGAAGATCAACTAAGTTTGGCAATTGGTAAAGAAGGACAAAATGTTCGTTTGGCAGCCCGTCTAACTGGTTGGAAGATTGACATTAAAGATAAAGCTAAATACGACCATGCAGCAGAAGATGCTAAATTTGTAGCTTCTCGTGCAAAATATCAAGCAGAGCAAGATGAAGACGAAGATGAAGATGAATTAGATCTATTGGAACTAGAAGATGATGAAAATCAGGAAGAATTAGAATTAGAGGATGACTCTTTTGACAATAACGATGACGAGTAGTTTATTGACCTCATGCTATTTTGGTACTATTTTTGACAGGAAACTTATTAATAATTACCTTAGATTTAGCGAATTGGTACAAGTAAAGATAGATGGTTAACCACTATTTTATTAGCCAAACTGCTGAGGTGAGGTAGCACAGAAGCAATGAAACCGAATTATCGGCGATGTATTAGTTGCCGCCAACTAGCACTAAGAGAAGAGTTTTGGCGGATTGTCCGCGTCTTTCCATCGGGAACGGTACAATTAGATGAGGGCATAGGGCGTTCTGCCTATATTTGCCCACAAACGAACTGCCTACAAGCGGCTCAGAAAAAAAATCGACTAGGGCGATCGCTACATGCAACAGTGCCAGAAACACTGTATCAAACATTGTGGCAACGACTAGCCAAAAGCAATAACCAAAATCAAATTTTAGTTTAAGAAATTTGTGGCGGTAATCCCTAGAGGAAATGTGCCAAGAGCCGAACAGGTGCTAGCAACACATCCTCTCTAGATTGCTGGGGTTAGTGCCAAAATAGTAAAGGGGTGAAGTTGACAAACGGCTCTCATAAAATCAAAAGAGGCGGAGCAATACCCCCACAAGTTTTACTCGATTGTGTTGTGGAAGACTCAGAATCAGCAAAACAAAAAACTACAGAATGGCAACCTGGTAGCGCTCAGGCGCGGTTTGGTATCTATCATCATTACTGGTGGGGATGCCAGCATTAACCCGAGACATCTCTCTTTCCTGATTGGAGGCACCGACAAAATCTAAACGGCAACCAAAAAACAGTAGTCAAAGGATGGAGATGTCACAAACCAGGCAACCATCCGCTAAAACTGTAAATTAAAGGGGAAGAGTGGATGAACAACGGCAAAGTTAGAATCTATGAATTATCAAAGGAATTGAATTTGGATAACAAAGAGCTATTAGCAATATGCGACCAGCTCAACATCGCGGTTAAAAGCCATAGCAGTACAATTTCAGATTCGGAGGCAGAACGCATCCGTTCGGCTGCGGAAAAACTCGCAGCTACGAATGGAACACATAGAAAAGAAATAAGTATAACGACTCATCAAACAAACGCGCCACAAGCTGGCTCAAGAAACCGACCTGCCCTACCTCACAAACAACAAATTTTGGAAATTCGTAAACCCAAAATATTGAGAAATCCTAATCCAAACGCCTCAGAGGCGTCAGTTGCTAGCAATACCCAAACTGCTTCGTCTGAAGTTAATCCTCTTTCACCTCCACGGCCTTTCGCTACACCAGTCTCACCCATGCAGCCGACGGCACCAACTCGACCCGTACCCCGGAATCTGTCTGAGACCACACAGCAACCAGCTGTCACAGACGCGGATCAAACGCTTAATACACAGCCAAAAGAAAAAGAAAAAATAGTTGCGGAAAAACAGGAAAAAATAGTTCCATCCAGAGCTAAACCAGAAAAAGCGCCAAAACCCCAACTAGTTGCCCCACCAGCAAGACCAGCAGAAGCCCCACCAGCATCAGAGCAGCTTAATCAGGCGGATAAGCCGATCCTTAAGCGCGAACGCCAACGGCGCGTAGAAGACGAACGCGAGCAAGTGAAGCCTAGGGCTGCCAAGCCGACCACAGACCAAACTTCACAGTCTGTACCACAAAAACAAGCTCGTCCTACTCCAGGACCAGTTAAACCGGACAGAACGAATCGACCTCCTTCTGCACCAGGAACATTCGGGGACACGCAACGGCCAAGCAGACCAGTACGTCCGAGTGAAGCTGTAGCAGCAATGCCCATTGCCACACCACCAAGGCCGATGCAAGGCGGACAGGCAAAAGCGGCGACAGTCGATGAGGCGATTCCTAGCGACATTCTCGACTTAAAACGCCCCACACCACCACGTCCAGCTAAAGGTGGTAAGAAGTGGCAAGAAGAAGAAATAATTGATGAAATCAAAGAAAAGTCTGGCAAGGCTGGCGTCAAAGGCAAGCGGGTTAAGCCAGTCTTAGATGATGATTTTGAGGAAGAAGATTTACTAGATGAAGAAGGTCTAGAAATTCCAGCTACAGTCCAGGTCAGCCTTTCCATTGCCCGTCCTCCTAAACCAAAGGCGGCTCGACCTGCACAGCAACCAGCAATAGCTATTGCCACGCCAACTGCTAGAGGTAATAAAAAATCTAGTTCCAGCCGTGACCAGAACCGTCGCCAAGAAGTAGAGGTCAAGCGTGAGCGTCCAGAAAAAGTAGTGGTCACAGGTCCGCTGACAGTGCAAGAGCTGGCTGATGCTTTGGCTGTTGCTGATACAGAGATTGTGAAAATCCTGTTTATGAAAGGCATGGCGGTGAGTATCACCCAAAATCTGGATATTCCCACAATTACTTTGGTAGCAAAAGAGCTAGAAGTAGAAGTGGAAACTGCCGAACCAGAAGCAGAAGCCCGCAAAGTCACAGAAATGTTGGATGTGGCAGACATGGAAAATCTCCATCGCCGTCCGCCAGTAGTGACAATTATGGGACACGTAGACCACGGCAAAACAACTCTGCTGGATTCGATTCGCAAAACCAAAGTGGCTGCTGGCGAAGCTGGTGGTATTACTCAGCACATTGGTGCATATCATGTTGATATAGAACATGAGGGTCAACCACATCAAATAGTATTCCTTGATACCCCTGGTCACGAAGCTTTTACAGCGATGCGGGCACGGGGAGCGCGGGTGACAGACATCGCTGTTTTGGTAGTAGCTGCTGATGATGGCGTGCGTCCCCAAACTATCGAAGCTATTAGCCATGCTCAAGCAGCGGAAGTGCCAATTGTTGTAGCAATTAACAAAATTGACAAGGAAGGGGCACAACCAGAGCGCGTCAAACAAGAACTTACCAATTACGGACTGACCGCAGAAGACTGGGGTGGTGAGACGATTATGGTTCCGGTGAGTGCGATCAAAGGCGAAAATCTGGATACACTCCTAGAAATGATTCTCTTGGTCGCAGAAGTGGGCGAACTATCTGCCAACCCAGATCGTGTTGCCAAAGGAACTGTCATTGAAGCACATTTGGATAAAGCCAAGGGAGCAGTTGCGACCTTGTTAATTCAAAATGGCACCTTGCATGTCGGAGATATGTTGGTAGCTGGCTCGGCATTCGGTAAAGTCCGGGCAATGGTCGATGACAGAGGCAGAAGAGTAGAAGTTGCTAGTCCCTCCTTTGCTGTCGAAGTGTTGGGATTAAGCGATGTACCAGCCGCAGGCGATGACTTCGAGGTCTTTGCGAACGAAAAAGAAGCACGTGCATTGGCCAGCGATCGCGCCGACAAACAACGTCAATCCCGCCTCTTACAGGGACGTGTTACTCTCACAACCCTGTCGGCTCAGGCACAAGAAGGCGAGTTGAAAGAACTCAACCTGATTCTGAAAGCAGATGTGCAAGGTTCAGTGGAAGCAATTGTGGGAGCTCTCAGACAAATCCCGCAAAACGAAGTCCAAATCCGGATGCTGTTAGCTACCGCTGGGGAAATCACCGAAACAGATATCGACTTAGCTGCTGCTAGTAACGCTGTGATCATTGGTTTCAACACCACCTATGCTAGTGGAGCCAGACAAGCCGCCGATGAGGCTGGTGTAGATGTGCGGGAATACAACATCATCTACAAACTCCTAGAAGATATTCAAGGAGCCTTGGAAGGGCTACTAGAACCAGAATTGGTGGAAGAACCCTTGGGACAAACCGAAGTTCGTGCCGTCTTCCCAGTCGGTCGTGGTGCGGTTGCCGGATGCTATGTTCTATCTGGCAAGCTAGTCCGCAACTGCAAAGTGCGGGTGCGTCGTAGCGGTAAGGTGATTTACGAAGGCGTTCTTGACTCCCTAAAACGGATGAAAGAGGATGCCCGCGAAGTCAACGCTGGTTATGAATGCGGCATTGGCGTTGATAAATTCCATGATTGGGCTGAAGGTGACATCATCGAAGCCTACCAAATGGTAACTAAGCGTCGCACTCTGACAATGACGAAGTAGTGCTGAGTCTACTAGTGCTGAGTTCTGAGTAAAAGATCTGGGTCTTGAGTTGAAGAAGTTTTTATTTTTCATCCTCAATACTCGCAACTTAAAACTTACAACTCAGCACCCATAACTCAGAATGGATAGATGTAGCTATGTCCTCATTTCGCTCTGAACCTATCTTGTGGATTCACGTCGCTGGTTTGGCGACGCTGCCAATTTTTTTGTTTTTGTGTTTATTGTTCCTGTCCATAGGTGAGCCACTCTTACCTGTATGGATGGAGCTATTTTTGGTTGCAGCCATAGGAGTATTCCCACTTCTGTGGATGCAATTCCGTCGGCCTTTTTACATATTTGCTATTTTGGGAGTCGCGCTCAAGCCAGAAAATCTGACTGAGCAGCAACGAAAAATTCTTTGTTTAATTAATACAAATTTCAACCGCGTGTTGGCCCTTTTGGCCGCAATATTGTTAGTAGGGGTGCTGTGGCAGATATACCAAGTTGCTCCACGAGTAGCAAATATTTTTGGTTTTTTACCCCAATGGCGTAGCCTAAGCTTGCTGCTCGCTGCTTTAGCTTTTCTAGCAAGCAATCTATTTTTGCAAATTCCCGTGAGCGTAGCCAGAGTTTTGGTGACTAATGACACAGAATTTGCTGCCATAAAACCATTACCTTTAGAGAAGATTCAGCAAGATTTTACAATCGTAGGGGTGCAGGTAAATAACATATTACCGCAATTATTTCAATCCCTCATCGGGAGGAACACAAGTACACAACCGCCCCTGGAGCAAAACTCCGATGAAGATTAAGTAAATATACTGTCTGATATGGGCAAGCTTGTATTTGCTTAAACTAAAAACTGCTACAAGTTGTGAATTTAAAACTGAGGAATGAAACACTATGACTCAAATTCCAGCTTCCAGCGATCGCCAATTCGCTCATGATAGTGAAATTTGGCACAGCCTCAAATACGCGATCGCTGCTAGTTCTGGTTTCCAACGCTGGCAACTAGAACGTGATATACAATCACAAGGGATACGTTTAGAACAGCAAGTACAACGGTATTTGCGAGAAACTTTAGAAACACTAGCTTACTAAAAATTAAGTAGCTGTTTTCAGTTTGCTAGCAAATGATGAAGTTGACAGTAGCCACTTTGCTTCAACTTCCACTTTAAATATTATAAATATTTAAAATTAGTTACATTGGCTTAATCTGTTTTTAATAGGAACTTCCAATTAAAAAAATATTCAATATGTAGGGTGCGTTAACAAAGTGTGGCGCGCCCTAGTTGCTTTGCACAGCTAATTTAATGGGTTAATTTTGAGGCTGTAAGGCTTAATAAAATAAAAACTGTTTTTTATTTAGGTATTTTAGAAATTAGCTGATCAAACGCTGATGATCCGGTATAGTTTGGCATGGGTTTGATAGCTAGATAGCTGCTACCTAAAACCTTGTTTAAGGTAACGTAATTCAGCAATTCACAGACGAAAAAAATGATATATCGGGGTTTTCACATTTCTCTAGCGAAACATCTTCGCTTTGTTTTTGACAGTAGTCTGAGATCTCATCTACCATTACGAGCCGGACTCACTACTGTGTTGGTTTTTTCCAGCGGTTTAGCACTATTACCTGGTGTAGTAAATGCTGATCCCATCCACCCAGAGGGTATCGCGCCAACTCTGACAGCCCAAGTCCCTGCAACTGCAACTGTGATTTACGTTAACCCAGCTACGGGTGCAGATACTGCTAGTGCTGGTGCAACGGAAGCCGCACCTTACAAAACTATTACTTTTGCTGTTAGTAAAGCCCAAGCAGGTACAGTCATTCAACTGGCTCCGGGAACTTATAACCAGCAAAGTGGAGAAACGTTCCCACTTTTGCTGAAATCAGGAGTAACACTGCGAGGTGATGAATCAAGCAAAGGCCAGGCAGTATTGATTACAGGTGGAGGTTTCTATACTAGTCGCACTTTTGCCAGACAAGACATCACAATTCTTGCTGACAATGGAACCACTATCGCAGGTGTTAGTGTTACTAACCCGAATCAAAGGGGTACAGGTGTATGGGTAGAATCTACTAATCCACTCATCACGAATAACACTTTTGCTAACAGTGTCAGAGAGGGGGTTTTTGTCACAGGTACAGGAAATCCCAAAATTGAAAACAATATCTTTGTGCAAAATAAAGGCAATGGGGTTTCCGTAGCTAAATCTGCCCAAGGAGAAATTCGGAATAACTTGTTTCAGGATACTGGTTTTGGTATTGCGATCGGTGGTTCTTCCACACCTTTAATCGCGGAAAACCAAATCATCCAAAACCAAGACGGTCTTTTTATCTCAGAAACTGCTAAGCCAATCCTACGTAAGAATGTAATTCAGAACAATAAACGAGATGGCGTTGTAGCAACTATTGATGCCTTACCAGATTTGGGTACCAACGAAAATCCTGGTGGTAATCTCATTCGTAATAACACTCGTTATGACCTGAACAATGCCACGAAAATTAATAAGATTGTCGCTATTGGCAACGATATCGATCAAAAGCGCATCTTTGGTTCCGTAGATTTTGTTGCGGCAAACGTTGGCGGTGCTACTGCCTTTAACGATGTTCCCACAGGTTACTGGGCTAAAGGCTATATCGAAGCCTTAGCCTCCCAACAAATTATTGCTGGCTTTCCGGATGGCAGCTTTAAACCGAACGATCCTGTAACACGCGCGCAATTTGCCACTATTATTACCAAAGCTTTGACACCACCAGCTAAACGCGCAGCCATTGAATTTAAGGATGTCAAAAGCAATTTTTGGGCTTACGCAGCAATTAAATCTGCTTACCAGAGTCAATTTGTCTCTGGCTATCCTGATGGTACCTTTAAACCACAGCAGCAAATTCCGAGAGTACAAGCTCTAGTTTCTTTAGCTAGTGGTTTAGGTTTAACTGCGGACAATCAAAATATTCTGAGTTTTTACACTGATGCTGCTCAAATTCCCAATTATGCACTTAATCAAGTTGCTGCTGCAACTGCACGGCAATTAGTGATCAACTATCCCACAGTTAAGCAACTCAATCCAAATCGTGATGCAACTAGGGCAGAAGTTGCTGCCTTTGTTTACCAAGCACTGGTAAATGCTGGACGTGCCCCAACAATTCCATCAACCTATGTAGTGAAAGTTCCATAACCGCAGTACAGTGTGGCGGAAATAAACGGACTAAAAGCCCATAATCTCAATTAGTTTCCGCCTACTGAAGTTTCATATTCAGGAATTACGATTGCAACAGGTTTTTAGGTTTGACTGTATAAAAACAGACCTAATATTAAGAACTGAACACGGCATAAACCTGATAAAGACAATTGATTGTTAGGGCAGAATATGAATTAAATTCCATGCAGCAGTAATAGTTTGAAAAATAGAAGCGCCAAGACTGACAAATTGTTAGCTTGGCGCTTTTAAAATTTTGAGTTTTTTAAACTTAGGTCCTAAAAAATTAACTGACCCGGATTTAAATTTGATTTGTATATATTCAGGATCTTTATATTTGCTGACCCCGTTTGAACAATTTTCAGTTTCCCAGAAATTTTTGCATTTTCAGATTTCCTAATATTTTTTTTATTTTTTCTCTCTTTAGATTTCAAATTCTGAAAAAAAATTAATTAATCTAAAGAATATAAATATATGTAAAGGAAAAGGTAGTAGAACATTAATTGCTCAGTCTTTTCTGAGAGCCTGTTACTTTTCCCCTATTTTATGAGCGTTTTTGGCGGCTCTGTTCCCAGCGCCAGAGACATCCGATTAGGGTAACAATCCCTATCTGGAGGAATAGATTAGACAAAGCGTTATCAACGTCTCGCCCTGCAAGCAGTTTAAAAAAAAAGATGAATATACCTATTAAGCCAGAAGCACCACAAGCAATATAGATAAATTTTCGCAAGCTACGATAAGGTGTTGCTATTTCAGCTTTCAGACGGGCATATTGTTCAGGGGTAAGGCGACTTTTGGAATTTTGTTCTACCATGAAGAAAAAATATGCTATGATTTTCGATTGTGTACGCCGATGTGGCTCAGTGGTAGAGCAGCTGATTCGTAATCAGCAGGCCACGGGTTCAAATCCCGTCATCGGCTCTAATTGAATGTTGTTGTCTACTATAGACTGAACATAAAGTAAGCTTATAACCAATTGGGTGTAAAAAATTGCCCTCAGATTAGGATTGTTTCTTCCAATATTTATGCTTGGCTGTACAAAACTTACCTAATGAAGCTTCTGAATTCGCCTCATAACTCTGGAATGTCTTCGCCAATTCTCAATTTTTGTTTGGTGCGTTTTAATTCTTTCCATAGCAATTTTATTTGCTTGTAAGCTTCATTAGGTGGTATTTTTCCACCTGTTTCTAAATTACAGATATAGCTTACTCGCTGACTAAATTCTTGCAAATTCGCATTAAAAATTAAGTTTTTAGGCTTAACTCGACCGTAGTAGCGACTACGTGGGTAGAGAAAATCATCTTTGCTAACCAATATGTTTTCTCCTTATTAATTTATGATTATATTCAAAATAAAAATAAACTTATAGCAGCCCTATTTGATTTGTAAAAAACCTAAGTACACCTGTACATATTTCTCACTATCCCTGCCTCAACGAGTAATTTTACGACGTCTACGACTCATTGAGGATTGCTATATAGCGATTGATAGTAGTTTATAAATTAGATATTTTGACATTATTTTTAAATAAAATTATTGAGATTAAACTGATAATAATTATCAAGCCTCAAAATTTTTAAAGGTTCTAAGATTTTACTGATAATAGGATCATCAGTCTTAATTCCGTGTTAACGATTTGTATCTTTGATGAAACAAAAAAATAGTAGGGCTAACGTATCTCAACTCTAGAGGTTGTATAAAATAAGGCTTGTAGGTTATTTAAGCGTAAATGCTTAGAGCCTAGAATCCTTTAGGAAAACAAGTTTTACAACTAAATGCGTTAGCCCTACTGTAAACTGACGTACTCACTATAAATTTATGCCTTCTACCAACCCTTTTTTACTATGGGAAAAAATCATAAAAAATCAGGTATTTCGCCTAACAAGACAATTTAGTTAAGTTAATAAACTTAATATCGGTATGAAAATCAATTTTAATGGCAAAATTAGCATAGGTTTATCACCTAGATGCCTCCTTTTTAACTAGTGGATTCTAAAACTAACTTAATGAAAAACTTTCAATAGGCTAAAATGCATAGATTGCAATAAGAAATATGGCAAGGGTAGAAATGAAAAGTTAATTGAATATGCAGCAATACACAAAATATCTCGTAATTAACGATAGTTGTGTAGTAATAACGAGTAATTCTTTAGTAGAGAAGCGATCGCCGTTTACACTCACAATCTGAATCTAAAAATTATCCAGTGAGTAAAAAGGAATTATTTTAATACTAGAAAATTTAGATTATAAACGCCTAAAAAACGCCATAAATTGGAATTATGTCCATCTTATAGCTTAATTCTTGACTGTGAGTCACTCAAACTCAGTTTGACAAAAAGCTGTTAACAACTCTATACAGTTAACGATCGCCCCTAGATGCGCAATTTCATAGCCATGTGTATTTTCTGTAGGAAATGCCAAACAAGCAGCACGACCTACATGACCAAATTTCATCGCAATTGAGGCATCGCTACCAAACTGACTCAAGATTGTGAGTTGCACTGGGATATCTCTCTGTTTGGCACAGTGGCGTAGTTGGCCATTTAGGGTTTCATCATACATTCCATATGCATCTTGAGAAAGGATGACAGGGCTTTTACCATCCTCAATGGGATATTCGCTTGATAGCGGACAAACTTCCAAAGCAATCAATGCATCCAATAGCTGATTTTGGGTGAAAAATAGTGCACCAATTGCGCCAACTTCTTCTTTTGCTGACGCCACCAAATAAACATTGACTGCTGGCTGTTTCAGTTGTTGAGCCAGCGCTAGGAGAATTGCCACAGAAGCTTTGTTATCTAAAGTGTAACTAGCAATATGATCCTTTAATCTAACTGGGCGCTTGCGATGCTTGCCAATCACCATTCTCGTTCCGGGTCGAATACCAGCAGATTCAAGTTCGGCAGTGGTAAGTTTTGTTTCAATCCAGGCATTTTCCCACTTCACAGTAGAATCTTCCTGTTGGACTTTTTGAGGTGATTCATGAGAAACATGACGGGAACCAAAGCTGAGAATACCACTAATAGTTTCGTTATCGCCCAATAAATCTACAACACCTTCACCGTAAACCCACGGGTAAGAACCACCAAGCTTACGAACTTCTACACGACCTTTATCGCCAATAGTTTTGACAATTGCACCAATCTCGTCTTTATGAGCAGTAATAGCGATCGCTCTGTCGGGATTTTTACCAGAAATTTTTGCAATCACATTATCAGCGCGATCGCTCCAAACTTCCACACCCAAATCTGCAAATTGCTGGAGCAAAAATTGGTTAATTTCAGTTTCTACACCGCTAGGAGAATGGTGCATCACTAATTCTTCAATAATTTTAAATAACTGCTCGTAATCCCACATAGATATATGATTTTAAGTTAACAATTAAGTATAAAAATTTTTTCTGACAATCACACACATTCAGGGCAATATGCAAGCTATATCCACAACAAAGCCAAACTTTTTTCAGCAACCAACCTTTGCTTCGTTGAAAGAAGAACGTCTGCATCGTAAGCAACGCCTAGCAGCAGCATTCCGACTATTCGCGCGATTCGGATTTGATGAAGGTATTGCAGGTCATATTACTGTACGCGACCCAGAACACTCAGAGCAGTTCTGGGTCAATCCATTGGGAAAACACTTCGGTTTAATTCGAGTCAGTGACCTAATTTTAATAAATCATCAAGGAGAAGTAATTGAAGGCGATCGCCCAGTAAACACAGCAGCTTTTGCCATTCATTCCCAAATTCATGCAACTCGTCCCGACGTAGTAGCAGCAGCCCATGCCCATTCTATCTATGGCAAAAGCTGGTCTAGCCTTGGTCGTCTTCTTGACCCCTTGACTCAAGACGCCTGTGCTTTTTATCAAGACCATAGCCTCTTTGATGACTATACAGGCGTGGTTTTAGAACTAGCAGAAGGTAAGCGGATTGCCCAAACATTAGGCAGTAATAAAGCCATGATTCTCAAGAATCATGGCTTACTGACAGTTGGTCATTCAGTTGATGAAGCTGCTTGGTGGTTTATCGCTATGGAGCGTTCTTGTCAAGCCCAGTTACTTGCTGAGGCCGCTGGTAAACCTAGCTTGATCAAACCAGAATCTGCTAGTGTGGCACATCAGCAAGTAGGAGGACATGATTTAGGTTGGTTTAGTTTTCAACCTTTATACGAGTTGATTGTCCACCAGGAACCTGACCTGCTGTCGTAAGTAGTGTCTGTTTGCGTTTACGCTTTAGTACTGCTGCTGCACCCCAAGCGCCTATTGCCAATGTTCCCAATGCTGTTGAAGGTTCGGGGACTGACTTAGCCTTAATCGCGGAGAATGCTGCATCTGCTAGTAGCTGATGAGCACGCGTTGTGGGATGGATAGGGTCCCAATATAAATACTCGTCTGGGTTAGTACAAATTGTTTGAGCAACTGTATTTAGACAAGGTTCAACAGAATTCGTGAACCCTAACTTTGTTGGATCGCTGAACAAAGAATTGACATCAACAGAGATAATGTCTAAACCCAAACTAGGGTCTTGGTCTAACTTTTTTAACAGTTGTGACAATCCGTCATTATGTAATTTGGTTAAATTGTTGAAACCGTCAGATTGACCTAAACTCCGAACCAGTGGAGTATTGCCCAGATTTGGCAAATTGGGCACCAAAACATTTTTAACCCCCAGGCTGGCAAGGGTTCTCAGCGAATCTGAGATATTTTTTAAGGATGTGTCAGGGTTAGTAAAAGGTATAAAATCTTTAGATTGGGTAGGCAGATAATCATTGGCCCCTGCCCACAGTATATAGAGTCCATTTTGATCGGCAGACTGAGAAGTTGAATTTAGCAGAGTTTGAAATGCCCCAATCTCCTGTGGTAACCCAGGTAATAACGACGAGATTGTATTTGCCGATGTGGTAGTAGCTCCGCCAAAGGCAAAGTTAATCCCATTTTGAGGAACTACACCCTTGGCAACATCAGTATACAGAGTAGGAGAACTATCTAATTGCAGCTTCTGTGCCAGCTCATTTATCCAGATAGGGCCATTGGAAAAATGTCCATTGGAGTAAGGAAAAGGCGGAAATCCGACTAAGTTATATACATTACCGTCATCGGAAAGACTATCGCCAAATACATAAAGTCCACTAAACTGTGCAGCTGAAGCTTTCAGCGGCAACATGAAAGAGAAGAGAACAAATCCTGCCGCGACAAATTGTTTTTTCATGATTATCTGACCCTAGTATTATTTGATGCTTATTAACCTAAAAGGCTTTAAGAGAATAAATATACTTACTGATTTTCTTTTAGTCTGTTGCAAAAAAAGTATATTTTCTTAAATTCTCCAAATTTTTTGCGTGTTTATAATGAGCTAATAGGAAAATATTTATCAATAAAATATTAAGCTGAAATCACTGTTAATGCATAGATTTACTGAAATTTTATATACAAGCCACAGTTTTATTATAAAGAAATTACAGAGGTGGCTTTCAAAAATTCGTAAGTTGAAATACTTACCTTACTGCTAACTACAGATCAATAAGGTTAAGATAGCTGCATCCTGTAAGCGATCGCTACCTTTAACAAAAATCTTTCAAATGTGGGTTAACCACCCCAGAATTAGGTTTGTGGACGCTTTAACTTTAAAGCATCAACAGCCGATATTCCCTCACCCTGAGTTCCGAAGTACCACAAAGCTGCTGCCGCCTCAGCGCGAGTAACTGGTTTTTTGGGTTGAAAAAGTGTTGTATAACCAAATACCCTGCGGATATTAGATTGTTCACCATTTTGGTAATCAGCTAACACTGCTCTTAAAGCTTTGGGGTCAATTTTACCTGCATCTTGGAAACCCCAGGTTTGTTTTACAGCATCTAAGTTAGCTGCGGGTAAGGCTTGGCGAGTATCCAAAGGTAATTTCCACAGTACCAACTGCTCCCGCGTTAGAGGAGCATCAGGGCGGAATAAAACTGCTGTAGTATCGCCAGACAACGAACTGGGAATTAATCCCGCTTCAGCTAATCCTTGAATTTCTGGAAAATCAGGATCTTTTGCCGACACATCACTAAAAGCAGGTTGAGCAGTTTCGGAAGCTAGGCGAATCTGCTTCGCTGGATTGTTAACATTCATTGCATTGTTAGCAGCCACTAGCCAACGGGCGTATTCTCGACGAGTTATGGTTTTACTTGGTGTGAATTGATTAGTTGTACTATTCGAGTTGCTCTTAGTTACTTGAGATTCCGTAGATAAAACACCTAATGTTGCTAAGTCTTGGATGTGTTGTCGCAGTTCTTGAGGTGCTTTGTTCAAATCGTTAAATTCTTGAGAAGCCACTGTAGGTGTAGCGGCTGATGGACTTTCAGATGTAGTTCCTGGCTGTGTTGCTACGTTTTGAGGTAGTAGAGGACCTATAAATTCAGAATCGCCTGGTTGGGGAACCTCGTTAGTAGTTTGAGCGTTAGTAGTTTCTCTCGGATTGGTAGTTGGCGTAGGTTGTGCCGTTGTAGTGCTAGAAGGTGAGTACTCAATTAGTAATTGAGTGGCTGTTTGTGGTTGATTGGGTGTTGGGTTGGTGACTGATTGAGCTTGAACAGAAACCTTTACCAGCAGATCATTGCGCTGCGCCTCAAAAACACCTCCCACATCATCTGTTGGTTTTTGCAAAATCTGCCAATTATTCGCTTGCAACTGGTTACGGTAAAAATCGGCAATAAAATTGCTAGGGTCAGAACTTAGCCAACGAGTGGAGACTCTGTTTTCTGTACCACTAGTTGGTGTAACTTCTTCTAGTTTGGCATTAGGATATAACGGAATATCTTGGGGAAAATCAGCTGGCAATTTAACTGTGGATTGGTTTTGCTGTGCTTGCAGTTGGTTATCTTTAGCTTCTCCAAACACAACTGGGTTAGTTTGCAACTGAGGATCAGCCGCCACAGACTGCTCAAGGTTTTTGGCGACGGGACTATTAGCACAGGCTGTTAACGAAGAGAGTAAAACAGCCAAACTCAGAAATACAGCTGGGTTTTTACAGGGCAGCACAGGAAATTATCAAATCTAGTGTCAATTCCTACCCTAGCGCAGACTGTCAACTGAAGTTAAAGCCTCAAGTAAGAAGTTTCAAAGATAATAATCTTTGAGACTTGACTATTTACACATTCAAGGTCAACTGTCTGAGAACTGCAAAACTGAGTAGTCTTATAGGAGAGCTAGAACCCTGGAGCACTTTTACTCGCAGAAAGCGTCCAGTTAGCAAACGGGTAATTCCCTTAATACGTGCCCAGAACCTTACTGACAGTAACCTCAAGTTACCATCATTTTTACCAACAGCATACAAGGGTATAAAAGCAAGCTTACCGTGGAGAACATCAGCACGGTGAGTTTTACTTAACTTGTTTTGGTAATGCTCTGGATTAGGTAAACCTCCATGTTCACCATAATTGCGCCAAGGAATGTAATTCTTCAGTTTTTTTTGGCGGAGAAAGGAATCAATGGTGGAATCCCAAGTTGAATAGTTAGTCACACCCACATTTGTTCGGATTTCCTCTGCCAGTTCTAGTAAATAACAGGCACTTTGAGGATTCACAATATAGGCAACGGCTGAAGTGGAAAACCCTTCAGCATAACCATCAGATGAAACGTAGTATAGTTGCGGTGCACAAGTGTATAGCCAGCTAATCCCAACATCATTTTGATTAGGATTGAAAGGTAGAGGTAGCTCACCAAAATCAACTACTGGCACAAAGTCTGCTTCAATAATTATCGTTGGTTGGGCTGCTTGCATCGCTCTTTGCCAAGCTCTGCAATGATTCATTAGGCAAAGATAACTCCGGGAAAAATTTTGATATTCTGGTTTGGCTTCCTGCCTGAGAACTTCAACATCAAACCCTTCACTAGTTAATAATGCTTCAAGTTCTTGAGTTGATTCTTTATAAGCAATAATCAAGACTCTGCTAATACAATCAACTAGCTGAGTTCTAGTAAGTCCATCTTTAGAACAAGTCTCAATAGCCTTAATTTCCCTAGAATCTAGTTGCATAAATTAATGAAATTTTTAGAATAATTTTTATAAAATCTTTGATTTCAAATAAACCAAAATTTCAGCCTTGGCAAGACCTTATCAAATATATGAGTTTTAACTCTTGTTTAATTTTAATAAAGCTCTTTTCCAAATATAAAAAGGGCTGAAAAAAGCTCCAATTAAAAGTTCCATTTCACAGGCTGCTACAATATCGGTTCTGAGAACCATACGATATTTAAGCAAATGCATAACTATTTTTCGGATATCATTAGCCATGTAAGCCAGAGAAACAAACGGCTGTTGCCAAATTTGCAAGTCTAACATCCGAGTGTAATGACGGCTCAGACCTATACTACGCATCAATTTTAACAAATACCCTTTTTCTAAACGCTGTTTAGGAATGCGGTGATAAATTTCCATTTCGGCGTTGTGCCAAATTTCCCAGCCAGCTTTTTTAATGTGAGTTAAAGCTTCTATATCTTCAGCAGTTACTAAGGAACCATTAACTCGACCCTGAAAAAATAGATTTTGTGGAACATTTTCAATCCATGCTTGTTTGCGAACTACTAATCCTGCACCTGCGGGCAGGACTTTTTTATAGTACAAGCTGTTTTCAGGGGCAGTATAGCAAATTGTTTTGCTACTACCGCCAATAGCTAAAAACAAGCTGATTCTATCAAAATTATTTGGGGGAGTAACTTCATAGTCACCGTGAATTCTTCCACCGTAAGCCCCAGCTTGAGGATGATTTTTTCCAAAATTATAGGCAGATGCAATCCAATTACGCGTAGGTAAATTATCATCATCTAGAAACCCAACAAATGTACCTTGAGCTTCTTGAATAGCACGCTCTCTAGCAAAGCTTAATCCTTGCTTATATTCCAAGAAATACTTAATTGGGTACGTTGCGGGCCAATCTGCTTGATATTCTTGAACTATTTTTGCTGTATTATCTTTACTATTATTATCAATAATAATAATTTCCCAATTTATCGGCTCTGCATCAATTGCTAATTGGGTAGTATATGCACAGCATTCTTTTAGTTTATCTAAAACATCCGGTAAACGTTTTTCTCCATTAAATGTACATATAGCCACACTAAAATCAATCATCATTTTAATGATAAAAAATTAGAAAAGTTTATATCTTTTCCTAAAATGGTAGTGATTGATGATATGAATGTCACCAGCAGAAACACTGAATAGGTATTGGCGAGCACGGAAATATGAGAGTAACGATCAAGAATTTATAGACGTTTCTAAGTCTTTAATTTGTGGTTCGGGAAACTGAGTTAAAACTCGCCAAAGAATCGTGTAGCTACCATCAGAACGGCGACGCACTGGTCGAAAGGCAAGCAGGATATCACTGCTGCGCAACTGTTGTATTTGCCCTAGAGATTGGCGTTCTTGTGGGGAAAGTGCTCTACCGCTCAAAATCATATCTGGTAGTTGAAATTGTAGCGATCGCACTAAATACGTATGATTTAATTCAGCTTTAGCATCAGCTAAAATGACTTGATTTAAATTCCAATTTTGGTCTTTGCCAGTCAGAAACCGCCGCCGCTCTACTTGTAATTCATTTAATTGTTTGGGAGGCTGGTAGTTGAGAAAAAATTCTCGTGTTGACCGTGCTACAGCTTGTAGCTTCGGCTCTAAGTTGTTTAGAGGAACATCCCCCAAATCTACCATGAAACTGTAATCTACACCTTGATAGCCAAGCCCAAAGCGTAGACCGCAGGACTTGCCGCAGGAGGCATCGCCAACCAGCTGAAGTGCTAGACTGGGAGTAAATCCACCTTTAGGATTATCCAATAAAGGAAAAGGATAGCGTCCGCTGACATCTATTACCAATCGATTCTGGAGCGTATTCAGCGGACGCTGGTAAGCCAAGTTAGGTAACACACGGAAAATGCCAGTATGAGGCAATTTCAGAAAGTTAGCGTAAGTTTGCGGTTCTTGGGGATCAATGTCGTAGGTAAATCGGTCTAGTATCGCAGTAGTTTCCTGAGGATTTGTAAATTGATTTTTTAAGGGGAATTCTACCTGTGCTGCGCTCAAGAATTTCTTGGCAGATGCAAGCGTAGTGAGCGCTTCTGGAGGTGCTGTGATCGCGGGTTGTATGGGTGATACATAATCAGCTATGGCTGTTTTCGCAGTCCTACCAATAATTGGTGGTGAGGGTGAAACTACGTTTGGTTCTTGTGCCGAAAAGGGTGTCGCTAGCTTGTCGAGTTGAGGATGCTGTATCGGTGCAATAGCCAACGCCGGATCTGATTGTCGCTCGCCAGTTACAAGGGGTAGACTTCGGACTAAAGCCAGCTCCCCCCGCCGAGATAACAAACGATCCAATATTGGAGAAAGTTTTAATAATTCTTGGTTAGAAGTATACAAAGAGCAGTAAATTTTTATTTGTGACCCAGTTAATTGCTCGGCTAAAGGGAAATTCTCAGTTAAATCCACTCCTGAGGTACATAAAGTTTTGGGACTTTTGCTTTGACGGTTCAGGAAAGCGTCTACAGACTTCGTCTGGACAGTTAATTGCCCTAGAACGGATCGCATCTGATTAGCATCGGGTGTGATCAGAGCTTGCTCAATGCGGGCAATCAGATTGATCTGTTGCTGTACCAGATGGCTGGCTGTAGTATAAAAGCTTTCATTGGCTGGTTCTGCCGCCAGATTTTGATTTGGAGAGGATGTGAACTGACGATCAAGAATTTGCATCTTACCTGGAACAGAAGCAAAGCTAAAAGGAAGCAAAAGGCTGAAAAAGATGTATCTCATATGAAAAACGCAGGACTGATAGGTGTAGAAAAATCTAAAATAGATATTAAATTTAAAAGAAAGAACGACCACCGACAAGCGTCAGTCCATCTTAAACTTTCTGTCAAGCGCGACCGGGTTGTTACCAGTGCTGAAACACGATTACATGCCAGTTTCCCAAGATCAGCCGATCTCTTCTGATGCTCCGCTCCAGCTATTGCTGTTTGTCGATGGACGTCCCAAGTCCCGACAACAAGTACAGCGAATACGTGCTTACTTGAAAGAATTGCAGACTGGATATCACTTTGAACTTCAAATTATTGATGTCGGGCAACAACCCTATATGGCGGAACACTTTAAATTAGTGGCGACGCCAGCTTTAATCAAAATCCACCCGGAACCCAGGCAAATCATTGCGGGGAGTAATATCATCGGTCAACTAAAAAACTGGTGGCCCCGTTGGCAAGCCTCTGTAGATGCCTATTTAAAGCTACAAGAAGACTTACAAGAACGTCTAGACGAAAATGGTCGGGTGGTATCACCCAAATCTACAATTAGTTCAGTTGCTGTTTCCGCCGAACTTATCCGCCTCTCGGACGAAATTTTTCGCTTAAAACAGGAACAAGAGAAACTCCAAGAGCAGTTGCAATTTAAAGACAGGGTGATCGCTGTGCTGGCCCACGACCTCCGCAATCCTTTGACTGCTGCCGCGATCGCTATAGAAACTCTCCAATCTAACTACAACATAGATACAGGCCAATTCCAGCGCCTCAAACCAGCAATGACGGCGCATTTATTAAAACAAGCCCGTACTCAAACGAAGACAATTGACCGTATGATTACTGATCTTTTGCAGGTAGGTAGGGGCAATGATACTGAGCTACCAATCGTACCGCAAAAAATGGAAATCGGCAAACTCTGTCTAGATGTAGTCGAAGAATTGCGCGATCGCTACACCGCTAAATCTCAACAGATAGAAACAGATGTCCCTCAGGACTTACCCTATGTGTATGCCGATCCAGAACGCATACACCAAGTACTGGTTAATCTGTTGGACAATGCAATTAAATATACGCCTGCTGGTGGCAAGATTAGTCTTGCCGGACTACACCGCACTACTCAAAAAGTTCAGATTAGTATTGGTGACACTGGTCCAGGAATTCCTTACGAAAACCGCGATCGGATCTTTGAAAATCATTTCCGCCTACAACGGGATGAAGCTACAGAAGGGTACGGCATTGGTCTTTGTCTATGTCAACGGATAATTCGGGCGCACTATGGTCAAATCTGGGTTGACTCTGTTCCTAATGCTGGAGCATGGTTCCACTTCACACTGCCAGTTTACCCTTCTTAGTCACCGCATTTTTTACCTGAAAACCGATTATTAAAATTGTAATTTTTAGATTTTGATTTATTGGCTAGTTCAATATTTATTAATTATTTGAGGATAATGCGATCGCGCCCCTCCGCCTTTGCTTGGTAAAGTGCCTTATCTGCGGTCACAATCAAATCTGAGGGTGATGATTCCCAAGTAGGAACTATAGTTGCCACACCCATACTCAGGGTGACATATTGGCTCACCTGTGACCCATCATGAATAATTTTTAAATCTCTGACTCCAGCTTGCATAGCAGCAGCAACGTGAACTGCACCAAATGCATGAGTATTGGGCATAATTACAGCAAATTCTTCGCCACCATAACGTGCTACTAAATCTTGATTTTTTTGTGCCGTATGATTTAAGATAGCACCCACTTTTTGTAAGCAAAGATCTCCCGCAGGGTGACCATATTTATCATTATAAAATTTAAAAAAGTCGATATCACACAAAATCAGTGACAGAGGTAATTCTTCTTGTGCTAAATTAATCCACTGAGTATTCAGGTAATCATCAAAGCGGCGACGATTAGCTAACCCTGTTAAGCCATCAACGTTGGCGATATGCTGCAAAGCTTGGTTTGCCGCCTCTAACTGTTTGTAGACTTGTGCTTGTTGCAATAACCGTCGCAAACGCTGGCGTAAAACTGCCCAGTGAATTGGTTTGGTTATGTAATCCATTGCCCCCGCTTCAAAAGCACGGTTGACGGACTCTTCATCGTCCAAGCATGTGATCATCAATATAGGAGTGCGCTCCCATAGTTTAGAAATAACAGTATTACCTAAAGCAGAGTCAGTGTCAAAACTTGCAAGTGCTGACATCAAATTATTTCTAGCAATTTTGAGTAATTGCTTACAGCATGTAAAGCCATCCATCACGGGCATTACCGCATCTAGCAACACTATATCCGGTTTAATAGTATCGTAAGCATCTAAACATTGCTGACCATCATTGACCTCGACCACTCGATAGCCTTCTTGTTCCATAGCTTTACGCAACAGCACTCGCATGGTCTTGTCATCATCAGCCACCAAAATCAGTGGCGGTTGTTTGGAAAGAGAAAATGGACTTATGCCTGACATGAGTTGCGTTCCACAGAAAATGAGAGTATCGGTAAGGGCGAACGTGAGAAAACTTGCCCCCTTAACCAAATCACCTGTAAGTAAAAGTTTTTTGCCTTAGTCACAATCCTACTGAACAAGCAATTTGATAGAAGATACTTAGGCAACACATGTGTTTTATGTACAATGATTGCCCAGTTTGTACTGGATTTCTCGAGGCAAGCAAAGATCTGCTTGCTGATGAATCGATTTTTTGTGCAGTGTAAATATTACGATTGAACAATTTGTTTAGGCGGAAAGCTTTGAGAGTAGCTTGAAAAAAACTTCTCCTCCCAAGCAATAGGGCTGATAGCTCTCTGTTTAATGCCAACAGTCGCCGTAAAAGGCTATCCAGCAGTTGAAAAATAAAATGCTCAATTATTCTTAGCCAAGCAAACGGTAGATGACTAGGTTGCATAGACAGTTTATTTGAAACACAAAGGCAATTTTTACCTTCTTGTCTAGTTAAGGAACATGGTCACAAAGGTGTTATCTACGTTGAATGTGAATTAAGTCTTGAAACCCTTGTAATTTCGTTGATAGACACAAAACCATGATTTTGGGCTAGTTGAGAAACCCTTATGGGGTAAAAGACCTTTCTCATTCACATCAGGCGTATTATTTATATTTCCCTACTGCTAAAGTCGAATTGTCATTTCCGGGAAAACTTCAAATATTAACCTTGCTTTTTTTGTTAGACGGTGATTTTTAACACTAAAGATAGGTGATGTAATAGCTAAAATGTGCTAGATAAATATCTAGCTATAAATCCCATAATCGCTTAGTTTCAACCCCTTTATTACCATAGGCAAGCTTTTCAGAGTTGTAAGCTCATGACATTGGCTAAAGGAATAGTAAATAGTAATACTTGGTTTTTAAGTAACTCTTAAGTTAATAAGTTAAGTGAAAACGCTGAGAATAAAACTGAGCTACTGATCTATCTCCCCTCACAAGCTTTAAAGAAAACTCTGCTTGTGTCCAGATGGTATTGGAAAAAGACAAAATAAAAGTTATTTGTTTAGCTGTTCGGGGTTTTAGTAGAAGTAGCAATGGTTCTAAACCTTCCTTGGCTCTTTAATGAAGTAGCCTCGTTTCATCGCTCGCCTTGCGATCGCATAATCTAGGTGACAAGCTTGAAAATACACCCTGGGATTATCGGTTTAGATTTTTTGCTGTATTCCGCCTGGGTATGCTCACTATCTTGACAATAAAGTAGAAAGATTATAAAAGTTTTATAATTGGTTGTGTACTAAGTAGGTATCAGCATAAATTGCCAAACACAATTGGCTTTTATGAAAATTCATAAATTTGATAGCTACAATAATATTAGAAATTTAAAATTTTCAACCAAAAAAACTTAGATTAATAAAGAATTTTTCTTAGTAATTGTAAAATTATTTCATATTAAGAACGCCTTTCTTCAAAAGCCAGTAAAATCTTGACAAGAATCTATAAATAACCTCAATGCCCGATCCCTTAATGTATGCAGAGGACTACTTTGTTGTCCTAGAAACAAACCAACCGGAACAATTTCTCACTGTCTCGGAGTTATTAGAAAAGCTCAAATTAGTTCTGCAAAATTTAAGTTTTGGCGATTTACCGCCAGATGTTCAAAAAATTGAGGCTGTACAAGATCGAGCTAAGTATTTAATTGATACGAGTTGCGAATTAGATCTAGGGCCTGGAAAATATTTACAGTGGTACGCAGTCCGCTTAGAAAAGTGAATTTTTCAGTCAAGAGTTATTAGTATTTGAGCTAATAACTCTTGAATATTGACTAATACCTATTTTTGATTAGTAATCAATGCTAATTCAATTTTATTTTCACCAGGCTGTGTGATTTGGACTTCTACTCCAGGCCCGAAATAGCTAGTCATTTTTTCCTGCTTTTGCTGCCAAACATCAATTGGAATCAAGGGTGAATCAAATTCTAAAATTAAAGCGTAAGCTCCATTAATTTCTTTTTCTCGTAATCCTGTAATGATTGGTCTTTCTTCATCCGTCGGACTTAGACCGAGAAAAGAAAGTGCCCTATCAAAATGGGCATCTTGACCATAGCAAAATCGGGTGATGTCTTTACGAATTTTATTTTGGGTAACAGTTGCCTGTTGTTCGCGCAATCTCAAAACTGCGGGTGTAGTAGTTTGGCTAAAAGGTATAGGTTTGAGTTCATTAGCTTTCAGCGCTAATCCTCCTAGCAAGAGAGGAAATCCGTAAAAAAATCCGGCAAGATTGAGTGTGGCATTATCAGCGGCGTAGGCTATAAAGCCGACAATGGTTAAGATACCGCCGACTGTTAAACCGAGTGTTCCCAAAGAAATTTGGCGTAGCATGAGCTGAGGTTACTATAAATTCTTAAAACCTTAATTTTACTATCATCTGATATGAGTAACATATAAGGGAAGAGTCTTAGCTAAAGTAAAGCTAATCAGTAAGTGTAGCGTTGGCAAAACCGGAATTTATTTTGCAAGCGACCTAGAGTTAACCAGTAAATTCTCGCCCTAGCCTTTTTTTGCGTTAATTTTAAACTTGAAGATAGTTAAGGACTGCAAAAAACAATGGATATACAGACTATAAAAGAACGAATTGCCGCAGTTGAGAGCAAACGCCAATACCTACTGAGTTTATTAGAACAACCCAATCTAGGAACTTTGAGAATTGACGTGAATCAGGCTTTGGAAGAATTAGATGATTTAGTAGACGAATTTAGACGCACTATTCCGGAGACAGGAAGTAACTAAGCCTATCTAAGCGTTACCAAAGAGCAAAATTGCGTCGGTACACCGTTAATTATCCGGTCTACCGACGCTTTTAAGGCTTAAAATGTCCCTAAGTCCCCAGAATTTAACTGTACCTGGGTTCACCGACCAATTTTGCTGCATCATTAATCTGGTAACTCAGTTAAGTCATCTCCTGCACGGTTTCCTAACTGTCTAACCAAAGCAATGAGTTCGGTTGTCGGTACATCCTTTCTGCAAAAATCATCAAAGCTAGGCATGGTTTTAGTCTGGAGCAAACTTGCATCTTCTACTGAAGAGTAAGCAAGGATTTGAGTATTAGGAGAGATAGCCTTAATATGACCAGATGCACTCCAACCATCCATGACTGGCATCTGCAAATCTAGAACAATCACATCAGGATGGTAACGCTTAACCATTTCTATAGCTTCTTGACCATTCTTGGCTAAACCGACTACTTGAATATTTTCTTGGCAAGAAAAAGCTAATTGTAGAGTTAAGCGGGTTAGTTCGTGATCGTCAACCACTAGAACACGTAAGGTAGAAGACTTACAGGACAACATTAACATTTATTAGGAAAAGACTAAATAGAATAACCTTTATAGTTTATGGGAACAAGTGCCAGGAATTACTCTATCCTATGGTTGAATAATCTAGTTTCTAGCAAGGGCAAATAATTGAGATTTTGTGAGGAAAAATTAAAGTTTTCTAAAAGAATACATTGAGCTAGTTGTCAAGATAGAAAGAATTCTTTTTTGAATCAATGAGAGTTGAGGCAATACTAGTTGAGCGTAGTGCCATATTGATGAGACTTTTTTGTGAGTTAGCTTCTGGAGCATGATCGCATGGATGCCGTTGGATGTAGCTGCCATTGGCTTGCAACTCCCAAGCTTGCCGATTGTCTGCCAGCATAATTCCCAGGATTTCTTGCAAGTCTTTGGCAATATCTAGATCTTTTATAGGAGTAATTACTTCAACTCGGCGATCTAAGTTGCGACGCATCCAATCAGCGCTGCCAATATAGATTTCCTCTTGAGCATTGTTATAAAAATAAAAAATGCGGGAGTGTTCCAAAAATCGTCCAACTATGCTGATGATACGAATATTGTCACTAATATCTTTCAGTCCTGGGCGCAAACAGCAAACACCTCGGACAATTATGTCAATTTGGACTCCGGCACGAGATGCTTCATATAAAGTGGCAATAATTTGCGGATCGACAAGGGAATTCATTTTGGCAACAATTCGCCCGGTAAATCCATTTTTAGCATTTTCGATTTCACGATTAATTAGTGCCAAAAAGCGATCGCGCATATTTACAGGGGCAACTAGTACTTCTCGATAAGACTTTTGCCGCGAGTAACCTGTTAAAAAATTAAACAAATCGGTGATGTCAGCACCGATTTCTTCTTGACAGGTAAATAATCCTAAATCTGTATAAAGTCGTGCCGTTTTCTGGTTATAGTTGCCAGTACCAATATGCACGTAGCGACGCATCCGGTCTTTTTCTCGGCGCACAACCATGATAGTTTTACAATGAGTTTTCAGCCCGACTAAACCATAGACAACGTGAACGCCAACTCTCTCTAAACGCCTTGCCCAGTAAATATTGTTCTCCTCATCAAACCGCGCTTTCAATTCTACTAATACAGACACCTGCTTACCATTTTCGGCAGCAGCAATTAAGGCATTGACGATAGGCGAGTCACCAGAAGTCCGGTAAAGAGTCATCTTGATGGCTAGCACATTCGGATCGTGGGCAGCATGAGTAATAAAGCGCACCACTGTTGTGGAAAATGATTGATAAGGATGGTGTACTAGTAAATCCTTTTCCCGAATGACCGCAAAAAAGTCTTTTCCTTCGTCTACCTCTGGTATATCGGAACTGACACTGGGTTCTCGCAACCATTGCAAGCGCGAAGGTACTACAGATTGTCGTGGTGGATCTTTGAATTCTGGTAGCGGTAACGCTATAAAATACATCAAATCTCGCAGTCCCAAAAGCCCATCTACTTCGTAAACATCACTTTCGGTTAATTCCAAATCTTGTAACAAACGCGATCGCACTCCTTCGGGAGTTTGAGATTGAATTTCTAACCGTACGGGAGTTCCACCAATGCGACGTTTTCGTAATTCTTGTTCGATCGCCAACAGCAGATCGTCGGCTTCATCCTCTTCTAATGCCAAATCAGCGTCACGAGTAATCCGGAAGGGATGATACTCCTGAATATTCATTCCCGGAAATAAAGAATCTAAATTATGCGCGATCGCCTGTTCCAAAGGTACACCAGTCCAGTGAGCAGGTTGACCGTTATGGTGAATTCCTAACTCTGGCGGTAAAGGTAAAAATCGCGGTAAGACTTTTGGTACTTTAACTCTGGCAAAAAACTCTTCCTCAGTTTCTGGGTTTTTGACCACTACTGCCAAATTTAAACTGAGATTGGAAATGTAGGGAAAAGGATGGCTAGGGTCAACAGCCAGGGGAGTCAGAACGGGAAAAATCTGTTCTTCAAAGTAATTATCTAGATAATTCCGCTGTTTTTCTGACAAATCTATATAATCCAGAATGTGTATCCGATGATTTGCCAGCAGGGGTCGGAGTACTCGCTCAAAATGTTGATGCTGTTTGGTCACCTGGGGACTCAAGGTAAACCTAATATCGTCTAGCTGTTGTTGTGGTGTGCGACCATCAGGGCTTAACTGGCTGACTTTTGCCTCTACTTGTTGCTTTAAACCTGCAACCCGTACCATGAAGAACTCATCTAAATTTGAGGTGAAGATAGCCAAAAATTTCAGTCTTTCCAAGAGTGGCGTTCGCTGATCGCAGGCTTCATGTAACACCCTGCTATTAAACTCCAACCAGCTTAATTCTCGGTTGATGTAGTATTGTGGATCGCTCAGATTGATGGGAGTAGCGCTCTTCTTGGATTTTGCCATAATCACCTTAGGGCGGATAGTTGCAGCCCATTCAACAGTCGAATAATAAACATAGTAAATGAAATAGTGTATTGGGCGCGAAGCAGCTTGTTATCTGGCAGCGCTTTTATATATAGAAAATCGCAATAGTGTTAACAATATCTAACGTTCGCTAGTGCTTTATGTGATTAATTTTGAGAGGAGAATAAGTTTCTAGACAGGACTTTAGTCCTAAATTTTTACACATTAAAGTACTTACCCTGCGGGTTCGTTAGTCGCTCATGAGGGAAACCCTCAAGACCGCGCTAACTCACTACAAACCTATTAACAAATAAGATCTATGTTTCAAGTTACTCGCCGCCGTCTCGCTCTTTGGTACACTGCCGTAACGGCCGTATTACTATTATTATTTGCGAGTGGAGTATATTTATATGTCCGTAGTACGCTGGTTGAGCGGATTGACGATACCCTCAATCATGTGGTGGAAGTAGTAGAGCGATCGCTGGTAATTGAGCCTGTCAACACTGGTAGTGAGACATTACGCATTAATGTAGAAGCTAGTTTTCGCGACAATGCTGACACCGTAGAAGACGATCACATTGATTTGGAATGGTTTAGTGCCACTGGTGAATTACTGTGGTCAACTCTCTCCACACCTCTCAATATCCCCATTCATGCCAATCGTACTGGTGAAACTGTACGTGTAGCACAAGAGGGATGGGGAAAATCAGCAGTATTATTACGCCAAGTAACACAACGGGTAGAAGTAGGACGGCAAGTCTTAGGCTATTTGCGTGTTAGCCATCCCTGGTTTGAAGTTACCAAACCTAGTCGTCAATTAATTTTTGATTTGGCGCTGGGTACTGGATTGATGGTGCTTTCTGTAGGCGCAAGCGGTTGGTTCCTTTCTGGTAAAGCAATGGAACCAGTAGGCGATTCGTACCAACGCCTCAAACAATTTACTGCTGATGCTTCTCACGAACTCAGAAATCCGATTACTTTGATTCAAACTAATGTGCAAGTTGCTCTTGCTGATTTAGAGTTAGCAGAGGTAGAAGTTACTACTTCTTTACACTATCGCCAACAGTTAAAATTAGTTGAACGACTCACCCAACGTTTAGGTAGATTAGTCAATGATTTACTGTTTCTCGCCAGGCAAGATAGTGGAATAAGTAAAGATAACTTTTCATCTTGTCCAATGGACGCTTTGCTGATGGAAGTGCTGGAAGAACAGCAATTGTTAGCGACTGAAAAGACAATTACCCTTGCTTTAGACTTAGTAGATCCTCCCGTTGCGGAAACTAGCCCGGAATTGCTTGACAATTGGTTCACACTTGTAGGCAACTGGGATCAGCTGGTGCGACTTTTCACTAATTTGATTGCTAACGCTTTGCAGTACACTCCATCTCAAGGACGGGTAACTGTCGAGTTGGCGCGTCTAGAGGGTAGCGATCGCATTTCTGGACTACGCTACAGTAGCGCTCAATTACAAGTTAAGGTAAGCGACACAGGGATTGGCATTCCAGGGGATGCACTACCACGCTTGTTTGACCGCTTTTATCGGGTAGATCCAGCACGTACCCATAACAATGGGAATACAGCTACAGATATTTCTACTGGTTCAGGATTGGGGCTGGCGATCGCTCAAGCTATTGTCGAACATCACCAAGGTCAGATTCAAGTTGAAAGCAGCCTGGGCAAAGGTACTACTTTTACAATTACTTTACCAGTAACTCTTGAGTCTTAATTCTGTCCTCGATATTTGTTTCCTGTGACAGATGAATATAAACAAGTTTATTGAATAACTTAGATAGCAAAACTTACAGTCTTGATCTATCTATTAATAGCTAACAGTAGAAAGGTTCTGGTAATTTTAAGATTAATAGCAATAGCTTAAACTCCACCTTGACAATATAAAATAATTATCTAAATCCTGATTTTGCCAGCAAGTTGAGCAGATATTGAACCTCTATTCCTAATTAGAATTAAAGATAGCTTATCTAAGCTTAATATTATTTCAAAAAAGTAATAATTTTCATTTTTTCCCTTTAGCAAAAGAAAATAAAGTAGTCAGCAATACTTATTTTTAACTATTGGATTATAACTAATGATTTATATTAATCATACTTAGGAAGTATACCATTGCTTTAGCTTGCATAAATTTTCAAACCTATAGTTAGATCCAAAAACTTCAGCTAATAGATAAATTAATATCATCTAAATAATAGTCATAAAAAGCCGAATAAATTCAATGGCAGAGGGTAATTTTTGACAAATTTATTACCTGAAATATTTTGCTGATTTAGAAAATTTCCAAAAAGCTAAGCTGAGATTTTTCCAGGAGTCAACAATGAAGAGCAATTATCCAAAGTTTCGTAAGTCGGCTGAGTTAGTGGCTGCTATCTGTGGCGGTTTACTGATGAGTTTTCCAGCATTTGCTCAAACACCAGTAACACAGCAGCCTAGTTCTGCTAACGCTAAAGTCAATCCCTGCCCGAGTATTTTCTACGAACCTCAACATACTAATCGTGTATTGGTTCCTCAAGGATGTCCACCCAATGCTCTAACTCAAAGAATGCAATCCCAAGGGATGCTTCCTTCTAGTTCCGTTCCGGCTACGCCATCGGCAGATCAAACAAGAATGGGTGTAGGTGGAGAAACACCTTCAACTACTACTAACTCAACTAACTCAGGAGTTAACCCCAATCCTGGCATTTTAAATGAACGTCCCTACAATCGCTCCCAGCAACCTTCACAGACTGATAGTTCAACTACCTACACAACGCCTCAGCAGGTTCCTACACAACAAAATTCTGTAACTGAACCGTCATTACAACAACAGGGACAAACCCCAGTTACTACAGTGGCACTCGCAAATGGCAATGTTAATGTCAGGCTAGTGAATGATACTGGAGCTAATGTAACTTACCAAGTCATTGGCGATACTGACCAGCGATCGCTAAGCGGCAAGTCTGATGTAGTATTACAGGGTTTACGTGCGCCAGTAACAGTGACATTTCAACGAGAAGATGGCGGATTGCTGTCAGTGACTCCACAGCCTTCTTCAGAAACAGGATTATTGGAAGTTAGATTAAAGGAAACCACAAACCTAGCCCAAGATAAAAAAGCCATGAGAATTCAATCTAATGGCTCAGTGTATTTGAATTAGATAAGAATCAAAAATCCTCAGGATAGGTGGGCATTGCCTACCCTACGAAAGATTGCCTTTAACGTTTGGGCAATTTAATCAGCTTATCAACTAAGAATACTTCCTGTTTGCTGTCTTCTAGAGCTTTTGCTAACACAAGTGCTCGTTCGTAAAAGTTACGGGCAGTTAGATAATTATTTAACTGCTCGTACAAATTACCGTAAGTCATAAAAGATTTAAATTCTTCCCGCAGATTTTGCAATTCTCTAGCAGTTACTAAGCGTTGTTCTAATAAGTCAAAAGCTCGCTCATAACGTCCTACAGAACTGTGCGCCATAACTAAACCATCAATCGCGCGTAAATAGTTAGTGCGATCGCCTGTGGTTTTGGCTATCCGCATAGCTGCTCCATAGGTGCCAATTGTATCGGGATAATTTCCCACTGCTAGGTAAGCGTCGCCTAAGTTGTTTAGGGTATTGGTTTCACCAAGAATATCGCCAACTTGACGGCGGAAAGATAAAGCACTTTCATACAATTTAATTGCTTTATTGTAATTGCCTAACCTGGCGTTTACTAACCCTAAATTACTTAAAGACAGTCCTTCACCTGCACTATTTTGGACATTCTGAGCGATTGTCAGTGCTTCTTCAACGGTTTTACCAGCTGGAGTAAATTCTCCTTTTTGCAGCAGCACAGTACTAATATTATTCAGTGCGAAAATCTGAGCCTGAAAATCTTTAGTGTCGCGCGCGATCGCTAAGCGTCGCCGCAACGCATCTTCCCCATCCTGAAAACGATTGAGCTCGATGTAGGCTTTAGCTAGCAAATCATAAGTCATCCCTTGGGCTTTGTAGTCACCAAGGGCGTGATAAATTTCCAGTGCTTGCAAGCAAGAGTCAATTGTTTTCTCAGCATAACCGGAGATTTGTTGTTGCTCACCGATACGCAGTAAGCTGTCTGCTTGATCTCTTGATTCTCGCAACGAGGAATTATTTAATGGGCGGTGCAATTGTTGCGTAATGTCAGCAGCATTGGCCGTTAGCGGGCTAAAAAAAACAGCCAACATTAAAAAGCAAGAAGTCAAAAATTGGAATTTACCATTTGGGCGCGAGGCTAGAATAGCAAAATCCAAAATCTCCAACCCATAGCGTCCAGATCTGAGGGTGGGATTGAAATCCAGAATGCTACCCTCTGGTAAGAAATACCGTTGTTTCATAAAACTTACCCGGGAAATTTCGCTTTTAAGTACAAAGTCTAAGAAGGAGTGTTAAATTTCCAAAATAGAGGTAGAAAATATACGCGTTTATACTTAAGTCGTGATTAAGCTAAATCTTCACCCAAGTAAATGGCGCGAATATCTCCAGGTAATTTAGCCTCTAACATACGATATCCTTCTTGAAGAAAATTGGCTACTTCAAGCGGCGTAATATTTTCTCCTTCGGCTTGGAGATAGGCAGCAATTCGAGTTTCGCTCCAGCGGAAAGTTTGAGCCATTAAGACCACAAACCGCAAAATCGGTGATAGCTGTTCTAAAGCCTGTTCAACGTAGCACCATAAAGCAGGCGAAGTTGCCTTGAGAGAATAATGAATTGCTTCTGTTGGTGGTAGTTCAATCTCATTAATGCAGAAGGCTGTGATATTAATCAGCCAATTTTGCAGGGTTAAGGACTCTTGATCTGGTTGGGAACTTTTGCTTAAATCTAGTCCACCAAGTTCATAATAGATATGTCGCCAAGTGAGGGCAAACAAATAATCTGCTTGTACAGGCGATCGCGCCGAATGGCGAATCAAGGTGTACACTATCGGGCTATAGCGACAAAATATCGCTGTAAAGTACTTTCCGGTATCCGGAGAGCGCTGAAAAGAAGTTAGCAGTTCTTGGTCACTTTGATGAAACAGTGACTTGACTAGCGGGTGGTTAGCTTCAGGAAAGTGGGGTATTTGCACAAGCCTTGGAGTTGATAGTTGTTAAAATATGTGTGGGATGTTAGTCTCCCATTTAAGCGCACAATATCTTCATGTTTGTCTGTTTTGCTTCAGACTTCAGACCACTAGAGTTATTGATACACTATAAACAAAGACTTAATTTTAGTCTTAATCGACAATAATAAAAGCGGCTCCCTTATACAATAATTTGACTTGTTCATGGTTATAGCAGCTAGTGTGATACCCTTCCTACTTAGTCCTTTGACTTTAGGCTCTTTTTTACCTTCTTTGCCCCTGGATAGCCTGTTCTCTACTCAAGGCATTATGGTGTTGCTACTGGCGGCTTATGCTGGTGCGATGTGGATGTTCCTCACCAGTGCCCCAAAAGTACATACCGTAATGGTGTCGGATATGGAGATTGCGCGACAGTTGTATGAAGGGTTGCTAGATTTACCTGCGGCTGAAGTGCCTTTGCACTACTACTACAACTACGAACAAACCATAGGCGCAACAGGCATAGATCCACTTTATATGTCCACAGGCCCTAGTTTCTCTGGCAGAATGATGAATAATGCTAGCGATGGTTTGTGGTATCAGCTTAAGAAAAATACCCAATTACACGTAATTACTGGCGCTAGTTTGGGGACAAAAAATCAGCAACGCCATGTTTGTTTTGACCGTGACTGCCTCGAAATGATTCTAATGCGAGTCGAAACACGCGGTTTGAAGTTTAAGATTCGGAATCAGAAGCCCCTAAATTTTTTAGTGAAAGATTATGAAGGGCGAATTATTGAAATGGCTGAAGTTGCCAATTAACGATTATTTGAGGGTGCGTTCAGTAAATCGATAACGCGCCCTCTTCATTTTTGATAGATTTCCCCCGATCAAGTAATATCAAGTTTGGTTAATTACTGACTGATTCATCATTGCCAGTGGAACTTAGACGGAAACTGGCTTCCCCCAGGGTAGCAATATCTAAATCTTGTCCTCTCAAACACGCTACACGAATGACTTCGCTGAACGCTAAGGTTTCACCTACGTAATGACAAGTAATTAGCAGACTTCATATAAATTAATTTTCAGCACCGGAGGAAAATTACCGAAATTCCTCTAGATTGTTTCCTTGAATCTCTACCAATTTCTTTAAAAGTTCTGCGGCTAAATCCCGAAGTTCCATTTCCTCAGATTCATTACTGATATTTCTGTTAATTTCTTCGACTGTAAACCTACTTGCTAAAAAATTCTTTATAGCAAAAATGCGCTCTTCTTCTGGGAAACTTAGGTATTTTTCTAGCTTTTCGGCAATTTCTAGGATTGGTTTGTTTGCTAGCTGCTTACGTACTCTTACCGCAAGCCAGTCATCACTTTTGAGAAACTCTATAACTGAGTCTACAAAACTTTGGTGTTCTTCTTCTGCCCACTTTTCCCACCAGTCTTCATCCACATCTTCAACATAGATGTTTACACAGTCAAGCCCATAAGTCATCCAATTTCTTTGTAATTCTCTGGCTGCTTCTAAATGTTCTAAAAATTTTTCTAATCTTTGTTGAGCTTCAACTGAACTGTGTTTCCCCATAATTATGTAGTTTGGTTAAGACAGTGAAGGAAAATGACCTGAAACTATAAACTAAATTTTAAATAAACGCCCGTTTTCAAATGATCGCTGTTATACAGTGATATATTCACTACTTGATTAACAAAATCCGTAATGTGGGGATTGTAACTTAAGAATAAACCTCTATCTATGCCCCAGCGTTGCAAAGTATTTTCCCAATTATCAGACTTTTCTTGAGAAAATTCATCAGAGAGGCTAGTGATCTGAATGCATAGTGGCTCTTTGTGCCTACTACTAACAATTATATCAGTTGCCATTGAGAAGTCTGCGATATAGCACTGCCAAAAAGTCCCTTCACGATGGACGATATCACTAGCAATCAATTGCAGAACATGAGTATCAGCCGGATTAAACTCTCCAGCCATTAATTTTTGTTTCCATATAGAAAACTTTGGATCAGGTTGATTTATCCATTTGGGAAATAAATACCTATACCAATAATATTCCGTTGGCGTCATACGGTCATAATACTGTTGCTGCTCCTCTGGTGATGCTAGGGCTTGAATATCCAGCCAAATTAAAGCATCTTTAATTAACTGTTGCAAAAAAAAGAGTACAAATTTTTTAGCCGTTAAAGAACCAGGCTTAACATCTTTAACCCAGCGATTGATCTCTTCTAATCTTTTCGCCAAACTAGGATCTATTACAGATGCTTCCTCAATAAGCAATTTTAACTGTTTTTTAATATCTTTTGCTTGCAAATAATGCTAAACCTCAAAACTGGAGTGAGTCGCAGGAATTTTAAGATTATTTTATAGCATTCTCAAGCCAGAACTTGTAAAAACGCAAAAGCAACGTCTTTCAGCTTTTACCTTGTTGTCAGTGTTAGTAATAGAAGATGGAAAATAGGACTTGCCCAAGTCATAAAAATAGTGCGTTAGGCAAAGCCATAACGCACCTAACTCTTGAATGGCACTTACTATCTCAACTTAATTGTTCATACTTAAATTTCCCTTTAATAAACTTGTTAAAATATTGACCTTTAGACGGTGCATTGTCTAAGTCTTCCTTGACACTAGGAGGTACTTTGAAATATTCGTAAACACTTCCACTATCAAATTCAATAGTCAGTGTTTGAGTTGTTGGATCATAGCGAAATTCCTTCAGAAAGCTGCCTTCGGGTTTAAGAAGGGGAAATGCGATCGCATCCCGAATGCTGGCACAATCTGTTAATAACATCACCAACCGATCAATCCCAATCCCTAATCCGCCCGTAGGTGGCATTCCGTATTCCAGGGCAGTCAAAAAGTCTTCGTCAACACCTTGGGCTTCCAAGTCACCAGCAGCTTTACGTGCGGCTTGTGCTTCGAGACGTTCTCTTTGATCAATCGGGTCGGTAAGCTCTGAGAAACTGTTGGCAGTTTCCCGCCCAACTATAAATAACTCAAATCGCTCTACCAAACCAGGCTTAGAACGGTGCGGTTTTGCCAAGGGTGAAATTTCTACTGGATAGTCAATCACAAAGGTAGGCTGAATTAACTTGGCTTCTACCTTTTCTTCAAAGGCAAGATTCAGTAACTTACCAATCGATTGAGCTTCATCTACACCAGGAATTCCAGCATCCTTACTTGCTGTTTTGGCTGCTTCTAAGGTTGAAAAAGAATTGAAATCCAAGCCTGTGTATTCTTTGACTAAATCGTGCATTGTTACTCGTCGCCAAGGTGGTGTCAAATCAACAGCTTCCCCTTGGTAGGTAATTTGCAATGTCCCGAGTACATCTTGAGCGACAGTGGTAATAATCCCTTCTGTCAGCGCCATCATATCGTTGTAGTCGGCGTAGGCTTGGTAAATTTCTATCGTGGTAAATTCAGGGTTGTGTCGAGTCGAAATTCCTTCATTACGGAAAATTCGCCCTAATTCAAATACCTTTTCAAAACCACCTACAATCAACCGTTTGAGATGAAGTTCTGTGGCAATCCGCAGATACAACTCCATGTCTAAGGTGTTGTGGTAAGTGATAAACGGACGTGCATCCGCACCCCCAACCTCACTTTGTAGAACAGGTGTTTCAATTTCTAGAAAATCCTGCTGTTCTAAATAGCGACGAATACCCGCAGTAATTTGGGCGCGACGGCGGAAAGTTTGTCTTACTTCAGGGTTGACAATCAAATCAACATAACGCTGACGGTAGCGCTTTGCTACATCCGTCAACCCGTGCCACTTGTCGGGTAGAGGCAAGAGTGATTTGGTGAGGATGCTGTATTGTTTGACATAGACCGATAACTCGCCCTTTTCAGTCCGTTTTATAGTGCCTTTAACTCCCAGGATGTCACCTGCATCTGAGAGTTGCTTAAGATGATTGAAAGCATCAGCATCAATATCTGCCATGCCTTCTTGGATGCGATTTTTCTCTAGATAAAGCTGAATAGTGCCTGTTTCATCTTGCAAGGTAAAGAAAGCTAGCTTACCAAAGACGCGACGCGCTAGAATGCGTCCGGCAATAGCGACTTCTAAATCAACTTCTTCACCGCTGGGTAAATCAGCAAATTTTTCCTGCAATTGGGCTGCGTAGTGGGTAGATTCCCAACGATAGGCATAAGGATTCATCCCTAGCTGTTTGAGCTGCTCTACTTTTTCCAGCCTCGCGGCACGGATATCTTCTTCCGACATGGTAACGAACTAAAGAGGGCAAGATTAATTATAGATGCTGTAAAAGTAGCCGAGACTCTCAAGGATCGAATATTTGGTGAGCAGATGTGAGGCAGCTAGCCTTTTGGCTATCAACTTATTCATTTCTCAGGTCAAAGCTGCTAGTATCATTGTGTCCCTAGTACTCCAAAACTTTTAATTATCCATCTTTTATTAGTCTCTATCTTTAAAAAATACATATCTTTATAAATATTTTCGCTGGTTATCATTGTTTTTAATGTCTAAAAGATTGTGTATTAAAATATTAAGGTTTTTTAGTATTTGGTGATACTTTCAAAAAAGAATTAGTGACAGATTTACTGATAGCAGGCTACAACAGAGTGGATTCTGGAATGAAATAATATCTGCTTTGTTATGGCGAACCCTGCAAAAGTTATACCCTTAGCTGCTTCAATTGATAATATTCTCTCAAACTTATTGAAAAATACTGCTGCTAGCATTGCACGGAAACTAGGAGAAATAGCTAATGGCTACAGCACCTCTACTTTTTTGCCATCTACTGTGAATGATGATAGCCGCTATATAGAAGCATTAATAAAATCTCAAGAAACATCTGCCAATAAATTCAACGAACTACCTTTGCAGTTGCGATCACAATTTAGCAAACAACTTTTAGAGCTATTGCTCGAATCGCAAGCTAATCAAATTCAGCACAAATTAAAAGATATCCGCAAAGTGTTTGAGCAGAAAAATCTGGCAAATATTTTTAGTCGAGAAGAAACTTATAATATTTTAATTGAAGGGCAGCAAAGATACCGTTTATTGGTATTAGTTTCTCCGCCAAATATTAGCCCAAATTGTCCATCTTCTTTGCAATATGACTTACCAATAGAACTGCCAGAAAAGTTAAAAGCTTTTTTACATAATGATTATCCTCTGAATAGTGAGTTATGCCCGGTCGAATTTTATAGCGACTATTTTCTCCGTTCGGTTAGTCATACAGATGTGCTCCAGCTACAGCAAATTTTAGCTCTTGTCCCCACAGTAGTGCTACACAGCAAAATCACTGATTACGAAGTTTATTTTCATGTAAATTTTTGGCATCCTCAAAATAGTAACATTGCGAGAATTTCGTTGCCCGCTTGGAACTGGGAAGAAATCAAGGAATCTTTAGAAGCAGCAGATCATGATGATATCCGAGCTATTCGTACTATTCGGCAAATCATTGTGACAATTCACCAACTATTAGCAGCTTTTATTACAGATTGGTATTATCTACATCTCAATCATACCTATGAACCACAACTATTTCATTTAGAATCAGAGTTTGCATTAGGCAGATGGTCATCAGATTTGCTAAAGCCATATATTGATACTATTAAGGATATTTATTTACACCAAAAGCAAGGATATGAGGAAAATTTGCAGCAGGTGACTGATGATCAATATGCAGAAGCAGATGAGCAAGGCAACGGAGTAGAAAAGCTGATTATTACAGGCGAAGATTGGAGAATAGGTGAACAAGAGACTCATACCCTCAGTACTAAATCGGGTATCTATTACTCTAAGCTGCGTTATCTACTATCAGAAAGGAATTGGAAAGAAGCTGATGAAGAAACTAGCAAAATTATGCTCAATCTGGCGACTCAATACAGAAAGGAATTACATCTTGAACAACCAATTATCAATGAGCAAGTTTTGTCTAGTGAATGTATTAATAATTTTTCTTGTGAAGATCTTCGCATCATTGATAAGCTCTGGTTAAATTACAGTAATTCACATTTCGGCTTTAGTACTCAAACATGTATTTGGCAAAAAATCAGCCAAAACCAAACAGATGTGAACTTGAACTGCAAAGATTTTGTTGAGCGCGTTGGCTGGATTGTGAATGGCAATTGGAGCAACCATGAGCAAATAATCTATGGGCTTGATGCTCCTATAGGTCATCTTCCTTTTGCTTTTACAAAATTTTTTACAAGAACAGAGGTAAACAATTGGGGCTGTTGGTACAATTTTTATTATCGTTTGCAAACTTGCGAACTATAAAATATAGCACTCTTATTTAATTTGTGGACTTAGTCATAGAAGTAGGGACTAGGCAATAGCTTTTTTCATGAATTATATGGGATTGCTATGGTAAGTATTGTTATTATTTGAGTATGAGAAATTGAAGTTCAAATTAGTCAACTATGTCCTGAGTTCTTGATTCCTTACGAACTCCGCACGAGACTTTTGTCAACAGCAAAATTCACAATGACGCTTTTGCTCGTGAGTGGTTACAACAGAATCTTGTATATAGCGTTTACCAAGCCAGTGAGGTACAGAAAGAAGTAATTAACCACAGATGAACACAGATGAACACAGATAAATTCGTACCTGAGCAGACTGGGAACCGCTATAAAGCCAAACCTATCGGATTCTGCTGAACCGCTAACATAGATATGTTTGTAAACCATACTATATTGGATATCTTGTTTACTCCTATGTTAACTCTGTAGCCTTCAGCCCAGATGGGCAGACACTTACTAGTAGTAGTGACAAAATTATCAAGATTTGGCGATGTGATTGAAATCGTTATTTATTGCCTAATATTAGCGAATGTCGCGATAAAATTGCTTTTATTTTCAAGTTAGTCAATTGCATGATTGCTTTGACAAAATCCTTTTGTTCTGATCGCAAATTTAGTTTTTCTAAAGCCTGATTTAAGTTATTACCATGTCGCAGATGTTGAGCAAGCTTGGCACGTTGGGATGAGTCTAAAATAGCCTTAATTTCCTTATTTCTGCGTTGATGCACAGCCTGGAGTTGTTGACGTTCTTGGGGAGTCAGGTCAAGCTCTAAGGATGAAGTGGCAGCTTGGGCAATAATTATGCTATTGATACCTTCGATTTGAGTCGGTGTTGCTAAGGCGATCGCAGGTATCAACAAGGCTAGGGTAACAATTGTAACTAATACAAAGATGATTTTTGTAAATTTATTGATCATTTTCAGAAATTTCTATAGCACTCCTATTCAATTTCTGAACTTACTCTTAGAGGTAGGCAATAAGCAATAGGGTCAAGATTAGGGTGCATAACGCGATCGCTCACAGTTCACACCCTAATAAAAACTCATTTGGCAATCAACATCACTCAGAATTTTTCATTCTATTAATTTCTCTCTGTAATTCTTCAATTTGACGGCGCAAAGTTTCCGCATCATTCTCAGGAGTTTGCGAAGTAACATTTACGGCTCCAGATGCAGGCGATCGCTGATAGTTGCCTCGGCGAATTTGCTGGTATTCTTCAGATACTGCCCACTCCCGTAAATAGCGCAAACGTTCCACAGCAAAAGGATGGCTCAACATCATTCCTTGAGCGCCATTGTACATCAGGAATTTGTACACTTGATTGAGTCCATCGGCGTCCAATGCTTGATAATTTTCTGACTGACGGATAAATTCTTGTAAACTACATTCATTGGCATATTTGGCACTACCGCCACAGACTTTCATCATCGAAGACATGACTGGATTCAAGTCATCCAATACTAATAGCGCCGCGCGATCCGACGACAATTCCGCTTTGCGCCGCCATTCAAAAAAGGCGTAAATCAAAGCTTGAGTCACAAAATTTCCAATGCCAAAGGTTAATTCACCTAAGGCAGAGGCAGCACTCATCGCCCACATGGCCATTTGAATTAAAATAGTATGACCACATTTAATATGCCCCAGTTCATGGGCTAGCACCGCCCGAATTTCGACTTCGTCTAGTAAGTCTAGTATCCCTGTATTTATGACTATGTAAGGATTCTCTTGCCCCAATGCATAGCTATTGGCCTGGGGATTCTGCAAGACAAACAGTGTCGGTTCTGGATAAATATCCAAATCGCGCACACATTCTCGAAACATCTGGTAAATAGTGGAATATTGACGCGGCCCAACTTGGATGGTGTTACCCATTAGATAAACTAACTGCGGGCGTTCGTAGAGAAATTCCACAAATTTACGGGCGATTAAATCAAATCCCGGTAAACTTCGTAAAGCTTGCTCGGCTTGGCGATCCAGTGGATGCCTGAAGGCTTCGCTGGAAATTCCTGTGTAAGTTGGCATAATTCAGGGAAATAGGTAAATGGTCAGTAGTCAGTGGTTAGTCGTCAGTAAGAAAACAACTGGCAACGGACAAATGACTAAGTGACAAGATAATAGAAATGGGGCTATTCGGAAGTAAAAATCGTTTTATATGGGATTAGAAGCGTGTGATTGAGGCAGAAGTTCATTTGTCACTACATAACTTTTTGCGATCGCAGGCGGGTTTTCCTTCCTGGCCCCATCATTTGACGATGGCAAGGTTGGTAGCACGCGCCTTGCGCTTGGGACGTAGCGCTTTAATTCAAGTCGGGGCTGTTTGTGGTTATCAAGGACGATATCGCACTAGTTTTGTGGCCTCGGCATTGATGTGGCACGGCCCTGTAATTATTGTGGCTCCTGAAGCAGTGCAGCAACGCTTGTTAAACGTCGAAATTCCCCGACTACAGCAGTGGCTGCAAACCAGAAAACCGATTAGAACTGGTGACGATTGGCCTGGTTCTGAGTTCCAAGGACTACTGCTGACTACCCCAGCAGCTTGGTTACGCAGACAGATAACAGATGTGGAACATTTTCCTGTGGGGATTCCCACAATTATTGATGGGGTGGACGATTTGGAAGATTGGGTACGTCATCAACTTACCCAAAATATTCAGCCCCAGGATTGGGAGCAACTCATGCTTGCTTGTCCAGGACAAGCTGATTTAATTCGCTCTGCACGAGCGCAACTGACGAAGGAATTTTTCCAACACCCAGCTAATCCCTATGAGTGCTATCTCATTTCCCAACCCGAAATAGAGGTTTTGCACCAGCTTTATTTGGCGTTAGATCAAGCAGAACTTCCAGATGCTTGGAAAAATTTCTGGCAGGAATTTCAATATACAAATGAAAATCTTGCTTCTCCCGTCTCCCCCCCGCCTCTACTCTGGGCAACTATTGCCCGTCGGCAAGGTTTATTTTCGTTACACTGTGCTCCCATTGAGTTAGGGAAAATCATCTTACCGATTTGGCAGCGACAACCTGTGGTTTTCATTGGTAGTGCCTTAGAACCAGAAACTGAGGCTCCTTTGTTCCGTCAGCGCTTGGGGTTGGAAGATGTAACTTGCCTGAAGTTCTCTGCTGATAGCCAAACAGATGCCATTCAACTGTATGTACCCTATCAGTTACCCCTACCAAACACTCCAGAATTTCAAGCGGCGTTTATTCACAAAGTCAGGACACTGCTATGTCTGAGTGCTACTGCACCAGGATTAACAGTTGTGTTAATTGGAGATGTGCCACTTAAAGCTCAAGTAGGAGCAATTCTGGCTTCTGAGTTTGGTTCGCGGGTGCAGGTGGAAAAAACTTGCTTAGATGAAAATGGGATTTTAATTAGCGGCTGGGAATTTTGGCGAGAACATCAAGGTGTCTTACCTGCACCTCATCTGTTAATTATTGCGACTTTACCCTTGCCATCTTTAGAAAGTCCCCTAGTGGCTGGTAGAGTAGCTCACTATAAGCGATCGCATCAAGATTGGTTTCGTTTATACTTATTGCCTACAGCTTTGAATGAATTGCAACGAGCAGTAGCTCCAGTGCGAGAAAGTCAAGGCATTGTTGCTTTACTTGATGGGCGTGTAGTGAATCGCAGCTACGGTGCGCAAATTCTCGCTGCTCTCAGCCCTCTAGCCCGGATTAACTATCTCGATCCGAGTCTGTTCTCCCATGCCAATGAAGAAAATTCTGCTTAGTCTGTATTTGGTGAACAGTTGACACAATAACAAATGACCAATGACTATTTACGTTTTGTCAACCGCAGCGCGATCGCCTCACAGCAAACGCTATTATCAGCTTATTCAGGCATTTTATGCTGCTTAGGCTGTTACGGATGTCATTGGCACCAACGAGCAAATTAATTACTGGCTCTGCTGTATTGGCGATCGATGCCAATCTAAACTAAGAACTTAAATGAAATTAGAATTTTAAATTGCTGATTATGGGTGAAGCAAAGCGTCGTAAAAACACATTGGGAGAACAATACGGTCAAGAGGCTCGGATCTTACCCTGGGTTCCCATTACAAAAACTCAATCTGAACTATTTATCCGTTGGACTACTCGCGGTGCGTGGATTGGTATTGGAGCTATGGTTGTTGCTTGGGTAACTATCCGTTTTATCGGTCCAGCTTTTGGTTGGTGGCAAATAGTCTCTTGACAGTGCCAACCGCTATGATCGTTGCTAAGGTGGGTTTTACAATTTTGAATTTTGAAACCCCTACCGAGGCTCAAGCCAAGTAAATATTGAATTACAGATGAGGGGCACAATCAGATTGTGCCCCTCATCTGTATGTATCAAAACGAAAACTAATATGGCCGATAAGCGGCAGAATTACGACCGCGTATGAACTTTTCTGTATTTTATGTAACTTTTCCTGATCATTACCAATAAATTTTCAGTAGCTTATGCAACATTTTCGCTATAATCTCAAAAGGTCTGAAAATCTTGCCTAAATGGCAACATGAGTTTTCTAGGTCAAGTTATTCTCAGTATTAAATCTCTTGATTTTAGGTTTTACATTTGGCATCGGGTTAACGGTACACCGAATGTATAATGAAAAACGGCTAGGTAAGCTAGCGGTGGGGAATACCAAATCTCAAAGTTGTAAGATCATCTGCCAAACGCCATAGATTGAGGAGAATGTGACTCGGGGTGTGAAGTAATTGGGCACTACCAAGCAGATGTTAAAGAATAAACTGGCTCATTAAGCCAACTTATGTTGTTCAGGCTACAAAAAGTAGTCCGAAATCCTTTACAGATAACAGATTTGCTGCATTAGTCAATAAAAACCTAATATGTATCTTTTATATGGTTGACTAGTGACAAATTTGAGTTACTCTTAAAGCGGATCGCTTCTCGCAAGCATCTAAACTGACAGAAGCGCATAAAGACAATCTTAAATTTAGCAATTCTGTCTGATATTTTGACTTTACAAACTGAATACTTTGATACGGTACTCAAAACCGTTATCCACTACCCTAAGCAAGGTAGTCAACAAAAGTCTACGTAAACGTTTGGTTATTGTAATGAATAGTTTACAATACCATTGGATGAGAAAATCTAAAGAAAATATAAAAGAAACTCAAGTGACTGTGGTGTCTGGAGGATAAAAGTGTTTCTGAGACTAGCGCATCAACATCGGCAATTCGTTCAAGACTTGGTAATGAACCTGCAAGCCTTAGCAATTGTACTGGAGCGACGTGGATATCCTGCGTCCTGTTATACCTGCGGCGACCAAATGAATAGTGCTTCATTTATGGTGAGCTTGGGAGATAATCACTTAATTCGGTTTTTAGTATCCGACTATGGTATTACTTGGACAGAAATGCGGGATGACCGCGAATTAATGAAGTTAGAAGGTGCAGAGGCGATTAATCAATTACAAGAGCTTGCTAATATTGTCAAGCAACCCGCACCAGCCTGTACAGCTAATAAAGCCCTTGCCAAGAAGTTTTAAGGATTCTTGCATCAATGGGGTATTCCAAAACAACTAGCAAAGCGCTATTGGGTAATTGGGAATCGGTAATTATGAGTTAGTTTTCACTCATTTATTACCTATTCACCATTACCATTAATTGATTTCTCTATGACTGGCTGACCATATCTTTTTAAAAAATTCTCTCCAAGGAAGCTACAGTTGATGCTGTGTCATGCAGTGATTTACAGCAAGAGTCAAAAGTAAAATAGGCTTACTCTCTAATTTTGCTCTGAGAAAATAATTTATAAATTTGGCAATTGCTTTAAGCAGTAAATCGTTGAATCTCTAGCCATAAATCATCACAACCCGTTACCAATCAGAATAAAGGGGGCCCAATAGTAGGGATGGCTGAGACCACTGCTTGTTGCTATGGAGCTATTGTTATTTTTGCTCTTCGAGTCCGCAGTAATTAATGCGATTTGTGCTTGCCGCAAGGCTTCAGCTTTTGTTAGTTTACCTGAAGATAACAAGGTGTAAAAAGCACTCATCAATGCTTGAGTACCACCATCGTCCACAGACCACAAAGAAGCAATAGTTGCTCTAGCGCCTGCTTTTTGTATTTGGTAGCCAAACCCTAAAATTTCCTCACCGTTACCTAATTGACCTCCCAAACCGGTTTCACAGGCACTTAAAACTACCAAATCTACATGGGTTAAAGACCAAGCGGCTACATCTGTGAGATTAACGCGATCGCCGTTACCAAATAAAATAAATGAATCTTCTGGTTTACCCACCACAAAGGCTGCATGGGTCGCTAAATGGACGATTGTGTAATCATCCATTTGCGGTATCGTACCTTGGGGGCTGAAAGCTTCGTCGATTAGTTTTTGAGTTCCGGGGATAGTAGCGGCTAAACTGTCTACTTCTTGTCCTGCAAATGGTAACCCAGCAAAAGCCAGCCGTTGATTACCTACCTCAACTTGATAGCTACCCTTAATAAAAGCACCAGCTAAAACTTTTAACTTCGATGCTGGTTGGGTGTTAAAGTTACTCAAGCTAGCAGCAGTAATGTAATTGACACTAAAGCGCTCGACTAGCCATTGTTTGCCATCATACAAAGCGGTTAAAGGAATATAGCGTAACTGCTCATCTGGTGCGTAAATCAGATGCTTGGCACCGGAAAGTTTGATGTCATTTTCTATTGGTTTGATCAGCCAGTCATACAACTGGCTACCAGCTTTTTTGGCATTATTGCTACGGGGACTTTGTAGATCTTGGCGAAAACCCGCAATTGCCTGGTTTAGCTGCTCTCTCGTTACAGCAACTCTGCGATGAATTGGCACAGATTCCGGACTTACTACTACCAATTCCAAGCTATCTTGCAGAACTAATGGATAAATTAAGATAGCTTTTTGAGGTAACTTTGCTAAATTATCCCGAAGTTCGTTGATACCTTCCAAATCCAAATTTTGCCGCTTTGCTATGCGGCTAATTTGCTCTAACTGTGACCTAACTGGCGGACTAGCAATAAAATCGTTAAATTGCTGTAAGAGTTGCTGTTGATTTAATACTAGTTGCTCGATACGTTGTTTTTCTTGTGGCGATCGCTGTTCGGGTGAAATTTGACGTAGTTTTGTTAATTCTTTACCCAGTTCTACAGCATTATTCAGCGTTTGATCTAATTTTTGTTTAGTGGCTTTTTCTTCAGGAATGATATCAATGCCTTTAGCAGTCCGTTCATTACCACGCACTTCCTGAAGATACCCCTGTAGTTCTTCAACTTTAAGTAGATCTATAGTTCGTTGTGCTTCTGCCACACGTCCCTGTTTGAGGAGTTTATCACCTAAAATGCGATATGTTTGGGCAACAGTGATGCTGTAGGCTTCTGGTTGCGGTTCTGAAAGCGCTGATGGATTCAGCCTTGCAATCTCACGATTAATCAGACAATGCTTGTAGAAAAAAACTGCTAACTCTGGTTGGTTCTGGATATCAAACAAGTAACCGATATTACTGTAAGTTTTACCAGTTTGGACGCGATCGCCAAGTTCTTTATTAATTAATAAAGCTTGCTGATAAGATTGGAGTGCTTGGGAGTAATTGGCTTGTTTTTGGTAGATTCTGCCAATATTGTTCAAAGTTACAGCTTCCCAATAACGGTCTCCCAAATCTCTGCTAGTGGCTAAAGCTTGTTCTAATCTCTGCAAAGCTTCTTTTAACTGACCTTGCTCAGATATTTTAATAGCCTCTGCGTTGAGGATTCTGATTTTAGAGTCTTTTTGGTTATCAGGTGATGGCTGAGTTGTTTCTAGGGAGTTTTGCTGTGCCCTGACATTTGGATTTACCTGTTGATTCTCTAGCTGGCTACACCCAGAAACAAAAAAAACAAGGTTGGTAACAAAAATAACATTTAAACGCTGAATATAAGACAGCATAACAAAACACCTCCTATTTTTGGCAGCGTCAATGCAAAATTTGTAAATTCTACAATTTGACACTTCCCACAACTATGAAACCATAGCTGCGCTTGGTTTTATGAGAATTGAGAGGATGTTTGGAATGAGCACTGCCAATTCTCCGTAACTAATTTTTATGCTATTTCAAAGAAAGAAATTTATAGTTACCCAGAAATTGCAAGATGTCACCAGGAAAACCAAGTCAACCCGAACTCCCACCAACTAGTGCCATTGACAGACCATTAAATCATGCATTTGACAATTGGTTTGCTTATCCTGTCAGAGTGCAACCTCACCATACCGATTATATAGGCGTTGTCTGGCATGGTTCATATATAGCTTGGATGGAAGAAGCACGGATAGAATGTTTGCGCTCTATTGGCATTGAATATGCCGATTTAGTGGCATTAGGTTGCGACTTACCAGTTGTAGAACTTTCTGTACGCTACCATCGTTCTATCCAATTAGGTATGGCAGTAGTAGTTAAAACCCGCATGGCTGATGTGACTGGTGTGCGGATCAATTGGGATTACGCTATTGTCTCAACCGATGGACAACAATTGTATGTAACTGCCAAAGTGACTTTAGTAGCATTAGATCGTGAGCGAGGTAAAATCATGCGTCAGCTACCTGCAAGTGTCAAGGATGCTCTAGCAAAGTTTTCAGCATTACACAACAATTAATTAATAAAGGTTGAAGGATAAAGGATGAGAACTTTGTCACTTCATCCTTCATCCTGATTATTTGCCACTACGTAGCTGAGATAAGGTGTCAGGTAAATGAATTATCTGATACAAAATATCTTGGGGAGTAATACCAAAACCTACTTGTAATAAAACCAGGATCGCAGCCATAGTCAATGCAGTTTTTACAGTGGTTTTCAGAATTTTCCACAATATAGCAAATACGATCCAAGCTAAGATTAGGGTAATAATCATAAGTATAAATTGTTTGACAGTTGCCCTTATCTAAAAGGGACTTAATTCAAAAAGGATAGTTTTTCATTGTGCTAACAATTACGACTGCAAAAGCTAGAAGCTAGCTTTTTATGCGAACGGTTGCGAAGATAATACCAGAAGGTAGCTTAATATTTTAAGGTCAATATAATAATTTTTGCAAAATTATCATAAATATTTCAGATTCAGAGGTGGTAAACAGCTATAAACTAGACTTACAGGCGATCGCCCTAGAGAAGCGTCAAGTGCGATCGCCAAATTCCCCCACAAATGTATTTACAGCCGATTTCAATTTGGTAAAGTAAACAAACAGGGTTTAAAGCTAGGCATTTAGCCTGTTTGACCTCTGAATTCTGCTGTAGTAACAAAACTAAAAAATTACTAAGAATTCTCATCCCTGTCAAACATATTTTTAGGGGAAAATTTGCTTTTATGTGGTGAGTATTCGGAGCAGTTTTTAGCTTCTTCTGTCATCACGATAGAAGGTTGTACTGCACATTTAACATAATGGTTATTTGAATAATACTTACAGTTTTTACAAGGAACTTTATGTAGACTATTGATGATAAAAATTCTTTTATTGTCTACAGATGTTTGGTTCTTGCGTAAAATTAGAAAGAAAACTATCCAACTGATGAGCAACGCCAGAGGAGTTAAAGATATAGCAACATCGGGTATGGTAAATTGATCGGATTTTACTTGTTCATGTTTGACCTCATTCCGCGTTACTGGATGAATATTTTCATCTGCAACCAGGTTCTTTTGCAGTATTAACTCAATAGACATATTCTTTACCTTTGGCTATTATATATCGGTTAAAGACTGTGATATTTGATACTTGAAAATAGCATTAGATATACGGAGCGCTGACATGACAACAGATAGTAGATTTTGCTCAATATAACTTTTGACAAAAAGTTAAAATTGTCTAGCAACTGAAAATAATTTTTATAAATCTTCTACTGGCTTGTGTGAAATTCAGAAACGTAAAGCTTCAATTATAGGTTTAGCAAAAGAAAAGTTATCGTATATCTGCCGAGAGTTTTGCTTGTTAATTACAGCTATATATCTAAAGGAGTAAATTAATGATTTAACATGCAAATAAAAGCTGTTATGATAAAATATATCCGCATCTTAAGTAGCGAGCAGTTACAGACTTAAACTTTATATTAATAGTATTCGCGTTAAATCAAAACCAATTTTAAAAGTCGTTTAACAATAAATTTCACCTATATAAAATTAGTGTTTTTTAACAAACTTTAAATATTTCTATTCAAGATAATTATTTTTTTATTTAGAAGATAAAATTTTACTAGCTCTTAAGGTGTGTACTGCTCACCTTGTACTGCTTAAGGTTTTTGATAAATGCTCTAGGATTACTATAGCTAGATTGAATTGCGCTATAGAATTCCAATGTTTTATTAAATCAAAACCTAGGTTTATAGTTGGATTTTTGAAAATTATGAATATAGATTTTTACAACAGGATTCCTTGGATACCTTTGGTATTACTCTGGCTAGCTTATACGCTTCTAGGATGGTATCTTGCTGCTCATCACATTATTTGGTTAGCAGGAGGTTTTATAACGGCTGTGGCTCTAGCTATAGCTAGAAAAAGTATCACTTGGTTAGAGCAATTGTTTAGTTTTGGCTCACAAACCTTAGTAATTATTTTATTTTTAAGTATATCAATTGCTCTAGTCGCAACTTGGTCGCTACTATTCAGTCTCTTTCTCATACCAGTAGCAACGACATTTTTAGCTGATTTAGAAATGCGTTTTTCAGGCTTTAGTAAATTTGATTCATTTTTAGTTTTAACTGTTTTAGCAGTATTGGGATTAGTAATAGGTGAAATGGTAGACATTCTAGTTTTACCCAGTAGCAGATACTAATTCCTATTTAGGATTTTGGATTGTAGAAACCAATTCCCATCTTTGCGCGAACTTGTTAACCCCGCAAAAACAACTGAGTAATGATGTAGGTATTGCCTTGGCGCCACACTCCCACACCCGTTTCTCTGAATACCGGACGGAGAAGATTTTCTCGGTGTCCAGGACTTGCTAACCAACCCTCAACTGCTGCTGATACAGGCTGGGGAATATTTTTGCTTTTGAATAAGTTTTCTCCCACCATCCAATATATTATTTTGCCAGCGCGAACTCTATCGCTGAGAGTACTACCATCCGATCCAGTGTGACTGAAAAAGTTTTTTTCCATCATCTGCCGACTGTATTTCCGAGCAACTTGCGCCAATTTTTCATTGTTTTGTAAGGGTTGAAGTCCATTTTTTTGGCGAACTTGGTTGATTTTTTGGCGAACTTGTGCCTCAATTTGGGCAGTTTGTGGGGTTTGGGCAAGTTGTAGCGGTTGTGGCGGCTGATTTGATGGTATTTCAATTCTCGGCAACGGTGGCAAATACTCCATCACTTGCTCACATCCTGTTAAGCAAAGTGCGATCGCTGCCCATCCTGTCCCAATTATCTTAGATAAGTGGCGTTTGCCTCTCCAATTTATCCAATGGAACAGCGTTGGTTGTTCAAGTTGCTTAATCACTAAATTATTTTTGCTGTTTGATGTCCAATCTCAAACTCAAATGTAACAAAACTAAACTAATGCGATCGGACTACTCACAAAATTCTTCCAAAATAGGTAGGTTGCTATTACTCTAGTGCGAATTTTATTAACTTAGTAAGCAACTTAGAATTAGCACTAATAGAATCTAAATACCAATATAGGAATCCGATTTGATTATTGAAAAAATCTACCTGCATTTCAAAAATTAAGTAAGAATCCTATACAATTCGAGCAAATATGTAATTCAATAATTAATTTGTTCTAGAAATGCTGGCGGGAGCATCCCACTTTTTTGAACGTCATTGCGAGCGGAGCGAAGCAATCGCATGGACTCGTTCTTAGTTGAAGATTTTGTGATTGCTACGTCGTTCCTCCTCGCAATGACAGTTATTCTCTAGTTGCAAAATAAAAACTGGGATGCACCCAATGCTGGCATTTTGGTAGTGAGAAATTTTTAAATCAAATTTTGCTACCAAAAGTTTCTTAGAGAAACCATAATTTTATGCCAGCAGTAACTGTTCAATGCAATTTATTGGGCGCTACCAAGAGCAGATTTGAGTTGTAGCTTAATTTTTGTGCCTTTTTTGAGTACTACTTCACCGCCAGGACTAGATAGAACATAAGCAGTCGCAGCAGCAGCACCTGCTAAACCACCATGTTTCACATTAGTTTTCTTTCCAACAAAATGACCTGCAACTGCTCCGCCTAAAATCAGTCCAGCATTTTGGATGAATTTTCCTTTAGTTTTTGATTCTACCTGAGTATTTACTAAAGCAGCGTCAATGGGATAAGTTTCACCATTTTTGAAGGTAATTTCATCAAAAACTAGACGTAAAGTAGCTTTTTTACCTTTAGCTGCTTTGACTACATTTTCTAAATGTCCCTGAATTTGAGCATCTTTTAAGTCAGGTTTTACGCCCTTTACAGAGTCTTTTACTCGGAGACTAAAGCCCTCATCATTACTATTTTTACCCGTAGACAACCCTTGTTGAAGGGTAGTATCAAAGCTTGTTCCTGCTGGTATGGATACTTGTGAATTTTGAGGATTACTAGTTTTAGTAGAATTAGTAGTAGTCGCAACTTGATCGTTTGGCTTACTACAAGCAACAGTGTTACTAACTAAAGCCACACTTAGTAACAATGGGATGAAGTTTTTCATTTTTGGGAGATTTTGAAATATGAAAATAAACTCGGAAAAACGGGGCAAAGCCTAATTTTTTAAAGATTATATGCCAAATTTCAAAATTGCCAAGCAATATTTTTAACTATCGTCCTGCTTGCTGAACCTGAGGAAGCCTTTCTTTTTCGTCAAATCTGCTGCTGTATTACGGGAGCATCCCACTTTTTTAATTAGCGTCATTGCGTTGGCGGAACGCCTTCCCGCAGGGTACGAAACGAAGTGAAGCGTAAAGCCTTCTCCTAGCGGAGACGCTGCGCGAACGGTATAGCTTCACTTAGCGCTGAAAGCGTTCTCGTTCGACGAAGTCGTTCCCGAAGGGTAGAGTAGCAATTGCAGAATCCCTAACTAATACCAAATCAAATAATGTTTGCGACACATCAATAAATATTCTAGAGGTCACGGCAGTGCCCATTG
>NZ_MTAW01000162.1 GCF_002154725.1 Nostoc sp. 106C | reverse complement strand
CAACAGCAACGCGAACTAGCTGAACAACAGCAACGCGAACTAGCTGAACAACAGCAACGCGAACTAGCTGAGCAACGCCAACGTCAACTAGCTGAACAACAGCAACGCGAGAACGCAGGTAATACTAGTACTAATAACCAACAATCCCCCACTCAACCCTCTAATGCGGCAGGTGGAAGCCTCATAGCAAGTTTAGTTGGACAACCTCAACAAGATATAGATGCACATACTCACTCAGCTAAAATCAAACCAAGCAACCAGCCATTTAGCAAGGGTCTTGAATATGTAAAGTACATAGAGAAAGATTCTGGTCAGCCTGTAGAATTTACAGTGACATTAACAATTTCCGAAAAAGGCAGACTTGAGTATGTTGCTGTTGTAGATAAAAACATCTCCGAAAAAGAAAAAAGCTACTATGAAGACTTTGTAACCAATGAGGTCTTAAATAACTGGGAGTTTGAACCTGCTTATGACAACGATCCTAACGATCCAAAGGCTAGTACTCTCATAGTACGTATCCGACTACAGCCTCTCCCTTGATTATTAGCTGCTTGAATTTCACCTACAACTGTGTTATGCTATTGAGGTTGGAAATTTGCGGGCGTAGTTTAGTGGTAAAACTATAGCCTTCCAAGCTATTAATGCGGGTTCGATTCCCGCCGCCCGCTTAGATGTAAAAACCTCTGTAAAGCCTAGATTACAGGGGTTTTTAGTTCTTCAAGATACTTGTTCACTAGTAGATATGTTCTAATTTTAGGTCTAAAGTACCTGTAGTGAAAAAGAGTACTCAAAGAATGCGATCGCACTATTACTAAAATACCGATTTAGTATTCGGAATCATGACGAAAAAACCAGGTTTTCTTAGGTTGCGACAAGCATTGTTTGGTTATAAAAGGCGTTAGAGCAGGGTTTCTAAGTCTCGCGTTTTATTAAGGAATCAGTGTTTTAGCATGATTTAGTTGGGTGATCGCAAGCTTCCGCAAACAATATAGTGACAGGCAAAATAGATGTAAGAGAATCTGGCAAGGAAAAACGATGAGTACACTAGCCACATCCATTACCTTAGAAGAATTCCTGCAACTCCCTGAAACCAAACCCGCCTCTGAGTATATCGATGGAAAAATTAGCCAAAAACCCATGCCACAGGGAGAACATAGTCTACTACAAGTCGAACTATGCCAAGCAATTAATCGGACTGCCAAACCGCAAAAAACTGCCCTTGCCTTTCCCGAACTGCGCTGCATCTTTGGCGGTGCTGCTATTGTTCCTGATATTGCCGTATTTCGCTGGGAACGTATTCCCCGTGAAGCATCAGGCAGAATCTCGCCAACCGCTTTGAAACTCATCCTGACTTGGCAATAGAAATCCTTTCCCCAGAGCAAAGCCAAGCCAAAGTTCTCCGGAACTTACTGCAATGCTCTCAAAATGCTACAGAACTAGGGTGGTTGATTTTTCCAAATGAAGCCAGCATTTTAACCATCTTCCCAAATCAACGAGTCGAAATGCTCACAGGTACAGACTCAGTTCCCATTCTCAGCAACATCGACCTATCCTTAAGCGTCGAGCAAGTCTTTAGCTGGCTAAACCTCTAAAATTCCACAGACACTCTGCTGTACAGCGATAAAGTTCGCTACATTGATTATGATACAGGCTGGAAAAAGTTGAGCAAATCACAAACTAAATTCTGCTGCATTATCCTCATCTAAATTTGCATCTTTCCCCGCAGCAGTGGGTTTAAATTTAGAGCCATGAATTAATTCCTTCAATTCTAATTTTGGGTTTTGGTGGAGAATATTCAAAACACTGATAAAATCTCGTACAATCTCCCCCGGCGTCAGCAACGCCTCTGCACCCAAGCGATTGACAATTTCCTGCACAAACTCATTCAAATCTCGGTTTGTCAAAGCTTTTTCATACCCAAAATTTAGGGCATGAATTTCAGTTATGCGTTGCAAAAGTGAGAAAATCTCTTCTTCACTTAAAGGGTTGAGTCTGATTACCGGACCTGAATATTCTTGAATGCCAGCTTGGGTAACAAAGCGGCTTTCTTTAGTACGTCTACGCCAAGCTTGATCTGCAAATAATCCTCGATTTGGGTCTTCTAAAAACTTTGTTGTACCACCAATCAAAATACCTAGATGTTCAGCTTTACACTGCATGGTATCGTTAAACATTGCTAGCAGTCTATTATAATTTTTTTCTCGCGTAACTGTAGTGGATATTTGGTATAAATGCACAGATTCATCAACTAAGATTAACAGTCCTTTGTAGCCAATCTCTGCTACAAATTTCGCCAATAATTTGATGTAGTCATACCAACTATCATCATCAATAATTACACGTACTCCTAAAGCTGCTTTTGCTTCAATTTTTGTAGTAAATTCTCCTCGCAACCAACGCATAGCAGAATTTTTTAAGTCATCATCATCCAATCGGTAACCACGCCAATAAGCGCTAATTACATTACCAAAATCAAAACCGTGGACTAAATCTTCAATATACTGAACAACTTCTCTTATTTTCGCTTCAACTTGGTCATCAAAACCTTCATCATTAGGACGTATTCCAGCTTCTTTTGCTACTTCTTGTTGAATTTTATTAATCCATCCTTCTAAAATTGAAACTAAAGCACCACCATCAGGACGAGTTTTTGTAGCTAGGCGACTCATCAATTCTCGATAGGTTGCTAAACCTTCATTGTTGCTTCCTGCTAGTCGGCGTTCTGAGGATAAATCAGCATCAGCTACTACAAAACCTTGTTCCATAGCACGGCTACGAATCAGTTGCAGCATAAAACTTTTACCCGAACCGTAGTTGCCAATTATAAAACGAAATGCCGATACACCTTCTGCAATGTCATCGAGATTCTGTAACAGACTTTTTAGTTCTTGTTCTCGACCAACTGCTATATGTTCAACTCCCATCCTTGGTACTACTCCTGCTCCAAGAGAATTAATTAAAGCAGTGGATATTTTTTTCGAGATTTTGAGCTTTGCCATGTAGTTGATCTCACCTGATTTTGAACGCAGAGGCTTACAGCCAGCAAGTTAAGTCAGGTATATGCTATACCTATTAAGTAATTTTACAACGGCATGAATAATTTAATTAATTTAGATGAAAGCCACCTAGTTATAAGAATTAACGTTCTAACAAACTGCCAATGATATCAATAAAATTCTTCTAATCATTTAACCCTTCTACATAGAGCTTTCATACATATCCATCATTTTGTTGACGTTATTTATATGCTCTTGATATATTTCTGGAGTGGAAACTTCTGTATTAATAATTAATTCTCCCAAAGTATCATTAGCTTTACCATTGATTGAATCAATCAATAAATTCGGCATAGTAATATTTGCTTCTGCAATCTGTTTAATTACAGCTTGGGTATTTTCTTGCTCTACTATGGCTTTTAAGACCTGAATTTCATAGTTTGATAGCTGCTTGAGAAAATCTCTCCATTCTTCGGACAAGGTTCCAGATGCATCAGCTTGTATATTTATTGGTGCTATAGGTTCAATTAATTCCTCAAAAGGAAAAAAATCTTGAATATCTTCCTGTGATTTTTCGGATAAAATTTCTGGATTTAGTGTTTCTATTTGTTGAAGTAGTTCCCAGACTTGGCTTTGTAGTAAATCGCGTTCTTCTTGCAATAATAAAACTTGGCCTTGTACGTGGTACAATTCAGTTTGCTGTTCTACTATTTTGCTTTGTAAGTCATTCAAGCTAGATTCTATATTGTCTCTATTAGTTGTGGTATTTATTAGTAATTGATTTTTCTGATTAACTTCAAATTCTAGCTCTTGCAGTTGATTTCGCAATTCATAGAGTTTTTCTTCTATTTGAGGTTTAAGCCTACCTAGCAAGATTATATTACTTTCAATCTCTTGTTTTTCTTGGTGAAGTTCGCAGATTTGATTCTGCAATTGATTAATTTCGGAACGAGAGACATTAAAATTTAATTCAAGGCGACGTTTTTCTGCTGTCAGAACAGAAAATGAGGTATTGAGTTCAGCTTTATTTTTATCTAGACTATGAATTTCCGTTTTTAGAAGACTAATTTCATTTTCTAACTGTTTTCTTTGACCAGCAAAAGTGCTAAGTTCTCTATGTAAGCTATCTCTTTGATTGCGACATTCTGCTACTTTATTTTGTAGTTGTTTAGACTCAGAGTATAATAAATTACGATGTTCTTCGATTTGGTTAATTTCTCTAGCAATACGAGACTTCAATTCCTCAAGTTCTTTAATTCGTTTGTGCAGAGAATTTAAAACAAGCATTTCATAATTTTTCCGCCGTTTATCTACACAAAATGCTGCTGTATAGGTAGCAACTAAAGTAATGATTCCTGTGACAAAGGCTTTAGTATAATCCCAGTTAGGGACAAGACTAAGACCAAAACTCACACTAAAGGCAACTATTCCTAAAAAAAATCTATTATTTACTGTTGCTGAGTGCATATTACTTATTTTTAGCTTAGCCAAGTTATCAATATCAGTAGTTTTTATGGTCATTACTCCATACTTTCTGTTATGGAAGTCTGCGGTTGTAAATATTTGTACATGATATTTTCCTATCAATAACTAAAAATTAAAATTATCAACCAATGAATTGTATTATTACTGTGTAGATGTATTATTTTTGACGGTATAAATTGCTAAATCAGCTTTTAAGAAATCAACAAACTGGCGTGCTGTACGTCCAGAACGACCATTATGGCGAGTAGCCCACTGTAATGCTTGATACTCCAAATCTTCTTGGCTAATATTAATTCCTGCTTTTGCAGCTAAATGCCGGACAATTTTTAAATAAGTTTTCTGATCTGCCCCCTCAAAGGTCAAAGTTAGACCAAAGCGATCGCTAAAAGACAGTTTCTCCTGCATCGTATCCCATACATGAATTTCTTCTTGATCTTTGGGAGCAGGCCTATCTGTATAAAACTCTCGAATCAAGTGGCGGCGATTAGAAGTTGCATACACAACTACGTTTTCAGGCCGTGCAGTTAAATTACCTTCTAAAACTACTTTTAGTGCTTTAAAGGCATCGTCATCTTCTTCAAAGGAAAGGTCATCAACAAAGATAATAAATTTCTGTGGCACTCCTCGCAATTGTTCAACAATTATTGGCAAGTCTTGTAATTCAGATTTTGTCACTTCCACTAAGCGGAGGTTGCGTTGACTATACTCATTCAACAAAGCTTTTACTAAGGACGATTTTCCAGAACCACGACTACCATAAAGTAATACGTGCAGTGCAGACTCGCCTGATAATAAAAACTCTGTATTTTTTAACAAAGCGTCCCGCTGAGACTCATAACCTGCTAGTACATCAAGTTTCATAGAATCAGGATGCTGAATGCCAACAAACTTACCATCTTGCCAGCGCAAAGCGCGATATTCTGCAAATAATCCTGTGCCAAATTGCCGATAATAAGTGGCTAAATCTTCTACAGTCTCAGCCCAATTATCTGAGTTTTGTAGAGAGACAACTGCCTCAGCTTCAAGGCGCTGCTTCATCCATACTGTCTTTGCTTCTACCTTACCTTGCTCTGTGTACCACACAATGGGTGAAACAGGTAGATGAGCTACAGTTTGTACCCACTCACTCAAAGAAGCGCTGCTACATTCACATAAACTATGCAACACCTGTAAATCATGCTGAGCTGCTGCTACTAAAGCAAGGGGTATATTCTCAAATTCTTCCTGTTGAGCCAGCCTTGTAAATGGATTCTCAGAAACGAGAATTTGATTAATTAAGTAGTCTTCCCAATTTTGATTTTTAGCGGCTAAGGCGTGAAAGTAACTGCCGTAAGCTTGGAGGGAACCTCGTGCATCAGCATCAGTGTAGCGTATAGCTTGCAACAGTTCAAGAAATGCCATCCCCACTTCATTCTGGAGAACGGATTGGTAAAGTAAGAGTGATGCTGCTTGGCGCTGGAGGAACTGGATTTTTGCATAAGATGAAGTGCTTACCGTAGACATCGCTTGATTATCCATCAATCAATTGGGTGATGAGCTTCAAAAGCTATGGTAAATTGTCTGCCGACCCTTGCTGCAAAGTCAAAATCTAGATAGGTTTTAACAATGAACATAGGTATAATTGCCGCGCTTGTCTACGGCATTTTGGCCTTGATTGGTGGCATTATGGGCTACATTCAGGCTAATAGTAAAGTTTCGTTGCTAAGTGGTATTATTAGCGGTTTATTACTAATTTTTGGCGTTTTATTGCAATTACAAGGACAAGCCTGGGGTTTGTTTGTAGCAGCTTTGGTTACTGCTCTTTTAGTGGTTGTCTTTTGCTTGCGGTTAGCAAAAACACGTAAGTTTATGCCTTCAGGATTAATGGCTATTTTGGGTATGGTGGCATTAGTGCTGATGTTGAATCAAATTGTTGCTGTCAAGTAGAGTGACCTTTGATCAGCTAATGCACTTCTAAATTGAACATTTTTTCATGTTCGCGCAGCGTCTCCGACAGGAGAAGGGTGTCATTCGTCATTTGTTTACCCTGGGGGAAGCCCTACTCTACCCTTCGGGAACGGCTAACAGGGACTACCGCTTCGCTTACACCAGTCGCTCATGCAGGAAACCACGCCACTTTCGTGACTGTTGGCAAGCCGCCCAACACCGTGGCTTTCCAGACCACGCTGGTTCACCGCTTTGCGTCTATGTAAACACAAATGACCATGACCAATGACACAGACGAGAAGTTTAAGCGGAAAAAGCCTCCGCTCAAAACTTTAGGGAAGACCCTGATGTGAGTCAATATACAGTTTAAATACGTCACAGCTTAGCAGTTTTCCCATACTGATGCTTGATGAATTTTGACATTTACGGACAAGGGTAACAGGTAGACAAAAGATAAATGACAATTTACAAAGCACCCAGTAGCAGACCGCTATTAGCCTCTATTTGTAATTTTGATATAGATGACTCTCCCTATTCTCAGTAATTATATATAGTACATTTATATTACTGTAAGGTTGCACTTTTAATATCAAAAAAGCTCAGTTTTTGCTCTGCTTCCTCTGGGTTTAAAAATGCTAGGTTGTGAAACAAAGTAGTACTAAGTTTATGGGAATATACAAAATAGGAGGACTATCTATTTGCCTCTAGACAAAATTGGCGCTGATCCTATGTAGGCGATCGCCAGGAAATAATAGGCTTAATCTCTCTCGGTATTTTCTGCTGGGAAATAGCAGCAATCCCTATTGCATAAGGCTGCTAGTCAAGTCTATCGCCCTTAGGCATCAGTTAAGAATTGGTAATTATAAATTACTAATACTAAGGGCATAAATTATTTATACCTTTAGTATTTCTGAGTTATACAAAAAACAGACAGAATGCTTGTGTTTGTTAGTTTGCGATTAAAAAATTCTGAATTGGGCTTGGCTTCAACGTCGATGCAAAAAATCGTCTCGTTCGATACAATTTATAGGCTAAGAGAGCCGAGGAGAACAAAGTGAGCTTATCAAAAGGCTTTGAGATTGAGATGTATACGGGCACACCTCAAGGTGAAATCATCGGTCTCTCTGACAAAATTGTTGAGGCTTTAGATGGATTTGTGCGGGAGCCAGATAGCCGCAACGTAGAATACATAACTAAGCCATTACATAGTTATGAGCAGTTATTGTGTGCCCTGCTGCGTCCTCGCCATGAACTGCGAAAATATCTTAAACAATTAGGTGACTATACCTTAATTCCAGGCAGCACCTTGTCTTTGGCTGGGAGCGATCGCTTTTTCCGTTCCGATCCCACTAACCCTTATCACGACTATATTGAGCAAACCTATGGCACAAAAGTAGTCACAGCTAGCGTACATATCAATATCGGTATTAGCGATCCAGAACTATTGATGCGGGCGTGTCGAGTAATTCGAGTAGAAGCACCTTTATTCCTCGCCCTCAGCGCTTCATCTCCTTTTTTAGATGGCAAAGCTACTGGTTATCACTCTACCCGATGGGGACTATTTCCGCATACGCCTGCCCGTGTACCTTTATTTGAGAGCCACGCTCACCACATTCAATGGGTAGAACAACAGCTGGCTGCTGGCACAATGCAAAATGTCCGGCATTTGTGGGCATCAGTCCGACCAAATGGCGATCGCCGTCCCTATGACTTAAATCGCCTAGAACTGCGAATTTGCGATTTAGTTACAGATCCGATCTCCTTACTAGCAATTACTGCCTTGCTAGAAGCCCGTTTGTTGCAGGTAATAGAAAATCCTGACATCGATCCGTTAACTCAAAGTAGCTTCTCTCCTGAAGAACTCATCAGCTTAACTGCTAGCAACGAAGCTGCTGCTGCTAGTGCGAGTCTGGATGCTCCGCTTCAGCATTGGCAAGATGGCAGAACTATTTTGGCTAGAGATTGGATAGATCAAATGTACCAAGAAGTTTGGGCGATCGCTAAACAGCAAGGGTTTAGTTGTTTTCTTTCTCCCTTGCACAAAATTCTCCGTGAAGGTAATGAAGCCCAACAGTGGTTGCAACTGCACGCAGTCGGGTTTGATTCTGGGCGAGTTATTTCCCAAGCAATTGTCGCTACCCAAGAACGGGAAATCGAATTAGAGAACAAATTGTGTTCCCCCTCATTGGCGTGACACTACACCCCCTGTCTTCTTACAAATGGTAGATTTTTTGGCAGGCAGAGGAAACTATAGACCAACGCTGTCAGGAGGAAAGCTCCGCTTAGACTTCTCTATCTGTCCCATTTTCACACATGGCGATGAAATTTTCTCATTGGGACTTTCTTCTGCTTTTTAGTCCAAGCTGTGCAATGAAAAAATTTAAAAATTCGCGGTCTTAACCAGAAATACTCTCAGATACTTATCTGAGAGTGAATTTGCTATGTTTTAAAAATCTAATCGATAGGAAGAGCTTGATTAATTATTAACAAAACCTATAGATAGTGCCTAACCCTTGGTAGAATGTGCGGAGTTAATACATTGTTTTTTACACTACATTCTTGCCACTGAATAATGCCCCAGGTAGTTTTAGTTAACCCTCAAATTCCCCCGAATACAGGCAATATTGCTCGTACTTGTGCTGCTACGGGTACAGAATTACATTTGGTTGGTCCTTTAGGGTTTGAAATTAGCGATCGCTACCTCAAAAGAGCTGGTTTAGATTACTGGCCTTATGTCAAGCTCAACTATCATGAATCTCTAGAAGCCTTTAAAAATATCCATCAGAAACGTGGCGGTAGATGGTTGGGTTTTAGTGTACGTGGCAGTTTTAATTATGCCCAATTTAATTTTCAAGCAGATGACTGGCTGCTGTTTGGTAGCGAAACCACTGGCTTAGCGCCAACAATTCTATCAGCTTGTGATGCAACCTTATACATACCTATGGCTCAACCTCAAGTTCGTAGCTTGAATCTTTCTGTGAGTGTCGCAGTGGGTTTGTTTGAAGCGCGCCGTCAATTGGGTTATTCGCAATAGAACCTTTATAGATATTTATAAGTAAAAATACTTAAATAATTCTATGATATCTGAGGATATCATAATGTCCAAGTAGTTGATTTCAGCAAATATAGCCATTGTTACAGCCAAAACGATGTGAATGGTTATACTTGATTCTGTAAGCTCTTCTAAAAGTGAGTAAAAATTACTTTCAAACTTAGGTGAGCTTATATAAGAAATTTGTATCTAAAAATTGCGTCGATTCGGAATTTGAATGATAGATTTTGATGAATTTCAATTATCTTAAAACTTGGGAACAAAACGGGTAAAACCTAGTCTTATAGGGCATTTAGTCATTTTTGGCTCAAGTGGTATTTGGAAGAAGCGCAAAAGTAGCTGCGAGATAATACGGTTGTTTTTTAGGGAATAATCAACGTAAAGTCTCGTGTTGGGTAGACGGATTGGATAGAAATCTCTTGAAGATATCTACAGCAGGGAGATTTGCTTTTCGAGAAGTCTTAGCTAATCAATTGCAAAGAGCAACAGTGGATTTGGCAAAGTTTATTATGTTTGTCCATTCCCAGCTACTTCAGCAAGACAGGCGCAGACAACTGCAAAAAGCAAAACATCATAAGGTGTGAGGAACAGAACGGACAAGTCAGCACAGCAATTTTAAGTTTTGCTAAAAGGTGTGAACTTGTCTAAATCAGAGAAGCAGGTTAATCTTGCGTAAGTATCTCTGGTGGGTGTGATCTTGATCAATCATTTGATGTGATCTAAATCATTGACTAGTATCAGACTGAAAAAAATCAAGGTCAGTTAAGCGCTAGTGATCATAGGAGGTCGTCTTTGAAACGAGCATTGAAAAAGAGAGTAAAGGCTGTGCTGAAAAATACAACCAGCAGTGACGGTGCCCCGGTAGAACAGTCAAACATGAATAATTCTGTGAGCAACCACCGGGCGCGGACAAAAGCCGCCATGATTGGCTTGGCGCTCTCAATGGGAGCAACAAGTCTTTTGGTGACTCGACAAAGCGATCAAGCTCAAGCAGCCGCTCCTGTGGGCAGCCAAAAGGCAGCCTCAACGATTCCAGCTGCTCCTGACACTGAGATGAAATTTGCTCCCACAAAGCTGGAAAACCAAACCGTCTCATTAGTGAGCGTGCCGGAAAATCCTGTCATAGTGGAACCAACAGCAATTTCACAAGTGCCTGGGCTTGAAGCTAAATTGCAAGTTGCGGCAAATGGAATGTCTGTGCCAGTTCCGGTTTCAGCAGCAACTGGCAAAGCTACAGCAACTTATAAGAGTTCTTTTTATCAGCAACCCCAATTAGTACAGGGTTTGCAAGTAGCCAACAAGCTACAAGAAGTACAAAAACTTTCTATTGCTAATAGTGTAGTTAGCTCGCCAACTACATCCCTGAGCGCAGTAGCTACAGAGAATCAAACTGCTAACAATGAAGTTACTGCTCAACTGAAGGCGCAGCAGGAATTTGCGCTGAATCGGTTACAAGAAAAATCGAACCGTTTAAAACAAAGTCTGGCGGAGTTGCGGTCTGGGGAGAGTAAGAATTTATCACAAGCTAATGTGGGGTTGTCTCAGCCAACAGCTGTAGTTGAGAAAGCGCCACAACTCAACGCAAGCAAGATTGCAACTGAGCAGTTGCCAATTAGCACTGATGCCAACAAAGCAAGCCTGATATCTAGACTAAAACAGTCGAAAGCTGGCTCTGCGCCATTAGCAACTTCTGTACCAGCTACAGTCAAAGCCGCTACACCATCGGCCGCTGTTGCCTACGAAGTTAAGCCCGGAGATACTCTAGCGGCGATCGCTAGCAATTACGGTACTTCCGTCTCAGAGTTAGCCAAGGCAAATCATCTGAGCGATCCAAATCAACTGCAAATCAGTCAAAAACTGGTTATTCCTGCTGCTGGGGTTGAGCGCAACACAGCTAACCCATCCACCTTAGCAATTAATCCTACGGTAGAGCAGTCTGATGCTACGCTCAAAGTAGCTCCATCCCCTGTAAACACAGCTATTGCTAACCCAATAACTGTGACACCACAGTTACCAGTCGTTGCTAACAACAGCAATGTTACCGTACCGACACCAGTAGCTACGAGCAATCCGATTCCTGTAAATACTGCGATCGCTTCGCAAACAGTCCCCAGCCCTGCTAATGCTTACGGTATGGGTGGTGATGCTCCGGTGCCAAAGGTTTTTGCCGAAATGCAGTTGAATCAAAAACCGCAGAAGCTAGCAAGCAACAAAAGTAATGAGCGTCTCCAGAGCTTACAAGCAGAAATTCAGAGATTGCGTGAGAAATATCGCGCCCAGCAAGCTGGTGTAGTCACCCCAGCAGTTAGCGAAAATAACAACGCTGCGGTCTCGGTTCCGGTTGGTAATCCGAATAATTTTGCGGTATCCAGCCCCACTTTGCCACGGAATTCGGTACAAATTCCTGTGCCTTCGCCCATTGGGACGACTAACTATAGTGTCCAACCAATGAAGCCCCAATACCGAGCAACTCAACCGACTAACGAGCCAGTAAATCCAGAGTTCTTATCTAACCAAGCCCCTGGACGTAAGACACCTACTGCTAGAATTGCAACTCCTCCTCGGGGAATTAATGCTTCTGACTCCCTAGGAAAGATGCGGGGAACCACAGTCTCTCCTGGCCTACCACCTTTGTCAGCAGTAGATCAATATCTACCCAAACCCATTGACGAGGCTATCCCTCCCCCATCCTCCTCATCCGTTGCTTACATTTGGCCAGCGAAGGGTGTGCTGACCTCCGGCTTTGGCTGGCGCTGGGGCAAAATGCACAAGGGAATTGATGTTGCTAACTCCACCGGCACGCCAGTTTACGCATCAGCTGACGGCGTAATCGAGAAGGCAGGTTGGAATAATGGTGGCTATGGCAATCTTGTCGATATCCGCCATCCTGATGGCAGTATGACTCGCTATGGTCATAACAGCAAAATTCTAGTGCAGGCAGGTCAGCAAGTGCATCAAGGAGAAACAATTGCTCTTATGGGTAGCACTGGTTTTAGTACTGGTCCACACAGCCATTTTGAAATTCATCCATCAGGTAAGGGCGCAGTTAACCCAATTACCTACTTGGCAAACCGTATCTAGTTTCTGGCTGTTTAGAATTCAATCATTACATTTTTCATAGGGGGAGCTAAACTCCCTCTTTTGCTTGGCATAGCGATTATCTAATTTCGAGCTAAAAATAATTTTTCTCTTCTCTCCTGCTTGTCATCTGTAGCCACCTTTAAGAGAACGGGTATTAGTCGTTCTAGCCTCCAAGCAAAAATTAATTGCCAACAAGACTAGAAATGACCAAATTTTTCTGCTATATTTAGAAATCATGTGAAAAAGCATGGCTCAGTAGCTCAGTTGGTTAGAGCACGGGACTCATAAGCCTGGGGTCGTTGGTTCAAATCCGACCTGAGCCATTTAAAAAACCTAATTATTGTGAGAGTTTCAGCAAATAGCCGCAGTCTGGAAGCTTTTAGCTGTAAATTCCTAGCTTTGACTATAAAATTAGCTATTGTACTGCGAATTTCATACTCATTAATTCTTTTTTATCTGACTTTGAGTAAATTGTTAATAGTAGTACATTTGTTTTCATGCGCGTTATCATCCAGCGAGTTAAATCATCTCAAGTTAGCGTTAATGGTGAAATGGTCGGCAAAATTGGTCGCGGACTTAACTTACTCGTAGGTATTGCTGATACTGATACCGATGCTGAACTCGACTGGATGGCGCGAAAGTGTTTGGAATTGCGGTTATTTCCTGATGAACAAGGGGGCGACCGCTGGCAAAAATCTGTGCAAGACATTGGTGGTGAGTTGCTGGTAGTTAGTCAATTCACGCTTTATGGTGATTGTCGCAAAGGTCGCCGTCCCTCCTTTGATCGTTCGGCTGTTCCTTCATTAGCTCAAGATTTATATGAAAGATTTGTTACCAAATTACGTACTAGTGGTTTAAAAGTGGAAACTGGTGAGTTTGGTGCAATGATGCAAGTTGCAATCGAAAATGACGGGCCTGTAACTTTGTTACTAGAACGAGAAGCTACTTAAGTATTTATCCGTAAATCAAGAATATCAGTAATAGCTAAGATTGCTTGGTTCTCAAATGATGAGAAAATAATAAATTAATCATTACAAAACTTTAAGTTCACTCATCATGGCAAAAATCCAATTTTCTAGAGGTATAGACGAAGATGTAGTACCTGATGTTCGCCTAACGCGATCGCGTACTGGTGAAAGTGGTACTGCAACATTTATTTTTGTCAATCCTAAAGCTTTGGCTCAAACTACTACTGAAGATATCACCGGGATGTACATGATTGACCAAGAAGGGGAAATCATCACCCGCGAAGTGAAGGCTAGATTTGTCAACGGCAGACCAGAAGCATTAGAAGCAATTTATCTAATTAAATCTGCCGAAGAATGGGAGCGTTTTATTCGCTTTATGCAGCGGTACGCTGAAGAAAACGGTTTGGAATTTAGCAAATCATAAAGTGTCATTAGTGAGCTAGTGCGGTCTTGGGGAGCCACTGCGTTGGGCGGCGAGCCGCTCTTGTTGCAAGTGGCGTTGTTTCCCTCATAAGCAACTAGCGAACCCGAAGGGTCATTAGTCATTAGTCATTAGCTAAAGACTAAGGACTAATAACTCTGTGTGAAGAACTTACCTATGACGCAACAACCTCACCCAGACTCGCTGAGAATAACGGTAAATTGTGCTGTTGTTACCGTTAGCGATACACGTTCTCTAGAAACAGACAAAAGTGGTCAGCTAATTAAGGAATTACTTTTAACTGCCAATCATGCTGTATTAGCTCACAAAATTATCAAAGACGAACCAGCGCAGATTCAAGAACAAATAAAAATGTTGAGTGAAACTACAAGTCTGGATGTTGTGATTTTCAATGGTGGCACAGGGATTGCACCCAGAGATACTACCTACGACGCAATTGAAAAATTGCTAGAGAAAACCTTGCCAGGATTTGGAGAATTGTTTCGTTTTTTAAGTTATCAAGAAATTGGTTCGCGGGCGATCGCCTCCCGTGCTGTTGCTGGTGTTTATCAAAACAAATTAATCTTTTCTCTTCCTGGTTCTAGTAATGCTGTGCAACTGGGAATGGAAAAACTAATTTTGCCGGAACTGGTTCATTTGGTTAGTCAAATGCGTAAATGATCTGACAATTTTGCATTCATCACCGTATTGTTTTATAACCATAAAAATAACCCCCAAATTAGTGGGGGTTGGTGATTAAGAATTTACTATTTATTCAAAATGCTTTTTTTCAAATCGTAGAAAATTAACGGATTGCCATGCAAATGGTTGCCAAAATCGCGGCGATTATATAAAACACGGAAACCACTTGTAATTCTGACCAACCAGTAAGTTCCAAATGATGATGTAGTGGTGCCATTTTCAACAGGCGTTTACCTTTACCGTCGGGACCTTTAGTGGCTTTGTAATAACTTACTTGTGCCATCACAGAAAGAGTTTCTACGAAGAAGATGCCGCTGAGAATGAACAGCATGACTAAACTGTTGGTTAGCAGTGCTACAGCAGCTAAAGCGCCACCCAGAGCCAAGGAACCAGTGTCTCCCATGAAAACACGAGCTGGGTTCCGATTGTGGGCTAAGAAACCTAAACAACCGCCACTTAACGCAGCACAGAAAATCATCAATCCAGGTGAGGTGGGTGCAACTACAGCACCAAGAGCCAAAAGAGCGATCGCTACGGTTCCACCTGCCAAGCCGTCAATGCCATCAGTCAGATTGGTAGCATTACTCTCTGCAACTAGAGCAAAGCCAGCCAAAGGCCAGAAAACAAACCCTAGGGGAATTGAAGCGCCTATTAAGGGTAAAGCAATATTTGTAATTCCTGTAGGTTGATTAAACATCAGCCACAGACAAAATACTGCTGCAAAACCGACCTGCAAAGTTAGTTTTGTGCGGGGGGATATACCCTTATTTGACTTACGACGAAGAATTTGCCAATCGTCTAACCAGCCAATAAATCCATAACTGAGTGTCAATGCGGAAACCGCAACCACTTCTTTTGCAAAATTAGACAATATGCAGGCAAGTATCACAGCTACGGGAACAAAAAATATCCCGCCCATTGTCGGCGTACCTGCTTTTTTCAGATGAGCTTGGGGGCCATCTTCACGGATTATTTGTCCAGTTTTGAGTGCCTGTAGCAGCGGGATCACCCAGAAGCCTAAGGCCGCTGAACACAGCGCAGATAACAATAGTGGCAGGGTTAAAGACATACCCTGCCAAGGCAACCTATTACTCATCGAATCCAAAATCAATGCTGCCCCGCCTAGCCCTATAGCCAAACACGAAGCGATACCGATTCCAGAAAAGTTTAATCCTTGGTCAGGAGATAATTTAGCGTCCACGGAAATTTCCCTTCACTCCACACTTACAAAACTGAACAATAGTGACGATAGCTGCCACAAAGTTCCAGCCGTAACAGGCTAATCTTCGGCAATAACTATATCGTCGTCGTCATCAAGATCATAATCACCGATACCATCTTCTCCACCCAGAAACTCTGATATTTCTTCTTCATCTTCCAGAAACTCAGGTTCGTGAACGTCACGCGCTATAATCCTACCGCTGATTTGTAACCAATCTAAAAGAGAAGTCTCTTGTTTTAAAGGAATAACAGCAGCTCGCTGGTTGCGGGGTTCTTCACGTAATGGTGAATTCAACATATCGCCAAGAAACGAGAACATTCAAGTAACTAGACAATAAGAGTCTATCACTGGATATGAGTTAATTTAGTTATTAATTCAACTCAATAGTTGAACAATCCGCAATCTGACAAAAGACATTTATTTAATTACCTTATGACAGATGACAGGACATTATTAACGATCTAGTTAGACTCTATACATTTGATATTTATATATGTTTGATGCTGATTTCATCCTGATGATTTTTGAGGTGATAGGCGATGATTGGAAAAACGGCTGTCTTAGATGCGATCGCAGGTACTAATCGCGGTTTACTGGCTAGTGAGCCACACAAACAAGCTATATTAGCAGCGATCGCCACTTTAGAAGACCTTAATCCCACACCACGTCCTGTAGAGGCTCCTAATTTGCTTAATGGTAATTGGCGATTAATATATACCACAAGCAAAGCACTATTAAATCTGGATCGATTACCTTTTTGCAAGCTCGGACAAATTTATCAGTATATTCGCGTAGAGAATTCTAGCGTTTACAATATAGCCGAAATATATGGCTTACCTTATTTAGAAGGATTGGTCAGTGTTGCTGCCAAATTTGAGCCAGTCTCAGGTCGTCGTGTCCAAGTCAAATTTAATCGAAGTATCATCGGTTGGCAACGGTTATTAGGTTACAATTCTCCAGAAAATTTGATCCAACAAATTGAAGCTGGTGAAAAATTAACAGCAATTGATACTGCGATTAACAGTGATAGACAACAAGGATGGTTGGATATCACTTATTTAGATACCGATCTACGGATCGGTAGAGGTAACGAAGGTAGTGTTTTTGTACTTAATAAAGTATGAGGGTTTCCTGAAGTGTTATCTGCGAACGACATGAAATTAATTCATCGTCAGATTTTTGTCAAGCAGGGTTACACACCTTTTTTAGTTGAAGAGATGGAAGCTCGGTAAGTGCGGTAGATGGGGATCATAGAAATGGGAAAGATCCAGGGATAGAGTAGGTAACTCACAACTGATAACTGACAAGTTCCTCAACTAGAAAAATAACTTAACAAAGCCTCTGGCTGCGTCCTTCAGGTTGTAGAGTGAAATCAATTAGCCGTATATATTGGCGATTGATAACTAAAAGGGAAAAAACTCATGGTTCAACGTGGTTCTAAAGTACGTATTCTCCGCCCGGAATCCTACTGGTATCAAGATGTAGGAACCGTGGCGTCTATTGACCAAAGCGGTATCAAGTATTCAGTGATCGTCCGGTTTGATAATGTAAATTACTCAGGCATTAACACTAATAACTATGCCCCAGACGAATTATTAGAGATTGCAGCTCCAGCAGCGAAAGCGAAAAAGTAAGCAATTGAGCTATAAAGGGATTTTTTAATGGGATGATAGAGAGGTGTTCTATGGTTACAAGCCAACCATCGGAACTTTGGCGGTGATTCATTACCTCCAACGCTCTAATCCTCTATTCCTAAATAGCAAATTGCTTAATCAGCTTGAATGCCTGAACTGCCTGAAGTCGAAACAGTCCGGAGGGGTCTAAATCAGTTGACCCTCAATCAAGAAATTACGGGTGGAGATGTGTTGCTTGATCGCACCATTGCCTACCCGTTTTCTGTTGGGGAGTTTATTCATAGTATTAAAGGAAATGCCATCGCCACTTGGTATCGTCGTGGTAAGTATCTCCTCGCTGAATTATCTCCATCCGCCAAAGAAGAAGACACACAGACAGGGGGACGCGGTGCGCAGTCCCTTGCGGAGGTTCCCTCCGTTGAAGGAACTGCGAACCCGGAGGGGGAAGCGGGGAGTGGAAATGTCACTGCTTCCCCGCGTCTCTCCGTCTCTGTGTCCCCCTCTCCTGGCTACCTGGGAGTACATTTGCGAATGACAGGTCAACTACTGTGGCTGCATCGAGATGAACCACTACATAAGCACACCAGAGTCAGATTATTCTTTGGGGATCAACAAGAATTGCGCTTTGTTGATCAGCGTACCTTCGGTCAAATGTGGTGGGTTCCCCCAAATGTTCCTGTCGAAAGTGTGATTACTGGTTTAGCAAAACTCGCAGTAGATCCGTTTTCACCAGAATTCACAGTTGAGTATTTGGCGCAAAAGCTGCAAAATCGTCGCCGTCCAATCAAGACTGCTTTACTAGATCAATCAGTAGTGGCAGGATTAGGTAACATCTATGCTGATGAAGCACTTTTTAAGAGTGGAGTTTTACCAGAAACCCTATGTATAGATTTGCAGCGAGAGCAAATCAAGGATTTACGAGCTGCCATTATTCAAGTATTAGAAGCGAGTATTGAGGCTGGTGGTACAACTTTTAGTAATTTCCTCAATGTCAAGGGCATCAATGGAAACTATGGCGGTGTAGCCTTAGTATACAATCGCACTGGAGAACCCTGTCGAGTTTGTGGTAATTTGATACAGCGTACTAGGTTAGCGGGGCGTTCCAGCCACTTTTGCCCTGAATGCCAACATTAGTTGAGTTAAGTTTTAACACAAAAATATACCAATGTTAGCTTTAGTCCCTTTATGTATTGGCGCGAGCTAAGATCCTGTATAAAAGGATCTGCAAAATAGAGAGGGAAACTCATGCCAATCAAAAGAGGTGATATTGTTCGCGCTGTCCGCGAGAAGTTGGAAAACAGCGTGGAAGCAAAAGCCAGTGATACTCGCTTTCCTGGCTACATATTTGACAGCAAAGGCGAAATTGTTGATATCAAAGGTGATTACGCCCAGGTGAAGTTTGGCAAAGTACCAACACCTAACTTTTGGCTGCGTCTAGATCAACTAGAAGAATTTAAATAATTCAAAGCCTCAGACTTAAATGTAGTCTGAGGTTCAAGAAACCCAGCCTACCGGGTCAGGTAGGCAATGAAATATTATCTCCGGCTTATTAGTCGTACCCCTATATATGTCTTCTTATCCTGAATCTCCGGCTCTGTGCCACTTACCCCGTGTCACTGTTATTGGTGCAGGTAGAGTTGGTAGTACCCTAGCTCAACGAATTGCGGAGAAAAACCTAGCAGATGTAGTGTTATTAGATATCGTCCCAGGAATGCCTCAAGGATTAGCACTAGATTTAATGGAGGCTAGGGGAATTGAAATACATAATCGCCAAATTATCGGCACTAACGACTATGTTGATACATCTGGTTCGGAAATCGTGGTGATTACCGCAGGGATTCCCCGCAAACCAGGTATGAGTAGAGATGATTTACTCAAAACCAATGCCAAGATTGTAGTGGAAGCAGCCAAAAATGCGATCGCTCACTCGCCTAATGCTATTTTTATCGTCGTCACCAATCCTTTGGATGTGATGACTTATTTAGCTTGGCAAGCAACAGGGTTACCGCGCGATCGCGTTATGGGTATGGCTGGCGTCTTAGACTCAGCCCGCTTTGAAACCTTCATTGCTTTAGAGTTAGGGGTTTTACCCGCCGATGTTAAAGCTATGGTACTGGGTAGTCACGGCGATTTGATGGTTCCCTTGCCTCGTTATGCTCATGTCAACGGCATTCCGATTACAGAATTGTTAGATACAGCCACCATTGACCGTTTAGTAGAGAGAACTCGCAATGGTGGTGCAGAAATTGTGGAATTGATGCATACAGGTAGTGCTTTTTTTGCTCCGGCTTCTGCTGTAAGCGTGATGGTGGAATCGATTTTGCTCAATCAATCGCGCTTATTGCCTGTTGCAGCTTATCTTGAAGGTGAGTACGGTTTAAAGGACGTCGTAATCGGCGTTCCGTGCCGGTTGAGTTGCGGTGGGATTGAGAGTGTGTTGGAATTAAATATCGCCGATGAAGAAAGAGCAGCTTTACATAGTTCTGCTAAATCGGTACGTCAGAATATTGACCGAGCACAGGAAATGTTAGCTGCGGTTAATGTTTAATAAATTGACCCTGGAAAATCTTGCTTCTAAGTAATTAGGCGTAGTTTATCTTAGTTTTGCGTAATTTATAGTACGTTTTACTGACCTCTCCCCAACCCCTCTCCGCATCGGAGAGGGGCAGACAAATTCTAATTTTGGGCAGAAAATAAAATTTATTACCATAAAAAGCTAAGCTTTTTCAGCCTCTCCCCGTTGCGGGCAGAGATTTGGAGAGGTTTTCTTTAAATATGTCGAACGTTAACAAAAGTAAAAGGCAGTAGCATTTAAAACTACTGCCTTGTTTACTATTCTGCCAAGTTATTCTTTTATCGAAAATTACCGACGCATCAAAATCTTAGTTTGCTTTAGCGGCGGTATTCTTCATCAGCAGGATCGCCGTAGGGATCTTCGCTAGCTGGGCGGACATCGCCAAATCCTTGGTCGGCTGGGTCGCCGTAGGGATCTTGACTAGCGGGAATGACGTTCCCGTAAACATTCTGGTCGGCTGGGTCACCGTAGGGGTCTTGACTGGCAGGGATGGCGTTCCCGTAAAAGTCAGCTGGGTCGCCGTAGGGATCTTGGCTGGCAGGGATGGCGTTGCCGTAAACATTCTGGTCGGCTGGGTCACCGTATGGATCTTCGCTGGCTGGACGTACCTGGCGATCGCGGTAATCCTCTTCTTCAGCTTGATTGTCGTTCCTTCCTAAGAACAAATCCTTCGCCTTGCGGAAAAAATCATCTACCATGATCTATGTCCTTTGTGAATATCGTGGTTCCACGTGCGCGACAGGCGTTATCTTCGGGAAGTCGCTTTGATTTACACACACGTTTCACTTATTTAAAGTGCTGGAGCTTCAGTTGCAGTTATGCCACTTAAATCTCGACCTGTAGCGCGCCCGTTAAAGCCTTGATAGTCGCGGTATCTTTGCGCTTCGGATTCAGGTACTCGAATTCCTTCTGATGGTGGAGTTACCCAATGAGCGCGGTGTTGAGCATCGCGGTAGTATACACGCCCGTTTTTAGAAAGGTAGTACTTGCCTTGGGGCCCTTCTTGTTGAGCATTCTTATGCTGGTTGTAGAGGTAGTAAAGTGCTGCGGCTCCTGCCAAAATTGCTACTTTCTGTCCAGTACCCAATCCTTTTTTAGCTTGGGGTTGGTTTGTGGTGTTGCGATCGCTCACTGTTCTACCAACACTGTCATCAACTGGTGGTGGTACATTAGCAGTTCGGGAACCTCCGCAGCTAGTCAGCACTGGTACTATTAGCAATGCTGACAGACAAATTGCCAGCAGACGCGAAACTATTTTACGCTCTCCGTATGTTGTGTTCATCGTTTTTCTTGAGTAACTGCATTTGCTAAAGCCGTGCTGTTGCAAAAACAGAATCTGAATTGCGTGTGTTTTTTCTGACATTGAAAAAATCTTGGGCACTCATTCACAACAGCACAAGTAAAGCGTTTCACTGTTATGGTGATGCAGTTTCGCAACTATTCCATCCTGCCTTTGAAAGAACTGTATTCATCCGAAGGAAATATGTTGTGAATCTACCAAGTAGTTTTCTTCTGTTTTGAGCAGGGGGTAGCGATCGCTATTCTTTAACTCACAGAGATTTTGGCATTTAGTGCCTTGAAGCTATAAAAATTCTACGAACACAGTAATTTGTCTATTTTAGAACTAAGTAAAGATACTTGCTTAAAATTTAGTGCTTATTTTTAGTGAATAAATGCAGAGATTATTCAGAATTTATAAGCAAGTTTTCGATACTTTCTCAGTAGGCAATGTAAAAAATATAAAACTATTATAGTGAGAGCAAGTTAAATAGGCTACATAAAATGGGTATAAAAAAGAATAACTTACAAGCGGCGAATCAAACTAAAACTTGTCTACTTTTAGCTTTGTGGGATTTGGGAGGAACGCAGCAAGAAGTAACAAAAGGACTAGTCACTAAAAGAATTGTACCCAAAGGCAAGAAGGTAGCAGATTATCAGGGCATATTTGAGGAATTGCAGAAACAGGGTGCGATCGCAATCTCCAAAAAAGGATACTCTTTGGCATCTCCCAAGGGTTTAGAGGTATTAGATGAGGGTTTGAAGGATAGCGATTTTAAATTTGAAGGAACGATTGTTGCTACTTGGACGGCTAATGCGCTGGTGAAGTGGATTAATCAAATAGATGTGGCAGTAACTAGTACATCTGCATTAGTTAATGGAAAGAGTGCGAGAGATGCGATCGCATCTTACGAAGAATTCAAGCCAGTGGCGTTGGAAGTCTACGACAAGTTGAACTATGAATACAACTTTAATCATCTAGTGCCAATTTACAGGATTAGGAGAGAAATAGGCGATCGCGTGAGTCGTACACAGTTTAATGATTGGCTACTGGAAACGCAAGCCGACGAAATTTTCCAACTGCAAGGCGGAACTGTGGAAGACAATGCACGCGACAAAATCGAAGATTCCATTACTACAGAACTCAATGGATTACGCTGCTATGCCAAACGCCTGAAACCTTAATATTTCTTGCTTCGACTCTTCACTCATTAACCCCATACCATTATGATTACTCAAACATCTACCATTGATGAACTGATTAAGAAACAAAACCCATTTGCAGGGCATCTGGTTGTTAAACCGCAGCAAATATGGGGTAAAAGTTTTCCTGACGTACCCTCAATTAATGCTCATGCATCTAATGCAGTATTTGAGACAGTTGAAAAAATTCGTAAAGGGCAGCGTACAACCGCAGGTATCACAATTGTCGCAGAAAGAGGGCTAGGTAAAAGCCATATTATTAGTCGAATTCGCCATCGTTTACAGGCAGAAGATGGTAGCTTATTTATCTACATGAGTAGATATGACAACTTAAATCAAATTAAGTATGAATTTTTGCAGACTGTTGCCTCTAGCCTCAGAGCTTTTGGTAGCCAAAATGTGATGCAATGGCAAGAAATTGCGGCGGCTTTAATTAACCAAGCAAAACAATGGAACTACACACCACAACATTATATTAGTCAATATCCAAATTGGTTAAATAAATACTCAAACAATTTCGTTGAACAATTGACGAAACTTGTTCTGCCAATACTACCTGAAATTAGCAACCCTTACATAGTTCAAGCCATTTTGTGGACACTTTCTCCTGCCCATGTTAATTATGCAAATTGCTGGCTATCTGGTTTAGAAATAACACAGGAAGAAGCTAAAGCAATGGGGTTGCCACATTTAAAAAAAGAGGATAGAGAGACTGAATCCTTACGTAATGTTCGCCAAATTCTAGATATCACTAGTCATTACAGAGTTCCAATTATTTGCTTTGATGAACTAGATAACGCAGACGTTGCAGAAAATGGTTTAACAACAGCACAAGTTATTGGAAGCTTAGTTAAGGATCTATATAACAATCTAAAAAGAGGTGTTTTCCTACTGGCGATGTATCCTGAAACTTGGAATGACCAAATCAGATTTTTGCCACAAGCTGAAGCAGCTATTGATAGATTAGTAAGTGAACAACCTGATAGAGAACCAATTGAGTTAAAATATCTAAATTCTGATGATATTATTGCTCTTGTTCAAAGATGGTTAGAAGATTTTTATCAAAGAAATCACCAAAATCCGCCTCATCCTCTCTACCCATTTCATGAAAATAAACTCAGAGAATTTGGTAAAGGTAAACCTACTATTAGAGTAGTTTTAAATTGGTGCGCAGAGAATTTTGATAATAACCCATCACCACTACCACCACCACTACCACCTCCTCCTAAACCAACACAGGTTGAAACATACTACCAACAAGAATTGGCAGATGTGAATGGGGCTATTGATGAATTATTAGGAAATGAGGTAGCAATTTCCGACGCTATTTGGCTTTCCTTTTATAGCTTAATTGGGGAAACTGTAGAGGAAGTAACAATAGAATCAGTGGAAGAAGTAGAGCCTAGCGCAGCAAATAATGGCTTTATGGATTTCAAGATTATCGGTAAAATTATCGGCAAACGGAATAAATTGAGGGTAGGAGTAGATATAGTTCAGCAAGACGGTGCGAATGTAGGCGCTGCATTGAAACGACTAATTGACTACGAAACATTTAACTTAACTCGTGGTTGTTTAATTCGCTCAAATATTATTAATCCAGGTGCAACAGTAGCTAAAGAAAAATTGAGAATACTTTTGGACAAAAAAAAGGGCGGAAAGTGGGTAGCACTACAAAGTGAAGATATTAAAACTCTTGTAGCTATCTCATGGGTTTACTGGGGTACTGAAAATTACGGTATCACAGACGAAAAAGAGATTATAGAGTTTCGGAATCAGGTTTTAGACTTCATCAGGGAGAAAAAAATAGCAATAAATAATCCTCTCATTCGAGAAATTATCAGCCCTCCTTCTTATGATTATTGGGTTAATGATGAATTTCCTATCGCTATTCCTCAGCCTATTGCTAATGCTGAGTAATATTAACTGTAATCTATAGATAAATATAAATGAATCAGCTGTTTTCACTACCAACAGCGCTGTGTCTACCCGCCTCTGATATTGAAGTCTTAATACAGGGGCGAACAGTTGCAGCTTTACCTAAGATGTTTCTTCGTTCTGGGCAAAGATTTGCACTTTATCCCCTTGACACATCAGCCAATCTACTTTCGCTTGAGCAATACTACCGCGCAGATTTTTTACCCAGCGCTCAAACTGCTATCAAGCAAGTGAATTCTGAGACAGTTTCAATTAAAGCGTGGGCTAAATGCGAACTTTGCCAAATTCTAGATAAAACTAAACCTTTAGATGTTTTATCTCAATTAACAATATGGAAACCAGAAGCTTTTGAGGCAATCATACAGAAACAACAGAATATTTTTCTTGCTTACTTGCGAGTTTACCATTTACCTCAACCCTACCAAGTTCCAGCTAATTCAAATATTCAAGACAAAATAGGTAAATTTGTTAGTTTATCTAATATTTCTGGTTCTGAAGCTAAATCCGTATTAAGCGATCGCATTTTTATCCAACGCAAATCCCAGTTAGAAAAATTAGAACCACCTCTAAATCCTGAATGGGAAGAATTGCAAAGTGCATTAGCACAACTAGCAATGAGCAATCCAGCCGCACAACAATTAGAAAATGATATCAAAATCTTTTTAGGTTGGAGTGGTGAATTACTTACTCAGTCAAGTAATACAGAATTAACATGGATTAAAACAATTGCAGCATTAGGTAATCGCAGCATCGAACAAGATGAGGGTAAAAATAACTATCAAGCTGGTACAGATTTTGAAAATATTGCACGCCGTAGCCTTGATTTTTTAGGATTTAAGGTTGAGGATGCTTACAAAGGTGGTGCAGGTGGCTTAGACTTATTTTGCTCTCAACCTTATTCTCTTGTCTGCGAATGTAAAGCTGGTAAAAGCATTCCTGATCGTGCAGTAGAAGAATTAGATAGGCTTGGTAAAAGGCATCTGAAAGAAAATTATCTTCAAGCCATGCGGTTGATTATTGGCCCAGGTAAGCCTACTAAAAATCTCAAAGAATCTGCTGAGATATCTAAAATCAGTATTATAAATGTAATGACTCTACAAAAGCTAGTTGAATTCAAAGCCAAATATCCAGGTGCCATTAATTTAGTCGAATTACAGCACTATCTAAAGCCTGGACAAATTGACTATAAAATTGATGAATATATTGAGAAAGTTGAGAGGGAAATTAAGTTGCGATCGCAGATCATCAAAACAGTGAAAGAACTTTCTGAGCAGGATAACGAAAGTTCACAAGCTACACCTCAGTGTTTTACAGTGACCGAAATTCGCGCTCATTACAATGCAAAGCACAACCCTAAGCACACTGATGAGACAGTTAGAGAGTTTGTTCTTGAACTTTCCTCACCATTAACAGGCTATTTAGGACGGGAAAGGGGAAGTGATTGGAAGAGCGATCGCTTTTATTATCTGCGCGACTTACCCCTTTAGTTCTTGTACCTTCGCACCCTTTGCGTACTTCGCGATTCGTTTCAAAAGTGCGTAGGCGTAGCCCGCACTTCGGCAAGCTCAGTAACCATCGTAGACATCGCTTTTATCCAAACGTCAATATTCCAACCTGATAATTCACCACTAACGGTAAAATCTTCAACCACTCTGAACCTAACAATACCTCTGTAATTTCATCCCCTGCATAAACAGGAATTTGATACTCCTGTCCATCCAAGAGTATCGTACCTGAATAAATTAAAAATTTTGTTTCTCCCTGTGCAGTTCGCAAACGTTCTTTACCAACGTAAAGCCAATTTAGATCATTTACATCTTGCTTATTCATAGCTAAAAAGCCTGTAAAACCAGTATCTAACATGGCAGCTACAGGCAGATTTAGTCCATCATTAGTAATCAAATCTATTTCAAAAAATAGCTGCCCCTCACTACCAAAAATACCCTGAATCATATTCTGCCAGTAGTTCCTGTCTCATTAAGGCAATATACAAAATGGTCTTTATTAGGGTATTTCTCAAGAACTTTTTTGTGAGCTTGCATTCTATCTGCATCAATGAAGTAATCACCACTATCAGGCTCTACGCCAACATACCAGCCATAGTGTTCTTGAATTAAATCGGGACGTACACGCTCAAAAATTGCCCAGCAACGCCGATCAAATGCTTCATCTTCAGCTTTACACCTAGCCAATTCCTCTGGCGATAAAGTTCGTTCTGGAAAAATTCGTCCTCTACGTGCAGGTTGTTTTGGTGTTGATTGCATCACACTTTTAACCTCAATTCTGGTTACTGCTTTGAATTCATTTTACATCTATCAAATTCTTGAAGATATTTCCAGACATATAGATATGAACACAATTTTTCATGCCAATGGGTACATAGGCGTAGCCCGTCGTAGACATCGCTCAAGCTTAAATTAATTTAACAGAAACATAAATGCGATGACCCCAATACCCCGCATCCTCTATTGCATAAACTCCTGATAAACTAACCAGACTCACACGCTTCAGTAATTCATTTATGGCTAAAAAATTAGCATTTCTCACTATACATGGTATGGGAGAAACTGATAAAAACTATTATCAAATTCTCAAACAGTCTCTAGAAAAACCTTTAGGTAAAGATATTTGGGCTAAAGTTCACTTTGAGCCAATTCACTATCAGTCCGATCTGCAAGATTACCAATATAATGTTTGGCAGAAAATGCGGCAAAGCGCACCACTATCATGGCAAGATTTGCGAAAATTTATGCTGTTTGGATTTAGCGATGCATCTGCAATAGAACATCGGGCAACCGATGATGGCAGTGTATACAAAAAAATTCAAAAATCTATTATTTATTCTTTAAAAATTGCCAGAGAACAATTTTCTACTAATGATGTACCTATCATCATTTTAGCTCATTCTTTAGGTTGCCAAGTTATCTCTAACTATCTTTGGGATACTCAAAAAAATAAAGGTATTTGGCAGGTAGGTAGCCCTGATTATCCAGAATTTCCACCAGAACAAGAAGATTTTTTGAAATTGAAATCTCTCCGATATCTCTTTACAACTGGCTGCAATATTCCCTTATTTGTGGCTGGATTTGCAGAGATTGTAGCAATTCCAAAGCCTAAACCTAATTTTAAATGGTTTAACTATTACGACAAAGATGATGTTTTAGGATGGCCATTGAAACCTTTATCTCCTTCTTATGATTTAGTAGTAGAAAAGGATATAGAAATTGATTCAGGTAATCTTTGGCAATCCTGGAATCCCCAAAGCCATGACGGTTACTGGGCTGATGAAGATTTTATCGAGCATTTGTCTCAAATAATTAAGAGTTTAAATGTATAGTCAATTCCGTTGGTGGGATTCAACTTTTTTATCACGCAGAGCCGCAGAGTCGCAGAGGCGAATACAAGAGTGTGTCTAAAAATATGAAAACTGCTGTAAATAAGTTAAGCATCCGAACAATAGAAGTTTGAGCTTCAATTCTTCGGATGCTTAACCATAAAAAATTGTTGCATTGGCAACAATAGGGGAAGAGAGTCAGATTGATGTTCTAGATATATTCGTCAGTCGGCAGAAACTTTTAAACTGCTGGGTTGTCCAAGATTACCATGCAACACCACACCTCGCTGATTGGCGTGCAAGTGACGCAGAATTATGTAAATTGCCTCTGTTTGTTCGGCTGCGCCTGCTTTCTCAGCAATTTCTTCTAAAGAAAGTGCAGATTTTTCCTTTTGCAGCACTTCTATGACGCGTTTTTGTAAGTCAAGAATAGCGGCGGCAGCTTTTTTACCAGCTTCTACCCCTGGTTGATGGTAAGCGTTAATGTTGACCAAGCTAGCATACAAGCCAACAGCACGCTCATACAAAGCAATTAACGCCCCAACAGTACGAGCATTAACTTGGGGAATGGTGACTGTAATTGAGTCGCGGTGATTTTCGTAAAGCGCTTGTCGAGTTCCTTGCAGAAAGCCAGAGAGGTAATCGCCTGATGTCACACCGGGATCGATTTCTGGAGATGGACTTTTACGATCTTCTAAAACTTCGATTAAGGTAGCGAAGAAATTTGGTACACCTTCGCGCAACTGCTGAACATAGGCATGTTGATCCGTTGAGCCTTTGTTACCGTAAACGGCGATACCTTGATAGACGGTGTTACCATCTAAGTCTTTTTCCTTACCCAAAGATTCCATTACCAGCTGTTGCAAATAGCGGCTGAACAAAAGCAAGCTGTCCTTGTAGGGAAGCACAACCATGTCTTTTTCACCCTTGCCATTGCCAGAAAAGTACCAAGATAAGGCAAGTAGCGCCGCTGGGTTATTTTTGATGTCAGCTTGTCGGGTGGCATCATCCATCTCTTTGGCACCCTCTAGCATGGCGCGAATATCAATGCCTTGCAATGCGGCTGGTACTAAGCCAACAGCAGACATTTCTGAAGTGCGTCCTCCCACCCAGTCATACATAGGAAACCTAGCTAGCCAGCCTTCAGCTTTAGCTAATTTGTCTAAGTTACTATCCACGCTGGTAATAGCTACGGCATATTGGGCAAACTCCAAATTTTGCCCAGCATAGGCTTTTTTGACTTCAATCATGCCGTTGCGCGGCTCAGGTGTTCCCCCAGATTTAGAAATCACCAAGACTAAAGTGCTGGCGAGGCTATTTCTCAAGTGAGTAAGAATGCGATCGATCCCTGCCGGATCGCTATTGTCGATAAAGTGGATTTTCAGAGGTGGAAAATCAGGCGAGAGGGCTTCAGCGACAAATTCCGGACCGAGGGCAGAACCACCGATGCCAATGGAGATAATATCAGTGAAGCGTTGAGCTCTGGGAGGATGAATAGCACCTGTTTGAATTTTTTCCGCAAAGGCTTCGATTTGTTCTAAGGTTTGAACAATTTCTTGTGTAAGTTCTGGAGTAGGTGCTAAATCAGGATTTCGCAGCCAGTAATGTCCAACCATGCGATTTTCGTCCGGATTAGCGATCGCACCCTTCTCGAGTGCTGCCATATCCGCAAACGCCTTATCAAACTTCGGCCGCAACGATTCCACAAAGGCATCATCAAACCGCATCCGACTTACATCTAAGTACAGTCCTAATCCCTCGTGGAAATATAACCAATTCTGGTATCGTTGCCAAAGTGCCCTAGCATCCATAGGGAAATCTCAAGTAAAGTGTTTTTCAAAAACCAGTTTAATGTAAGGTTATAGCGATCCCTGCTTTGCCTTATACAGTTTTAAGTGTTGACATAACTTCTGCCCTTAGACATCTGGCATAGGTATGACACGTAAAAATTTAACAATTTCACCTCTGACTTCTATCCCAATTAAATAATTATCTATGGTGAAGCGGTGAAATATACCCTCATCATCAAGTTGCCGCAGTTCTGGGACAGAACGCATCTGCCAGTGGTGAGGAAACTCGGCAAAGACAAATTCATACACCTGCTCATAGGCAGATGGTTCTAAATTCTTCAGATCTAATAAAAAAGATCTGGCATAGCGCACTTCTACAATCACAAGGCGTCACTCAGAAAAACATTAACAGTCGAATCGCTTCATCTTGGGTTAAGATGTCCCACGGTTGCTGCGATCGCTTGACTTGTTCTATAGCTTTCAGCATATAAAAGTCACAATGCAGGTTGTGAACAACGTCCCAAGTGCTTTGCAGATCTTCATCCTCTAACTGCTCGATTAAGTGATGGATTCTCGTTCGCAGCAAATTCATATAGCACTCCTACTTGATTTGTGAACTTAGTTGTAGAGGCTCTTAATAGACAACAGGAAACAAGGCAGGTAGAGGAGTACAACATTTTTTTTAAATCAAACAGGATTCTTACACATTCAGTTATTACCCCTAACCCAACCATAGTATGCCCACAAAATTGGCAATGGTTAACCGCAAGACGGTACGATCCTCTACACTACAATCTATTCACTTACCAGGATGAGGGAGATGAGGAAGACGCGGTGACTTAGGGACACGGAGAATGGCTAATGGCAAATGATTAATGACAAATGACTAATTTTATATGTTTGAATATTTAATCTTCCTAGCAATTTCTACAGCCACTTTTGCACTGTTCGGTTTGGGACTTAACTTGCAGTGGGGCTTTACGGGGTTAATTAACTTTGGTCATATTGCTTTTATGACCTTAGGAGCATACACAACAGTATTGTTAAGCTTTAAAGGCGTTCCTCTACTAGTGTCGGCAATTATTGGGGCAATTGTCGCCGCCTTGTTGGGCTTGGTAATTGGTTTCGCTACTCTGCGCTTGCGAGAAGATTATCTGGGAATTGTCACCATCGGTGTGGGAGAACTAATTCGTTTGGTGGTGAATAACCAGGATTTACCTGTGGGCGACACTTGGATATCTGGGGCGTTTGGTGTCCAAAGTTACGCTATACCTCTATCCACAACACCCAATTTGTTTTTTAGATTGCTGATGATGGGGCTGCTGACGCTGCTTTTGGCTGTAACTTTGTTTTCGTTGTGGCGCTGGATTCGCACTACCAGAGTTTCTGGTGTGACTGAGACATTAACGAGAAAAACTAGCAAACAAGAATTCGCATCCCGTTTGGGAGTGGGGATAATTTTGGGGTTGTTGGCAGTAATTATTTATATTTCTGGGATCATCACCCTGTACAACTACATTCCTAAAGCGGGTTTAATGCTGGTATCGCTGTTGGTATTAGCATTTGTATTCTGGCGCTTGGAAATGTTGGTGCGATCGCCTTGGGGTCGAGTTCTCAAAGCTATCCGCGAAGATGAGGAAATTCCCAAAGCCCTAGGGAAAAATGTTTTTTGGTATAAATTACAATCGCTGATGTTAGGCGGTGCGATCGCGGGGATTGCTGGTAGTTTCTTCGCTTGGCAACTCAGCGCGATTTACCCGGATAATTTCCAACCACAGCTAACTTTTGACGCTTGGATCATGGTGATTTTAGGCGGTTCTGGTAATAATATCGGCACAATTTTGGGTGCGGTGGTTTACTTTGCTTATGATGCTATTACTCGCGAAGTCTTACCCAAAATCATTCCCCTTGACGAAGCACGTCTGGGTGCATTTCGCATCATGGTTATCGGTTTAATTTTGATGGTACTGATGATTTGGCGTCCACAAGGTATCTTAGGGAAAAAGGAGGAACTTACTCTTGGTAAATAACCAGTCACCCCAACTTCCCCTGCTGGCGGCCACTGGACTTTCCAAAAGCTTTGGTGGTATCAAAGCAGTCAATGACGCCAATATAGAAGTAGCTAAAGGCAGCATCACCGGATTGATTGGCCCTAATGGTGCTGGCAAAACTACCTTTTTTAACTTACTGTCTAATTTCATCCGTCCAGATAAAGGGCGAGTGGTTTTTGATGGCGAACCCATTCATCACCTGCAACCATACCAAATTGCCCAACAAGGAATAATTCGCACCTTTCAGGTAGCCCGGACTCTTTCGCGGTTGTCGGTATTAGAAAATATGCTCCTGGCGGCGCAAAAACAAACTGGTGAGAATTTTTGGCAGGTGCAATTACAACCGCAGGTTGTGGCTAAGGAAGAAAAGCAACTTAAAGAACAAGCGATGTTCCTGTTAGAGTCAGTGGGATTGGCAAAAAAAGCCCATGACTATGCTGGTGGTTTGTCTGGAGGACAACGCAAGCTACTAGAAATGGGAAGGGCGCTGATGACTAATCCCAAGTTGATTTTGTTGGATGAACCAGCCGCCGGGGTGAATCCGAGATTGATTGATGATATTTGCGATCGCATTCTCAACTGGAACCGCCAAGATGGCATGACTTTTCTGATTATCGAACACAATATGGATGTGATTATGTCCTTGTGCGATCGGGTTTGGGTGCTGGCTGAAGGAAAAAATCTAGCTGACGGTACACCCGCAGAAATTCAAACTAATCCCAAAGTTTTGGAAGCCTATCTAGGAAAATAATAGATAAGGCGGCATTGGAGATGGGATATTACAGTTGTTAACTATAATTCCCACTCAATCATAAATGTTCGATTTCATGGCGCACTTTTGCTGCTAATGCTGCGGCTGCTTCAGCGCTTATCCACTTGCCAAAACTTAGTTGATTGGCTAATTTTTTGAACCGCAAGTAAATTAACAATTGAAGATTACCTACTGGCATATCCCAGGCGCGAGGTATAACGTGAAAGTGGATGGGCTGAATTTGTTCACCCCAAGAACAAACATGAATTTTTGCTGGTTTCATTACCCGCGATAGTGCCAAACAGGTTTTTCGGATAATGGGGCTTAAAGCAATAGCTTCTTGTGGTGTCAAATCTGCCAAATTTTCGCAATGTCTTTTAAGTTTGATAATTAAATATCCCGATAACAGAACAGGAACTAAAGAATGTTCGACAATCCAATAATCGTCTTCGCAAATCGCTCCACCAGGAGCTTTAACTTTTCCAGCTAGGACATTACAAGCAAGACACCCACTTACTAACACACTCTCATTTCCTCCAATAAACCCCATTTTCTCGCTGCATTAATTGCGAAGCAATCAACTCGCGCCGCAGAGTAGCGCAATCAGGATGATAACGCTTGATAATTTCATTCACTATGCTTTCAGGGTACTGAACCTCTTGCTCAAATTTGCTTACCAGCCACTTAAGAATCACTAGGCGCTTTTTGCGGCTAGCAGGAATTTCCTTGAGGCTTTGGGCAGGTTCCTCACCTTCTGTATAGTTTTGCAATACTCTGTTAGCCCACACATCACTATCAAAGCTCTCAACTAAAGATGCTATTTTCTCGGTTGTGAAAACTTTCTTACTTAAGTTTTGCAATATTTCACTTTCTAACCGATAAAAGTGGGTGTTACCTTCAGGGTGCATACTCACCAAATCTAATTCTTTGAGTTTCATCAGATGATGGGATATTGTCGGCTCTTTGAGTTGTAGTAGCACCGCCAATTCCTCAACGCTGCAATCCTGATTAGCCAAAATACCTACAATTTTCAATCGACTCTCGTCTGCCAAAGCTTTGAAAAAATGCAACAAGAGTTGAAACTGCTCGTTATACATAAACACTAATTAGATACCCATCTAATTAGTAGTATATCTTAATGAATGTATGCATCTGCTCTGGCAGCACCATCTTATAAGACGGTATTAGAGACTGATCTCACATCTGTGTTAAACCGCCAATAAACTCCATTTTCTCGCTGCATTAACTGGTAACCAATTAACTCCCGCCGCAAGGTAGCGTAGTCAGGATGATAGCGCTTGAGCGTTTCATTCACTGTTCGTTCTGGGTACTGAACCCCTTCCTCAAATTTATTCGCCAGCCACTTGAGAATGACTAAGCGCTTTTTACGGCTAGCGGGAATTTCCTTGAGGCGTTGTACTTCTTCTGTATAGTTGTGATCGCGCTCCAAATAGTTGCTTAAGACTTTGCTTTCCCAGGCTTCAGTATCTACATCTTCAATTAAGGATGCTATTTTCTCCGGGGTAAAAACTTCCTTGCTAATATTTTGCAAAGCTTCGCTATCTAACTGGTAGAAGCGGCTGTTACCCTCAGGGCGCATAGTCACCAAATTCAGTTCCTTGAGTTTTGACAAATGATGGGATACTGTCGGTTCCTTGAGTTGTAATAGCACTGCTAATTCTTCAACACTGCACTCTTGGTTAGCTAGAATACCTACAATTTTCAATCGGCTCTCATCCGCTAAAGCTTTAAAAAATTGTAGTAAAGTCTGAAACTGTTCTTTCCTCATAATTTGTTATAATCAAATTCGATTTCGATCTAATTAGAAAGAAATCGAATTAGCTATGTTGTTCTCCTCTGAATAGACAGAGTCCGTGTTTTACTTAGTTGTGAATTATTGTTAATTTTGCGATTTGTTCTGTCAGAAGTTGAGATTTCTTAAGTTGTTCTTTACATTTCGCTATGTTTAGACCATTCACAAGTCGGAATAAATGGAAAGGAAGTATACCCAAGCAGGGTACTTCCTTGGTACAAGCAGCTAGATTCTTAGGTATAGACCAAAGTACTCTGTATATGGCTCTGCAAAAAGGACAAATTCCCACCAGCAGAAGAAATGGGCGAACTGTCATTAGCCAAGGCGCTTTAATGGACTATAAAGTTAGAACTCGGCCTGTTCTATAAGGAATTCGCTCATGCAAGTGTTAACAATTCTGTTAAAAATCTAATCTGGTCAATATCTAAATTGTTCTTTAATGGTGATAGTGTAAGAGGAAAAGTTTGTATAAAAATTCCTTTTACCTTACACCATTAATTTTTATGTTTGCGAGTAACTAGAAATATACTTAGCAAAGTTCTATTACCTAAAAAGCTTAAATATACTAACATAGGTTTTACTATGTCTTTGATTAATAATAATTGTTGTCCTATTTACAATGTTTATTAATAAATAATCAAAATATTGCTGAGTTCAGAAGCTTGGAGCATTTTTCGTGATCGCAAACGAGTCTGAATTTCCTAGCTTTAGCCATGCACAAACAACCTAAAAACAGCTATTAATAAGAATTGCGGGAAAAAACCTTATATTACTATATAGTATGATAGTAAATATAAGCCCATAAATTTATTTTTAATTTTTCATATCAGAGATAGTGCCTGGTGCATTAAGCCTAGTCGCGGGCTATTTCAAAGTACTATCTGAAGTCAGTCGGTTACAAGTTTTGTGTTGTTTAAAATTTCGTGCCAAAAATATCACAGAAATTATCGCTGCAACTGGACTAGGACAGGAAAATTTATCTAAGCACCTTAAAGCTTTGACTCAGGCTGATATTGTTAAAATAACAATTTTGCGACAAGTAAAAAGCTATGACACGGTACATTATTAGTGCGTTAGAATTCACTCCAACGCACCAATAATGCTAAGTCAGATTTAGCTAATTTAGCTAAACTGTTCCTCTGCATCTAGGTTAAATAACATTTGCAGAGTCTGCATACATCGGCGTCTGGCTTCCACATCCTGCTGCGCTCGCAATTGCACCATCGGATCGTGTAAAATTTTGTTAACTATTCCTCTTGTTAAAGCCTCAATCACTTCTTGATGTTTTTCTGCAAATTCCGAACCCAAGCGCGACAATGCTTTTTCTAATTCTTGTTCGCGGATGGTTTCGACTTTATTGCGCAGACAGCTAATAGTAGAGACAGTTTCTAGACTACGCCACCAAACATCAAAAGCTTCTACTTCTTCATCTAATATTTTCTCAGCCTCTTGAGCCATTTTCCGACGGGTTTCGTAGTTTTGCGCGACTACAGCCTTCAAATCGTCTACATTAAAAGCTTGCACATTGGCTAGCTCATTTACGTCTGCATGGACATTGCGTGGCACGGAAATATCAAATAGCATTAGAGGCTGTTTAGGCTCTAAAACCATTTCTAATTTGGCACGATCCAGTATTGGGTCTGTTGCAGAAGTACTAGTAAATACTAAATTGCTCTGGGAAATTACCGTCATCATTTCTGATAGGGGATAAATTTCCAGAGGCTGATCGGGGAACTGCTTGGCCAATTCTAGGGCGCGATCGCGAGAGCGATTTAAAATACTAATTTGCCCAGCACCTTTAGAAATTAGGTGCTGTACCAACAAGCGCGACATTTTACCAGCACCGAGAATTGCCACTCGGCAAGCCGCCATATTTGCTACCTTCATCTGTGCTAACTCCACTGCTGCCGAACTGATGGAGACTGCGCCAGTACCAATGCTAGTTTCTGTACGAACTCGCTTGCCCGCTGTTAAAGCTTGTTTAAATAATCGATTCAAAATTGTTTTTATACCGTTATATTGCTGCCCTAGTTTGTGGGTATTTTTGACCTGAGCTAGAATTTGACCTTCTCCGAGTACCAAACTATCTAACCCAGCTGCCACGCGCATGACATGCATCACAGCGTCATCATGCAGCAACATAAATAGGTGTTGTCGCAAAGATATTACAGGTAATTTACTGTATTCACCAAGAAACTGAGTTACCTCCCGAATACCATGTTCTGTTTCATCAGTCACGATGTAAATTTCCAGGCGGTTACAAGTACTCAGGATGGCAACTTCGTCAATATGGGGATAGCTGGTCAGTTGAGCGATCGCGCTTTCTGTTTGAGGTTCTGGAATGCTCAGCTTTTCCCGGATTTCTACTGGGGCTGTTTTATGGCTTAACCCCACCACTGCTATATTCATCTGCTAATTGGTAATTGCTAAATGGTAATTGCTAAATGGTGAATGGTCAGTTAGGAGTTAGGAAGAGACTTCATAACTCCTAACTCTTCACTGTTTATCGCTTATCGCAATTGTACGGTCTTAGGCGAGTCAAACATGTGAATGGTATCCACAAAACGAGCAGTGTTTGACTGGTTGGAAATAACTAGGCTTTGAGTTCTGGCCCCACCTTTAAAAAAGCGTACACCTTCTATGAGGTTTCCAGAGGTAATACCGCTAGCAGCAAACAGAACGGTTTCACCAGATGCGAGTTCATGAGCATCGTAGACCTTATCGGGGTCATTGATATTCATAGACTTCAGACGCTCCAGATTAGCTTCCTTGCTTTCGCCAATTAAACCTGTTTTGACGATTGCTGGATCGTAGATTAGCTGACCTTGGAAGTGTCCACCTAAAGCACGCATTGCGGCTGCGGAAATTACACCTTCAGGAGCAGCACCAATACCCATTAGGGCGTGGATGTTAGTACCAGCAAAGCCACAAGATAAAGCTGCACCTACATCACCATCGGAAATCAGTTGCACTCTTGCTCCAGCGTCGCGGATTTCTTTGATTAAATCATTGTGGCGTTCGCGCTTCATCACGACTACCACAAGTTCTTCAATAGAACGATCTAGACACTCGGAGAGAATTTTGAGGTTTTCCGTTGCTGACTTGTTGATATCCACCTTGCCCTTAGCTGCTGGCGGTGCAGCTAACTTCTTCATGTAGAAGTCAGGAGCGGCGAATAATCCACCTTTTTCAGAAATTGCCAATACAGCCATTGAACCGGGTTGCCCGTATGCTACCAAGTTCGTACCTTCACAAGGGTCAACGGCAATGTCAATTTCAATTAATTCATCTGGGTTACAGAAGTCTTTAGCATCTGGACGGGAGCAGATACCTACCTCTTCCCCTATATATAACATAGGGGCGTCATCGCGTTCGCCTTCACCAATCACAATGCGACCACGCATATAGATTTTGTTCATCCGTTCCCGCATTGCTTCCACTGCTACTTGGTCAGCAGTGTTTTTTTCGCCTTTACCCATCCACTTGGCGGATGCGATCGCGGCTTGCTCAACTACCTCAATAATCTCTAATCCAAGTGTATTTTCCACAGAGTCGCCCTCTCAACTGCTTGACTTAGCGTCGTTTTATCTAGCTATTCCAGTCTTCAAGTCTACCAAAGGGCGGATACACGTGGAAAATAGTCTTGCTTCTCCTGTATGTTAAGTTTTGCTGCTATAAATTTTGTCAAGTGCTACTTGTGACATCTTTACTCTGTTTTAAACTGTCCCAATAAATAGTAATTAATCTCAATTAATTAGAAAATGATCGTAAAAACAGAAAGCCATCTAGAGGTAAATCGTGTTTATTGACTACATCACACTCATGTTGATCAATATGGTCGCCGGGTTATTTTTACTGGCAGATTACGTATATCGCGGCATAGATAGCGATAATCAGAAACGCTGGATTCCTGGCTTTGGGGTTACAGGTGCGATCGCATTTACAACTGGGTTACACATGAGCTTTACCTGGCCAATTAGAGGTAGTTTTAACATCGCTTTCGGTGAAACGACACTTCTATTTGGCATCTTGTTTATTGCAGCTGCGATCGCACTTTCTTTGGGATGGGATTTACTAATGCTGGCAATTTATGCTTTCTTTGCAGGTTTGGTTGCGATTATTATTGGTATCCGCATCATCAACTTGGGTATTACACAGCAACCATTGATGTCAGGAATCGGCTTTATTCTTACTGGATTAAGTGGCGTTTGTGCTGCACCAACTCTTTATTGGAAAAACCGAACTTGGCGGTTAATTGGTGCAGTTGTGTTGATCGTAGCAGCGCTGATTTGGGCATTGACTGGTTATTTGGCTTACTGGAATCATTTAGAAGGTTTCCAAAAATGGGTTCCAACCCCAATGCGATGACTAATTCCGGATTTGTCAATTGTGAGAAATCCGGATTTTGCCAAAATTGGCACAGTCACTCCTAAATATGTATGGTGTTATTTACCTGACTCATTATCAAATAAAAAATGACGAACCATAAGCTCTCTCAACAACGAAATCTATACTGTTTTGATCCTGTTGCATATTTAGTAATTGAAAAACTTCGTCTTTTCCCTCTAACTTTTGCACTTTTGGCAGCAGTTACTGCTATTGGAGTTTATTTGTTTATTGGATGGGTAAGTAATACACTATGGTCTAAGCCAGGGCAGATGGGGTTGCTTCAAGACTGGATTCCCTGGTTTGTAGGAATTTTTATCAGTCCAGTTACATTGGGATATTACTTGTGGAGTTTTAAAGCAATCAATAAAGTAATTCAAGACCTTGAAACATCTGACGTATTAGAAATTGACAAATTAGAGATTGATCAACTCGTTATTAACCTTTATTCTCAAAAATGGCGCAAACTTTCTGCACTTGCCAGTGCTATCTTTTTCAGCATTATTGTTTTTATAGTCAGACCTAGATTAGAAGACAGTTGGACTAGCTCTAGTCTTCTGCCAGGATTGACCATTACGATTGCCACATTTGCAGTCGTATATATGGGTAGTATACTTGTCCTCAATCTAATTACAAATATTTGGATTTTCTATAAAATTTTAGGGAAGAAGAATCTCGATATTAATCCTCTTCATCCTGATCGCTGTGGCGGTCTTCAATGTCTGAGTGATTACTCCCTTAAAACTGCCTATCTAGTTAGTGTTTTGGGTATCTGGATTGGCGTGATTGAGTATCAGATGATTACACAAGATGTCGGAAAAGGATTCTCGTTTGTTCATCTCGTAATTCCATTGTATATTTTTCTATCAGTGGTATGTTTTTTTGGGCCATTGCTGGCAGCACATAGCGGTATGAAAAAAGCTAAAGAAGAGTCTTTACATAAAATTGCTCGACAATTCCGAGCAGAGTATTCAGGAATTTATACTAGTCTGGCTGAAGACACAGAAACTTTTAAGAAAAAATCTGAAAAAATTCAGCAGCTACGCACTTTATACACGATGACTGATGAGCTACCCGTTTGGCCCTTCGATGTCAAAACTTTCCGCCGATATCTCTTAACTGTGCCTACTCCTCTTATTGGTACTTTATTTGGTATAGTTCAAAAACTGTTAATAACTCTACTTAAGCAACAGGTTATCAAACTTAGCTAGTTAAAAGCTTTATCAGGTAAAACTCAAATTTATTTATCTATAGAGTTTTACTTTCAAAGATGGTTTGGTTTGCAATTGGAAGGTGCGCTTCAGAATATGCCAACGCAAGAACAAATCGAAACCTGTTTCATTCTCTGCTACAGATTAACTAAAATGTATGTACCAATATATTTAGTAACTGTAGATAGTCGTACAAAAGACGCATTTATCTTGGCTGGGGACGAAACAGAAATCATCATTAACACCAACGGATATTGGAGGTATTTGTGAGCAAGCCTGATTTCACAACAATGACCCGTCCCGAATTTCGTCAATATATCCTTGAGCATAGGGAAGATGAAGAAGCGCTTCAAATCTACATTGACAGGTTCCAAAACCCCAACGCCAAAGTTTACCCAGCACCCAAGTCATTAGAAGATTTAGAGAATTTCCCCGAAATTCACCGCCAACATCTAGAACAGCAGCGCAAACAAGGATAAAACTAGTCTCAGAACCAGAGGAAGAAGGGATGCAATGGCGCGATCGCTTCTGGGGAAGGGTAAAATTAAAAACTGTCTATTGGAAACCAAACCGAACCTGGTGGTTAATTGGTGCAGCAGTGTTAATCGTAGCGGCGCTGATTTGGGCATTAGCTAGTTATTGGGCTTACTGGAATCATTTAGACAGTTTCCAAAAATGGGTTCCAGCCCCAATGCGATGAACAATGCCAGCAATGATCTAGGCTAGAGACAATTCACATAAATCGATAAGACGCAAATATGCTGGATTTTCTCAATCCCCTATTAAATCGCCATCCAGAGCGAGTTAAGGCTAACGTCGAGATCTACACCTGGCAAACTTGCCCTTACTGTATTCGCGCTAAGATGCTGCTGTGGTGGAAAGGCGTTGAATTCCAAGAATATAAAATTGACGGCGACGAAGCGGCCAGAGCTAAAATGGCACAACGAGCCAATGGACGCCGCACAGTACCCCAGATTTTCATCAATAATCAGCATGTTGGTGGCTGTGATGATCTTTATCAATTAGATACACAAGGTCAACTCGACTCTCTCTTAGCCCAAACAGCCGTTTAAACACAAAATTAGTCTCAAAAGGCTGGTTGGATACTTCCAGGCTACAACTAAATTTAAAATCAAATCAGCCCGCTTCAGCGGGCTTTGTAATAATATCTCGTAGTAAGTACTTTAGTGTTGTTCACTGTAAGCTAACTTATAGTTGATATCTAAGTATTTTTAGTCACTTTAGTGACTACTACGAACTAAAGTCTGTGAGTTATGACTATGTAGAATTTTTAGCAATAATTTTATGGTAATTGAATACCCAGAGTATCTTGTCCATCGGCAATGGATGACTCATGCCTTAGAATTGGCACAAGCAGCAGGTGAAGCCGGAGAAGTCCCTGTAGGAGCTGCAATTGTGGATGCTTCAGGCAAACTGTTGGCGGAAGGTGAAAATAGAAAAGAACGCGACAAAGACCCCACGGCTCACGCAGAAGTTCTCGCTCTGAGAGCCGCTGCTAAAACTTTACAAAATTGGCGTCTCAATCAATGCACCCTCTATGTAACTTTAGAACCTTGCCCGATGTGTGCCGGTGCTATTATACACGCACGTATAGGATTGCTGGTATATGGAGTAGACGATACAAAAACTGGTGCAATTCGTACTGTTACCAACATCCCTGATAGTGCTGCCTCTAATCATCGCCTACAAGTCATTGGAGGCGTTTTAGAGTCTGCCTGTCGTCAGCAATTGCAAGCCTGGTTTGCTACCCGACGGCATCAGCGAAATTAGCAGACAGAGATGAAACTGTCCAATAGGTAGGACACAAGTCATGAAAGAAAATCTACGGTGTAGTTAATTAAGGTTTCGTCACATTTTATCTGACAATCAGCAGCCACCATCATGATGGAAATTTACTCTGCTAATCCTACCTCTCAGCAAAAACTAGCAAATACCCCCGCAAATACCTCGGTGGCTTATACTACCTCTAATACCTCGCGGGTTTGTCCCTGGTTAGCGCCTCTGGCATATCTATTAGGACGCCACTTCCTCTTACCGTTATTCTTTGGGCGGATTACAATTATTGGGCAAGAAAATATTCCTAAAACTGGTCCTGTAATTCTTGCTCCTACCCACCGTGCTCGTTGGGATGCATTGCTTGTACCCTATGCGACGATCGCCTGCGAGGCAAAAAAAGACCTGCGATTTATGGTAACTAGTAGCGAATGCAAAGGATTGCAAGGTTGGTTTGTCCGACGCTTAGGGGGCTTTCCTGTCGATCCTAAACACCCTTCAATTACTACCTTGCGTCATGGGGTAGAGCTACTTCAGCAGAAAAAAACCCTAGTAATTTTTCCCGAAGGCGGAATTTACCGTGATGGTCAAGTTCACCCATTAAAGCCAGGAATTGCGCGTCTAGCTTTGAGTGCTGAATCTAGTCAGCCAGATTTGGGAATTAAAATAGTACCTATAAGTATTAATTACAGCCAAACTTATCCAAATTGGGGTACCGATGCGATTATTCATATCGGCCCAGCAATAAAAGTTGCTGATTACAATAATGGTTGTATAAAACAAAATGCTAAATGCTTAACTAGTGATTTAGCTAAAGTTTTGCAACAACTCAACCACCAAGAATCAGAAATTGCTAGCCACACATTTGCTGAAATTCCTAATTCTTGATTTTGTTATTTGTCATTAGTCATTTGTCCTGTGTCAACAGTATTTGAGGATTTTGGGTGAAAATTCCTTATAAATATGCCATTCCAGGAATCTCAAACAATCTTACTTATGTTAATTTGGTATCATTTTTCTTTTATTTCATACCTATAACCAATGACTAATGACAAATGACCAATGACTAAATACTCAAATTTAATTCCCAGCTATTCAACTGACCGACATCTTGTGGTGCATAATCGACGAGCCATAATTGCCAGCGTCCTTTAGCCGATGAGGATAGCAACTGTTTGAGGGTTGGGTGCGATCGCACTGTAAAAGTTGTTTGTAAATTGGTGCGGCGACCCAAGGTGCGATTTTGCAATAAAACTTGTTGATTATTGGGTGCAATTAAATAAATTTCTAAATCGCCTAAAAAATCATGGGTGATGTTAACTGTTACTTGAATATCTTGGACTAAACTCGCCTCAGCAATGGCGATCGCACTTTTTATTCCCTGTTTGTTATTATCTGGAATTCCGATTTGGCTGTCATTTTTGCCCTTGATTTGCTTGCTAGCAGTTGATGCACCTGTACGCATTTGCTGTGCTGTTTGCACTGCTTTAGCAGCATTTACCTTGCCATAACCAAACCATTGAGAATGACCATTACTATCGTAAGTACCTTCTCGTAAACCCAGTTGAGGGTCAGGGTTCGTGTCCAAAATTTTATCAGTAGTTTCTTGTAATATGCGCCTGACTTGTTGGGCTGTTAAGTCAGGATTTGCTGACAACATTAATGCTGCCACACCTGCAACTACAGGCGTGGCACCAGAAGTCCCGCCAAAGTTGCGGGTAAAGTCACCAGGGTCGTAACCTGCGGCTCCCAATTGGTCACTGGTAAGCATTCCTAATCCCGAAAGAGAAGTGGCGATCGCAGGTTGGGTTTCCATAAACCCAGCTTCTTGAAACCACATACCAGGAGGAGCATTGTTGCTAGGAGCACATACTGCAATATTAGTTCCCCAATTACTGTAAGCCGATTTCTTACCCAAGCTGGTGGAAGCAGCAACAGCCATCACATCTGTATGTACTGCAAAACCACTTAACCAATCTGTATTACCCACTAACAGATTTTTGGGCCAATTGCGCTCGTAAACAGTACCGTCAATTGGGCGGTTAGCATTGCCGGCAGCAAACAAAATCACGCAACCTTTACCATTACGCCCTTTGGTTGCAGCGCGGGTAATAGCAGCACGTTGACGCAAAGATAGCGGAAAATAAACCGCAGATGCTCCCCAACTGCAAGAAATCACACTAGCGCCCTTGTCTATTGCCCAATTGAATATATCCTCAATTGATTCATCATCCAAAAACCCAGTGGTGCGAATTGGCATTAATGCACAACCAGGGGCAACCCCAACAATTCCTTTACCATTTTCTTCGGCTACAGCTATCCCAGCACAAGCTGTACCGTGGCTAGTTTCCTGTTCATCAGGCAAAGGTAAAAAATCATTTTCTTTTAAATCTCTAGGAGCGACAATCTTACCACTGCCTTGGAAATCTGGATGGTTCAAATCAAAAGAATCATCAACCACAGCCACAACGACAGAACGCACACCGCGAGTGATATCCCAAGCTTTTTCCACAGAAATATGAGAACCAACTGCTAACTGGTTACCGCCATTATGGTTGAGATACCATTGCTGGGGATAAAGAAGATCGCGTGGTTTGTAGTGAGTCTCCTGACGCACAAGGATATTAGGTTCAGCAAGTGATACTTCTTTTAGTCCTTGCAACTGGTTAGCAATTTTGATGGGATTTTCTGTAGCTTGTTTACTGACACGAAACACAAAAGTATTAGGCAGATCAAGAACTGGTTTTTCTTGGGCTAGGTTAAATGCAGTGCTGAGAGCATTTATTTGAGTGTCATCAACGCTAATGGCAAATTGAATTGTGATTTGGTCATTGAGATAAACAAAAGTTCCAGGATTATCTTTGAGTTTATAAATATGACTAGCAAAAGCAACATTTTGGTCAGCACGTGCTTGAGACATTGCTGTTTCTAACTGGTTGGGTGCTACCGTAAAAAGTTCTAGCTTTGCTTGGGGAATGCTGCGTTGCCAAGTCCCCCAACTCATCTGAGATAATTCTTGGGGAGGTATGTCATTAACAAGACGGATGGTGAAACGATCCAAAGCCTTTTCTAAAATTAATTCTTCACCACCGCGTTGTAATATCATTCCCAGATTGGTAGCTGGTATACCTATGTTGGTAGAATTAGAGGAATTGACGGGATCATTCATAGGAGCAATTTTAGATAGTATGATTAAGAGCTAAGGGAACTCAATTAGGCTGATTTTCAGTCTAAAACAGAGAAACTTAGTATGTTGCTTTGCTTGGTCAAAGACAAAAACAGAGTTAAGATACCCGAAGTTTCCATTACTTTTTATATATTTGTCGCACGAATTGATCCCATGAACCTAGCTGCTGCTGTTCCCTGGATTCGCTTCACTTCTTTATCGCTCATAGCAGGCCTCAGTCTGCTATCACCTGTTAATGCTCAGGTAATCCAGCTACCAAGCAATAACCAACCACAACCCATTGACCCCAATAATCCAAATAATCTGCGTCCTGTATCGCAAAATAGTACCCTGCTGAGTATTGAAAGTGGGCAGCGTCTCCTCAAAGAAGCAGAAGCTGCTGTTTCTTCGCAAAAATATGACGTAGCTGCCAAGAAACTCCAAGAAGCACGTCAGGTTTTTAATCAGCTATCTAATTTTTATCAAGATCTCAACTCTAGTTTCTCCGGAATTGACAACAGAGTTTCTGATTCTCAGCGGCAAAAAGCCAGAGATAGCGCTCAACTGAGAGATGAAGCTACATATAGACTGGCATTGGTACATCGAGCACAAAATCAATCAGAATTAGCAGTACCTTTGCTAATACAAATTATCAAAAGTCAAAATCCCACAAGGGATTTAGGCAAGAAAGCCTACCAACAGTTATATGAGTTAGGTTTTGTTGATGCCCCCTATCCTCGGCAAAGTGGTAGTTCTTCTTCATCTCAAAAATAATCAAATTTAGCAATCTTCCTTTTTGTGGGAGGCGTGGCTTGTGAATGCCCTAATGGTAGGATAGATTTATCTGCCATCTGTTTAGGCATTATCGAAAACGCGTGCCTAGGGCGCGTCGCTCCTTAAGCTTGCCAAAACTTGCAAGCGGTAAAGGCGATCGCTCTATATCTGTTAATAATAGAAAAGAAGTTTTTTTCAGGAATTGCGATGATTAGTCCGCAACAGGTTGAGGCAATGATCAAAGCGGAACTGCCAGACGCCCTGGTTCAGGTGCAAGATTTGACTGGTGGTGGTGACCACTATCAAGTGACAGTAGTTTCATCGCAGTTTGCAAACAAGAGGCTGGTGCAACAGCATCAGTTAGTTTACGGTGCGTTGCGGCAAGCTATGTCAACTGAAGCGATTCATGCTCTGGCAGTAAAAACTTATACTCCCGAAGCTTGGCAGACAACAGCCGCTTCTTAGTGGTTTAAATACTGACTGTTGAACGCCAGTCGCACGCCAGTTGCTATCCTGAGGAGTGCCTTGGGAACCCCCCTTCGGGTTCGCCAATCACCTGCGGAGGGAAACCCCTGCAACGAACTGGCTCCCCAAGACTGAACTACCTCAGCACGCGGCTGGCTCCTCTCGACTATAAGCAAAAGTAGGAAAAGGAAAAATCATGACGCCAGAACTCAAAGAAAAAATTGACACCTTGGTACAGCAAAACAAGATTTTGGTTTTCATGAAGGGAACCAAGTTAATGCCCCAATGTGGTTTCTCCAACAACGTTGTGCAGATTCTGAACACGTTGGGTGTTCCCTTCGAGACTGTTGATGTCCTCTCAGACTCTGAAATTCGTCAAGGAATTAAAGAATATTCCAACTGGCCAACAATTCCGCAAGTCTTTATTGATGGTGAATTCGTTGGTGGTTCAGACATCTTAATTGAACTGTACCAGAAAGGCGAATTACAACAATTAGTAGAAGTAGCACTAGCTTCGTAAAAAAACATCAATATCCTCTAATGCTCAACTAGAGGATATGTTGTGTTAAGGGATTTCGACTAATCCAGAAAACTGTCAACCAATTTAAATTAGTTGACAGTTTTCTAAAGCATAGAAATGATCTTGTCTAATATCAGGTTTGGTTGAGAAACTGATCGTTAAGACTGGCACACAGACGCACAGACGCAAACAAGCAGCACTCTTGGCAGAGTTAGCGAGTGGTAGTGTTAGCGCAGCGATAGCGAGGAACGAGTGTCACCCGTACTGCATAGCACAACCCAGAGTTAGAGAGAGTTTTGAATCATAAGTAATTATCTTCAGTTGATATAACTAGAGATTTAGATCTACTGTAAAAATCCTAGTTGATGATTAAGAGTCACAGGTAAACACCGATAAATATTTGTATTTTCTCTAGACTTGCGTTGGCCTTCTAAATAGTTGTGCCCACACCTACCACTTTACTGGTTTCAAAGAGTACTGAGTACTACCTTTACCCCAGTTGAAGACGCTACGCGTAGCTAGCTTCTGTGCAACAGTAAGCGGTTACTTTAATGGGCGCTACGAATATTAGATCTCTTGCATAAGTCAATATTTTGAATATCAAACCATAGATGAACACTGATATTTATCAGTGTTTATCGGTGTTTATCTGTGGTTGGTTTTTTGCTGATTCGCATTTTTGCAAGAAGTCTATTGAATAATTTACTTTTTGGTATTCCCTTATCAGTTGTCAGTGAACATTGACAACTGATGTTTGTATTGTAAAAGATGTTCAAATTTTGGTGCTGGTTCAAATTTACCGCTTTTTTCCAGTATCCAAACCCCGGCCCCCAATCCCCAATTCCTTTAGAAATTCACAATTCAGTACCACTCTTGAGAATACTGAGACAGTATGAGCTTGGTATTAGCACTTCAGCGTTACTACTAACGCACTGACCATGACAATCACTTACTCTTCTTACCAAATATTCCCTAGAGAAAAATTAGCAAATTGTCAGGATAGTACTTCTATCCCCGTGTAGATATGACTATGCCGATTATGAACATGATTTTTACTGAAATATGTTTATACCACGTTACTTTTGTAACAGTCAAGTCCCATCAAATTTGAAATGTTGAAAAGGTATTTCAAAGCTTAAAGGCTAGCTGTAGATGTGAATAGCTATTGGTTCAATCAGAGTGCTACAGCCGCCGACTATTTCGGTAGTCATGTTTAAAAAACTATCAGTACAGTTTTTTGAGATTTTTTTAAAAAAAAACTGTAATGTAACTCTCAACCGTGTTAGTTCATCTTGAATCACGGGAACAATAGCAACAGTTAATTAGCTGACCATAATTTTTAGCTGACCGTAATCTATTGTTACCTGGAGCCATTGAGACGATCTTTATGCCAGCAACATCTTTTTACGCAGATGCCCCCTACAATGCCCCAAAATCTCAGCATATCCTAAACCGAGATCTCACGGTAGACGACGATTTACCGATAGACGATTTGCAAGATTTGGAGTTGGCTTCTGTTGATCCTGCTCATTTTTCTGCGAATACCAACCGTAGAAGCACAGACCTAGTACGCTTATATCTTCAAGAGATTGGTCGGGTGCGGTTGTTAGGGCGGGATGAGGAGGTTTCAGAGGCTCAAAAAGTCCAGCGTTACTTACGTATGCGGATAGTACTTGCTAATGCCGCCAAACAAGGAGATGCAGTAATTGAGCCTTATTTGCGCTTAATTGAAGTTCAGGAACGTCTAGCATCTGAACTAGGACATCGCCCGTCTTTGGAAAGGTGGGCTAGCACTGCTGGTGTGAACGTGTCAGATTTGAAACCAATTTTGTCAGAAGGCAAGCGTCGCTGGGCAGAAATTGCCAAGATAACTGTGGAAGAACTGGAGCAAATTCAATCCCAAGGACTCCAGTCCAAAGAACACATGATTAAGGCCAACCTTCGCCTAGTAGTATCTGTCGCTAAAAAGTATCAAAATCGCGGACTAGAATTGTTGGATCTAGTCCAAGAAGGCACACTAGGGTTGGAGCGAGCTGTCGAGAAGTTTGATCCAACTAAGGGTTATCGCTTTAGTACCTACGCCTACTGGTGGATTCGTCAGGGAATTACAAGGGCGATCGCTACTTCTAGCCGGACAATTCGCCTTCCTGTTCACATTACCGAAAAGCTGAACAAAATCAAAAAAGCCCAACGTAAAATTGCTCAAGAAAAAGGTCGTACTCCAACACTGGAAGACCTAGCTATTGAGTTAGAAATGACTCCTACTCAAGTACGGGAAGTATTGTTACGGGTGCCTCGCTCCGTTTCTCTAGAAACCAAAGTAGGCAAGGATAAAGATACAGAGTTAGGGGAATTACTAGAAACTGACAGTGTCACCCCAGAAGAACTATTAATGCGAGAATCTTTACAAAGAGACTTGCAACATCTGTTGTCAGATTTAACAAGCCGCGAGCGTGATGTAATTCTCATGCGGTTTGGTTTGGCAGATGGTCATCCCTACTCTTTAGCGGAAATTGGCCGCGCTCTCGATTTATCGCGGGAACGAGTCCGGCAGATCGAATCCAAGGCTTTACAAAAGCTACGTCAACCAAAGCGACGTAACCTGATCCGCGACTATTTGGAGTCTCTAAGCTAGTTAATAGTGAAGTGAACAAAATCCAAGTATATGGATTGTTAAACGCCATTTGCTACCCTAAGAAAGCGGGAACGATTACATTGAACTCCAAACCACTATGTGGGCGTCTACGGGTTCTCCTCTAGAGTAAAGTCGGCGGAGCCTTTCAACAGTTGTTTATGGAAAACCCCAAAACGTTGCTACCTTAACAACGCACTGGCTCCTCTGAACTATTTATAGCTAACCAAGTTGCTTGATCCCCGTTGCCAAAATCTCTCTTGAGTTTATGGCAAATATTTTCATTTAATTAAGCTGGAGTTTTGCGAACTCTACTTTCAAGATGCTTTGATAGAGGGGATCATCTATTACTTTAGTTCATCAAGATTTCATAAATGATTCTTCAGTCTTTAATAAAGATTCTCAATAAGCTATGGTTGTTGCAAATTCCTCAAAATATTTGCTATATTCTCAACTATTAGGCTTTGTTGAGAAAAATTAGTATGACTGTTTACACTTCTACTTCACTCAAAGCAGAATTAAACGACCGAGGTTGGCGTTTAACTCCTCAACGAGAAACAATTCTACACATTTTCCAAGAACTTCCGCAAGGTGAGCACCTCAGTGCTGAGGATCTTTATCATCGACTAGAAACTGATGGGGAAGGCATAAGTCTGTCAACTATTTATCGAACTTTAAAGTTGATGGCCAGGATGGGTATTTTACGGGAATTAGAGCTGGGAGAAGGGCATAAACATTACGAACTTAATCAGCCTTATCCTCATCACCACCATCACCTCATCTGTGTCAGATGTAACAGTACGATTGAGTTCAAAAATGACTCAATTTTGAAAATTGGAGCAAAAACTGCTCAAAAAGAAGGTTTCCATCTTCTTGATTGTCAGCTAACTATCCATGCAGTATGTCCCAAGTGCCAAAGGGCACTGATGCCGTTATAGCACCTGGGTGGGATAAGAAGGCGGAGCCTCAATCTAATCAAAATATGGAATTTTGAGCAGTTTCTTATTCGCTGTTATCGGAGGTAGCAATCAGTTGGGGACATCTTACTGCCAGTATCTAAGCGGATGCTAAAAGCGTCCGCTTCTTATATCACTGAGACTGATACCGTAAAATTCTTGGGCTTGCTTAATCGCTTTTTTGGTATCGTCTGCCATCACTCCGTTCAGTTGACCTTTGTAAAAGCCCTTTTCCTGTAATCGCCTTTGAATTTCCAACACACTAAACTCACTCTTGGGAGCATTAGTCACTAAGCTATATAACTTAGCTCTGGTAGTTGGACCAGCAACACCACTAGGTGCTAAATAGTTAGCAGCTTGAAATCGGCGGACAGCATCTGCCGTATAGGGTCCATAGTAGCCGTTTGGCTCTCCCTCTAAATATCCAGCTTTGATCAAATGTTCTTGGAGAACGCGAACTGCTTCACCGCGATCGCCGATGCGCAGTTTATCTCGATCAACCACTGCTTTGGGCGCATCTTCACCACCACCAACACCAATTGGTGGCAATTTCCCTAAAGTTGCTGGTCCAACAACGCCGTCAGCATCTAGTTTGTAAGCGTCTTGGAATCGCTTGACTGCTTCTTCAGTAATCGGGCCAAATATTCCTGTGGCGTTACCATAGTAAAAGCCAGCAATTCGCAACCGTTCTTGCAGAACTCTGACCTCTTCACCTTCATCGCCTCTAACAAGATAATTGGAATTGCTACGCTTGCTAGTGGATGCAGTAGCAATAGTAGTTTTTTTAGCTGTTGTATTAGCTGCTGTATTTGTTGTACTGGGTTTTTTCGTCTGTGTAGTTGTACTTACAACAGTGGGTTTAGTAGCTGAGTTGCTAGTACTGGGTTTTTTCGTTTGTGTATTTGCACTTGCAGCCTTTGGACGCCAGCTTTCTAATTTTTGCAGAGTAGTGGCTCCGACGACACCATCTACTGGTAAACCAGCTGATTTTTGGAAACGCCGGACAGCATCTTCTGTAGGAAAATCATAGATTTGAGTAATAGGAGCTTGATAAAAGCCTACTTTTTTCAACTGTTGTTGTAGATTCCTGACAGAAGGGCCTTGATCGCCTCGTTCAAGTGCCAAAACGCTACTTACAGCACTGAGAATAGACAAGGTGAGGGCAAGAGGTAACATGTACCTCCAAGCCCTGCCAGAAAGCCGTTTCCAGTCTGGTGTTGCTGCTTTGTTAAACAGAGAGCTAAGGGAAACCAATTCGCTGGGTTGACTGTCTTCGTAAGCAAAAGCTAGGTGGAAATACGCGAGGTTGTCCATATTCGGTTCCTACACCACTTATTGTTCTTCTATCGCGGCTTCAGCTTGATGTACGAGATTTCGTAACATTTCTAATGTTTGTATATTTACATCCTGCCATAAACCGCGCTGGTATGATTCTAATAGTCTCTCAGCAATATCACGCAATGCCCAAGGATTTTTTTTGTAAATAAATTCTGACACAATCGGATCGAGTAAATAAGCTTGTAATATCCCGTGATACATATAGTCTTCCACACATTGAGCTGTAGCATCATAAGCAAAAAGAAAATCCATTGTTGCTGCCATTTCAAATGCTCCTTTATAACCGTGGCGCATCATTCCTGCAATCCATTTAGGATTGACTACACGAGAACGATATACTCGGGCAATTTCTTCTTTGAGTAGGCGGATTCGTGGTTGAGCAGTAATAGAATTATCACCAAAATAAGTTTGGGGGTTTTTTCCTTGAAGCGATCGCACTGCGGCTGTTAAACCACCCTGAAATTGGTAATAATCATCCGAATCAAGCAAGTCGTGTTCGCGGTTATCTTGGTTGTGCAAGACAACTTGTGTCTGCATCAAACGTTGCTTCAAGGCTTCGGGTGCAGAAATGCCCCCTAAGCCCCCTTGTTCTTGAGGTGAACTAGCGTTAGTGTAGGCGTAAGAACTCCAGTTGATGTAGGCACGAGCTAAATCCTGGTCATCTGTCCAATTTTGCGATTCAATTAAGCCTTGGAGTCCAGCACCATAAGCACCTGGTTTAGACCCAAAGATGCGGTAGCGCGATCGCACAATTGCTTCTTCTGAAGTTAAACCTTGTGCAGTCCAAAAATCAGTATCTTGGAGAACTTGCGCTGCTAGCGGGTTTTGCTCTGGTGATTCCGCTAACGCCGCTACTGCTTGTACGGCTGAGTCAAATAAATCAATTAAGTTAGGAAAAGCATCTCGGAAGAACCCAGAAATTCGTAAAGTGACATCGACACGAGGTCTTCCTAAAACTGACAGTGGCAAAATTTCAAAATCTACTACACGCCTGGCTGCACCATCCCATACAGGTTGCACACCTAACAACGCTAACGCCTCCGCGATATCATCACCTCCAGTTCGCATGGTGGAAGTGCCCCATACAGATAATGCTAGTGTTTTGGGATACTCGCCATTATCTTGTGTATAACGCTCAATCAAGGTTTCGGCTGCTTTTCTACCTATATCCCAGGCTGTTTCTGTAGGCAAAGCGCGAATATCGACAGAGTAAAAGTTTTTACCAGTGGGTAAAACTTCGGGGCGACCACGTGTGGGTGCGCCAGATGCAGCACTCTGGATATATCTGCCATCGAGTCCGCGTAACAAGTTGGTAATTTCTTGCTGGGTTTGTTGCAAAGCTGGGAGGAGTTTTGCGGATATCCAGTTGAGAACAGTGCTGAGTTGTGAGTGCTGAGTTGTGAGTACTGAGTTGTGAGTTATGAGTTGTTCGACTAGGAAAGCGGCGTGTTCTTCTAGAACTTCAACGATATCACCCAGAGTATGACAATTTTTACCATTGACTACTGACCATTGACCACTGACTATTGACAAATCTGCTATCAGGGGGTCGAAATCTAAACCCCAATCTTGAGCTAAAGCGCGGGTAATACCGATAGAATGACGATTGGGTATGCGGGCGATCGCTACTATTAAATCGCGTAATTGCCTTCCTTGAGGACATTGCCCAAAAATGTGCAATCCATCACGAATTTGAGCTTCTTTTAATTCGCAAAGATAACCGTTGATTGAATTCAAAATTAAAAGTTCTAAATTCAAAATCTCTTGGTCATTGCTAATGCCTAAATCCTGATGTAAATTTTCTTGAAGAATGAGTTCGCGGATACGATCGCGAATCATTGGCAATCGCACTGGATCTAAACTTTCAGCTTCATAATATTCATCAATTAAATTCTCCAATTGTTGCAGTGAACCATATAGTTCTGCACGAGTCATGGGGGGTGTTAAATGGTCAATAATTACGGCTTGAGTGCGACGTTTAGCTTGTGAACCTTCACCAGGATCATTAACAATAAATGGGTATAAGTGAGGCATTGGCCCCAAAGCTACTTCTGGATAACAATTACTCGATAAAGCTAGACTTTTACCCGGAAGCCATTCGAGATTTCCATGTTTGCCTACATGAACCACAGCATCCGCAGCAAAACATTCCCTCACCCAATAATAAAAAGCTAAATAGGTGTGGGTTGGTTCTAAATCTGGTGCATGATAATTCAAACTAGGGTCAAGCTCATAACCCCGTGCTGGCTGAATTCCTACGAAGACGTTACCGAGTTGAATACCGGGAATTGGGAATTGGGCATAGGGCATGGGGCATGGGGCATTGTTATTTTCTTCTTGTCCCCAGCGTTGAGATATACCTTGCTGTACTGGCTCTGGCAAAGTAGCAAAATAATCTTGATACTCTGACAAAGAGAGACTTTGCTGTACTGGACGCCAATCTTTACCTTCTGGATCGTTTGTCACCCCAGCAGTGAGACGTTGAATTAACGCATCGCCATCAGCAGGTAAATTTTCAACCTGATAGCCAGCCAACTGCAAAGCCTGGAGAATTTCGATACAACTAGCTGGGGTATCCAGTCCCACACCATTAGCTAGGCGGCCATCACGGTTAGGATAATTTGCGACAATTAAGGCTATGCGCCGTTCTTGGGGTGGCTTGGAACGCAGGCGCACCCAATTGGCTGCTAGTTGGGTGACGAACTCAATGCGATCGCTCACTGGCTCATAAACTACCACATCTGTTTCTAAATTCTGATTGCGAGCTTGTACTGTTTTAAAAGAGACAGCGCGACTAATAATTCGTCCATCAACCTCTGGAAGTGCCACATTCATAGCGATATCGCGGGGAGAAAGACCCGACCACTGTAACTCCCACTGCTCAACAGCACCACCACTAAGGATTACCTGCAAAACTGGCACATCCAATTGTTCCCACAATTCAATCTGAGGTGTTTCTGTTTCCAACCGCGCCAGAGAAAAACTGGTGGTATTGAGCAGCAGTGCAATTTGTTCCGAGTCTTTTGGCTGAAAAAACTCGCTCAACTCAACTTGGATATCCGGTTCGCGCAGTGAAGAAACAAACACTGGCACTGGTTGTAAATTTTTCTGTACCAAGGCTTGGCATAAAGCATTAATTACCTTTGTATTTCCTGCCAGATAATGAGCGCGGTAGAAGAGAATACCGACTTTGGGCATTGGGCAATATTTATTTCTTTCCTCCCCTTGCTCCCTGCGCCCCTGCACCCCTGCTTCTGTTGCCCACTCATACAAACCCATACGCGGAACCAACTGCGGTGGTGGAGGATTGAAAGAAGTTGATAGGCAAGTATCAGCAATAAACTTGAGTGCGTTAACAAAATTATCTACACCACCTTGGTTAAAGTATTGCCAGACTTGGTTAACAATATCTAAAGGCAAGTTAGACTGAGAAATTAAATGGGGATCAAAAGCATCGTCCCCTGGCATTACAATGAGGGTTATATTATTACGTTGAACAATTTCTTGCACCACTTCTAAGCCGTAAGCCCAGTAAGAACGTCCTCCTAATAGGCGCAAAATTATAATCTGGGAAAGTTCTAAAACTTGCTCTCCGTAAGTGTCAATACTAATTTGTTGCTGTAACTGCAATAAGTTTGCGACTCTTAAATCAGGGAATGTCGCAGGTAGTTTGGGAACCGCAGCTGCCAGAGTTTGAATGTCGGTATCAGCAGCCGTAATAAATACAAAGGGAGCTGGAGTTTGTTCTATAAAAATCAGGTCTTCTGACTGATTCCAACCTCCGGATGTGGCACTTACACGATGCATAATTCTGTATTACCGTCTTAAACTGTTGATTACAATACAAGAAACAACCTTTTAGCCTAGCAGCCAGCCCCTCACTAAATTCTTGAACATGCTTAGTTCTTCTGATTTGAGCTTCTCCCGAACCTTACCCTCAGATACATTTAATCAGCTTGGGGAATTGTTACAGCAGATGGCTCAAGCAGTGGAAAGTGAGACTTTGGTGGTAACAGAAGCTGTGCTGACCAGGATACGCGTACCTGCTGAGTGGCAGGAACAACGTTTTACATTACTAGTTTCTGAAGAGTTTAGTGCGCTTTTGCTGGGGCATTGCGTCCAGGAGCAACTGCTGTTTGGCACACAAGCAGAGGAAAAAGCAATTAACTCCACAACATCAGTTTCTACAACGGGTGTAAGCCCAACTGATAGTTTGCTTAACGCTCTTAACCAACCTCAGCAACTTTCTTCTAGATGGCACCGCAGAGGCGTCTACAGTCATCAGGACTCAGCAGAACTAACTACTAGCTTGACATTTAATTCAGAAGCGATCGCATCCTTCCTTGTAAAGTTGCGAGATTTGTTTGGCTCTGATTCTTATACTTACCAAAATCTTCAACGTTATAGTCAAATTCCCGCTACTAATGATGGTACGCTTCAAGGTCAATTTAGCCTCTTGTTATTAGAATGTCTTCTGCCGCAGATGAAACAGGAGGTGGATGTAGCAACGGCTCCAGACTATTCCATCACTTACATCTGTCAGCCAGTAGAAGATGCTCTGAAAAAACAGATTGCTCAAGAGCGACTGTTGAATCAGGTGATAAACCAAATCCGCCGCAGCCTAGATTTATCAGTAATTATGGCGACGGCAGTTACACAAGTGCGTGAGTTTCTAGAATTAGATAGATTAGTAATTTATAAATTTGAGGATTCTAGAGGTACAAGTTTACAACATCCGTTTGACACTGCTGCCTTAAATGGCACGAACCTTCGTACAAGGCTGGGTGCTCAACGAGGAGATCTTCCCCAGTCGTTCAACGGGCCATACTCACCAAAAACGCCACTCAACCCCCAACCCCCACTACAAGACTATCAACAGCATGGGGGTTGTATTGTTTATGAAGTCCGGGCAACAGATACAATTCCCTCAGTATTGAATTACAGAGAAGAAATGTGCTTTCTGCACACTTCCCAATGTTGGGAGAAGTATCGTCAAGGCTTTACCTTGGCTGTGGATGATGTCGAAAAAACTTATGCTCTAGAAGAGTGTTTGTTAAGTTTTTTAAGGGAAGTCAAGGTACGAGCAAAGTTAGCTGCCCCAATTATGTTTGAGGAAAAGCTGTGGGGGTTATTAATTGCTCATCAGTGCAATAGTCCGCGAGAATGGAGTGAAAGCGAAACAAACTTGCTGACTTCGATTGCGGAACAATTAGCGATCGCAATTCACCAATCAGAATTAATGCGATCGCTAACTCAAGAAAAACACACTCTCGAACAACGAGTTGTGGAACGCACAATGGCATTGCGTGATGCCCTTCTTGCCGCCGAAGCCGCTAGCCGCCTCAGAAATGAATTTCTCGCCACCATCAGCCATGAATTGCTGACTCCTTTAACTTATGTCATTGGCATGTCTTCTACACTGTTACGCTGGCCTTTGGGTGAGTTGAGTCAACGACAACGCGATTATCTACAAACAATCCACGACAGTGGCGAACATTTATTAGAAATGATTAATGACATCCTCGATTTATCTCAAATTGAGGCTGGCAAAACAGTTTTAAATATTACGGAATTTTCCTTAAGGAATGTGGCGGAAAATACTGTGAAAGCGCTAGAAGACAAAGCTACAAACGAACAGCTGCATCTCACAGTTGATTTGCAAATTGACCCAAGACGCGATCGCTTTACTGCCGATGCTACAAGAGTAGAACAAATTATTTCCAATTTATTAGCTAATGCCATTAAATTTACGCCTCAAGGTGGCAACGTTACCTTGCGACTTTGGGTAGAAGACGACACTGCTATCTTTCAAGTAGAAGATACTGGTATTGGCATTCCTGAAGAACAATTACCATTATTGTTTGAGAAATTTCAGCAACTAGATACACCCTATCGTCGCCGTTACGAAGGTACAGGACTTGGTTTAGCGTTAACTAAACAACTTGTGGAACTTCATCGCGGTCGAATTGAAGTAGAGTCTACTGTAGGCATCGGCTCAATTTTTACTGTCTGGATACCAGCCCAGCCGATAACGGTAGTGAGGGGATGAGTCAATAGTCAAGAGTTATTGCTTAAATAACAAATAACAAATGACAAATGACAAACTTAAAAAAAGGACTAATTGTATCCTGTCAAGCTCCTGTTGATTCACCGTTGCATCAACCGCTAGTGATTGCAGCAATGGCACAAGCTGCTGTAAATAATGGTGCTATAGGTGTACGCATAGATACCCCAAACCACATTAGCGTTGTGCGTGCCAGTGTGAAAGTGCCAATTATTGGGTTATGGAAGCAAGTAATAGCTGGCTTTGATGTGTACATTACGCCACAGTTTCACCATGCTGTGGCTGTGGCGCAAGCAGGCGCAGACATTATTGCCATAGATGCGACGATCAGAAGCCGCCCTGGTGATGAAAAATTAGCAGAGATGATTGCCCGAATTCATCAGGAATTAAATAAGCCAGTGATGGCAGATATCGATACAATTGAGGCGGCAAAAGCAGCAGCGGATGCTGGAGCAGATATTGTGGGAACGACTCTTTTTGGTTACACTGCCTCAACCAAGCATCTTCAGCCTCCAGGTTGGGAACTCCTGAGCCAGATGGTAGAACAGGTAAACATTCCCGTGATTTGTGAAGGTGGTATTGCCTCACCCCAAATGGCTCGTAAAGCCTTAGATTTAGGGGCTGATGCTGTTGTAGTTGGCACTGCAATCACTGGTATTGACATCCAAGTTAGAGCCTATCGATCAGCACTAAGTTCTGAATAATCATGAAAATCCTTGTACTGAATGCCGGATCTAGTAGTCAAAAAAGTTGTCTGTATGAGATAACTGATGATGCTTTGCCTAAGCTAGCACCTCACCCTCTGTGGGAAGGCAAAGTCAACTGGACGCAAGACCGAGGTGTGGCAGAAATTCAGGTGAAAACAGCTACAGGTGAAGAGCTGCAAGAATCTATCTATGCGGATTCTCGACAAGCCCACGTTACCTATATGCTCTATACTCTGACTCGCGGTGCCACTAAGGTGATTGGTCAGCTATCAGAAATTGATGTGGTAGGTCATCGTGTAGTACATGGTGGACAAGATTACCGTAATAGTACTGTAATTACTGAGGATGTGAAAAAAGCGATCACTCAACTTGCGACTTTAGCACCAGCACATAATCCTGCGGCTGTAGAAGGGATAGAAGCGATAGAGAAAAGCTTAGGCTCAGTAAAACAAGTAGCAGTTTTTGATACCGGATTTCATGCGACTATCCCCGATGCCGCAGCTATCTACCCCGGCCCTTATGAATGGGTGGAACAAGGTATCCGTCGCTATGGGTTTCATGGCATCAGTCACCAATACTGCGCTCAACGTACAGCTGACATCCTCGGAAAAGATTTAGCGTCCTTGCGATTAATTACTTGTCATTTAGGCAACGGTTGCTCTTTAGCAGCTATTAAAAACGGTCGCAGCATTGATACTACTATGGGCTTCACACCCTTAGATGGGCTGATGATGGGCAGTCGTTCTGGTTCCATCGACCCGGGAATTCTAATTTACCTGCTACGACAATCTAATTACTCCGCTGAAAGTCTTGATTATGTTCTCAATAAGGCTTCTGGGTTACGTGGTATTTCTGGGATATCTAGCGATTTACGGGAAGTAATTGCGGCGATCGCCCAAGGTAACTATCGTGCCCAACTTGCTTGGGATATCTACGTACATCGCTTGCGTTCTGGTATTGGTTCTATGCTTGCCAGTTTGGGCGGATTAGATGCTTTGGTCTTTACCGCAGGTATTGGTGAAAAATCTCCTGGAATTCGCCAAGCGGTCTCGGAAGCTTTTGGGTTCTTAGGGCTGAAAATCGACCCACAGCAGAATCAAACAAACCCTGTCGATGTTGATATTGCCACCCCAGAATCAGCCGTGCGAGTATTGGTAATCCATACTCAGGAAGACTGGGCGATCGCTCAACAATGTTGGCAAATTTTGAGAAAGTAAAAAATGACACCTACAATCTTTGTTTAGTTGTTCTCTGCGTTGCCATTAGCCTTGGCTGCTGATTTAGATTGTGCTGTAATTATATATACATATCAACAGATCTATAACAAAAAGGTCAGTCAAGCGTCATGTTCGCTCTATACCGTCAAACTATTGGTGCATCTTTGACAGTTTGTTTGTGTATGTTAGGTGTTGGCTTAATGCAATATCCTCAACTGCAAAAACTATTAAATAGTCGAGAAACTTCTTCTTTAGAAACTCTAGAAGCAGAAATTAAAGCAGAAAAAATTCGGCTCAATCTTCTTAAACAAATACCTAGTTTTGGTTACGATAACTTGATTGCCGATTGGGTATATATTAATTTTTTGCAATACTTTGGCGATGACGAAGCACGCAGCAAAATAGGCTACAGTTTTAGCCCCGAATATTTTGAAGTCATTCTAGAACGCGATCCACGATTTTTAGCTGCTTATCTAAGTCTATCAACTAGTACTTCTCTGTATGCTGGGCTACCTGAACGCTCTATAGACTTGATGAAACAAAGTTTACAATTCTTATCGCCTAAACTTCCAGAGAAGTCTTATTATGCATGGCGTTACAAAGGCATAGATGAATTATTATTTTTAGGGGATTCTCAAGCTGCCAAGAAATCTTTTATCAAAACTGCTGATTGGGCTAGCCAATCTTCAGACGAAGAAAGCAAGCTAATAGCTTATAATTCTCAAAAAACTACTGAATTTTTAAATCGTAATCCTAATAGTAAAATTGCTAGAATTTCTACATGGACAATGGTATTAAATAACGGAGTTGATGAAAAAAGTCGTAAAAGAGCAATTAGGGAAATCGAGACATTAGGCGCTAAGGTAGTTTCTACTCCTCAAGGTAACAAAATTATCATGCCTGCAAAAGATTAGTAATTGGTCAAGGGTCAAGAGTCAAGAGTCAAAAGGCAAGATTTATTTCTCCTCTGCTCCCTCATCTCCCTCTGCTTCCCCATCCCCCTTTTGAGGTTAGTGTTATTTATTGGTATAAGGGTAAATTAATTCAGTCCCAATCCCTAGAGTTAGATATTAACGATCTGGGGTTGCTTTACGGGGCGACAATTTTTACTACCATGCGGGTTTATGAGAACTCGCTCGATAGCAATTTGACTCACTGGCTTTTACATTGCGATCGCTTGCTATTATCACTCAAAACTTTTGGTTGGCAGCAACCTGATTGGAATCTTGTACGTCAAGGTGCAAAAATTATCCTCACCCACTTCCCCATTCTCAGAATTACTCTGTTTTCCGATGGAAGGGAGTGGATAACAGGTAGGTTGTTACCAGAGGATTTGACAGAAAAACAAACAAATGGTGTTGTCTGCGCTGTTGCTAGTGCGGAATTTGGTCGCAGCCTTCCTTCTCATAAAACAGGTAACTACCTGAGTGCTTGGTTAGCCAAAACTACTAGTCAAAAGTTAAATGCCCAAGAAGCGATTTTAATAGATAGGGCGGGAAATTGGCTAGAAACCAGTACAGGTAACCTTTGGGGATGGCGTGATGGCTGTTGGTGGACGCCGCCTTTAACTGTGGGTATTTTGCCAGGAATTATGCGATCGCAGCTTATCCAATGGCTGCAATACCAGCAACAACAAGTGAAAGAGCAACCTTGGACAATGAATTTAGTTAAAGGATTTGAAGCGATCGCTTACAGCAACAGTGTGGTGGAAATCATTCCTATCCATACCGTTAAGCAGCCCGCAGGCTCGTTAGAATATAATCCTCACCATCCTAGCTTGCAAATACTCCGGAGTTTTTTTAGCATGACAACGTCACCATTTTGGTATACGTTAAGATAAGTTAACATAATTCTTAAAAATGCCCTCTCTTTTCAGAGAAGTTACGCGATCGCACGAAAAATATTAGGAGGATTCACCTCAGTGAATAAAAGATGGAGAAATGCGGGGCTGTACGCGCTGCTTTTTATAGTTGTCATTGCCTTAGGAACAGCATTCTTTGACAAGCAACCTCAAAGCAGAGAGCCATTACGTTACAGCCAGTTTATTCAAGAAGTTGAAAAAGGCAGAATAGATAAAGTCAGTTTAAGTGCAGACCGTTCTACAGCTTTGGTTACATCCAGAGACGGTAATAAAAAGGTAGTGACATTAGTCAATGACCCTGACTTAATTAATACTCTTACTGCAAAAGGCGTTGATATTTCTGTATTGCCCCAAACCGACGAAGGTTTCTGGTTTAAGGCACTCAGCAGCTTATTTTTCCCTGTATTGCTTCTAGTTGGCTTATTCTTCTTGCTACGCCGTGCTCAAAGTGGCCCAGGTAGCCAAGCGATGAACTTTGGTAAATCTAGAGCCAGAGTGCAAATGGAACCACAAACCCAAGTGACATTTGGTGATGTTGCGGGTATTGACCAAGCCAAGCTGGAACTAAATGAAGTTGTAGACTTTCTTAAAAACGCCGATCGCTTTACCGCAGTTGGCGCAAAAATTCCTAAAGGTGTGTTGCTAGTTGGTCCTCCTGGTACAGGTAAAACTCTCCTAGCTCGTGCTGTGGCTGGTGAAGCAGGCGTACCATTCTTCTCCATCTCTGGTTCTGAGTTTGTCGAAATGTTCGTCGGTGTGGGTGCTTCCCGCGTCCGTGACTTATTTGAGCAAGCCAAGTCTAATGCTCCTTGTATCGTCTTTATTGATGAAATTGACGCCGTCGGTCGTCAACGGGGTGCAGGTTTAGGCGGTGGTAACGATGAACGGGAACAAACCCTCAATCAGCTGCTCACTGAAATGGACGGCTTTGAAGGTAATACTGGTATCATCATTATTGCTGCTACCAACCGTCCTGATGTATTAGATGCAGCCTTGTTGCGTCCCGGTCGCTTTGACCGTCAAGTTGTTGTAGACCGTCCAGATTATGCTGGACGTAGCGAAATTCTCAAAGTTCATGCCCGTGGTAAGACCTTGGCGAAAGATGTGGACTTAGATAAAATCGCTCGTCGTACACCTGGTTTCACTGGTGCAGATTTATCCAACCTGTTGAATGAAGCCGCAATTCTAGCAGCACGGCGGAATTTAACCGAAATTTCGATGGATGAAATCAATGATGCGATCGATCGGGTGTTAGCTGGCCCAGAGAAGAAAGACCGGGTAATGAGCGAAAAGCGCAAAACCTTAGTTGCTTATCACGAAGCTGGTCACGCTTTAGTTGGTGCTTTGATGCCCGATTATGACCCAGTACAAAAGATTAGCATCATTCCTCGTGGTCGTGCTGGTGGTTTAACTTGGTTTACCCCTAGCGAAGACCGGATGGATACTGGCTTGTACAGCCGCGCTTATCTGGAAAATCAGATGGCAGTAGCTTTAGGCGGTCGGTTGGCCGAAGAAATAATCTTTGGTGAAGAAGAAGTTACCACTGGTGCTTCTAACGACCTACAACAGGTAGCACGTGTTGCTCGTCAGATGGTTACACGCTTTGGTATGAGCGATAAACTCGGGCCCGTAGCTCTCGGTCGCCAGCAAGGCAATATGTTCCTTGGACGGGATATCATGTCAGAGCGCGATTTCTCCGAAGAAACTGCTGCGGCAATTGATGAAGAAGTTCACCAACTAGTAGAAGTAGCTTACACTCGCGCTAAAGAAGTGTTAGTAAACAACCGCCACATCCTCGATCAAATCGCGCAAATGCTGGTTGATAAAGAAACAGTAGATGCTGATGAGTTGCAAGAAATTCTGGCAAATAATGATGTGAAAACTGCCGCTTTTGCATAAGCAGTTTTGACTGAAATTTGAAATTTGATAAATTTAGGGTAATTCTAGAAATTCTAGGGTTACCCTAATTTTTTTTACAGTAAAGATAGCTGGTTACCAGTTGTAGAGAGCTTTCATAGTCGCATTCTTTGTTTCTATTGGTATAAGTATGCAATCAAATTGTAGTATTTGTAATTGCAACCGGAACATAAAAAGGGAAGTAATTTCGTTAATCCCAAGCCACTACCGCAAACCGCAACGGGTGCATTAATTTTCAGCAAATAGCACCTCAGACGAGAAGCGTTAATGTGCAGCCTCACATAGAATTGGTATCAGTACTTTGTCAGATACAATCTAGCTAGAATTTAAAAGATCTGGATTGTTGAGAAATCACCAAAACTATCATGTTAGACTACAATCCATTAGCCTGCTTGCCCTCCTCTGAGGAACTGCCTGACTCAGATGATACTGCTGTGGATAACGAACTACAAGATTTAATTCCTGGGTTACTCAAAGCTATTTTAGCGATCGCATGGGCAGATAGAATGGACTGGTTTTTTGGGGCTGATATGGGTGTTTACTATGACCCAAATTTACCAGCAATAGTACCAGATGGATTTTTAAGTCTAGGAGTCGAGCGATTTTTTGATGAAAACCTCCGCCTCAGTTATGCTATTTGGGAAGAAGAACAAGTCCCAATGTTGGTTCTAGAAGTTGTATCTCAAACTTACCGTGGAGAATATACAACTAAGAAAGAACAGTACGCAAAATTGGGAGTGTTGTACTACGTCATTTATCATCCAACGCGTCGCCGTAAGTCACGCCTAGAAGTTTATAAATTGGTCAGTAATGAATATCAGTTGCTCTCAGGAAATCCAGTGTGGCTACCAGAGGTAGGTTTAGGAATTGGTAGCGAACAAGGAATTTACCAAGGTATTACGAGGGAGTGGCTGTTCTGGTATAACGAGCAAGGACTGCGTTTACGCACACCAGAGGAACGTGTGCAAATACTAGCACAAAAGTTACGGGAACTTGGTGTAGACCCAGACGCTTTGCTGTAAACTACCTACGCTGGAAAACGGTTGTGTGTAGGCTTTCCAATTCATCTAATACCAATTCAAAAGGCGCTTACCTCTTAAATCAAAAATAAATTATTTTTTTGTGAAGGATGAAAGCCTTTACGGAAATAATCTCTTGAGTTTAATAAGACTCTGTAGAAAAATTTATCTTTGAACAAGAAGAAATCAATACTTTCCTGCCAAACTTTTCTATCCAGCAGCTTTTTGTCTTGGTATAAAAGAATTACTAAACCCCAAATTAGGAAAAATAAAACCAAAATGTTGGATATGAACAAACCAAGAATGCGAATTAAGTAATTCTTAGTTCTATTTTGAAAGACATCATATACAACAGTTTTATGCTCAATTTCTTCAACAGCGTGCCATTCAAAAAGCTGTTTTAAATTTGGCTCTGCTTCTGCCATGAAATCACTTTCTAAGGCGTATTCAGCTATCAAATTTGTTAGGTGTTCAATACCTGCACTGATAGATAAATTTAAGCTAATACTCAGTCGAGATTCCAAAGCCTTAAAAAGAATCGCTCGCAGAGAGTGCAGATATGAATCAAATTTATAACCAAAAAGGTGTAAATTATCCCAAAACTTGCTGTGCTGCTGTGAATGCTGTGCTTCCTGTCCAATGAATGCTTGAGCTTGTTGTTTTAGTTGGGGATTGCCGATTTGCTTGATTCTGTTTTTTATATTATGAATCAGGTATTGTTCAATATCAGGAAGCAGAATTGTCAAACTATTTAATAAATGAGTTTTAAAGACACTTTTCCCAAACCAGTACCTTTCAATCTGTTCAGGAAACTCAAAGTTTATCCTTCTTACTTCTAGTTCTGACTGAATTTGTAGATTCATAGGCGTTAATTTACTCTCTAAATTAATGTATAGAGACTCATACACCTTTTTTTATATTAACATCACAACCAAAGACTAACGTACCAAAACTTTTGATTGGTGCGTTAGGCTACGCCATAACACACCATACACATACTTAGATTTTTTCAAGAATAAAATCAGATTTCTATAGTAACTATAGATTAGTAAAAAAACAAGAAAACTGAGGTTTTTCGTTTTTATGACTATTTACAAATTACTGGAATCTTGAAAGTCTCCACAATGTTTACAATACGGTAAATGTTTGTAAGTAAGCTCATGGCAGTTTTCGCACTCCATATATTGATAATAACCGCAGTGTGGGCAGTAGTTATCTTGTTGCCGAATTCTCTTAGCACACTTAACACAGCAAGAGTTTTGAACTCTCTTAGCTGCTTGTAATTTAGCGTTAAAAACAAATTGTTGAAAAAACTTGATAATGCCAAAACCCACAAGTGGAATTAGCAAGATATAAATATAACTGATTAGAAATAGCAACCCGCCAAAAATCGCACTAATGATATCAAAGAGAAATTGGAATATTACACCGATTTGCAGGAATTCAAATATTTTTAAGATTAGTGGTATAAAAAAGATGATTAGTAAATGCCAGCTAATTAGCGAAATCAGTCCATATCTTCGGCATTGAGCAAAGTTGTGAACTGAAAAGGCGATAAGAATTAGCGGCATCAGAAAGAGAGATTGAAAACCAAGTTGGATACTTGGATACCAAAATGATGCTTGTTTGTAGCCTTTTTCAACTTCGCTGAATTTATTTTCATCTTTAATAAAGGTTAGAAAACTAACACTTTCTGGTTTTGATACCAATCCACTTTTAAGATTAGAAATTTCATTTTTTAGAGTAGAAATTTGGCTATTATTTTTTTCTAAATTCTCTTTGGCTTTTTCAGCAGCAACTTGATTAATTGATTGCTCACGAGGTTGTCCGGCAATTTTTTCTAAAAGTGTTGAATCATATTGAGCGTGAATATTGCGATTGGCTTGTTCAAGGGTGCTGATTTTCGCTTGTTTCTGCTCAATGCTTTTTACCGTTTGCTGATTTTCCGAGTTTTTAACTTTATCTTTAGAATCAGCGTACTGTAAACAAATTGGGGCAACTTTACCTAGATGTCCTGTTTGGACTTGTTGATAAGTTTCCTGAGAACTAGGTCGATTATTTATGTTAGATGGCAATGCAAGACTGACAATTTCATAATCTTTATCTTTAGTGGTTTTTGTTCGGTAATTTTGCCACTCGGAATAACATGGATAAGCTTGTGCTGGACTAATATAGCAATCCGGAATCATTTGTGAGAAAATACTGAAGCGAGATTAAAGTAATTT
>NZ_MTAW01000012.1 GCF_002154725.1 Nostoc sp. 106C | reverse complement strand
ATATCTACGAAATATAACTATGACCTCCACTACTACTCGTCGGAAAGCAAACACGTATTATGTGATCTTGATTGCTGGTGCGGCTGCGCTGGGTGGCTTTTTGTTCGGTTTTGACACAGCTGTAATTAACGGCGCAGTTGTAGCTTTATCAAAAGCCTTTAACACTAGTAGTTGGGTGACTGGTCTTGCAGTCTCGCTAGCGTTGCTGGGGTCTGCGGTAGGAGCCTTTTTTGCCGGACAAATAGCAGACCGTTATGGTCGAGTCAAAGCAATGGTGGTGGCTTCGGCGTTGTTTACGATCAGTGCCATTGGTTCGGGGATTGCCTTTACAATCTGGGATTTTATCTTTTGGCGATTGTTAGGTGGAATTGCAGTTGGCGCAGCTAGCGTCATTGCACCAGCTTACATTGCCGAATGTTCTCCTTCTCACTTGCGCGGCAGGTTAGGTTCTCTTCAACAACTAGCGATTGTGGTGGGAATTTTTATTGCCCTACTGAGTGACTACTTTATTGCGGTGTCAGCAGGTTCGGCAGAGTCACCATTTTTATTTGGTGTTGCCGCCTGGCGGTGGATGTTTTGGTCAGCAGTGCCGCCAGCAGTATTCTATGGCATGGCGGCTTTAACGATTCCAGAATCTCCGCGTTACTTAGTTGCCCAAAATCGAGAACCAGAAGCGGCTAACGTTTTAACCAAGATTTTGGGGGGTAACGTCCAAGAAAAAATTGCAGAAATTCGCCAAACAGTCCTGCAAGAACGCCGTCCCAACTTGTCTGACCTGTTAAGCAGAAGTGGTGGACTGCTGCCAATTGTTTGGATTGGAATCGGCTTATCTGTATTTCAGCAATTAGTTGGGATTAATGTCATCTTCTACTACAGCAGTGTATTGTGGCGTGCAGTCGGGTTCTCAGAAAAGAATTCGCTGACGATTACAGTGATTACAGGAGCCGTCAACATTATAACTACCCTCGTGGCGATCGCCTTTGTAGATAAATTTGGTCGTAAGCCTTTGCTGATCCTGGGGTCGATTGGTATGACACTCACCTTAGGAACGATGGCTTATATTTTTGGTCATGCTCCAACCGATGCTGCTGGTAACCCAACGTTGACTGGTTCTGCTGGTACTATAGCTCTGATTGCAGCCAACCTCTATGTGTTTTGCTTCGGCTTCTCCTGGGGACCAGTTGTTTGGGTGCTGTTGGGAGAAATGTTTAATAACAGAATTCGCGCGGCTGCACTTTCGGTAGCTGCGGCAATGCAATGGATCGCGAATTTCGTGGTTTCGACGACATTTCCGCCGATCTTGCAATATTTTGGTTTAGGTGCTGCCTATGGTTTGTATACAACTGCTGCGGCTATCTCACTATTTTTCGTTTGGTTCTTTATTAGAGAAACCAAAGGTATGGAGTTAGAAGATATGTAAT
>NZ_MTAW01000076.1 GCF_002154725.1 Nostoc sp. 106C | reverse complement strand
TTGTTTTTTGACCTGTATTTTTTCATGCTTACATTATTTGTGCAAGAGGTCTATTAACAATACGACGCGATGCATTAACAATACGTCGCCATGTATTGACAATACGATGCCATGCATTAACAATACGACCCAATGTATTAACAACGCGTCGCCATATATTAACAATACGATGCCATGCATTAACAATACGTCGCTATGTATTGACAACGCGACCCGAGGCATTAACAATGCACTAGACTGCGTTGAGACTTTTAGGGAAGTTGCTAAACTTGGATAATTAAGCGAACTTTGTCCAGTCCAAGAAATACAGCGATGGCAAGACCGAGTTATGGCCCAGAAGCAAAAAAGCGATCGCGGCGCTTATTAGAGGTGTTGTTAGCTTATGCTAATGATGCGATCGCCTGTAGGGATGAAGCAACTTTAGATGCACTGCGTCCCCAAATCCAAACTCGTTGGCTATCTGAAAATCGGCTGGTTGTCAGAACGAAAGTGCGATTTTTGCAAGCATTGACAACTTTGGCATCGGCTGAAGAGCAATTAAACGTTGAACAAATCAAAGAAGCTTTAAAGCGGTTTGCAGATTTCTTAGAAATTCTCGAAGATAATCGCCCCTCTCGCGGCGGTTCGGAAACTTGGCACTTTACCCTCAACCTATGGCATAAACGCCAAGATACAGAAGCTAATTTACAAAAATTTGATGTGGAATGGGAACGCCGCAGGCCGGAGAAGTCGAAGCAGGTGGCGGGGGAGGATGGGGCAAAGGGACAACGAGGACAAGGGGGAGAAAGTTCTTCATCTCCCTCACAACCTGATTGGCAAAAGCTTTGTTTTAATGCTTTAAAAGCGCAAAATCATCAACGGTTGACTACCAATCCTCTCACTAGCGCTGATGGTGTCAGTTTTGAACTGGATCAGGTTTATGTGCCTTTGGGATTGGTGGAACGCAAACAACGTCTGCGTCACGTTGATGATGTGACTCCTCAAGAAGGTTCACGGTTATATGAACCAGAAGATGCGGAAATTACCCAGACCTTTAATCATGATGAATTTCTTCAACAACTACTAGGAAAACAACAAAATCAGCGCATTGCCATTGTCGGAGAACCAGGAGCCGGAAAAACTACTTTGCTGCAAAAAGTTGCCGCATGGGTGTTGGATAATACTGAAGGTTTGCCTATCTGGATTTCTTTGGCAGATTTACAGGGTAAGACTTTAGAACAGTACTTAATTCAAGATTGGCTACCCGCAGCTACTCGCAAGCTACGTGTACCACCAGAAATAGAGGAAGCATTTTGCGAACAGTTTAATCAAGGACGGGTTTGGTTGCTTTTGGATGCAGTAGATGAAATGGCTGTGGAATCTAGCCAAGCTTTAAGCAAAATTGCTAGTTGTCTTAATGGTTGGGTAGGAGATGCGAGAGTAATTTTGACCAGTCGGCTGAATGTTTGGGATGCAGGTAAGAATGCCTTGCAAACTTTCATCACCTACCGCAATCTAAATTTTAGCTATGGTGAAAAATTTTCCTTGCGTTCCCAAGCTTCATGCAACCAGGTGGAACAGTTTATTCGGCGGTGGTTTCAGGATCATCCCGCCTGTGGAGAGAGTTTACAAGCAGAGTTAAACCAACCAGAACGGCGACGGCTGAAGGATGCGGTGAAAAATCCTCTGCGATTGGCTTTATTGTGTCGTACTTGGGGATTGACGCAAGGAAGATTACCCACAACTAAAGCTATGCTGTATGAGCAATTTGTTGAGGCTATATATGAGTGGAAACAGGATCGCTTTCCGACAACTTTAGCCCAAAGACAGCAGTTAAATCGAGCGTTGGGAGAATTAGCACTGTTAGCTATAGTTCAAGAAAAAACCAAGTTTCGTTTGAGACATCGCTTTGTCTGTCAGGTTTTGGGGCCTGCTGATGATGGCTTATTTCAATTGGCGCTACAGTTAGGCTGGCTCAATCAGGTAGGTATCTCAGAAACTCAAGGAGAAAAAGTTTATGCTTTTTACCATCCCACGTTTCAAGAATATTTTGCAGCACAAGCTGTTGACGATTGGCATTTTTTCTTAAACCATACATTAGATACTCCTAGTTACCGCATCTTTGCACTCCAGTGGCGAGAAGTAATTTTGCTGTGGCTAGGCCGAGATGATATCCCACAGGTGCACAAGGAAGAATTTATCCATGCATTAATTGAGTTTCCTGACGACTGTGGAGGATATTATCGCCATCAAGCTTATTTTGTAGCCGCACAAGGAATTGCCGAGTTTGCAGATTGCCAAAAAGCTGATGAAATTGTCCACCAATTAGTAGAATGGCGTTTTGGCTATTGCGAGTTGAAAGACCAAAATAAAGACCAAAAACCGTGGAGATATCCACCACCAATTGTTGAGTGTGCGCGAGTAGCATTATTAAAAACCGATCGCCCAAAAGCGATCGCCGCTTTAGAAAAATTCATCAAATCCAGCGAAAACGATTTCGACACTTGGAATGCAGCTTACAGTTTGGGCAAGGTTTTCGATCCTGGTAACAAAATTGCGATCGCCGCATTAGAACAACTCGCCAACACTCTTTGCTATGAATCAATTCGCTGGCAGGCGGCATATAGTTTGGGAAGAGTCGATCCGGGTAATAAAATTGCGATCGCTGCCTTGATTGAAATTATCGAGTCTACCAAGAATGAATCTACCCGTCGCAAAGCCGCTTATAGCTTAGGAAAAATCGATGCCAAAAATGCGATCGCAATCTCTACACTCAAGAAAATCGCTGAATCTGCAATTGATCTATCCCAAAAGCGACAAGCATTAGAGAATTTAGCTATGCTTTATGGCGAGCAATCTCACTTTGATAATAAGATAGAAAGCAATTCAAAAAATACTTCTCTCACCTCAAAATTTCACCAGAATAGAAGAAATAAGAGACAAGAACAATCTACTGCATCAACTCATTACTCTATCAAAACCAAGATTACAGAATTACTTCGAGGAATCACCTCATCAGAGGATGAAGATACTAAAAGACGAAAGGCTTACAAATTGGCACAGCTTGAGCCAGGAAATTTAGTAGCATTAACGACTTTATTGCAGCTGCTCAAGTCAACCCAAAGTGTAAAACTTCGCAAACATACAGCAGATAACTTAAAAGAAATCATGCTCAATGAACACTTTCCAGAAGTAGTTACATCTTTGAAAAATTGCTGTTTTGATAAATTCTCAGATAATAAATTAGAACTATGCCGGGACTGTTATAAACTGATTTGGCACTGTGCAGAAAATATGGATTATTTAGAGTTTTATCAGGTTTGGCATTCGTGAATATAGCAATCTTATTTGAGTTGTGAATTAACTCATCAAGGTAGGGAAGAGGGAACAAGAAGGAAGTATTTTATTTTTCATTGCCCACCCTACAAATACTATTTTGCATCAGGCGGTCTTAAAGATACTTAATGAAGCCTGACAGAAGTGGAAGCTAGATTAGAGGCACATGCCCTTTAAATACTGAAGAATAGCTCTGTTTTTTGTTTATGGTTTCTAAAAAACTGACTAATTCTGACAAACACGTTGGTGTCGATGCAGAGCGACAACAACGTAAAAATACAACTAAGAGCGTAGTTAGTAAAGCCACGCCAATCCAAAACATATCTTATAGTGTTGTCCATGCTATTCCGGGACGGATTCGTTTTCGCATTCCTCGGCTAGCCAAAGATTCTGATTATGGCAATAAACTCCAGCGATTGATAGAATCAGACGCTAGGACTACAAATGTGCGCATCAACTCTTCAGCTGCATCCATTGTGATCCATTATCAAGCAGGGGTAATTTCCGCTGAGCAAATGCGATCGCATCTAGTTAATCTGATTCAAACTGCCCCAAATATAGCTTTACCCGCCCCAGTCACAGCAAAAACAATTGCCAGAGCCATCTTTGATGCTTTGCTCAACCTGATTGATAGTACACGTAACATCAACAAAGCGCGTACAGCTATTCAGCATCGAGAGGTGAAAACAGATACTTGGGAACGAGTACTAAGAAGCGCGAAAACTTTAATCAAAGGATTAAAATCTACCATCATGTTTATCTTGCCCAACAAGCAATGGCGATCGCAAACTACTAAAAAGAAATTGGGCTTGCAGCCATTAGCACCGCCAGCTGTCGGTAGAGGTAAACATCGTCTAGCTCTGCCATAACTGAGCGCGGCATCAAGATAACGCGTAAAGTTGATTTTAGTAAGCAAAAGCAGATATTGCTTTCTCATTTGAGCAATTCACGCACTCATGGAAACTATCGCAATAGTAGCAACAGCTAACTGAATCAAAATTGTTGGACTTTATTTATTCCGATCGCAACTAGAAAAATGGGCACTTTTAATTTTGATAAACTTCCTCAGGACAATCTTTTAGTCAGAACCATACATAGCGCTGTTAAAGGTAGAGCTAGATATAAGGTGAATGGACTTTATGGTTCGGAGGCGCTCAAAAGCTACCTGGGATTTAGATTGTCAAAAGAGGAAGGAATTGCACAAGTGAGTGCTAATAGTTGGACAGGAAATGTGCTGGTGATTTTCCGTCCAGATTTCAGCCCAAATGCGATCGCTTTACTTCTTCAAGATATTGTCTTAGATTACGCAAAAGAAGTCAGAAAACTCACGTTAGAGACAGCCCATATCAGCACTGCCATAGAAAAAGCTAAAATACCTAAAACTTCAGCCCACAAGCAATTAAATCAAGTAAATAATCAATTAATTCTGGCATCAGGAGCTATTTGTACTTTTGTCTTGGGAGCAGGGCTACTTCATAGATACAGTCTGGACAGAAGTATTTTGTTAGCCATTCAAAACCTGCATACCCCATTTTTAGATCGCATCATGCTTGGTATTACTTCTCTAGGTAATCCACTGGCTTTGGTGTTGATTTGTTTGGGCGTAGAATTTTATCTACTTTATTATCGTCGCCCTCAAGCTACCAGGTTAGGTTTAGCCACAGCCAGCGCCATAGGCTTAAATTATGCGCTGAAAGTGCTTTTTGGTAGGGCACGTCCAGCACTGTGGGATTATATTATTCATGTCGGTCACCACAGTTTTCCTAGCGGTCACGCAATGGTGTCAATGGTGATTTATGGTTTCATCAGTTATATTTTAGCGGAGCAATTTCCGCGATCGCGCAAACAGATTTTAGCCTTGAGTGTTGTCTTAATTTTGGCAATAGGTTTTAGTCGGCTTTACCTGGGCGTACACTGGCCTACTGATGTGTTAGCTGGCTATGCTATAGGTTTAGCGTGGTTAATTGCCTGTATTCTCACCTTGGAAGTGAAGCCAAAATATACTTTATCAGCTGGACATTGAGAAAAAGCAAGCTCAATCGCTCTCTAACAAGTGTTGATACAGTCAGTTGAATGAAACTGTTTGATAGACTGTTTGGCACAAGAACAGCCATCTCAAGCTGAGTATAAAGTTTTGGCGATAACTTTTTTACCCCATCATGAGCAATAGCCCTACGGTCAAAACAATTCTTGTACTAGCAGCTAGTCCAGTGGATCAAGCAAGACTGCGCCTAGACTTAGAAGTACGTGAGATTCAAGAAGGATTGCAACGGTCTAAATATCGTGACCAAATTAAGTTGCAATCTCGATGGGCTGTGAGGATAAACGATCTGCGGCGAGCATTATTAGATGTAGAACCGCAAATTGTTCATTTTTGCGGTCATGGTGTGGATGAAGGACTGATTTTTGAAAAATACGTAGTGGACTGTCTAGGCTAAAGTTGTGCATTAGATTTCTAATTGATAGGGCGCTAAAGCGCAACTACAAACATTTTT
>NZ_MTAW01000131.1 GCF_002154725.1 Nostoc sp. 106C | reverse complement strand
TGCGTCCCCCAATCGGGGGTTTGGGGGAGAATCCCCCAAATCTTGGTTTTTGTTCGACAGATGAGAACTCTTATCACCTTAACTGAACCGTATTGAAATATAAGTAACAAAAAAGAGGCCCATATAGGCCTCTTCATAACTCCCTAATAATAATCTTCTGTGTATAAAAATTACTGCAAACCAGTGTTAGCACCTTGCTTACCAGTTGCCAGTTCCACTTTAACGATTTTGCCGCCAGCTTTTTGAATCCGTTGCTGTTCGCGGAACCAGTTCTCATAGGGAACTAACTTGGTGAAGTAGGTATTTTGCAATTCGCGTTGGGTACGGATTCGGGTTTGGCTGGGAACACAAGCAGTAACTTTAAACAACCGGGCCATGCTTTGTAATCTCCTGTGTAATTGTGAAAACTTTTTTATTTGAAAAATCTTGAGTGCCAATCTTTAAAAATTAATCGCTCCAAGGCTGGAAATCAAGCATCAATACTAGACCGCTAACACTCATCATTATTAATTGTTTCAACAAGGTAAGCGATAGAACGCTCTAGCACTCACGATTGATTTCCAGTCCTTAATAAAGCCGCACCTAAATTCTTAAGTGCTAACTAGCTCTTAGCTCAAGCCAGAGGAGATATAGTCTAGGTAAACGCCCATTTCTTTACCGGCATCAGAACCTACCAAACTGGCAGTTACTTCCTTGATGGATTGGATAGCTTGCACGGTAGCACCGATGGGTACACCCAAGGAGTTGTAGGTTTCCTTCAAGCCATTCAGCACGCGCTCATCCAGAATGGAAGGATCGCCTGCCAACATAGCATAGGTAGCATAGCGGAGGTAGTAGTCTAAATCGCGGATGCAAGCAGCATAGCGACGGGTGGTGTACATGTTACCACCGGGACGGGTGATGTCAGAGTACAACAAAGACTTTGCTACAGCTTCTTTAACGATCGCAGCAGCATTGGCGCTGATGGTGCTAGCAGCACGTACCCGCAGGTCACCAGTGGAGAAGTAGCCTTTTAACTTCTCTAGAGCAGCGGTATCTAGATACTTACCTTGAACGTCCGCAGAGTTAATTACAGCGGTAATTGCGTCTTGAGCCATATTGTTAATTCCTTATTTCCAACCGTATTGCAATACTTCGGTTTCAGCAGAGAAACAGCTTCAACTTACGATAAGGCACCGACTACATAGTCGAAGTAAGAGCCAGCTTCAGCAGCGTCTTCAGAAGACAGCAAGGAAGCAGCAACATTCTTCAGACCACGGACACCTTCAGCAACGCCTTCGATAGGAGTGCCCAAGGACTTGTACATTTCACGAACACCTACAACACCGATTTCTTCGATGGGGGTAACGTCGCCTGCAACGATTCCGTAGGTAACTAGGCGCAAGTAGTAATCCAAGTCGCGCAGACAGGTAGCAGTCAATTCTTGACCGTAAGCATTGCCACCAGGAGAGACAACATCAGGACGCTTTTGGAACAGTTGTTCGCCAGCTTGCTTAACCAGACGCTCGCGGTTGTCGGTTAAAACTTGAGCAATCCGCAGACGGCGCTCACCACTGCTAACAAAGCTCTTGATCCGATCTAGCTCACCAGGGCTGAGATAGCGGGCTTCTGCATCAGCATTCACGATGGACTTCGTGACGATACTCATTAATGGATTCCTCCAACTAAGAATGAAACCAGAATTTGATTAAACTGGTGCGATTTTAACTTTGGTTGATAGTAGCTATGTTTTTTCGCTTTTTTAGAAATAACAGTTGACAAACTGGTATTACTAGTGCATTACGAATTGCTTGAGCGATTACGATTACACAAGCACTTAAAACTCAGCTACCTTCCGCAAAATATTCTCCGGCATTATGTTGAGCATTTATGACTGCTCTTAATAGTTTGTAATATTCCTTTTCAGATTTACGTCAATTTCAACAATCTGAAAGCAATATTAAGAAAAGTTGCGTCACTGAGTTTAAGAGTCCACAGCCAAAGGTCAAGAGTAAAAAACTTTGGACTCTTGAACGCCAGTCGCCTCAAGTCAGGAAACCAGCTCACGGCGCTGGCTCCCTTTGACTGTTGATTTATTAACTATTTAGCGAGCGCTAGGGCGTCCCGTTAGTACAGAAGGAGACAAACTAGACCAAGATTGTTTCACCAAGTCAGCTGCCGCCTCTACACTGCCGAGGTAGTTACCTGCTGGCAGGGATGGGAAGCGTGGGTAAGGCACCACATCTTCACCAAAGTAACGGGCATACTCTGAACTATCGACAATTGCCTCTACAGCAGCTCGCAAACCCTTATCGGCCAGCAACTTGTTATATTGGCGGATTTCGCCTTGAGTTGCAGGTGCGCGTCCCAACAGGTGACGGAACAGGTACTCAATCACCTTGGTGTTGGGATAAGGCGTATAGAACCGTTTGCGATAGATTTCTGAACTGGCCAGTTCACGTACAAACTCACGCACCGAAATTTCTCCATTCCGGAGTTTGCTGTCTAGTTCAGTCCTACGATAGTAATCAGGCACTTGACCGCTAAATACATCCAATACCTGACGGTAAATGGCGTTGATCACCAGTTGTCTTTCTGGTTGGTTTGTGCCGTCTGTTAAACGGTAAATACGTGCAGGTTTACGGCGGGTTGTACCTACACCAACTTCCACCGACTGACCTCGACCATCGTTGTAAGAACGGCCTAGTTCAACAAACAACGGCTTGCTCTGATCGATTTGTTTTGCTTGGGCTGCCAAATCTGCGATCGCTTTCGCCAAAATCGGTGTCTTAGCAGACTCAAGGCGTGGTTGTACTGGCTTAAAGCTAGGTATCACCACATCATCATTCTGCTTAGTCAGCTGTTTGTACAGCTTTTCAGTATTCGGGAAGTTGGCCGCAGGTAGAGTTGGGAAGCGACGATAAGGTACTGTATCTTCACCAAACACCTCGCGATACTCGGCACTGTTCACCAAAGTACCAATAAAGGCACGAATACCTTGAGTAGCCAAAATTTGGTTATACTTGCGGATTTCTGCCTGATCTAGCGGTGCCCGTCCTAGGAAATGTTTAGTTCCTAGTTCAATCACCTTGGTATTGGGATATGGTGTGTAGAACTCTTTGATGTACAGGTTTGAGTTACCCAAACCTTCAATGAATTCTTTAACAGTGATTTCGCCGTTACCCAGTTTGCTTTCTAAACCTGTAAATTCGTTTTGAGCAATATAAGGTGCAATATCGCGTTCAAAAATCTGGCGATAGGCAGCGCTGATCAAAGTTTGCACAGCAACTTTGTCGCTGATATTCGCCACCTGCTTAAAGACTTTTGTTTGTTCCCGTTGCTTGCTAACACCTTGGTTAATGCGGAATTGAATATCCGGTTCTGTCCGCTGTTCTGTAACAGCACCTAAGGCGACAAAGCGTGGTGTTTCTTCCTTCTGGATTCTGCCACCAACATCTTCGCGAATACTGCCAACCCGCAGTTGTCGCAACGCCACACCACCTGGAGTTAGATAGCGTTCGTAAGGAACTGTATCTTCTCCAAATGCCTCAGTGTATTCCACACTGTCAATGATCGCGTCAACTACGGCATAAAAGCCTTTTTTAGAGGCGATGTCAAAATATTTATTATTTTCTTGACGACCGTAAGTTGGACGACCTAACAAGCGACGGTGGATATATTCGATCGCTTTACAAACGTACAGCGATGTCCAGTACAGCTTACGGAATAAATCCGACTTAGCCAAAGCACGGACAAATTCCCGCACGGAAATTTCGCCATTTTCCAGCTTGATTTCTTGGACTTTTAGGCGCTGACCTTCGTAAACATCACGACCAAAAACTTGCAGGTAAGTAGCTTTAATTACTGCTTGGGTCGAGCTTTCGGAGAACTTAACACTTGCACCTTTAGCAGCCTTTTTGCCAATCGTGCCTGGCAGTTGATCCAACCGGAATACCTTGGGACCTAAGGTACCAGGAAACGCACCCCGTGCTTGGGGATTGCTGTTCTGGTTATTAATACCTGGCCCTTGGTGAATTAATATCCGCTTGGTATCCTTGCTGAAAGGAGCTGGACTGCTGCTAGGATTGCGAGTTTCTTTCGGGAAAATCGCCCCAAACTGAATTTCTAAGGGGTCGTTACCTGAACCGTAAGGATGCTGATCTGGTAGTGGGCGATCGTAAGCAGCGAAGGTAGTAATGAATTGAGGTACTTTACGGAAAGGCGCACTGTAGTTCAACAGGTCTTGCTGTGGTCCCCAGTTGCGACATTCTTGTGCCTCTTGACCCAGACCACGGAGGTAGGGTACTGTCTCTTCGCCGAAGTAGTCACTGTATTCTTCAGAATCTACTAAGGCATCCACTAAAGCTGGCAGACCACCGTTAGAAACAATCGCGAAGTATTTTTGTACTTCTTCACGGCTACTTGGTCCCCGTCCCAAAATATGACGGAAAGCCAGTTCAATCACTCGGCTGTTAATAAAAGGCTGGTAAAACTGTTTTTGGTAAAGGGGAGATTTGGCTAGACGACGGACAAACTCTTTAACTGAGATGTCGCCGTTCTTCACCTTAGATTCCAGATCAGAGATTGACAAGCTGTAAGCACGGGTAATGTCGCGCTCAAAGATTTGCCGATAAGCCGCTTTGATAACTTCGGTTTTTTCGCTGGATGATAATCCAGGCTTCATTACAAACTTGGGACGCCGCTCTGCCGCAACAAAGTAAATTTGAGGCAGTTGCAACCCTTGCTGGTCACCAGAAGGTCTTTGGCGGAGTTTAGTTGAAGGTGTTGGTGCTTGAAATTCTGTTAGCAACACATCCATGTACTGAGACACAATCTCTGTAGCCGCAGCATCCCTGCGGAAATAAGAAAGTGACGCAGCTTTGATTTCTTGTAAAGCGACAATTGTGGCTTCACCAGAACAGGCATTTTCAATAATTTCCCGCAAACCTCTTGTATTTACGGTGATGATGTTGGGGTCACCAGCGACGATCGCATAGGTAGCATAGCGCAAGAACCAGGATAAGTCCCGCAAGCTCTTAGCCATGTTGCTAGGACCGTAACGAGCAACGTTGATTGGTCTGAAACCTGGAGGTGTCGGACCACTGGGAGAACTGTTAAAGATTGAGCGTAAATTTTCTAGGAATCCTCCTCGACTTTCAACGTAGGTTACAGTTCCTAGTTTCATGCCTTCTTGAACATTCCCACTCCCAGTACTGGCTAGTGCCAATTCTGGTTCTCTTGGCTTTTCTAAAAAAGCCATTGGCGAACCACCAACAAAAATTCTGTTGGCAGCCCGAGATACAATAATCTCGGAATTTTCCGTGAGCGTCTGGGCAATTTCTAAACGCTTTGCACCAGATGCAAAATAGCTTGCCAGTTCATTCAGTTCACCAGTTCCCAAAAAGCGGTCTTGTTGCTCCGCTTGGGAAATTGTAGCTACTGCTAGGGTTTGATATAGTTGCGGACGCGCAACTGAGCTTCCACCACTTGCCTTAACACTCATCGGATTTGTAAAACTCCCATCATAAGCATTTATGTGTTAAGTCTGGGTCGCTTTGAGGCTTGACACATTGGTGTAGTCATGCCTTAAGAGTACCGCCTTCAAAACTGCCAGTAAATTAACCCAGTCAGCTTTTAGATTAGAACGTTTTGCGGCTTCCCTGTTGATTTATTAAGAAGTATGTAGAACATGACGTATCCAGGCGATAAGTTCCAGAGCTAATACTCTTGCTTCTCTGAAATCAAGACTAAGTTTTGTATCTAAAAGTTACAAAAACCCACAAAAGATATTTTGGATTTTCAAAATCAGTGACCTTGAGGCCGAAGGACTTGTTACTGAAGTTTTGTAAGTTATGCTGTTGCTATAAATACATTTAATTAGGAAATAACCCATGCTAAAAAGTAATAATTTTTACTTAAAACTTTTTTTTGCTTTATCTACCTTGGCTATATCTCTGTCCCTTACTCCTGCCAATGCCTTACCAGGACAAAATATAACTACCGTCGTAAATTGGGCAAAAACCAGAGCAACTTTACCAACGCTAAAGTACAACAGCGAAGCACATGGTTATGACGGCACAAAAGGAAAATTATATTTTTATGCTGATGTAACTTCCCAGCATGGGACAGTGACTAAAGAGGGAATAACTGTTAGTGGTGATTCCAACCTTAAATTCACTCAGAAAAATACCAAAGCAGTGAAATTAGTTCAAAATATCTATAATTCCAGCATTGCTAACGACTATCAAAAGTCTCGCTATGTTATCAAGATTGGTCGAGACCAATTCTCTCGTGGTCAGAAGTATGCCTACATCACTACTGAAGTACAAGGTGGCTCGGCATTTAAGATTATTCTCTTAAGTACTCTACAAGAGGAAATAAATAATGCCAAATTTTGTCAAACCCATCAATGCGATATCTAGCACTCCTATTTAATTTGTGAACTTACTTGTAAAGGCAAGCAATCGGCGATAGGCAAAAGAAAGACAGCGTTTAAGTAGTATTGTTTAATAAAACTGGATTTGCAAAAAAGTTAATAACTGTGTTGGTCGCCAGACATGCAAAGGCAAGCAATGATCGTGAAACTAGAACCTTCTTGCCGTGAGAAATGGGGAGTGTCAAACCACATCTGCTAAACTCAATTTTGCCCCCAGAATTACTTGTTATGTCCGACGCCCAAACTGTTAGCGCTGCTGTTGCCAAACTCTACAACACTTACCCCTTTCCGCCAGAACCTCTGTTAGATGAACCACCTCCAGGCTATAACTGGCGCTGGAATTGGCTGGCTGCTTACAATTTCTGCACTGGTCAAAAACCTCAAAAACAAGACATCCGCATTTTAGATGCTGGTTGTGGTACGGGGGTAGGTACAGAATACTTGGTTCATCTCAATTCTCAAGCTTCTGTTGTAGGCATTGACCTCAGTGCTGGTGCTTTAGCAGTAGCAAAAGAGCGCTGTCAGCGTTCTGGAGCCAACCGCGTTGAGTTTCATCACCTCAGCTTGTACGATGTGGAACAGTTGCCAGGAGAGTTTGATTTAATTAATTGCGTTGGTGTTTTGCATCATTTACCTGATCCAATTCGCGGTATTCAAGCCTTGGCGAAGAAGTTAGCCCCAGGTGGCTTGATGCACATTTTTGTCTATGGAGAGTTGGGACGCTGGGAAATTCAACTCATGCAAAAAGCGATCGCTCTTCTTCAAGCTGACAAACGTGGTGACTATCGTGATGGTGTACAGGTCGGGCGGCAAATATTTGCTTCATTGCCAGAAAATAATCGGATTGTCAAGCGCGAAAAAGAGCGCTGGTCGTTGGAAAATCATCGGGATGAAAACTTTGCCGATATGTATGTTCATCCCCAAGAAATTGATTACAACATTGAAACTTTATTTGAATTAATTGATGCTTCTGGCTTAGAATTCATTGGCTTCTCAAATCCTGGTTTTTGGCAATTGGAAAGACTTTTGAGTAATGCACCAGAGTTAATTGAACGGGCAAAAGAGTTGAGCGATCGCCAACGTTATCGCTTAATAGAATTACTAGACCCAGAAGTTACCCATTACGAATTTTTCCTTGGTCGTCCCCCTATTACCAAAACCGACTGGTCAGATGATAATAGCCTATTAGCGGCGATTCCAGAACGTAATCCTTGTATGGATGGATGGCCAAGTCAATGTATATTTAACTGCGATTACCAGATTGTCAATTTGTCAGCACAAGAGTTTGAGTTTCTGCAAAGGTGTAATGGCGAGTTAACAGTAGCAAAGATATTGGCAGATGTGCAGGTGGAGTTGGATGTAGTAAGAACGCTTCTTAAGCAGCAGCTAATTTTGTTAACACCGACTTAAATTAAACCGTAACAATTGCTGTATTTCTATTACGCTCCGGACGTTTGACACGATCCGGATTTTTTGTGCTGAAAAAATATACATTCATTTTAAATTTACACAAAGCTGCCACAATATCAAGATTTAGTCAAAATTAGTTTTTTTGCTTCCGTATAAAAGTAAATGATAATACATTACAACGAGCCTCGTTTACGAGCTTGTACTTAAAAAATGAAACTAATTGTTTGGAGAATTTGCGGATGAAATTAGCTAAAAAGCTCAGCATTGCTGCGGCTAGTATTGCTTTGTCGTTTGCTGCTGTTAGTGCTAAACCCGCACAAGCAGCAAGTGTCAATTTCGTTAGTCAATTAGGTGGCACATACAACTACAATGTACTTGCTACTGGAACACCCTCAGAAAAGCTACTTAAGTCTGCTAGCATCACGCTCTCAGGCTTGGAAGGTGTAACTGGAGTAAATGTAAATTCATCATTTCTGAATTTAGTAGGATTCGATGCCAACAATGTGTTTTTGACACTTAAGAAGGCAACGGCGAATACTTTGACAGGAAACCCATTTACAGGATTGGACTTTTCCGTAGTAAGTTCATTTACAACACCGAGTCCAGTAAGTTTTTCAGTTCTAAGTGGTACTAACTTTAATGCTGGCAATACCACAGGACCTTCAGATGTTCCCGAACCTATGACAGTTGGTGGCTCATTACTAGCTGTTGGTTTTGGCACATGGATGAAGCGTAAGAAAGCAGAATCTGCTCAAAAAGCTTAGTCAAGAAACCGTTACAACTCAACCCTCTTAGTTAACTGGGTGCAAAAACCACTTTGATATACATCTACCTCATGCCCTCAGAGATTACCTGTAACTCTTTCTGAGGGCATTTATAATTTGCCTGTTCTTCACAATGGTCCTAAGTGGTAGACAAAATTTATCATCTTAGTATAAAAGGAGATCGCTGATAAATTGTCGATAACTTTTAATTTAGAGTAGCTAAATAAACCTTTCATTAACTGTCCCAGCAGTATCTTGGTAGTACAAATCCAAATACTAGGGGTTTCACGGAATTCATCTTGATAAAATTACTAAGCAGCAATTTTTAACAGATAAAGAGCGAACACACATCCTTCTTGCTCTTCCCCTGTCTAACTTCCTCCTCATAGCACCTTATTTAGTTGATTGTTTGCTGCTGACAAGAAGTTAATTGTTTTTTTCTAAAGTATTGTTACCAGATCGTGATATGATTCAGCTGACTGAATGTGCAGTCATCATCGTTAGCTGTACTGGTTTTGAGTCCCGTGAGCTTGTCAGACGAATCAACTGCATCAACTCCAACAACAAGTCAAAATGCTGAGTCTGGTTCTCTTGACACAGAACGAGTAAACTCAATGGAGGAGTTCTATCAACTCTACCAGAAGTTGTTGGTAATCACACTTGTCTTAACAGGGATTATTTTTATCTCTGTGTGGATTTTTTATTCACTAAACATTGCTCTGAATTATTTGATTGGGGCGTGTGCAGGTGTGGTTTACTTAAAAATGCTGGCCAAAGACGTTGAGCGACTCGGTGGTGAGAAAAAGCGTCTGAGTAAAAGTCGTTTTGCTCTATTTATTGGGTTGATTGTATTAGCAACTCAATGGCATGAGCTACAGGTTATGCCCATATTCTTGGGATTTTTAACTTACAAAGCCACGCTCCTCGTCTACACCGTGCAAACTGCGTTCCTTCCTGATTCTTAATAAAGTCAGGCTCACAAAGACAATACTCCCATCCTCGCTCGTTGGGGAAAATGCTTGAAGAATGCAAATGCTTAGTGTCTTAAACGCCTTTAATTCATTTCCCCTAGCCGAATTAGAAGTAGGTCATCATTTCTACTGGCAATTGGGCAATCTGAAAATTCATGGGCAGGTTTTTCTCACCTCATGGTTTGTGATTGGCGTTCTAGTAATAGCTTCACTAGCTGCTACTCGCAACATACAAAGAATTCCCAGCGGCATCCAAAATTTGATGGAATATGCCCTAGAATTTATTCGGGATCTGGCAAAAAACCAACTTGGTGAGAAAGAGTACCGCCCTTGGGTGCCGTTCATTGGCACATTGTTCTTGTTTATCTTTGTATCGAACTGGTCAGGCGCGCTCATTCCTTGGAAGCTAATCAAGTTGCCTTCTGGTGAATTGGCAGCTCCCACCAATGATATCAATACGACCGTAGCATTGGCATTGCTAACTTCTTTAGCGTACTTTTACGCGGGTTTTAGCAAGCGGGGTTTGGGCTACTTTAAAAAATATATTGAGCCAACGCCTGTTCTGTTGCCGATCGCGATCCTAGAAGATTTTACCAAGCCCCTCTCCCTAAGCTTCCGTCTATTCGGAAATATATTGGCGGATGAATTAGTAGTAGCGGTGCTGGTTCTGCTTGTTCCTCTATTTATACCTCTGCCTGTCATGGCTTTAGGTTTATTTACCAGTGCCATTCAAGCCCTGGTATTTGCTACCCTGGCCGGGGCATATATTCATGAGGCAATGGAGGGGCATGGTGGAGAAGAGCATGAGGAGCATTGACGCTTCTCAGTAGATAGCACAGTTCCGACGAGCGTCAAAGCTCAAAACGTCGCCAAGCGCGATTTGTGAGAACTTGGTGCAGCGTGAACAACACGTCTTTACTAGTTAACCTACTTTTGTTAGTTCTGTACTTCAAGCAAGGAAAATCATCATGGATCCATTAGTTTCTGCTGCTTCAGTTCTGGCTGCTGCTCTAGCAATTGGTTTAGCTGCAATTGGCCCTGGTATCGGTCAAGGTAATGCCGCAGGTCAAGCAGTAGAAGGTATTGCCCGTCAACCTGAAGCAGAAGGAAAAATTCGGGGTACTCTGCTGTTAACCTTGGCGTTCATGGAATCCCTGACCATTTACGGTCTGGTAATTGCTCTGGTATTGCTGTTTGCTAACCCCTTTTCCTAAAACCTAAGAGTTTTGTTAGTGTAGAGACGTGAATCCTCACGCCTCTACAGATCGAAATTTTTTGGGTATTTAGTCGTTCTGATGTAAGTTGACCCTTGTTGGCTATGGGTCTCTAAAATTATGAAAGGTTGGATGTTGTTGCTAGCCATGAAAACTGCTACTCCAGCCAAAGAGGAGAGAAATGTTTGATTTCGATGCTACCTTGCCCTTCATGGCATTGCAGTTCCTGCTATTGGCAGCTTTGTTGAATGTAATTTTCTATAAGCCACTGACCAAGGTACTGGACGATCGCGATAATTACATCCGAACGAATACCCTTGATGCCAAGGAACGTTTGGCTAAAGCTGAGCGTTTAACCCAAGAATATGAGCAGCAGCTAGCAGAAGCTCGCAGGCAGTCGCAAGCTACTATAGAAGCAGCTCAGGTTGAAGCTAAGAAAATTACTGCCCAGAAAATCGCTGAGGCGCAACAAGAAGCTCAGCAAGAGCGAGAACGTGCTTCTATTGAAATAGAGCAACAAAAGCAAGAAGCTATGCGTTCCTTAGAACAACGCGTTGATGCTCTAAGCAGACAGATTCTAGAAAAACTATTAGGACCGACTCTAGCTAGATAAGCGATAGTACAGGTTCTGTGAAAGCATAGGCGCAAATGGGCAATTATCCCAGAGCGCATAATTAAGTGTCAAAAAAGGCACTTTTTTCCTTCGGGAAATTAAGACAGTTTAATTTCCCTGCGGGAAAATACAACGTATTAACAAGCGAGCAGCGCACTTGTAGATGGGTAACATGGGCACATTCTTATTACTTGCCGCAGAAGCGAACGCTGTTCACTCTGAATTGGCAGAAGGCGCAGCAGAAGGTGGTTTCGGTCTAAACCTAGACCTTTTTGAAACCAATCTCATTAACCTAGCGATTCTGGTTGGCATATTATTCTACTTCGGACGTAAAGTTTTAAGCAATATCCTGAACGAGCGACGCTCAAAGATTGCAACTGCAGTTCAGGAAGCAGAACAGCGCTTAAAAGAGGCACAAATTGCTCTATCTCAGGCACAAGGGCAGTTGACCCAAGCTCAGGCAGAGGCACAACGCATCCGCAAAGCTGCTGAAGAAAACGCTCAGGCGGCTAAAGAAGCTCTATTGGCACGAGCTGGGCAAGACGTGGAACGCCTGCGACAAACAGCAGCAGCAGATTTGAACACAGAAAGAGAACGAGCGCTTGCCGAACTGCGGCAGCGAGTAGCCGCGCTGGCATTGCAAAAAGTCGAGTCACAACTGCGGACTGGTATTGCTGACGATGTTCAACAAACAATAATTGACCGCAGCATCGCACAGGTGGGAGGACGCTGATGAAAAGTAATGTAGAAACAGCCGAAGTAGCCCAACCTTATGCACAGGCTTTGATGTCAATAGCCAAATCCCAGAATCTGAGCGAACAGTTTGGCGAAGATGCGCGTGCGTTGGTGAATTTGTTGAAAAATTCAGCGCCACTGCAAAACTTAATTGACAATCCATTTATTCAGCCTGAACGGAAAAAGGCAGTGCTCACTCAAATACTGGGTGATGGCGCAAATCCCTACTTACGCAGATTTTTGCTGTTGTTAGTAGACAAACGCCGTATTTTCTTCTTGGAAGCAATTTTACAGCAGTATTTGACGTTGTTGCGCCAGCTGAATCAAACCGTATTAGCGGAAGTCACTTCAGCCGTTCCCCTCACAGAAGCTCAACAACAAGCTGTAATAGATAAGGTTCTTGCAATCACTAATGCTCGCCAAGTAGAACTAGACACCAAAATCGACAGCGACTTAATTGGTGGTTTGATCATTAAAGTAGGATCGCAGGTAATTGACGCCAGTTTACGTGGTCAATTGCGCCGCCTTTCTTTACGCTTAACCAGTTCCTAAACAGTGAGGAGTTAGGAGTTGGGAGTTAAGAGTTAAATAAAAAGTAAAAAGTAATTTATTTTGAAATTTAACTTTTAGCTTTTGCATTATTAACTCATAACTCTTAACTTCTATAAAGATTACTCTGTTCAGTCTCCCAAGAAAAAAGATAGACACATGAGCATTTCCATCAGACCTGACGAAATTAGTAACATTATTCAACAGCAAATCGAGCAATACGACCAAGATGTCAAAGTTGCTAACGTCGGTACCGTCCTGCAAGTCGGTGACGGTATTGCCCGGATTTATGGTCTAGAAAAGGCTATGGCTGGGGAGCTATTAGAATTTGAAGACGGTACAGTTGGTATCGCCCAGAACTTAGAAGAAGACAACGTCGGTGCGGTATTAATGGGTGAAGGTCGGGAAATTCAAGAAGGTAGCTCTGTAACCGCTACTGGTAGAATTGCCCAAGTACCCGTAGGGGAAGCGTTGATTGGACGAGTTGTGGATGCCTTAGGTCGTCCCATCGATGGTAAGGGAGATATCAAGACATCAGACAGCCGTTTGATTGAATCTCCAGCTCCTGGTATTATTGCTCGTCGGTCTGTGCACGAACCGATGCAAACCGGAATTACAGCTATTGACTCCATGATTCCCATCGGTCGTGGTCAGCGGGAATTGATCATTGGTGACCGCCAAACTGGTAAAACTGCGATCGCAATTGACACAATCATCAACCAAAAATCAGAAGATGTAATTTGTGTCTACGTTGCTGTTGGTCAAAAAGCTTCCACTGTAGCTAACGTCGTGCAAACACTGCAAGACAAAGGCGCAATGGACTACACCGTAGTCGTCGCCGCTAACGCCAGTGACCCTGCAACTCTACAATTCCTCGCTCCCTATACCGGAGCCACCATTGCTGAGTACTTCATGTACAAAGGCAAAGCTACTCTCGTAATTTACGACGACCTTTCCAAGCAAGCCCAAGCTTATCGCCAAATGTCCTTGCTGCTACGTCGTCCACCCGGACGGGAAGCTTACCCTGGAGACGTATTCTACATTCACTCTCGCTTGTTAGAAAGAGCAGCGAAGCTGAGTGATGAATTGGGTAAAGGTAGCATGACCGCCCTGCCAATCATCGAAACCCAAGCAGGTGACGTATCAGCATACATCCCCACCAACGTAATTTCGATTACAGACGGTCAGATCTTCTTGTCTTCTGACTTGTTCAACGCTGGTATCCGTCCTGCGGTAAACCCCGGTATCTCCGTATCCCGTGTGGGTTCTGCGGCGCAAACCAAGGCGATGAAGAAAGTTGCTGGTAAGATTAAGTTGGAACTAGCTCAATTTGATGACCTGCAAGCCTTTGCGCAATTTGCTTCTGACTTAGATAAAGCTACTCAAGACCAGTTGGCACGGGGTCAACGCTTACGGGAACTACTGAAGCAGCCCCAAAATGACCCACTATCTGTATACGAACAAGTAGCAATTCTCTATGCGGGTATCAACGGTTATTTAGATGATATTCCTGTAGAAAAAGTTACTAGCTTCACCAGAGGACTCCGCGATTACTTAAAGACAGGCAAACCTCAGTACGCCCAAGCAGTGCAAACCTCCAAAGCACTAGGTGACTCTGAAGAAGCTGCTTTGAAGGAAGCGCTAACCGAATTCAAGAAGACCTTCAAAGCGACAGTGTAATACTGTGCTGAGTGCTGAGTGTTGAGTGCTGAATAAGACAAGGAGTTGAGAGTAAGAAAACGCAAGTTCTTATAATTTAACTTCCTACTAAGCTTAGTACTCAGCACTTTATGCCACTCGGAACTCAGGACTCAGGACTCAGGACTTAAGAATATGCCTAATCTTAAAGCAATACGCGATCGCATTCAGTCGGTTAAAAACACCAAAAAAATCACCGAAGCCATGCGGCTGGTAGCTGCGGCGAGAGTACGCCGGGCGCAAGAACAAGTATTAGCAACCCGTCCATTTGCTGACCGTTTAGCACAAGTTTTATACGGTCTACAAACCCGTCTGCGGTTTGAAGAAGCCAACTTACCCCTGCTGAGAAAGCGGGAAGTGAAGTCAGTGGGCTTACTGGTGATTGCAGGCGATCGCGGTTTATGTGGTGGTTACAATACTAACGTCATCCGTCGCGCCGAAAATCGTGCTAAGGAACTCCAAGCCGAAGGTGTAGATTACAAATTTGTGTTGGTGGGACGCAAGTCTATCCAATATTTTCAACGCCGCAATCAACCAATCGATGCTACCTACAGTGGCTTAGAACAAATTCCTACAGCAGCAGAAGCTAACAAAATTGCTGATGAATTGCTTTCTTTGTTCCTATCAGAAAGTGTAGACCGAATTGAGTTAATTTATACCAGATTCGTCTCCTTGGTGAGCTCCCGTCCAGTGGTGCAAACTCTGCTTCCTCTCGATCCTCAAGGTTTAGAAGCAGCGGATGACGAAATCTTCCGCTTGACAACTCGTGGCGGTCAATTTGAAGTAGAACGGCAAAAAGTGACTACTCAAGCCCGTCCTTTAGCCCGCGACATGATTTTTGAGCAAGATCCCGTACAAATTCTCGATTCTTTATTGCCCCTATATTTGAGCAACCAGCTATTACGGGCACTGCAAGAATCAGCGGCTAGTGAACTAGCAGCACGGATGACTGCGATGAACAACGCCAGCGACAACGCGGGTGAATTGATTAGAACCCTATCGTTGTCTTACAACAAAGCTCGACAAGCTGCAATTACCCAAGAACTTCTAGAAGTTGTTGGTGGTGCTGAGGCATTAACTTAGGGAATTGTCAATTGTTACTTTGTAATAAATAGCCAATTGCTAATCTTAAAATAACTAGCAATTGGCTATTTTTAGTATTTAGCTGTTGAGTAGTGAGAAATTACTCTAATCCAGCATCGCAAAATTTTTTGTCTTAACACACAATTTAAAAACAGCGTATTATAATTGAAGTATGAAGCACATGGGTCCGTCACGGTTTCGACAGGTTGGCGAACGCTGCTCTGTGATTCAGGTCGAGAGTGAGTCTCCTCTCGGAAATCCAAGGCTCAAAACAAAAGTAAATGCGAATAACATCGTTAAATTTGCTCGTCGGGAAGCTCTAGTAGCTGCCTAAACGCCTCTTATAGGTTCGAGCGTCTTTAGTCCGACTCCGTTAAGGGCTAAGGACAAACCCCAACGGATGCTCTAGCAAGTGTTCTCTGGTTAGCTTGCTAGAAAAGACTTAATCAGAGCATCCTACGTTCGGGATAATGAACGATTCCCGCCTTGAGGGTCAGATAGGCTAAACCTGTGAATGAGCGGAGGGTCAATACCCAATTTGGACAGCAGTTCGACTCTGCTCGGATCCACTAAAAGTATTAACAAGTCCACCTGGTAATTTGATATCCAGGTGGATTTTGTTTTTAAAATTATATAGATTTAAGTATTACTTGGTTGTAATTTACTTGGTGATTATACGGTTTTTTAAACTAGTAAGAATAGATTAAATTTGACTTTATAAGTTAAAAAAATATATCAAAACTGGGGCAAAATCCTAAGCTTCAAGGGTAGTTTAGCAAAATAAGGTAATTATATGTCTAGCGACCAAGCTGCTAAATCAATGGCATCCCGAATTGCTCTATCATCCTCAAAAATTGCTTTGGCAGCATTTGAGAATTATATAACAGAAAAACTTAATGAGAATACAGAGAGCCAGGTAAAAACGAACTCGAAGCCCAAAGTAAATATTAATGAACCCAAATCCTTCTAAAATTCTGCGATTGTTTGCTGAATTGCAGGATTGTTTATACCACGGCGACACTGTAAAAAACGCAATTACCCAGATATGCAAGCATACAAGAGACGAAAGTATTATTAAAACTTGCCAAGTTATTGCTGAAGTTTTAGAAATAAAATTTGATATTAATTTTGCTCAAGTTAACACTGACTCCCATTTTCAAGCAGTTCACCAATTGCAAAAGCATCTGAACTGGGTAATGCAAAAATATGAGGAAATACAAAAATGTGTAAATGAGTACAATCCAAAGTGGTCTGATCCTTTATTGAAAATCATCGATACTGAATTAGCAAGACTATCGCAGTTAATCATACTTCTAGATAGAGAGCCTGATATCTGTGATCATAAAGGTAATTTAATACGTCCCAACGATTTAGTTGTCTATCCATGTAAAGATGAACAAGGTAGAGATTATGACCACTATGGTGTTGTAAGAGCTACTGCAAGGGGTTACAGAATTGCACACTTTTTTACAGGTAAGACGGTAAAACCGACAGGTAAAATTGTAAGTGTGGGAATTGGATATGTTCACTTTGCTCCTTACACACCAGACTGGTTGTTTAAAGAACGTCCTGAACAAAAACATCCTGAAAAAGCTTCAGACATCGAAATTGAGGCGCGTATTCAGAAATCTAGAGAAAAAATTCTCTGTGCAAAAGATACTCTGTGGAATCTACTAAACTACAACTGCGAACATTGGGCTAGAGAAATGGTATACAATGAGCCGAGTTCTACTCAAGCCGAACAGATAAAAGCAAGAAATTAAGTTTAACAATTGAATTTAGCAGAGATAAATCGAGTGATTGCACTCTGCAATTCCCTAAATATCTTCTGGGTTAATTCCCAAATCCCGCAGCTTTTGTGCCAGTCTATCAGCGCGTTCTCTTTCTTGTTGCACGAATTCCTCTGGTGTCAGTAATTTCCGTCCATCTTGGTCGTACCAGTATAACCACTCTCGCGTTCGGCCCAAGTAAGTACCGCGTTCTTGCCCTATTGCTAAACCAATTTCTGGCATCCACACCCGTGAGCCTGGTTGCAAAATATAGTTGCCCTCAATTAAGCGATAAACTTCTAGGGGTTCTCGTTTGCGGCGATATTTGCGACTAGGCACGTAAATGGCGTAATATAAAATTCCTAATTGGGCATAATCAATTTTTTTCTGTTCATACTCGCCACCATAAGTTTTCGAGACGACTTCTAGGGCTAAGATAGGAACAGTACCCGCCTCTTCCCAAAGTACATAACTTAAGCGCCCCTCTTCTTCTACAAAGCGTTCTACTCCTAAGCTGAGAAATCCATCTGGTACTAATGGCGGTTGTAATGGTGCATAATAAATGCCCATATCTACACCAAAAAACCAGTCAGCACGGTCATTCCATGCTAAAGCCAAAATCGCTTCTAATAAATTAGGGATGAGGTTTTGCAGCTCGTTATCCACTGGGGTATCGTCAGAGTCGGGAAGTTCTCCCGAAGATGGCAAACAGTCAAGGGGGTTGTACTGTACCATGACAGTCTTGAGTTAGTAATGGTAACTATATTTTAAGGTTAAAATAATCAAGCTTCTGGGAATATCCACCTCTCAACAGTCACATTACGCCTGTTACAGATAACATTTATATATGAACGCTACACAAGAACAACTAAAACATAAATTTGAACAGGCCTTGGTGGCTGCGTTTGGCGCTGAGTATGCTGGAGTAGATCCGATTTTGGTTCCTGCTAGCAATCCTAAGTTTGGTGATTATCAGGCGAATGTGGCTTTATCCCTGAGTAAAAGATTAGGAAAGCAACCAAGGCAGATTGCAGCTGCGATCGCTGATAAACTAGATGTATCAGAAATCTGTGAATCACCAGATATAGCTGGGCCTGGGTTTATCAATCTGAAACTGAAAACTGCATACTTGGAGGCACAATTAAACGCTATTCAAGCAGATTCCAGATTAGGTGTGCCAACGGCAAAAACACCACAGCGAGAAGTTGTAGATTTTTCCAGTCCGAATATTGCTAAGGAAATGCACGTTGGGCATCTGCGCTCAACTATTATTGGTGATTCCATTGCCCGGATTTTGGAATTTCTGGGACATGATGTACTGCGGTTAAACCATGTGGGTGATTGGGGTACTCAATTTGGGATGTTAATCGCCTATCTACGAGAAGTTTACCCAGAAGCACTTACCACTGCCAACGCTTTAGATATTGGCGATTTAGTGACTTTTTACCGTAAAGCGAAACAGCGGTTTGATGCAGATGAAGCATTCCAAGAGACAGCACGGCAAGAAGTTGTCAGATTACAAGCAGGTGCGGAAGATACAATCCATGCTTGGAAACTGCTGTGTGAACAGTCAAGACAGGAGTTTCAGGTAATTTATGACTTGCTGGATGTTAAGGTAACAGAACGTGGCGAATCTTTCTACAACCCCTTACTACCGGGAATTGTGGAAGATTTAGAAAAATCTGGGTTACTGGTAGAAAACCAAGGAGCGAAGTGTGTATTCTTGGAAGGATTTACCAATAGAGAAGGTGAACCTCTACCTTTGATTGTGCAAAAATCTGATGGTGGTTATAACTACGCGACAACAGATTTAGCCGCCTTATGCTACCGGATTCAAAAAGATGAAGCAAAGCGGATAATTTATGTAACGGATGCTGGACAATCAAACCACTTTGCCCAATTCTTTCAGGTTGCACGTAAAGCCGGATGGATTCCCGATGATGTGGAATTAGTTCATGTACCTTTTGGTTTGGTGCTTGGGAAAGATGGTAAGAAGTACAGAACTCGTGCAGGAGATACAGAAAGGTTGCGGGATTTATTGGATGAAGCAATTTCTCGTGCCCGTGCAGATTTAGAAGTTCGATTAAAAGAAGAAGAGCGCGAAGAAACAGAAGATTTTATTAACAATGTTGCTGAGGTAGTTGGTATTAGTGCAGTGAAATATGCTGACTTAAGCCAAAATCGCACGAGTAACTACATTTTCAGCTACGACAAAATGCTGGATCTTAAAGGTAATACTGCACCTTATATGCTGTATGCTTATGCACGGATTCAGGGAATTAGCCGCAAGGGTGATATTAACTTTGAACAGTTAGGAGAAAATGTCAAAGTCCTATTGCAACATGAAACAGAATTAGCACTGGCAAAATATTTACTGCAACTCGATGAAGTTATTAGTACTGTAGAGCAAGACTTGTTACCCAATCGGTTATGCGAGTATTTGTACGAACTGAGTAAAAAGTTTAATCAGTTTTATGATCGTGAGCATGGTGTTCAAGTGCTAAATGCTGAAGAACCTCTGCGGACATCTCGCCTAGTTCTATGCGATCTGACTGCTAGAACCCTCAAGTTAGGTTTATCCCTGTTGGGAATTCAAGTACTAGAAAGAATGTAGAAGTTGGGATTTATGAGAAAGCGATCGCAAATGCTATAACAAGGCAGAATTAAAGTGCGATCGCTTTTTATGTTTTCATTGATGTAGGGGAATTTCAATCACAAATTCTGTACCTTTACCAGGAGTAGAAAAACATCGGATTTTTCCTCGATGTTTTTCGGTAATAATCTGATAACTAATAGATAAACCTAAACCAGTACCTTTACCAATTGGTTTAGTAGTAAAAAACGGTTCAAATAATCTCTTTTGTACGCTTTCTGGAATACCAATTCCATTATCGACAATACTAATAATTAGATGTTTAATCTCTGTAACTTTAGTTACAATCCGAATCTGGGGAGCATTTATTTTTGCTTGTTCTAAAGCATCAATGGCATTCACTAGAACATTCATCAATACTTGATTGAGTTGTCCAGGATAGCATTCTATCAACGGAAGATTGCTGTATTCTTTGATAACTGCGATTTCTGGACGGTTATTTGTAGCCTTGAGGCGATGTTCCAGAATCATTAAAGTACTGTCGATGCCTTCATGAATATTTACTGCTTTCATTTCTGCCTCATCCAAGCGAGAAAAGTTTCGCAGAGACAGCACAATTTCTGTAATTCGTTTAGCTCCTACTTTTATAGAAGTAAATAACTTGGGTAAGTCTGCCATTAAAAAATTTAAGTCAATAGCCTCAGCTTCCTCCTGAATTTCTGGGACTGGATGAGGATAGTACTTTTGGTATAGTTGCAGTAGCCTGAGTAAATCTTGAATATATTCATTGGCAGGGGTGAGATTGCCATTAATAAAGCTAACTGGATTATTGATTTCGTGTGCTACACCAGCTACTAACTGACCCAAACTAGACATCTTTTCGCTTTGCACTAGTTGGGATGCTAGCTGCTTTGCTTCTTCCTTTAACTGTGCCTCGGAGTGTCGTAATAACTCCTCTGCTTGTTTGCGCTGGGTAATGTCGTGGAGAATAACAACATATTCCCGAAAATCTTGATGGGGTCGGTCTGAAATCGAAACTTCTAGATTCCTAACGTGACCTTTGTACAGTAGTGTCTGTTCGCTGCGTGTTGTCCATTGTTTTGGGTAGTAGGCTAATTCTGGGAACCATTTATTAAGATGATTGCCCCGCAATTCCAATCGGTTGACACTAAAAAAAGATTCAGTTGCGGGATTGGCTTGTAGGATAATACCCCGATCGTCCACTGCTAAAATGCCATCTTGGGCCACAGTAAATAAGTGTTCGGCAGCTTCTCGTGCTTCTGCGATCGCTACTACCTGAGGTAAACTTGTCCAACAAGCGATCGCTACCCCAACAAATGCTACTGTTATCAGCAAAACCACAACCAAATTGCCAAAATTAGTGGTAGCAACTTTATTCAACTGCCAACCAAATAAGCAGCCAACTAAAACAGCACTGCACAAAAGAAAAATCAGGATACTCACCTGTAGCATCACAGAATCTTGGAATTGATTTGTCCGCCGTAATTGATATAGCTTAAACCACCAACTAGAGCGAAAAATAGCAATAGGAATGTAGCGCACTAAGGCATCGATTGCTAATACAATAAAGGGAGCTAATAATCCGGTAAAAAAATCTTTCCAACCCCAAGCATAGGCTCCGACTAATAAGATTACTATCTCTAGGAAAAAGATACCCAAAGTCAGACGGGGAAGCACTATATCCAACTTAGCTCGTTGTCGCCATAAACCTAAATGCAGCAGCATGAATGATATAAACCAAGCAGAATTTGCAGCCGCAACGATGTGAGCTACATCTCCCCAAATAAAATAAATCATGCCTAAAATCAGGCTGAGAGTCAAAGATGAACCAAAGACTCCGCGACGTGACACTACAGAAAATACTGGTGCTAAGTGTTTGTCTATAGCTAACTGATAGATGATGCGGGGACAGTTAGAAACTGTTGTTGCCGAACCTAATAAACAGGAACCTGCTAGCAAAAAAGTGGCGATCGCTGGGGCAAAATGTCCCCAAAATGGTGTAGAAGCTGCAACAAAATTTAAAAAAGCATTATCACTTAAATCTGGGGCATTTGCTAAACGCATAATCACCCAAGAACCACCCACAAACACAGGTAGCATTAACCAAGCAGCTATGTCTAGAAAGCTGAGAGTTCTCTGCGGATCGCGACTATCGGCTACAAAAGATGTAGCAGTTTCACAACTATAAGTTGTATAGCTGACGAAATAGAACCATTTTGCCCAGTCAATAAAGCTGAAAGTTGACCAGTTACTAGGAAAAAAGCCAGGACTAACGCTAGAAAAAGCTAAAAATCCTAAACCTTGTAGACAAAAGGTAAATAGCAAAATGAAGGCTGGGATGGCAAAAAATAGATGCAAAATGCTTAAAGCCCGTGTACCACTGAAAGCAACAATGAAAGGCAGTAATATAAAGCTAATTTTTAAAAGTGCCTCTGGACAGTTAATACTTAATGCCTCAAGATTGACTTTGATGATATCTGTGAGTACAACAGCATTGACCGAGAGAAAGGAAAGCCAACCTAGGAGATATCCAATTGCTGCATAGCGAGCAATCAAAGGATGGCGTTGCCACAGTTGAGTTGTATAGTTAGGAGTTCCTCCAGCTACATCAACTAAATTTCTACCTAAATGCTTCATCTGATAATTTAGCAGCATCCCAACAATCACACCAGGAACCCAAACAAAAACTGCTTGCGTTCCCAAAGCAGCATGAACAGCCGGCACTACTGATGTCCAACCCAGATGGGATGTCAGCCCAAAGGCCCAAGTTTCCCAAGAACTCAGGCTTCGTGGCAAACCACGAGATGGCAATTGATACAAAGCAGTACTATCAGAATGGAGCATAAGTAGCAGTTTAAGGAAACTTCTGTCAACCTTACTAGTTAGAGTTCCCACTCTGTAGGATCGATCAACATACCTGGTAGCCTAATAAAGCGTACTTTTAACAGTCAGTAGTAGCAAAATTAACAAAGCATGGATGGCAAATTAATTGTGTTTGAAGGAGTGGAAGGCTGCGGTAAAACAAGCCAAATGAAGCTTTGTGCCCAGTGGTTACAAAGTCTAGGCATTTCTGTGGTAATCACTCGTGAACCGGGGGGAACAGAATTAGGTTTGGATATTCGTCGCTTATTGCTGGAAAAAGCGGATAACAAACCAATTGCAGAGTTGACAGAAATATTGTTATATGCTGCTGACCGAGCGCAACATGTTGAACAAGAACTTAGGCCAAATTTAGCAAAAGGGAAATATATCTTATGCGATCGCTACACTGAATCTACTATTGCCTACCAAGGTTATGGTCGGGGTTTGGACATGAGTTTAATTAAGCAACTAAATTATATTGCTACTGGTGGTTTAGAAAGTGACCTAACTCTCTGGCTAGATGTCGATGTGGAAGTGGGACTGGCTCGCAAACGCGGAGATGAGCAAGTATTTGACCGCATCGAACAAGAAACTATCGCCTTTCATCACCGAGTACAGCAAGGATATGTAGAGTTAGCTGCATTATATCCACAACGCATTATCCGGATAGATGGAAGTTTGAGCAAGGAAGCTGTACACCAGATAATTCAGGCAAACTTGCGCGATCGCCTCCAATCTTGGCTTGCCTTTTAGATCAACTCGTAGCATAGTAATATTTTTAATTTTACACAGGATGCATAAGTATTACTGTGTGGTTGATATAGTATGACCATCTTAAAGTATATTCTGGTAACTGAATAGCTGTATTTTCCACATTGATCGCAAGTTATGCGATCGCGTAACTTGCCGAGCTTTGTGCCAAATAAAATTTCGGAAATTTTTTGGATTTACAATTATGAGTTCAGAACAAGCTACAAACCAGCCTCTTTGGATACAGGACAGAGATACTGTGATTGCGAATGATGCTAATGTTGAGTGGCGATATCAAACACGTCCTGATTACTCCCGTACCAATCAATTTCTGCAAAAACAGAGCCAATACAATCACCTTGAAGGTTCTTTAGAAGCGATCGTCCAAAACCTTGTGAGAACCTTTGAGATGGAAGCATCTTTTAAAAGCAATCCCCAGCAGTGGATCTCGATTGTGACGGAAAAGTTTCGGATGATGACAAATGCTGGACCAGCTTACACTGCTGAGGATATAGCAGATGCAGGAACATACAATTTATTTCTTGGTGACACAGAACAATATAAATCCTCAGAAGAAGACTTTGAATCATCAGCACAAATCTTCCATAAAGCATTTCCCAACGGATTTTTATGGGAGCTAGTTGAAGTTTTAGCAGGCCCGCCAAACGTAACATTCAAGTTGCGTCATTGGGGAACCTTTAGCGGCCCATACAAAGAACACGCACCTACAGGCGAGACTGTAGAAATAGTTGGCATCAGTATTGCACGCGTCAACGATGACTTGAAAATTTTATCCTTAGAACATTTTTTTGATACCAGTTCCTTTTTGAATAAACTGGCAACAGGTTGTCCTTTCCACTGAAGAACTGCACACTTGCTAGAAAAATAATTTAGCTGCAATAGTCAATAGTAAAAGCGCTTGGGATTAAGTTTTGAGCGCTTTCTCTATGTCGCTACTATGTTACTCAATCTAAAATGGAATAATGACTAATGACCCATTTACACCAGTTCTAGGACAACAGCAAGCTATAGAATTACTCACTCAGGCTGTCAGACAAAAGCGAGTTGCTCCAGCCTATTTATTTGTAGGTCCAGATGGTGTGGGACGGAGTTTAGCAGCACGGTGTTTTGTAGAGTTGCTATTTTCTAGTGATATGGAGGCAAGAATAATTGCGTCTTTACAAAGCCGCTTACGTCAAGGCAATCATCCAGATGTATTGTGGCTAGAGCCAACTTACCAATACCAAGGGCAACTACTAACAGCAGCAGAAGCAGCCGAGAAAGGAGTGAAGCGCAAAGCACCCCCAGTAATTAGGCTAGAGCAAATTCGGCAAATTACCGAATTTCTTGGACGACCGCCTTTGGAAGCACAGAAAAATGTCGTAGTGCTAGAACAAGCAGAAACAATGGCAGAAGCAGCAGCCAATGCTTTGTTGAAGACTTTGGAAGAACCAGGACAGGCAACATTAATTTTAATTGCACCTTCACCTGATTTGGTGTTGCCAACTTTAGTATCACGCTGTCAACGCATTCCTTTTTATCGCTTAGATACAGCATCTTTAGCTCAAGTATTAACTCAAACTGGGCATCAGGAGATTTTACAAAATCAGGCATTATTGAATATAGCAGCTGGTAGCCCAGGGAGTGCGATCGCATCTTACCAACAACTACAGGCTATCCCTCCTGAGCTACTCCAAGACGTCACCAAAGCGCCTGCTTCCTATCGTCACGCTTTAGAATTAGCTAAGAAGATTGATCAAGATTTAGATACAGAAGCACAACTATGGTTAGTTGATTATCTCCAGCAATCTTATTGGCACCAATGGTATCGAGCAGGAATCATCCAACAGCTAGAACAAGCTCGTAAATCTCTACTCTGTTACGCCCAGCCACGCTTGGTTTGGGAATGCACCCTGTTATCTCTGTATCAACAATGCAATATGTAAGATTAATATTCTGATCTAGAAAGCACCACTTTTCTTTAAAACAACCTTTAGAGTTTTGAGGATCAATTTTATATCGTAAGCAATAGACCACTTACGTTGATATCTAATATCCATAGAAACAATATCTTCAAAATCTTTAATGCTAGAGCGACCATTAGCCTGCCATTCCCCAGTAATACCCGGTTTGACATTCAACCTTTGCCAATGGTGATTTGAGTAATGCATCACTTCATCAATAGTGGGAGGACGAGTACCTACTAGGCTCATGTCCCCCAACAGTACGTTCCAAAACTGAGGAAGTTCGTCCAAACTGGTGCAGCGAAGAAACCTGCCTACACGGGTAATCCGAGGATCATTCTCGTTTTTGAAGATATGATTACCTTTGGCTTCGTTATTAACCAGATGCTTGAGTCGCTCAGCTCCAACCACCATAGAGCGGAATTTCCAAATCCGAAAAGAGCGTCCGTTTAGACCACAGCGAATTTGACTGTAAAAGATAGGGCCAGGGTTATCTAATTGAATAGCTATAGCAAGTGGAATCGTAATCAGCCCTATTATTCCTAGCCCTACAACAGCACCCAAAATGTCAATCATCCGCTTTGTTTTGCTAGTAACAGAAGGATGCACTGGAAGCTCAGCAAAATGAGCAGTGTAGGCATCATCTAGAAATCGTATGGGAATGGGGTGAGAAGTAGAGGGCTTAGACATGGTAATCACTGTTTCCGTGAGTCAGCTGAGAAAGTCGGTAATTTCAGGAAATTGCTCAGATTTTATAGAATTGCCAAGTCGGCAGAGCAAGCAAATGGCTAAGAGGGTAGTACTTGGTTAATATCGGTCAGGACGGCGTTGTAATTCTCAAAAATTTCAAATACTGAATCCATCTGAGTCAATTCAAAGATGATTCGGATAGGTGCTTGGAGATTGCAAATTACCAAACGGCAGCCTCTAGAACGTGCAGTGGAAAGACCAGTTACTAAAGTGGTTAACCCTGAACTATCCATAAAATCAACTTGAGCTAGATCAATTACCCAGAGATGGTTAGCTTGAGGCTCTAAAGTAGCCAGTTGCTCTCTTAATACCTTACTATGCTGCAAGTCTAAACGTCCTTGCGGTTGAAGCACAATCAATTGATATTCTTGTGTGAGAGCCATAAATCTTGTTATTGATTCCGGTGTTAAATCTCTATTGCAGGATTGAGAAAATGTTGGCGGGTCTTGGCTGTAAGTTTTGCGTTTTTATGTTGTTTGTTCGTCTTGACGTAGGGAAAAGGCGTAGGCCATAACCAAACTCAAAAAGACAAAGTTGCCTATGATATAGCGTCTCCATAGTCGGTTAGGCTCCATTGCTAGCCGCCACAGCCACTCCATACCAGCAGCACGTATCAACTGTGGGGCACGAGGTACACGTTTCGCAACAAAATCGAATAGACCACCCACACCCATACAAGTGATACCAGGTAGTTGGTTAGCGTATTTATCAATCCAAATTTCTTGCGTTGGTACGCCCATTGCTACTAATAGCAGATGTGGTTTGGCGACCCGAATGTTTTCTAATACCTTCTGGATTTGTGCTGGAGAAAAATATCCGTGCTGAGTTCCTGCAATTGTTAAGCCTGGACATGCTTTAGCCAGGTTAGCTGCCGCTTCTTCGGCTACGCCTGGCTTAGCACCAAGCAGATAGACTGATAGTCCTTTTACTGCTCCATCCTTACATAGAGCTGGAACTAGGTCAGTGCCATTGAGGTTGTGCACCAACGGTGTACCTAGCAAGGCACTACCCCAGCGAACACCACTTCCGTCCGCTAACACCAAATCACCCTGCTCTAATGCCTCCGCTAGTGCTGGGTTATTGGCGGCAGTTACCATAGTGTGCGCGTTGGCATAATACACGCAACCGCCTTCCCGCTTCAGTAACCGCCCCAGTAAGACATCGATTGTCTCAGACAAGGACATACGATCAAAATGGGTGTTGAGAAAACTAACTCGGTCTGCCATATGAAGCTCCTCATTTCAAATCAAGAAATACTGGAATGCAAAGCATAGGCAGTTTATATACTGCCTCTTGCTTAGGTAATATCAAGCTCGTTCAATTGTTTGGATGAAAGCGATACTTGACAACAGGTTCAAATGTTTATCTATTGAGGCTTTCAGCATAGTTGCAGTACATGCTTATGCGTAACCTTAATCAAAGACTTGGTCTTGTCTGAGACTTGATTTGTAAGTCTTGTTATAGTTTCTACTTAAGTAGTGATCGCAAATACTACCTGATGACTATTTCTGATGGCTACTTAAAGTCTGACGTCTACAGCATCCTAGTGTGAAAACAAAATTGTCCACCTAGCTATCCACTTGGCTGTATCGTACAAAGACACTAAAGCGTCATACTAGTTTTATTGAACCAATAACGCCAAAATTGCTAAGTCAAATTTTGGTTCAAAGTCTTAGCTATAATCCGGGTTACACGACTAGATAATTATTATTCTAGAAATGCAGCATCTAGGCTATTACTCTGGTTTATTCATTTAGAGTTAATCAAGAAGAAAAGACTTTACTCATCTTATTTCTCTCGATCGCTATGTCTCTTGTATCAGCCCTATATGTGCAACATCCTCTTATTAAGCCTATAGTTGCTATGGAAAGGCCTCGAATTATGGTCATTGGTAGTGATGTCACTACTGTACAAAGCGTTAGCAGCTACTGTCTGAAAAAGAATTTAGAGGTTTTTCCCTACTATGGTCTTCCCACAGTTGAAGAGATGACTCTATTCGCCCCCCATGCTTTGGTACTATGTATACCCATACCTGATGACTTCCAGTCCCAGATACTTCAACCTTGTATTTTTTGGTCAGAACAACCTATTGAGAAGAAATTACCATTAGTTTCTACCTCTACAGAACTGTATATTTATCTAGAGAAAGTCCTGGCAGCTTAAATTAACCCTTCACGGACAGCCAGAGCTGCCGCTTGGACCCGATCGTCAACGCTGAGTTTGTTCAGTAGCATACGCACATAGGACTTAATGGTTCCAAGAGAGAGGTAGAGCTGATTGGCAATCTCTTGGTTTGAATGTCCTTTGGCAATAAGTTTGAGGATTTCTAGCTCACGAGGACTAAGAAGTGGTTGTTGGAGTGGCTCAGGTTCAGGAACCTCTGGGGTTAAGAGGGTCGGTTTAAACATCCGGGAGACCTTTTGAGCTATTTGAGGATCTAGATAAGCACCACCTTGGAGGATTAATTGAATAACAGCGATAAGTTGTTCCCATTCAATAGTCTTAAGGCAGTAACCATCGGCACCAGCAGCTAGCATCCCCATCACTTGAGTATCGCTGTCAAATGCACTTACAGCAAGAATACGAATGGTAGGGCGATCGCTTTTTATCCGCTGCGTAGCTGTGATCCCATCCATAACTGGCATATCAATATCCATCAAAATAACATCAGGCTGGAGTTGAGCCGCCAATTCGATAGCCTGTGCACCATTACACGCCTCTCCAACTACACTAAAGCCAGGTTGTAGGGTGAATTGGCCTTTCATCCCTCGACGGATCAAAGCATGGTCATCTACCAGCAAAATCTTCACAGTATTCTGTTCTACACTCTCGGACATCTGTACTTCTCCTCAATTTGCTTTCATCCTGAAATCTAGCCTCATCTGTGTGAACTGGCAGAGTAAACCAGAAGGTACTACCTTCTCCAAGGGAACTCTCAACGCCAATGCTACCTCCATGAGCCTCGACGATTTGACGGCACAAATAAAGACCAAGCCCAGATTTCCCACGGCGAGTTCGTCCCTGAATAAAGCGGTGGAAGAGTCGTTCTTTCTCCTCTGGCGCAATTCCTAAACCCCGATCGCGCACACAAACTTGTACTTGGGACTCCCCGAGGGTTGCTACCTCTAGAACAATTTCCTTGTTAGCCTCACTCACCCGGACTGCATTTTCTAGGAGATTTTGTAAAACTCGTCGAATCTCTAACTCATCACCATAAATGGTCGGTAGTGATTGAGAAATTCTATAGATGAGAGCTAACTCAGACTTTAAAGTAGCTTTTATCTGAGTAATTACTTTCACAAAAATCTCTTCCCAATTAAGAGGCTCGTAGTTGAGTTGAATCCCACAACCAGCTTCATAACGGGAAACATCTACTAAGGCTTCCACAAGCTTGAGAAGATCAGTATTAGCCTGGTGGTAATCTTCAAACACTTCCCTCCAGGTATCATTTACGGGGCCAAAAGCTTCTCTGAGCATGGCATCCAAAGTATTGCGGGTGGCAAGCAGAGGTGAGCGTAGGTCGTGAGAGAGGGCGCAGATCAGATCTTCAAGATGCTGGTTGCGCTCTTTAATACTTGTTTGACGCTGATGAATTTCATTTGTCATTGCATCTAGAACTTCTGCTAATTCACCGACTTCGTCAGGAGAGGAATAGCCAATTTGCACCTCCATCTCTCCTTTCCGCCACAGTTTGCTCACTTCTGCCAATTTGTGCAAAGGAACTTTGGCGCGGCGATGCAAAACCTGGATGTTAAAACTTGCTAATAGCAAGATTGCTACTGAGCTAAAGAAATTTATAAAAATGTTTATCTGGTATAGATTGAATAAAAAATTCTTACGATCGCTCAAAAGTTTTTCTTCGTACACAATCAAGTTATCAATCTGAGTTCGCAAAGCATCGAATAAAACTATTTCCTCCCCGCTATGGCTCCTGGGAGAATTAGCAACCTTTTCTTGGCTGAACTCACTTTGCCACTGCTTATAGAGATATTTGATTCTATCAAGTTGCTTGAGTTGGCTAGGGTTATCCTTGAGTAGCTTGTATAGGCTGTTTAAGCTGTCGTTGAAAACGAATTGCTCTTGCTGGTAACCCTCTAGTGTGCTTCTTTCCTTATCTATTACAGCGTTGAGTAGATGCTGTCCTTCTCTTTCTACTACTAAAGTATGAGTAACCCTTTGACATGCTTTGTGATTAAGATAGACTAGCCAAAGGTTTAAACCATGTTGACCAAATATCAGTAAAACTAACATGAACAAGCTAGTATAAACAGGTCTAAATAAATGACTTTTGCGAGTCAATGGACTTATTGAACGTAGTAAATTAGTCGCCAACACTATTTAGAAAATCCGTAAGTTTATTACAGGTAATACGTAAGAGTTAACTGATATATTTGCTATACCCTGAAGCTTCTGCCAGTCCTAGATTTTGGTAGTACTTATTTAAGGTGTAGCTATGCCATATATTACATGCTCTCCTCTACATTTGTAGACACTCTAGTAGAAACTTCATCCTTATCATAATTATTACATTAACTATATCTATTAAAAAATATTTGTATCAATGAATACTTTAAAATTAACAGTACTTATTTTATTTTTTATCTGTCTTAGGAATTATGCCTTTTGTTAATTTAATAAATTTTATGATACAATTTCCGAGTTTATTTTATGATTTTACATACGTAAATGTACCATAAAATTTAACAATTTTATTTATGAAAATAGGAATTGACAGAAAATAGCAGATATGGTGTAGTATTTCAGGAATATAGCTTGATTTTTGACACTTACTAAGCAGGCACTAATCATTCAAAAGATGATTGAGAAAATACTGAAAAATCCCTTTTAGGTAGTAGATTCAATATTTATTGAATACTGGGATGCTTAAAGTAATTGCAATCAGCCCAGCTATCAGCAGTTTATTTCTAATACTAAGTTAAGTATCTGCTTTCAAAGTACTAAACTTCATCATCATAATGTATTTCATTACGAGCAATTAATCGAAGAAAGTACCATATTACGGAATAATTTTATCGATATTATCTTTAGTGGGCAATATAGTAAAGTTGATATATTGAGCAATATATTTTTTTTATTTACTTAAAATGCATACTTTATTACTTTTGTCAATTAATAAAAATAACTATTATAAAAAATTGATTACTTGGTTGCTATAGTTGATAAGGTTAGGGTATTCCATAGTAAATTCCCCTACCGCTAGTACCAATAAAGACTAGACCGAATTGCTGCCTGCTAGCTTCCATGACATTAGGGTGATCACCTATGAGTTTGTGCGTTTCCCCGATGTTTGACCATGTTTTTCCATCATCTAAAGAACGAAAGATTCCGTCACCTAGCCCAGTGACTTTACCATACAGATAAAGCGCTGGAAATATGCTTCCGTTTTGCGGCTTACCAAACGCAAATAAATAAGCTCTCTCTACTCCAACAATCTTTGTAAACTTTGCACCGCCATCTGTTGAACGATAAAGTCCATGCCAGTTGACGCTGACCCAGACTTTACCACTGCTCCCCGGAACCGTTTTGAGCATGGACCAGTCTTCGCTGGGAAGTGATGAGTTTACAACGCTGAAGGATGCTCCTCCGTTGGTGCTGCGATAAACTTTGCCTCTACTGTAGTAGTAAAAGATATTACTGCTGACTGTATCTGCTGCCAAGGGTTGACCCCAATACCACGGTCCCAAGGGACCATTGGGCAATCCTGATACTTTACTCCAAGAAACTCCGCCGTTAGTTGTGCGTATAGGCTGTTTCTCACTGGCGATCGCCACAAATAGATTTGGATTAGTTGCCGAGATAGCTACGCGCAGGGGTATTGTATTCTCGGGAAATGATGAAAACTTCTTCCAAGTACGTCCGCCGTCTGTAGAAGTTGCTCCCGTATAGGTATTGTTCCATCGATTACCACCGACGCGTACTATGCGTAAGGGATCGCTTTCACTGTATACAATGCTGTAGGTGTCTTGAAATCTGGGGCTGCTACTGCCACCAAACTGTGCACCCGGATAAGCATCTAGTCCATTTTTATGATTAAACCCGTCTACATCAGCCACGCCACTCAACAATAGAGCACCTCTTGGAGGTGAGGCTAAGGCAAAGCTAACCACTTCCTCATGTCCTTTTTCATAGTTAGACCAGACAGACTTTTGTCCATTAATATTATTTGTCTGCCATGTTCCAAACCAGTCTGTTAACCAGACTTTGCCAGGAATTTGTGGGTCAAATTCAATCGCTGAGGTCGCCGAGCCAAAATACCACTCAGTCCACCAAGGCACTTGCGGGTTCAACGAATGCCTTTTCTGTTCCCATGTATCTCCACCATTCACAGATTGAAATACTTTGCAATCATTTTTTGTTTGCTGGTCATGAGCAACTAAAACACGATTAGGGTTATTTGGATCTACAGAAATGGCATTGAATCCTGTTTGAGCATTAGTTGGGGAGATCCGGCTCCAGACTGAGTTCGCATATTTGCTCACACCCAATGCGTGCGTTACATACAGGACTGAGTTACTAGCGAGAGCCATGCGATTAACTTGTGATGGACTTCCTGCTATTTTGCGCCAGGTAACACCCATGTCAGTGGATTGATATATCCCATCACCGTAGGCATTAGCGTAGATCAGACCAGGCACTCTTTTGTTAAACAAGATGCCTGCAATACCAATATCTACTTTAGGCTTTCCTGGGAAAGAGCTAACTTTGACCCATGTTTTCCCAGCATCCGCAGACTTCCATAACCCATTCAACCGCGAACCGAAGAAGATGACATTGGAATTTAACGGATTAACGACTAGTCTCTCTCCCACCCATCGCTTATTCTCGTTACCGCCCATTGGCAAGTCTAGATTCAGCTTGCTCCAAGTTTTCCCTTGATCGGTGGACTTAAAGATTGTCCCCAATCCAGACCAACTAGCAGTATATTTACCAGCCGCAATATAGACAATGTTGGGGTTGTTTGGATCAAGTGCTAGCGCTTCTCCGCCATAGTAGTTGCTCTGTTCCAGCCCAAACTGGTCAGTTAGTGGAATCCATTTTTTATCTCTTGAATTCCACCGATAAAAGCCACCTATATCAGTTCTGATATAGACGAGATCCTGCTGTAGCGGATGCAGATAAACACTTGTGACATAGCCCCCTCCCCCTATAGCTACATTACTCCAGTGATACGCCGATGTATTGCTGCAACTAGGCTTCAGGGGTGCAAGTGCTATGACAGTAGCCAGCGCAATCGTACTAATGCAGCTTGCTTTGACTAACACAGCGCAGAAATTGCGATCGCTCATATCGATTGCCTAGAGTTTTTAGTATAAAAGGTAATTTTAGATAAATAAATCTTCGCAAAGCTGATGCGAGCTCAACTTGTAATCAATGACTATATCTCGTGTCGATTCTGAAGCCTAGACTGTGGGGCAACAGGCAAGGTAAACCAAAAAGTGTTACCCTCACCAAGAATACTTTCAACGTTGATCCTCCCTCCATGAGCCTCTACAATCAGGCGGCATAAGTAGAGATTAAGTTCAGATAAATCACTGCGACCTCGTTGTTGACTAAAGCGATGAAAGAGCCTTTCTTTGTATTGGGGAGCAATCCCTGGTCCATTGTCGCGCACTGATACCTTGACTTCGGTATCTCCCAGCGCTACCACCGCCAAGCTAACTGACTGATCTGGCTTGGTGACTCGTAAAGCATTCTCAAGTAAGTTCTGTACTACCCGTTGAATTTCTAACTCATTACCGTAGACAGTTGGTAGTGAAGGAGAAATTTGATGTTTAATTATTTGCTTTTGCTGCCAATTGGCGTTGCTGCGGATAATGGCTTCGGCAAAGATATTTTTCCAGTTAAGGATCTCGTAGTTCAGATTCTTCAAAACTGGAGTTTGATGCCGAGAAATATCTAATAGCGCCTCGACAAGCTTCAAGACATCTTCGTTAGCCTGACGACAATCCTCAAGTCCTTCTCTGCAACTATCACTCAGGGTGCCAAAAGCCCCACCTAGCATAGCGCGCAGAGTACCACGAGTTGCTAGCAAGGGAGTACGCATATCGTGGGAAAGCGCAGAAATTAAATCTTCAGTCCGTTGGCGTTCTGCGGTGGTTATAAGTTCCAGCTTGTCTAAATTACTTCTGAGCTCGAATTGGGACATAACTTGACGACTTAAGATCCGCAATGAATTTTGCTGTTCTGGACTGAGATCTCGTGGGATACGATCAATTACACAAAGTGTTCCCAGCACATATCCGTCGGATGTAACCAATGGAGCACCAGCATAAAATCGAATATAAGGGTCGGAGGTTACCAGTGGATTATTGGCGAATCGCTGATCAAGTAATGTATCCCGAACAATCAAAATGTCATGGGGCTGCAAAATAGCATGGGCACAAAACGCCACATCCCGTGGTGTTGACTCAACATCTAATCCGACTTTCGATTTGAACCACTGACGGCAGTCATCAATCAAGCTAATTAAAGCTATAGGAGTGTTACAAATTTGTGCTGCTAAAAGGGTGAGGTCATCGAAAGCAGCTTCGCAGACAGTATCTAGAATCCGATATTGCCGAAGAACTTCCAGCCTCGCTATTTCATTTTCAGCCAGTAGAGATTTCATTGAGCTCGCTTACTATTAATAGCGTGCAGACACACATTGTTAAGTCTCCACTCTAAATTGGAACGGTGAAAATGTCAGCCATGAATTCTAATTCATACATAAATTTCAGCCTTTAGATAGAGTAAATTCACTTATCTATTCGCATTACTAATTAACTTTGGCAGCATCTGCTAATCAAATCTATAGTGCCTTTGCACTTCAACTGTTAATTTTGGATACGAGCATAGTCATCTTGAAAGCGGATGATGTCATCTTCTCCTAAATATTCGCCATTTTGGACTTCAATCAAGACTAAGGAAATTACGCCAGGATTCTCCAAACGATGAGTTGTACACTGGGGTACATAAGTAGACTGATTATTGCTCAGCAACAGTTCTCGATCGCCACAAGTTACCTTAAAACGCATTAGCAGCATACTTGATCATCTCCGCTGAACTAATGTCAGTCACAACTACAGGTACAGGTGGTAAAGATGAATCTGCGGCAAACTTGCGCTCTACAATTGGGGCATACAATTGTTCCATCATCGCGATCGCTTTGGGATTATTGCTACCCAGTACAATCCGATCTGGGTTAAACGTGTCATACACCGCCGAGCCTTCATGCAAGAACTCGGGATTGCTGACTATATCAAACTTTGGCAGCTTATCTAAAAAGGTCTCGCTACTACTGGTACCACCAGCTGTCACCAGAACTTTTTGACGTTCTGCAATTCCGTCCATGACAATCATGCGTACCCAATCACCTGAGCCAATCGGTACCGTAGATTTATTCACGATCACCTTATACCCTCCGTTCAGGTGATGCTAGTTAATTACAGCTATTTCCAACAGTGTCTGCACACAGGTATATGTAAAAGCGAAATGTTTAGGTAGTAGCAATCATATTTGAGTTAGCTCTATGACTGCTCCTGTACAATACGGCGTTTTTGAGTTGTACCTGTACTTTTTAAAGCAACAGCCTCAATTTGTCGATAAAGGGACTGGGGTAGTAGCCAAAGGAAATAGGCAGCAGCTAAGCTGATAAGAGTACGGCGCGGTTCCTCTAACAGGATACGCCAGTTCGTCGCCATAGCTCGATTAATCAGTTTTACAGCCATTGAACTATCTTGTTGACGTACAGCCCTGCGAGCTAAATACCGCAGTTGGTAGGCTCTAGCTAATGTTTCCCATTGAGTAATTATTTCTGGAGCGTAGGAGCGTGTCTTTTCAATCACTTTTTCCCAAGAATCTAACTGTTTGAGCATATTTGCAGAAAGCCCGCCTGTATTAACTCGGTATAAGGTTAGAGCTTCAGGAATGCCTTCTATTTGCCAATCAGTCTTAATAGAAATGCGAATCCAACATTCGATGTCTTCCGATTGGCGGAAGTGCTCGTCAAAATAAAAATCCTCTACATTACCGTGAAGATTACCTTGGAATTTAATAGCTTCAAAAACTTCTCTGCGAATTACCGCCGCTGAGCCATTACCAATTGGATTCCGGCAAAGTACGTGAGGTAGCGTAATGTCTTTAAGCTTAGGAATTTGATAGAGTCCTAAAGGTTGTCCCTCATCATTAATAAAAGTAGAGCAACTGAAGCTAACCCCTACCTTTGGTGAACTGTCTAGATGAATAACATGTTTTTCTAGCTTTTCTGGTAACCAAAGGTCATCTGCATCTAAAAAAGCTAGATACTCACCTTGAGCATGGCGAATACCAGTATTTCTAGCTCCAGCTAGTCCTCGATTTGCTTGATGAATAATTTTAATTCTGGAATCTATGAATTGCTTACAAATATCTATACTTTTATCAGGAGAAGCATCATCAATAATCAGAATCTCAAAATTTTTATAGGTCTGTCTAAGAACTGATTGAACTGTAGCAGCTAGATATTTTTCGGCTTTATAAACGGGGATAACTACAGAAACTTTCTTCATTGGTGAGTGACTATTCCTATTAATTTGAGTAAATTGACATTTGAAGCATTTCATTAGGTTCTATATATGCAACCTTTCTAATGCTCTAAAACCTGGTCTTGAAGAATACGGCGTTTTTGGCTAGCTCCTGTTGTCTTTAAAGCAACTACCTCAATAAAACTGTAAAGAGATTGAGGTAGTAACCAAAGAAAATAAGCCGCAGCCCAGGTCAAAAGCATAGGGCGTGGCTCTTTAAAGAGAATACGCCAGTTGGTTGCTAAAGCTCGATTGATCATTTGCACAGCAATTGCACCATCTTGCAGACGTACTGCATTGCGAGCTAAATACTGCAAATGGTAGGCTCTAGCTAGTGTTTCCCATTGAGTAATTATTTCTGGAGCGTAGGAGCGTGTCTTTTCAATTACCTTTTCCCAAGCATCTGACTGTTGAGGGATGTTGGCAGAAAGACCACCTGAACTTACTCGGTACAAGGTTAAAGCTTCAGGAATGCCCTCTATTTGCCAGTTAGTCTGAATGGAAATGCGAATCCAACATTCCAAATCTTCTGCTCGGCGAAAATGTTCGTCAAAATAAAAATCCTCTATAGTACCGTAAAGATTATCTTGAAATTTAATAGCTTCAAAAACTTCTCTGCGAATCACTGCTGCCGAGCCATTGCCAACTGGATTGCGACCAAGTAAATAGGGTGTGGTGATTTCTTGAAGCTTAGGCATCTGATAAGTACCTAAGAATTTTCCAGTTTCATCGATAAAAGCAGAACGGCTAAAGCTAACACCAACGGTTGGTGAATTTTCTAAGTGCGCAATGTGTTTTTCTAGCTTCTGAGGTGACCAAAGGTCATCTCCATCTAAAAAAGCTAAATATTCTCCTTGAGCATGGCGAATACCAGTATTTCTTGCTCCAGCTAATCCTCGATTTGCCTGGTGAATAATTTTAATTCTAGAATCTGTAAATTGCTGACAAATTTCTATACTTCTATCAGGAGAAGCATCATCGATAATTAAAAGCTCAAAATTTTTATAGGTTTGATCGAGAACGGATTGTACCGTAACTGCTATGTACTTCTCGACTCCATAAACTGGAATAATTACAGAAACTTTATTCATCTTTCATACTGACTATACTGAAGTCACCTTTTGAGGTTGTACTGTTAGTACAATAATCTCTGAGCTAGGCATGGAAATACTATCTGCTGGCTACGATCCCACATAATCTGCAAGCATCCAATTAAGTGTGAGAGTTATCCATCTGGCTATCCGTCTAGTTGTGGGACTGCCTCAACTCCCAATGCAGTCTAGACAAGACAAATTTACAACTGATGAAATTAAGCGATCGCTTAGAAATTTTATACATCCATTTGAAAGTCAGCCTCAACTTCCGTTCACCTTCTGAGTTAAGAGAAAGTCACTCAGTTGTTTACCGATAGCCTCAGGCGAAAAGTAGTTTTCTGCTCGGCTTCTAGCACGCTTGCCTAATTCACGTCCCCAAGTTTGATCATCCAAAACACGACCAAGTGCCAACGCCAGCGCCGTTGCATCACCACGAAGCACTACTAGCCCACCTGAAGTTTCACCTTCCTCAAGAATGTCGGGTACACCAGGAGCATCAGCTGCTACTATAGGTAAACCACAAGCCATTGCCTCAACTGGCGCTACTGGAAAGCCCTCTTGTCGGGACGGCAGGGTATAAACATCAGCAGCAGAGAGGTATTGTTGAATTCGGGTGCGATCGCGCACAAATTCGTTTACCCACACCACGCCCCGCAGTTGCATAGTTTCAAGGCGTTGGTGCAGTTTATTGGCATCGCTACCTGTTCCTACTAGCAGCAGCCGTAGGTCTTTACCTGGTCGTTTGTCGCATATTTCTTTCCAAGCGTCCAGTAGCACGTCCAGCCCCTTGCGCTCTATTTCAACACGCCCGTGCCATACTACCACAGAAGCATCAAGTGGGATATCGAGCGCCGCCCGTGCTTCGTTGCGGTCAATAGCACGCCATGTTTCTATATTTAGTGGGTTAAATATCCGGGCTATCTTGGCAGAAGATACCCCATAATCGGCACTTACCCGCTGAATTTCGGTTTGTGTGGGGATGATTAACCCTCTACATCCTCGCATTGCCAATGGGCGCAGGGGATATTCTAGAAAACTTTGCAGCTTGTCGCCACCCTGGAAAGTAGCAAACACTGGCAAATGTATCAACTGCCCCAAAAGCACACAAGCGTCAAATCGGGCGTACTCATACTCTTGACACAAGATAGCATTGCAGCCCTCGCGCCGTAGTTCCACAGCAAGCAAGCGCAGAGGTGTAGATAGGTAAGAGCCTAAATTTTTAACCGCATCTTTGAGTCCTACTAACAAAGAAGCGCGATCGCTCTTCGTAGCGTAGACATCGCTAAACTTTTCATTCTCGCTCACCCCGGAAACGTTGAGCGCTTGGCGTCGAACACCACGGTAGGCGCGGTAGATTCTGGCAGCAGGCAAAAGGCATATCGTAGCACCAGTTGGTACATGTGTAAAACGGGATGGTTCAGTAACATTTGCCGAAAAACAGAACAGCACCGTCCGCACACCTACCATTTGCAAAGCATCGATGTAGCCGAACATCCAACTGCCCATAAATTCGTTGCAGAAAACCTCGAATGAAACCCCGATGCTGTCTAAAAAGTCTTCGATCAGATCGCCATATGGTAATAAAGCGATCGTTGGCTGCGATGGGGTGTTTGTCAGTAGCGGGCGATCGCTGTTCTTTTCGTCCTGCTTGAAATTGGGATATGTCAACAAGTCTGGGGAAGTACTTAGCAACCTGGAAAACTTTTTCATCATTGGACTAGAGGCTGACGATTTGGGCGAATTTTGTTGATGGACTGGAGAAAATTGTTAGTAATACTAGGTGAAAATATTCTTAGCAATAAAAACTTGAGCAATAACTTTTGAAATCTTTTGTTTAGTAAAGTTTGTGGCTGTAGACGAATTGCCATCCACAAATGCTGTCCAGCTTCTTTAATTCCACTCATGTCGGTGCTGTGTTTGAGATATAAATCTGCACAGTACTTGTGAAAAGAAGTAAAGCTTTGATTTTTCAGATATTGAAGTTCCGGTGGAGCCGCTCGATATGCCTTTTCCAAAACAATCAGACATGCTTGCTTCATCACCTCAACTTTGGAGGACATTGCACCTGAAGAGCGACGATAGAGAATTTGATGCTTGGGGACTACAGCAAAATGCCAATGAGCCGCCAGCCGCAGCCAATAGTCCCAATCTTCACAAGATTTAAGTGTAGGATCGAATTCTCCTGTTGACTCAATCGCTTGCTTGCGAATTAAAGTATTTGAGCCGTTATAAATGAAATCACCGACTAATAAGTTGGCATAAACATTACCTTCAAAAAATACGGGTTCACATCCTTTGAAAGATAAAGATTCTCCTTGTTCCTCCATGAAATAAGTCCAGCTATAAGCAACTCCTGCCTTTGGATGCTGTTGCAATGCTGCTAATTGTAGCTCCAACTTATCTGGTGTCCATAAATCATCGGCATCGAGAAAGGCAATAAATTCTCCAGTGGCATGAGAAATACCACGATTGCGAGCCACTGGTAAACCACAATTGCTGTAGGAGAATATTTTGAGCCGAGGGTCTGCAACTGAATTAAGTAATTCTAAAGTTCGGTCAGTCGAGCCATCATTAATAACAATTAGCTCAAAATCAGAAAAGGTTTGTTGCTGAACTGATGTAATTGTTTCTAAAATAGTTCGTTCAGCATTGTATGCCGGAATAATGACGGATATGGTTGCCACAAAGTTTAACCTCGCTTGGATCTCAATATGTTGCCTTGGTTCGTAAACTGATGCAAAAATCACTTAACATCCTGATAACGCTACTAGATCCTTAGTTAGGAAATAAATCCAATAGCTCTTGAGCAGCAACTTTGATTTGCGAAGGTTCTTTTACGAATCTGCAAAATGGAATTGAGTAAGTCCAAGTTTCATAAAATGCTTCATTTTTATGGTAATCATTAGGTAAAAAGATATGGGTAATGCCCATCAGAATGCAGAGAATATGACCATGCAATCGGTTTGTAATAATGAGACGATGCTGCTTAAATTGATAAATACCTTGATGCATGAAACCTAATGAGCGGCGATGCATGTAGGGGTTATAGAGGCTATTGAATTTAGAAGCATATGGATGGAAATATTTACATATCTGCCGTAATCCCCACTCAGTAGGAATTAGTATGCCTTGTTCCCAGCCTTCCGAAATTCTAGCTATGTGCTGATTAACCCACCCGCTAGTAATCTCTTTGTCAGATTTTTTTTCGTCTTTTATAGTAAGCCAATCTTCTACTACTAAATCAGGTAGATCAATAGAGACAGGAGAGGAGGTTGGATTCAACTCTTTGTCCTTGCGGCAGTGATACAGGATAGAGTGGTTTCGAGAAGAATTGAATGATAGACCCGGCATTTTAACCATTTCCAGAGCCATATCAGGTGCTCTGATTACCTGACAGTTGTAGAAATATTGAGTAGCAAGTTCATAGCTGTAATCATCACGGGCAAACAAAGTCAAATTAGGATGGGAATTAAAGACATCGACAGCTTTCATTAAATTAGAACGTTGAGCAAAATAAAAGCTTTGCGGCAGGAGAATAATTGGGCGGTCTTTGTATTTAGAAATAATCCGCTCACGAAAGTTTTGAAATTTCGGCCAAAGGTCGCCTAGATTACCCCCGCCATGGAGGAGTATAGGAGCTTTACCAACCTGTTTCTCCATCTCTGCTTCAGAGAAATCATCAATACTTGTAGCGTAGTTGATTTTTGTTTTTAAAACATCAGTTAAGTAAAATACTTCACCCAGCCAGATAAGGTGATCGCCTATATTGCCATGATCGGGATAGTCCAGTAACGCACACTGTTCAAATGCTTCTAACTTTTCTAAAGCTTTGTGCAGAAGTTCTTTAAGCTTTTCAGGTGTTGAGTTAGAGTTTTTGTCAGTTATCAATGAAGAAGTATAGTTAGCAGGCATCAAACAATTTAACTCGTATTTATGATTTTTGCGCAACTGAGAAAGATGAATTTTTGGCGAAGACATATCTAATAGCCCAGACACTAAAAATAGGCTGCGCTATTACCTGACAAATAAGTACTGTTGCAGCTACCCAGAAGATTCCCCATTTCACAGATACTAGTAAGGCAATTGCGAATAACACTGTGTAAATTAAGTTGCAGTACAGATTGATATGAGTTTTTCCTATGGCGTTGAGTAGCAAAGCAGTGGCATTATAAAGAGGAAGTGGCAGAGCCGAAAGGCAGATAAGAACTAAAACTGGAATTGCCGATACCCATTTTTGCCCAAAAACAATCGGTACATAAAATGGAGCCAAGCTCGACTGTAAAAGAATGAATGGAACTACGATTATTGCAGTTGATTTGAAGCTACTAAAATACCGCTTTTTAAGCTGCTGTAAGTTTAAGCGAACTGCACAAAGATGAGGAAACAAAGCCGAAGTAAATGCATTCATTACATTTAAACTTATTCCCAATCCAGCATTGAATGCGAAATAGTATATTCCTAGGGCATTAATTCCTAGAAAACGTCCAACTAGTAAATAATCTATATTACCTCTTAGCTTACTTAATAATTCAACGCCCAGTATATCTTTGCCAAAATTAGTAATTTCCTTCCAACCTTCAAGCTTGAATGATTTGGGAGGTCGCCAGGAATGATTCATACAATTAATTACTATCCATATGGGAGTGGTTATAACAGCGGGTAAGACTGCGGCCCACATTCCAAATTTTAGTATGGCTAGAACTATTGTTAAAATATTGCAGAGTAACGACTGAGTGACATTACATAACGCCGTGATATTTAACCGATTTTCTCGTTGAATTAGTGCAGACTGGACCAGGAAAAACGGTAGCATTAAGTAGACTAAAGCGGTAATGCAAATTGGCAAAATAACTTGGTTATTTCCATAAAATAAAGCAATTGGAAAGGCAGCAATACACTGAATAGCAAAAAGTGAACCGCATAAAATCCAATTCAGCCAGTACGACGTATCGCATATAACTTTTAAATCCTGTTCATCTGCCTGAATAATTTTAGACCCAATCCCAGACCTGAGGGTAAAAACAGTTGCAAATTCATTGGTAGTCAAAACAACTGCTACTAAACCGTAATCGTAAGGATTAAACAGGTGAGCAAGAGTAATAGTTGTCCCTAAGCGGAAGATACGATTTGCCAACTCCGCTCCTCCTAGCCAACCAACATTGCGAATAAATTGGCTTGATAATAATTGCTTCAGGTTATTCATTAGCATTTAATGATTATGTTCGCAATATAATTCAATAGTTAAATGGCTTATCGCTAATTATTAACAAGATTTTATTACTCTTTTATCTAACATATCTAGAATTTTGCTGTCTTGTTCTAAATCAAACTTTCTAGCAAAATGAATTTCTTCTTTAATTAATGCTGAATAATCATTTAATGTTATTATATTAGGATGGCCATTTTGAGTATCATTAAAATTCATATAACGTTTATTATGATTAAAAATCTTCAACAAACCATTATTAACTAGAATAGTTTGTATATAAGATTCATCAGGAATACAAGATTTTTGGTAGTAATTCCTAAATTGGGCATTTCGGTTGGAAAATTCATGTAAATAATGAACGCACTTCCTTGAGAGAGTATGAAAATTAGAACCTGCATAGCATAAAAATTTATCATTAAATGGAGGAGAAACAGCACGAATTCCTACCATTAAACCGTAAGAAGAATTAATTCTAATAAAGGGCTGAGTATTATTAATTACGATTCGAGGAAATTTAATTAATGCTCGTTGCCAAAGTGATAAATAACCGCCAGAACGCCAGTACTGGTACAGATAGCGATCGCTGCCTTCCCTTCTCCTTCTTTCCCAAGGATTTTGCTCTGAATCAGAAAGCGCATCAAAATAGCAGGAAAATCCATCATACTTGGTTTCAGCCAGAAATTTCTCAATTTTAGGCAGTGGTTGAGTAGGATAGTCTTGACCAGTGATGTTGATAAGCCAATCAAATTCAATATGATGGCTAAGAAGCCAGTTAACAGCGTCTAAATAACCTTGAACTATAGAAAAATCTCCTCGTCCTCCTTGACCATTTATCACTTGAACCTCTGGTAATTGCTGTAAGGGTGTTATATCTAAATTACAAGACTTGAAGTCGTGACTAACTAAAACGTAAGAATTGGGGCTTGATTGGGTAATAGTTTTGACAAGTCTATATATCTGTTTTGGATTTTTATGACTTTGAATGAGATAAGCAATCTTCATACTAATGTTGAGTTCGCAGCTAAAAGAATTTACAGAGTAAGACTATATTTTTTTATAAAAATAATAAAAATAAGAGTTTACGTTTTTTCTTTAAACGCAATTCCCATAAGCACTAAACCTGGCCAATAAAGATAAGCTAGACCCTCTATTCTTTCACCAAAAGTAAAGAAAATGAGAACTAACAGTACACTTAACCCTATCCTGGCGGTTGGATTTTTGTGTGACTTATAAAGTAAATCTATAAAGCTCCATATCAAAGGAACAAACAATGCAACCGCACCTACTAATCCTTTGTCAAACAAAAGACCAAACCAGGTGTGGTGAGTACCAATAGGCATATGTTTTGTAAACGCAGGTCCACGCGGCTCAACAATTCCATGTCCCCATATAGGTGCTTCTTTCCAACGTTCTAGGGCTACGCGACCTAAGAGTTCTCTAAGTTGCGAAGAACTGGCACGAGCTTTAGAGAACTGTTCTTTAGAGGTTTGAAGAAAATTGATGAGTGGAGGGGCAAAAATACCTGCAAAAAAACTTACTACTCCTGTTGCAATTTGGATCTTTGGTCGAGTTATATTAGCCAAAAACCAAGTGAGTAATGGAACAATGACAATACATAGAATAGCCAAGCGTGAAAATGACGCTATAATCATGGCAACAGAACCAATCATGCCAATAAATCGCCATTTTTTATTAGGCTCTTGACATACAAGCAAGAAATAGATGCAGGCTACGAGTCCCAAGGCTGGAGGCCAAGGTGCAAATAATTGCAACCGAGTTTGATAAGTTTCTTCTTCAAAACCATAAAGTACTACGTTATAGAGTTCCGCGCCATTACCTCCTATAATCCGCAGTGGAGAAGTGTATAAAGTAGGTGGTAGATGTAATGTAAAGGCTAGATAGCAAATGGGAATAAAAATTATACTTTGTAAACAGATAATACAGACACCACGGTAAAGCAATTTTGGTCGGATATTCAGGCACCCAATTAGAGGAAATAATGCCATGTAAGCCCATGTTCTAGCCCAATTAATTGTTGAAGTTACTATCCTTGCTATTCCTAAATCAAAGTTGGTATGAGCAACAAATAAAGCAACTTCCATGGCTAACATGGAAATAATCCAAACCCATACAGTCAAAGGAATAGTTACTTTTTCTTCATTTGGTGTATTTTCTGTTTGGTTCCAAATCTTTTTGCATAGGTACAAAGTGAGCAACCATGCAATTATAGACATTAAGATGTATTGCGCTCCCAAGAAGTAAAAGCCATAAATTCCTATGAGGCAGTACCAAACTACTTTTTCTTCTAAATTTTGAGGTTTCATCCAATCGGGAATTACAAATGTTCAGTTGTAATATATAAATTTATTTTGGTTTCTAGAGCTTCTTAAACATTTGACTCTCTTGGTCTTGGTTCTGATTCTAAGTATGTAATGTCTCAGCACGTATGTATAACTATCTAAATATCTTTAGGTGTTATATTTTTGCGTTTCTGATCGCGCAGCCAGAGTAACACTAAACCACTAGTCGCAAAAGCGGAGCCAGCCGCCGCACCAAAAAAAACATATAATTTTTTTGGTGAAGAAGAACTATTGGGTAAACTAGGTTCTGCAACAATTTGAATCAATGGATAAGAACCAAAGGCATTTGACTTGCCAATATCCAGTCTAGTCAGAGTAGAAGAAAAGACTGCTTCAGCAACTTGCATATCCCGTTTGAGAGCATCCAAGTTAGACTCCAACTGTCCCAAGTTTTTAAGCCTATTCTCAAGCTGGGAAATTTGTTGATCTAGTGCTTGAGCTTGGGCTGTCAATCCCTTTTGGTCTGCCTGAACTGTAATCAGTTGCTGCAAAAGAGCTTCCCGAGAAGCGGTGCCAGAGTTTGTGCTACTAAGGTTTAATTGTTGTAAGCTTGTTAAACTGACCGACCTCCCTAAGAGAGACTGACCACGAGCTAGCACAGCTTCTCGCGCAGCATCACGCTTGGCTTTCTCTGCAACTACTGTTGGATGGGAAGGCAAAAATTTGGATTCTAAAGCAACTACAGCACCACTAGATTCACTATAGTTTTTTAAGTTCTGCTGAAATATCTGATCTGTTTGCAGGACAAAAGCATCTGTAGCTTGCCCGGGAGATAGTTTCAAGTTAGCTGATAGTTGCGCCAGACGAGTACTAGCCTGCTGCTGTTGAGCTTGTATTTCGGCTCTTTGTCTGCGTAGCTGTTCAATATTTGTTGTTAGGTCTTTAATTTGCTCGTCGGAGTTCAAACCTGAACGTGCTTTGTAATCAGAAAGACGCTTCTGAGCGCTTTGCAATTTTTTTTGCGAGGAATCTAGGGATGTTTGAAAACCTACGTCTCGTCGGATACCTTCTTGAGTTCTAAGTTGATTGAGTCTTAATTCCAATGCTTTATAAAAAGCTAAAGATTTATTGCGAGCTTCTTCAGGGCTTGCACCTTGGAATTCAACCGTCATCATAGTGGTGTTATCTAGTACCTTAATGCGCGGTTTGCCAAACTTTTGTGCAGGCATATTGGCTAAAGCTGCTGCTGTTTTCAATACAGGTTCGCTTTCAGCAATAAATTTATAATTTTCTCTTGGGTCTTGAGTTGAAGTAGAAGAGTAGGGAGAGGAGTTTTCATAGGAAGCTTGTCCAATACCAGGCAATGTCACATTCGCATTTGACGCTGCTCCCGGCAAATTAATAGCTGACTGACTAGTATAGGTTGAAGGTGTAACTTTTAAATACAGAAAAGCTAAAGCCCAAAAGACTAAATTGGTAGCTAAACCCAGAAAAAAGTAACGTTGCCATCGTCTTCGGGTTGCTGATAATTTTCCTGATTTGCCAGAGTATTCAGCAGAGATTTCTATCCAATTAGTCATTAAAAATCCTCTAACTTGGGAACTGGCGGAAATTACAGAGCTTAAGTAACTTGTGCCTTGAGCGACCTAAGACTTTATTTGCAATCCTTAGTACAGTTTCCTATAGAGACAGAATACAAGACACTACCTAATGGTTAAAACCACGTCTAATAAGGACTACATCCCAGGTGGAAGATAAAATTATCCACTCAGATATCCGCTTGGATATAGCGTGCAAGTGCATACGTGCTACTTGCGGGTATAACGATGCTTTACCCCAATGGGAAAATATTCTGGATCGCCAGTAGGAGCTAATGCAACTTGCGGCATTTGATATTCTGGGGGAACGTAGTTAGCAAACTCGCTATTGAGACGTAGAAGTTGCGAGAGAATAGAGGATGCGATCGCCTGTTTTTTATCAACGCTCGCTTCTACTCCTGGTGCTAACTCTACAATCACAGATAAGAATCGGTTTTTATCTGCGTCTTCTTTAACTTGCAATACAAATTTACCTGTTACCCATTCAGGAATTGGCGATCGCTCTAAACCTACTGTGACATTTTCTGGGTAGATATTTGCGCCAAAGTAGGAAACTGTAAAGTTAGAACGTCCGAAGATATAAACAAAAGGTAGTTGACGAATTCCTCTAGTCGCTTGAGTGTCAACGCAGATATGTTCATCTTTGAGTGGATCAAATCCCCATTCTGCTAAAAACTGAAGCATGGCATCGTAACTAATGATCCCGCCTGTATCTAAAATGTTATAACGCACCAAAGGAATGCCATTATCTCCAGAAAACAGCAATGTGCCATTCTGCACTTCAAAAAACCGACTGATGGGATCGTACTGTACCAGTGTTGGCAAGCGAGATTCCCCAAATAAAGTTCTAGCTGCATCAGGATGTTGTGCTAAAAAACGGCGAATGCAGATACTCAAAGGTGTTTCATTGCCTAATACACCTGCATCAGCAGTTCCATAAAGTGATGCAAAGTCGTAGCAAGGATTTTGCGAACCCATCCTTTCAGCAACCAGACTCCGCCATTCTTCACTAAATACCTCTCCCGCCATCACTAACTTGATATGATATTGCTGCCACTGCACACCACAAGCAATTCCTGTATCAATTACATCTTTGAGAAAAGGCGGATATCCCAACAAGATAACTTGGTCAAATCCTAAACCAAGTTCCTGTACAGCACGCAATATTTCTGCTTTATTATTACCAGGAGTAATGACAGTAATCGGGTAACCTTTGCTGGCAAGATAGCGACAGCAATTGGTAGTGAACATTCCACCTACCCATGTACCCAAAGTAAAGCAAATTACTGCTAAAGCGCGTTTGGTATCTGCATAGAAACTATCGTGAAAAATCTGCTCAAAGCGTGTAGCAATTTGGAGTTCGTCGGCGAAGAAACGGGGCCAAAATGTAGGTTTACCTGTGGAACCAGAGGAAGCCGCTATCATGTCACATTCCGACAACTGTCCATTGCGGCACAAATCAGCTAAAGGATAACGCGATATATAATTTTCTTTGGCGATCGCTGGTAAGTTTTGAAAATCCTCTAAACTCTGGATAGCATTTGGATTGATTCCCTGTTCTGCTAGAAAAGCTTTGTAAGCTGGGACATTAGCAGCCACATCATGAAATAAAGCCAAAACGGCTGATTGAGTTGGTGTTTCTAGATGCTGTTGTAGTAGGGTGTCTAGAGGGGTAGACAAAAAATCACCAAACGCTGTAATTGCTCTTTGCTGTTGTGATTTCCAGTTCATGATGCTTTTTTCCAGAATGCAACAAATTGCGATCGCGTAGTCACTATATCGAAAAATTATCCTGCCCACTCCAGTTGTTCACCATACCAAAATTACTCAATATTGGCACAATAAGAATAATCTAATTGTTACCACTGCAATGGTTTTAGCTCATCAAGGAGAAACAGAAGCTTTATTAAGCTGTAACAAAAATATTACGGCATCAAGACAAGTAACAATTGTTTGTTAACGTCATGGTATTGCTGGACGAGGCAAGAGTTGCAAAAATTTCTGTAAAGATAGCTTAGTCTCTTGTAGCAATTTATAAAAACCTAGTTTATCCCTCAGCGCCATGCAGGTCTATTGCACTAAACAACACGTAAATAATGACAGTAACCGTTTTTGTACTCACTGCGGTGAACCCTTGCCTCTTCCTGTAGGGCAGCTTGTGGATAAACACTATCGAATTATACGTCAATTAGGCCAAGGTGGTTTTGGTCGTACTTATTTGGCAGAGGATAAAAATAAATTAGGCCAACAATGCGTACTGAAGGAATTTGCACCGCAAGTACAAGAACAGCAGGATCTACAAAAAGCTAAAGAGTTATTTGAACGAGAAGCAAATGTCCTTAAAAAACTCCAGCATCCCCAAATCCCGAAGTTTCACGCCTCGCTACAAGAGAAGTTAGGGGGTAGAGATTTTTTCTTTTTAGTACAAGACTATATAGATGGTGATAATTATCGCCAGTTATTAGAACAGCGTCAAAGTCAAGGGCAGAGTTTTAGTGAAGAAGAAGTACTAGCATTATTGGAAAAAATATTACCAGTACTGTCTTACCTTCACTCCAAAGATGTAGTTCACCGCGATATCTCTCCTGAGAATTTGATTTGGCGGCGTTCTGATAATCTACCAGTATTGATTGACTTTGGTGGCGTGAAGCAATTACCAGCTTCTCAAGGTTTTTGGTTTACTCAGTTGGCTGTAAATCATACTTTGTTGGGGAAAAAAGGCTATGCTCCAGAAGAGCAACTACGCCAAGGCAAAGTTTTTTTTAATAGCGATTTATATTCTTTAGCGGTCACAGCTTTGGTGCTGTTAACAGGTAAGGAACCGCAAGCACTTTATGACAGTTACCAAGGAATTTGGCTTTGGGGAAAAGAAATAAAAGTCAGTATCAAACTTGAAGCAGTCTTAAAAAAGATGTTGGCTTATCAACCTAATGCTCGCTACCAAAGTGCTAATCAAGTCTTGAAAGAGCTACCGTCACAAGTTCCTACTAAACCACCAAATCCCTACATTACCAAAATCAAGACGATGGTGGTTGCCCCAGGACGCAAACAGACTCATCAAATTATCAGTAAAATCCAAAGCAAGACGCAATTAATAGCTAACAAAATGCCTGTTCCTGCTTGGATGCGTCCTTTTGCTGTTAGTCTAGCGGGAACGGCTGTGGTAGTTTTAGTTGGCGCAGGTAGTTTTGCTGTAGTAAATGGCATTATTCGTGGTGTATCGACAATTTCTCTACCAAAAATCCCATCAATATCAATTCCTACAAGTAAACCAGTTAGTGACAAAGGAACAAGTCGCATCAGCCAAATTTTAAGTCGTCGCCAACAACTGGAAATTCCGGAAGGATTTTTCATCCGGATGGTAGATAATTTGTTTTATACACAAAAGCCAGAATTACAGGGACGCAGCCTTACTTCTAAAGCAGAAGATGCAGGATTACGGGAGGAATGGTATGGTATCGCCGAAAACCTGTTGCAAAAACTGGAACAAGCTAATCTTAGCCCAGCGGCTCGTCGTAAACTAGGAAGCTACTCTCAGAGAGATTACGATACCTGGAGGCGACAAGCACAAGCTGGACAGTTTGGTAAATATACGTTAAACCAATTAACAAAAGATACATACGAAAAATTTGATCGCTTGTTTCCCGGTCAGACGCATGGGAAACTGAATCAACAAACTTACGGTCAGATTTGGTATGCGATCGCAGCCGATCAAGTAAGTAAGGTACAATCTGGCAACTAAGGAGCAAGGGAAATGTGGAGCAGGGAGCAGAGAAGGGAGAAATAACTATAACTCTTGACAAATGACAAATGACTAATGACTAATGACTATTAACTAATTAATATGCATCCTGTCTATTGCTCCAAAGGACACGAAAATCCCGCAGGTAGCCGCTTTTGCCTGAATTGCGGTGAGAAATTATTAGATACGCCCGTAAGTTATAGTATCCAACCAGGGCAAGTTTTAGGCGATCGCTATTTAATTGTGCGTCAAATTGGGCAAGGTGGGTTTGGGCGCACTTATTTAGCTGAAGATATCAACCGTTTCCGCGAACTTTGTGTTTTAAAAGAATTTTCTCCCCAAGTTCAAACAGCTTACGTTTTACAAAAAGCTGAAGAACTATTTCAGCGAGAAGCTAGTGTTCTCTACAAGCTACAACATCCTCAAATTCCGCGCTTCCGCGAAAATTTCCGCATCAACTTGGATGGTAAGGAATACCTGTTTTTGGTGCAAGATTATGTGGAGGGGCAAACTTATAACTCTTTATTAAATACCCGCAAACTGCAAGGTTTGGGGTTTACAGAGGCGGAAATAAGACAGTTGTTGCAGCAAATTCTCCCTGTTTTGGACTACATCCATTCCCTAGGAGTAATTCATCGGGATATTTCTCCAGATAATTTGATTCTCCGCAAGCTCGATCAATTGCCAGTATTAATCGATTTTGGCGGAGTTAAACAAGTAGTAGCAACGGTAGCCTCTCAATATTACCAACCTGGTGTAGTGGGAGCGCCACCAGCTCCAACTCTACTAGGTAAGGTGGGATTTGCACCTCCAGAACAAATGCAAACTGGTTTGGTGTCTCCCCATAGCGACTTATATGCTTTGGCGGCAACCATGTTAGTTTTACTGACAGGAAAGCAGCCGCAAGAATTAATTGATACTTACACTCTCAGTTGGCAATGGCAACGAGAAGTTACTTTAAGCCCAGCTTTGGGGCAAATATTAAATAAAATGCTATCGCCTAGACCAGGCGATCGCTACCAATCGGTGCGCCAAGTCCTAGAAGCGCTCAACCAGCCAGAGACGGTAGGCCACGTACCCACGCAACCGCCTACTCAAGCTCCGACTCCTCCCACCACATCTGAGACAATTGCGATCGCTTCCCCCCGTTATCCATCTCCAGTGGCGATCGCTCCGCCTCCGCCTCAACCCATAAATTCTTGGACACCAACCAAAACCTTCCTAGTGGTACTAGTAACGGCGGGAATTGCAGGAGTGGGTTTGTGGGGAGTGAATAATCTCATTCACTCACGTTCTGGTGGAGACGATGGCGGAATTTCACCCTCACCAACACCTACTCCTACTACTACTGCACCTCAGTATTCCCCAGCAGAACAGCAACGCAAAGATAGATTGAGCGCTCGTAGGCAACAGTTGGGTATAGACTATAACTTCTACGTTAACTTGGTCAATCAACTCTTCTGGGAAAAAAATCCCAGTTTAAAAGGACGCATCCTCAGCGATCGCCCTGAAGATGAAAGTTTGCGAGCACAATGGGATCAAGAAGCAGCAGAAGTATTAGACAAACTTACACAACTCAGCACAAAAGCACGTCAGCAACTCGGAACTTACACATCAGCAGAACGCGATCACTGGAAAGTCGAAGTTAACCAAATTAATGTTGGCAGTCGTTCTTTATACGATCTGGGAGATGCTGCTTTCTTCGCCGCATTTCCCACCCAGCGTAACAAGGATTTTGCCAATCAACCCATTGGACAAGTATGGTACGGGTTTGTCAGCGACAAACTGAGTGCGATTTTGGCTGGTAGTGCTTTTCAAAAAATCGTCTTTGACCAAGGTGCTACAAGTAAAACAGTTAGTGGTACTCTCAGCCCTGGTAATGGCAAAGTTTTTATTGCTGGACTTGCCAAAGAGCAATCTTTAGAACTAAATCTCAAAGCCAATTCTAAAGTTTTGCTATCAATCTATTCGCCTTCTGGCAAAATCACATTTTTGGAAGATTCCACTAAACGCAGTTTGTCAACCAAACTACCTGAAAATGGATTTTATGAATTTGTTGTTGTTTCCACAGCATCACAAGCAGCAGATTATCAACTGAGCATTACAGCCCAAACTCCTACCCCACCCTCGCCAACACCAACTGTCACCGAAACTCCTATACCTACACCTACGGTGACAACAACGCCATCACCGACATCAACTGTCACCGAAACACCTACACCTACTCCCACAACCACACCTTAGACTACTTCGCGTTTGGTAGGGGGCAAGGAAGCAGAGAAGCAGGGAAAGGAAGAAATAACTAATGCCTAATGCCCAATTTCATTGATGATAGTTAAATTTTTTCATTGGGACTGCCTTTAAATGAGAGTCCTAAAAATGCTATTAGTGAAAATTTGCCTGACACACTCTACAATTTCAGGTTAATGTTTTCAGATATCCACTCAGCAAGAGTTTTCGGGTATTATTCGTGACCAAACAAGACCACAAACCCTCTCGTTCTTTCGCTGGAATTGCTGGCATTGTTGCCATTGCTACCTTAATTAGTAAAATTTTTGGTTTAGTAAGGCAGCAAGCGATCGCTGCGGCTTTTGGTGTTGGTGCTGCTGCCACTGCCTATAGTTATGCCTACATTATTCCTGGTTTTTTATTAATTTTACTCGGCGGTGTCAATGGGCCGTTACATAGTGCCATTGTTAGTGTTTTAGCCAAGCGCAAGCAAGAAGAAGCAGCGCCTCTTGTGGAAACAGTGACAACCTTAGTTGCTGGAGTGCTGTTAGTAGTAACCTTGGCGCAAGTTGTGTTTGCGGATGTGATCGTGGATTTCGTCGGTCATGGTTTAAAAGAAACCACCAGAGCGATCGCTATTCAACAGATCCGCATCATGGCTCCAATGGCTTTATTTTCTGGTTTAATCGGTATTGGCTTTGGTACACTCAATGCGGCCAATCAGTATTGGTTACTCTCCATTAGCCCATTACTATCGAGTATTACCGTTGTTGCGGGCATTGGAATTTTAGCTCTGCAATATGGCAAAGACATTATTCTGCCAGAATATGCTTACATCGGTGGCATGATGTTAGCTTGGGGAACTTTAGCAGGAGCAATTCTCCAATGGTTGGTACAGTTAATTGTGCAATGGCGGTTAGGGTTAGGCACATTAAAGCTGCGGTTTGATTTTAAATCTCCTGGCGTTCAAGAAGTAATTAAAATCATGACTCCGGCAACCATTTCTTCTGGAATGATGCCAATTAATGTTGCCACAGATCTTTACTTTGCCAGTCCTATTCCCGGCGCAGCGGCTGGATTTAACTATGCCAATCTTCTAGTGCAAACTCCTTTAGGGATTATTTCTAATATTATTTTGTTGCCCCTATTACCGATGTTTGCCAAACTTGCTGCTCCAGAAAATTGGCACGATCTCAAATTACGCATTCGCCAAGGATTGCTACTAACTGCCTTTACTATGCTACCGTTAGGGGCGTTGATGGTAGCTTTATCTGTCCCCATCGTTCAAGTAGTGTATGAGCGCGGTGCTTTCAAGCAAGAGGCTACAGAGCTAGTTTCTTCGTTGCTAATTGCTTATGGTATTGGGATGTTTGCTTATTTAGGGCGTGATGTTTTAGTCAGAGTATTTTATGCTTTGGGCGACGGTCAAACACCTTTTCGCATTAGTACTATTAATATCTTCCTAAATATTGTACTTGATTGGTTTTTCGTTAAACCTTTTGGCGCTCCTGGTTTGGTGTTAGCCACAGTAGGCGTTAATTGTAGCTCCATGTTAATGCTGTTATGGTTGCTCGATCGCAAACTCAATGGTTTACCTTGGCGTGAGTGGAGTCTGCCAATTATCGGTTTAACTACTGGTAGCATAGTGTCTGGAGTAGCTAGCTATGCTGCTTTGGTAGGTTGTCGCCAGGTGTTCGGTAAAGAAAATTTACTGATTCTGCTGTTAGAGTTATCTATTGCTGGCTTAGTAGGAATTGGTGTTTTTGCTATCTTTGCCTCATGGCTGAAGATCCCAGAGATAAATACTTTTATATCTCGTATGCGTCAGCGCTTTTTGAAGAAATAGTTTTTGTGATAATTGCTATTATTAGCCATAGGTTTTGCACCTATGGCTAATAGGAGTGTTCCAAACAATAAATGATCCAAAACCTGTCATTGCGAATGAAGCAAAGCGGAGGGTAGCAATCGCAGAGTTTGAGATTGCTTCGCTACACTCCGTTTCGCTCGCAATGACAATTGGGCATTTTTTTACTTGGAGTACTCTAGCTAAATTCCTGTCGAAAATATTACTCAATCAACTTCTTTAGTAGGGGCCCGGAGGCCATGCTATGGATTTTAGGGAAAATGTGTTGGTAGCAATAACCTGAGGTACGTTATTACCCCCTCCTACTACTGCTTTTGACTGCTCATCTGAAAGCTCCTCAAAATCTACTTGCGTTAGTTCGATGAGCTTTAGCGATTTCTTGACATTAGATGTAGCTCCAGAAGGATTACCTTGATTTTTCTTAAACATATTGTTTTTCCTTTTGCGATTGGTTAATTTGTGTTTCAGTTGATTTAAGGGCGGCAGAAAATAATAACAATTCTCTAAAAGTAGACAACAGATGATGAATGACGCGGGGACGCGGAGACGGGGAGATAGGAAGATTCATTTGTAGCCAGATTTTAGAGAAAAGGTATAAGTTATCTAATGGCTTGTAGTAATTAAAACTTAAATCTCTACCCAAAACTTACAATAATATTGTTCAAAAAGGTAAGTAGGAAAGGGCAAATCTCTGTCTATATTTGCCCTTTTTGAATAGTAAGAAAATCTCACGCTTTTTCTATTACTTATTAGTCTTTTTCCCACTTGAACAGGTATTGATGACCGCCGATCAACTTCTGGTTAGCGTTGGTAATACAATATTCATTGGTATGAACACCAAAAGCTTTTGCCTTACCAAGTACAAGATACTTAACTCCTCCTTCCTGATTAATATCGATTAAATCGGAGGTTTTTATAATTCCGTAGGCAACATCTCGATTTGGACCTGCGCGGTCGATTACTGTCTGGTAACCTTCTTGATTAAATAAGATAATTCCTTTCCACCAGTCCACATTACCAACAAGCTGCAAACCAATTTGAATTTGATCGGGTGGGCAGACTCTTCCTTGATCGTAAAACCGAATTGTGTCTCCGTCGCTCATGCTCTGACCGACTTGTTCAAGCTTGATATCATACACTGCGTAAGCCATAATTTACTCCTTAAATGTTCTAGTAATTGTGATTGGTTTAGTTTTAGTCCAATAGACTTTGTATCAACATAAATTTGGCTTTATCTACCAGTTATGGCAGTTAAAACTAATTTTTAGTTATTAATTAATCAAAATCTATAGACTGTATCAAGTAAAGAATGCTGACAGTCAAGAATTAATTGTTAGCTATTTCTAAAAAGTTTTATTGAACTAGCTTTGATTTGATTGACTGTGTTGCATCTGTATTTAGTCATCAACTTTCTCTTGTCCAATTACGCAAACTAACCATCAGTTTTAAGAACGTCCTGACTTTTGCTGAACTTTTAGGAATATTTAGGATTAATTAAATTCAATTGAAATTTAAAATTAACTGTCTGCAAAATAAACATATTTCAAGCCTAAAGGTAACTTTCTGATATCACTTTGTAAGTGTTGATTAAAGAAGTTACAGAAAAGTTCAGGTGAAGTTCCGGTATATGGTAGAGTTTTGATGTTCAATAATGCCCTTTAGTACACGATGAACTTTGAGGAAGGGCTGGAAGTTGCCGATGAAGCAGTCTTCGCACGCTTTGGAAGACGACTGAATGATTTGGAAATTGCCATACTCAAAGGCTCCTGGTCAGGGCAAACTTATGAACGAATTGCTGAGATTAACCAGTACTCGGTGGGTTATCTAAAGCGCCACGTTGGCCCAGAACTTTGGAAAATATTGACAGAGGCTTTGGGTGAAGAAGTTAGCAAGCTCAACTTTCGTTCGGCTTTACAAAGAAGAAGACGCAACATTACAACGCATCAGCAGCTAATCTTAACTGAACATTCCCTTGAAAAACAGCAGAATTCTCCAAAACTCGAAACTTCAACTTCTGCCAAAACTGTGCCGCCTGCACTTACTTCTACTCCTCGCTATGATTGGGGCGAAGTGGTTGCTGTACCTAATTTTTCCGGGCGCACTACAGAAATGGTAACTCTAACTCAATGGGTTGTGGCTCAACGTTGTCGTTTAGTAGCAGTGTTGGGGATGGGTGGTATTGGCAAAACAGCTCTATCGGTAAAGTTGGCAAATCAAATACTTATTTCATCAAAGTTGCGTGGACAGAAGGAATTCGACTCTCTGATTTGGCGAAGTCTCCGCAATGCTTCAACCTTAGAAACCCTATTGGCAGACTTGGTAACATTTGTATCGAATCAACAAGAGACGAAAGCAGAGATAGGACGGTTAATTCATTATCTGCGTTCTTGCCGTTGTCTGCTGATTTTAGACAATATGGAAACCATCATGGAAGCAGGTTGTGCTGGACAGTTTCGCCCTGGCTACAAAGACTATGGAGAATTTTTGAGAGCAGTTGGAGAAGCTGCCCACCAGAGTTGTATAATCATCACCAGCCGCGAAAAGCCAGGAGAAATTTCTGCTTTGGAAGGTGTAGAGTTTGGGGTACGATCGCTCACTGTCAAAGGTTCGCCGGAAGCGGCTCAAGCTATCCTTCAGCTACAAGGATTGCAAGGTTCTAAGTTGCAAAGGCAAGCATTATGCGATCGCTATGGCAACATTCCCTTAGCATTAAAGATTGTCGCCAATTCAATTCAAGATTTATTTAACGGCGATATAAGAGAATTTTTGGAACATGATACAGTTATTTTTAATGGTGTTCGTCGCTTACTGAATCAACAGTTCCAGCGCCTCTCGACATTAGAACAAAGCATCATGTATTGGTTGGCAATTAATCGGGAATGGACTACTGTTGACCAATTGTGTGAAGATATTATCCCTGCTGTTTCCAAAACGAAGATTTTGGAAGCTTTGGAGAGTTTAATTTGGCGATCGCTGATTGATAACCAATTCAATAGCTATACCCAGCAACCGATCATCATGGAATATGTAACTCACCAATTGACTGAACGCATCATTACTGAACTCACAACTTTAGAATTTTCTTTGTTCTCCAGTCATGCGCTGTTGAAAACCACAGCCAAAAACTCTATCAGAGACATACAAGCTCAGTTAATTTTGCAACCAATTGCAGACCAATTACGTAGAACATATCCTACAAATTTTGCTCTAGAACAGCAGCTTCAGAGAATCCATGAGGCACTGCAAAACTCAGAATGTAGATTTTCTGGCTACTTTGGTAACAACCTCAATAACCTTTGCTGTCAACTGCTTGAAGCTTAAGTGTAGAGTGGGAAATGCCTACCCTACTAGGTGATATGGAAATGGAGATCGCTTCGTTGCATGTAGCTGCAATTATTTGTTGGTGTTCAGCATCAAAATAGCATTTCCGAAATCTTTAACGCATAATCTTGAGAAATAGTTTCTATCCCAGGGCCTATATACAAGTGGCAGAATATTGACTCTTGAGAATGAGGGAAAGCTCTCAGGAACTTTATAAAGTGTTACCTGTACATAGCAAACTACGGAATTTACAGATGACTTCTCAACAAGGAAGCAAGAACAAACAAAGTGAAACTGCCTCTAAAAAAGAAGGTGCAACAGCAACAAAAACCAATGAAAACAATAACTTGGAGCTAGATTCACTTTTTGAAGCTCTGGAGGGGGATCTAACTTCTTTAGATAATGAAGCCGCTGTTAATTTAATTGATCAGTGGTATAGTTCTTTGCACAAAGCTAAAGAACCAGAAATCAAAGAAATTGCTAATAGTCTCAAAAACCTCAAGCAACTTGTGAAAAGTGGTAAAGCCACAGGTCATGAGATTGGAGAAGTACTCATCGAAATTGGCGAACAAACAAGCGACTTGGGTTCTGACGCTGACAAGGAACTGAAAACTCCTTTGCAGAGATTGGGTAAGCAACTCAGCAAAATCGGCGTTTCCTTGGGTAAGCAAGAAGACCGCGAGCAAATTGAACAAATAGACTCGTTGCTAGAAACTCTTGAAGGAGACTTGACAGAGATTGAGCCAGAAGCGGCGCAAGGTGCAATCGATACGTGGTACACCTTACTGCACAAGTCTGAGGATGAAAATCTCCAAGAAATCGCCAATGGATTGAAAGAACTTAAGCAACTGTTGAAGCGCAAAACTGCTAAAGGTGCAGACTTTGCACCAGTGCTGACGAAACTAGGCGAACAAACCGAACAAGCTGGTGCGGAAGCAGCAAGGGGATTTAAAGGACCATTGAAAAAGCTGGGTAAGTTATTGAGCAAAGCTGGTCAATCATTAGCCGAGTAATTAAGCTTAATAAAAATCTCTCGTAGTAAGGACTTTAGTCCTCAATAACAGGACTAAAGTTTTTACTACAAACTTCTTAATTATTACAGCATAATCAAACCCAGCCGGACACCAACAGTTACAGCCTCGGTACGGGTGGAGACAGCAAGCTTTTGAAAAATAGATGAGATATGAAACTTCACAGTATGCTCAGAAATCTGCAAGTGTTTAGCGATCGCTTTATTACCTAAACCAGAACCAAGCATTTCTAATACCTCAATTTCCCTTGGTGTCAGAGTTTGTACGGCAGTAGCCGCTACTTTTTCCCGTATGGGCAGTAACTCTAAAAAATCCGGGTGTAGCACTACTAAACCATCAGCGATCGCGATCGCAGCAGCGATAATTTCTGACTCTGTACTGTCACCAGGTAATATACCCCGAACACCAGAACGTATTGCCGCTTCTAAATTAATGCTTTCTGGTTCCTCTGCAATCACAAGAAATCCTACAGGGTATTGCTCCTCTTGAAACAGTAGCAATTTGTCCCAGATTGATGATTGCGAATTGCTACCTAAATCTAGCAGCACTACATCAGGTTGTAATTGCCCAACTTCCCCGATCAAGGTATCCAAGTTGGATGCACTCCCCACAACATTCATCTGGGAATTGCCACTCACAACAGCCGATAAACCTGCCCGCACCACAGGAGAAGTAGCAACTACCACCACCCGAATCATGTTGCCTCCACCACAGTTTTCCCACTCTGCAATTCAACATAAACAACAAGTTGCTGACCGCCACGCCAGAGTTGTAACGGCAATGATTCCCGATCTTGGCTTTGTTGCAGATATTTGCCCAGGTCATCGCTTTTAGTAAATAATTGACCCGATACGCCAATTAACACATCACCAATTTTTACACCAGCCTTTGCCGCCGCACTGTCAGGAAGGACAGACAATACCAATAAACCAAAGTTGCGTTGACCTATCAGCACAGGTTGTAATGTTACTCCCAGTTGCGGACGACTAGGAGCAAGCAAAAAGCGGTTGACAGCTAAACTGGGGATAGCTACAGCCAAACCGTTAACGACCATCGTGTTAATCCCCACAACTCGACCGAGACAGTCGGCTAGCGGTCCCCCAGAATTGCCAGGATACAATCGGATATCAGCCATAACTGCTCCCTGATGACGAGCATGGATGATCCCTGCGGTGACTGCTCCAGTATCAGCAAACGGATTACCCACCGCCAAGACTAACTCACCTACGCGCAGTGCATCAGAATCACCAATAGTTGCAGTGTTTAAGTCAGTGGCAATAATTTTCAGAGCAGCTAAATCTTGCTGTGGGTCGAAATGGGTGCGTACAGCATCAAACACTCGTCCATCGGACAATTCCACCTTTGCTTTGTTGTTAATTGCGACATGAGCGTTGGTGATAATTAACCCATCACTTTGCCAGATTACACCAGAACCAACTCCTTGAGAATTGCTTTGAACTTTAACCGTGCTGTGGCGTAACTTAGCAGCTAAAGTTGCCAATTCATCAGTGAGGTATGTAATTTTTGTAGTCATATTCCCTTCTGTCCGGTTGTTGAGCGTAGTCGAAACACAGCCTGCTTCCTTCTGCTTGAATTAGTTAACGTGAATGGGACGAACCTCTCCTACCATGTCTCCCTCTTCTGTGATGAGAGAAATCATTGGCTTTTTCCGCACGTTCTGAACGTGGGGACTGCTCAAATGGTCGTTCGCCAACTGCGATCGCTAACTCAACTAACACTCCACCCCGCACTACTTGCATGGGGACAGTTTTACCGACGCGATCGCTACTATTGAGCAGCGCCATCACATCCGCTGTATCGCTCACATTTGTGCCATCGAATGTGACCAACACATCGCCAAGCTGCACACCTGCATTATCAGCCGGGCCAGCAGACTCGACATTAACAACAATCACACCAGTAGCAGCAGTTAAATTCAACGCTGTTTTCAGGTTATCCGGCAAGCGTACAGGTTGCATTCCCACACCTAAATAACCCCGGGCAATGTGTCCTTTTGCTATCAATTGATCGATTACACGATTGACTGTAGCCGCTGGAATAGTTAAAGCTGTACCGCGCCTTCCTGATGTGTTCATGCCTACCACATAACCAGCAGCATCTACAAGCGGACCACCTGCAAAGCCTGGGTAAAGGTTAATATCTGGGCGGATGAATTGGTCGATATTACCACCATTCATGCTCCGCCAAGCACCACTGATAACACTCACAGCACCCAAAGCCGCCCGCAACTCGCCTTCGTTGCTTCTAGCTATTCCCAGTACCAAATTACCGACTTTCAGTGTTGTCGCATCGCCAATTTTCGCCACAGGGGTTTCTACATCTGGGAGTTGGAAGACAGCTATATCAGTGCTAGAGTCATGTCCCAGATGTGTAGCAGCGACAGAACGCCCATCTGATAAAGTGACGCTGATTTCGTCATAACGCTGAAGCGACTCATCGGAAGTAACAACGATACCATGACGCCAGTGAATCCCACTTGGGGACATGCGTGTGCCAGCATTCACTGCAACCACAGCACTTCCAGCTTGTTCTACGGTATCAGCTAAACTGTTAGACAATTCTAGTAACGAAGACATCTAAATTTCTCCACAAATTTTCTGAGATGCTCATATCCTGCCTTGTTTTACTCAAACCTGGCATCGGAAAATTGGGGAGAATCTATCCTAGAAAAATGGCTAGTATCGCCGCACAAAAGTCAAAAGAGTTTTATTATTGGCTGTTGCAACAATAAAACACCTGTCTCAAATCTTCTTTACGTCGCTGCATGAGACAAAAAAATCAACGCCGACACCAAGAGCATACGCAACGCCACAACCGACGCAACCATCTGTCTTTTCTACTTTAGTAATAGATTTCTTACCTGTTACATCAATATCTATCCGTCAATATCTCGCATCAATCAATAGGTAGATAAATTGTGTGCATCTATAAAGTTTCAAAACAGTGAATGTCCCAGATTTTTAAGTTTCCATTTCATGTATGCTTCAATTGAAGGAAAATATTGAATGATGCCATCTAATCCTTCCGGTCTTCCTTGGAGATAAGCCTCTAAATAAATAGAATCATGCATTTTGGGCAAAAACCCAGCATCGCGATCGCGACAACCTTGTTGATAACGAATTTCTCTTAAATGATTTAGCATATAAATAAATCCATTCGTTAAATAGCTATCAAGTTTCTACTTCTACTCTATGCATTCCGCTTGATAGTAGCAAATACTCATTTTTTTCAAACTGATAAATACAAGTTATTGGTATTCTAAAATTTAACTGATGAAAAATTTTACGCTCTTAACCTAGCAGAGCGCTCATTAACTTTCAGCAAAACTTAAATAGCGATGCCTACGGCGGGCTACGCCTACGCTATGTCTTCAATCGCCATCAAAATTGGTTTGACTGCAAATTTTAAAATTATTACCAAATGTAAAGACGTAGTATGCTACATTTTGGTCTCTAGAATAAGTCCAAAGTTATGAGAAAAAACTTCATAGGATTACTACTTGGCGGAGTTGTTGTCAGCTTAGGACTGTCGCCATTGTTAGTTCAAGCACAACAGCAAATTTCTGATGCCCAAGTTGCGGCGATGGTAGAGGCGCTGCGACAAGCTGCACCGCAAACAGGCTCTCAAAACGATGGATTTTACAGCCAATGGCAAGTAAAACCAGAAACTCTCAAAGGATGGTCAAAATACTGTCTCAAAAAAGAGCTAACACCGACACAGTTTGAAAACAGCCCCGTGACAGCACGCTATGTTGTGTCGTGTATCACGCGCCGTGAGTTAAACCAGCAGTTTCTAGCTACCAACAATAATGAAACTGCGGCTGTGCGCGGTGTAGCTTGTTGGTGGATGACTGGGAGCTATAAAGGCTGTGATAGCGGCTTTACCGCTACCTATGTCCAAAAAGTTCTCAACTTGTACCAGCAGCAGCGTTCAAAACCAGCAGCTAGTCTATCACCGCGATCGTAAGCTTTTCTAAAATTAGGGCTGTCTGGAGCGTACATACTGAACTGGCGCTTCAGAGGTCTATAAGTAGCCTTAATTGCTGAGCAAAATAGCTTTTTACGTTACCGTTTTTGTCTTAATGATTAGGTATTGTAACTGCGAGAATTTTCCACAAATTAATTAGCAAATTATCGAGGATCGATAGCAGGTTTTGTTGCAACTAAACGAACTTGATTTTGCTTAACTACTACCGTGATCAATGGCAAAGAACGCTTAGCTGGACCATGAACGACTCGACCCACCGAATCGTATTGAGATCCATGACAAGGACAAATAAAGTGGTTTTTCTCGGTATTCCACTCAACTGTACATCCTAAATGAGTACAAATCGGACTTATAGCATACTCGGCAATTTGGGGACCGTCTTTAACGATCAGATAATCGACGCTATCATTTGCTAATCCCTTAACAGGAATGGGAATTCCGGGAGTTGCGGTGGCTAATAGTGTATTAGCCTGAATTACCCCGCCTTTAGTATCTTGCGCCTTAACTCCGGGAAGATAATTTTCACAACGCGAATTCTGGGGGAAAAACGAGCAAAGGGTTTCTAAATCTACCTCTCGACTTTGGCTAGGTTTTGGAAAGAGATATCCTATCGCGACTGAGGTAAGACCACTACCAGCCATGTAGATTAAAAAATTCCGCCGTGTTTTTTTCCCTAATAAAATTTTGCTATTACCAAAGAAAGATTCTTCCATAATAAGAAAATTTTTTAAAATCAGGTTAAATATATTGTGTTAAAAACTGAAGGGTAAAAACTACCATTTAGATAAAAATACATAATTCTTTATTTTAGGATAAAGAATTATCTGCAATAATTTGCAATATTTTCTCTATCTTCACTTGAGAACTAATCAAAATATATGAAGGCATAATTTAAAAATTATAAATTATTAATAGTTATTAGCCTATTTTCCCAATTGAACAGATTGTGTTGGATGATGATTTAATCATCAAATTTAATTTTGATGCTCTTGGTGATTCAATAGTCATGTGTATAGGTGAATATTTAAGCTAACTTGTTTGCGATCGGCAATTAAATAATTGATGCCGATCGCACATCCAATTTGACTTCTTAAACAATTATTTCCTAGCAATTACCCAAACTGCGTGAATAATTCCGGGAAGATAACCGAAAAATGTCAAGATGATATTAATCCAAAAATCTCTGCCTATACCTACTTGCAAAAACACACCTAAAGGCGGTAGAAAAATGGCAGCTAAAAGACGAATTAAATCCATGTAAACCTCCTGTTAATCTTAATAGCGAGCAGACTTTTAATGAACTAATTAAAAATTGCTCAGATATCCTTGACGATCTCAAAGATAACATTTGCCGATTGACTCAGTGCGGCTCGTAATTCTAGGCAAATCTAGCTAGTGACTAACCGCCACTGATTTTAGCTTTATAACCAAGCTTGGTCAAAATCTCGACAATTTTCTGCTTATGATCGCCTTGAATTTCAATTTCATTTTCCTTAACTGTGCCACCTGTACCGCATTGGGTTTTTAGCTGTTTGACTAAATCGTCTAAGGTTTCAGGTTTAGACTGAAAACCACTAATTACAGTGACAGTTTTACCTTTACGTCCTTTGCGGGTAGCTTGCACTTTGAGATTTTGCTGTTGCGGTGGTAATTCGAGATTGGGTCTTTCCAAAGCAGGCGAGTTATCGTTGCCAAATTCGCGATAGATGAAACGTTTGTCGGAAGAATTGGAAGAAGACATAAACTTTAATTAAGAGTCTAGGGTCGAGGGTTAAGGGTAAAGTGTCAACTTGGATGGGGATTCTAGAGTAAATGCCTAGGTTTTGCGATCGCACTTCGTATCCTATACGGCTCAGACTTTTCTATAATTAAGTTCGTCCCGTCATAGAAATCAGTCCGTGACTACCACACCCATCTCTCCAAGTTCCCAATCTACTGCTCAGGTTCCCGATACACAAGGACGCTTTGGACGCTTTGGCGGTAAGTACGTCCCGGAAACATTGATGCCTGCGCTTGCTGAACTAGAAACAGCTTATCAGCAATATCGCAATGAGCCTGAATTTCTAACAGAACTACAACAACTGCTACGAGACTATGTAGGACGTGCTACGCCTTTGTATTTTGCGGAACGTCTAACTGCTCACTATGCTCGCCCAGATGGTACTGGCCCGCAAATTTATTTAAAACGGGAAGATTTAAACCACACTGGCGCTCACAAAATTAATAATGCCCTTGGTCAAGTGTTGTTGGCAAAGCGCATGGGTAAGCAGCGGATTATTGCAGAAACTGGTGCTGGACAACATGGAGTAGCTACGGCTACCGTCTGCGCTCGTTTTGGGCTGGAATGCATAATTTATATGGGCGTTCATGATATGGAACGCCAAGCATTGAATGTATTCCGGATGAAATTAATGGGGGCAGAAGTACGTCCAGTGGCTGCGGGAACCGGAACTCTCAAGGATGCAACTTCTGAGGCAATCCGGGATTGGGTAACGAATGTGGAAACAACTCACTACATCCTAGGTTCGGTAGCAGGACCCCATCCTTACCCGATGATGGTACGTGATTTCCATACAGTGATTGGACAAGAAACTCGCGCCCAAGCCCAAGAAAAATGGGGTGGGTTACCGGATATTCTCATGGCTTGTGTGGGTGGTGGTTCTAATGCAATGGGGCTATTCTATGAGTTTGTCAATGAGCCGTCTGTGCGGTTAATTGGAATTGAGGCGGCGGGAGAAGGCGTTAATACTAATAAACATGCTGCGACATTGACAAAAGGACAGGTTGGTGTTTTGCACGGAGCGATGAGTTATCTGCTGCAAGATGAAGATGGGCAAGTAATTGAGGCACACTCAATTAGTGCGGGGTTAGATTATCCTGGTGTGGGGCCGGAACACAGCTATTTAAAAGATGCTGCTCGCGCTGAGTATTACAGTGTGACAGATGCCGATGCTCTAGCAGCATTCCAAAGATTGTCGCGGTTAGAAGGAATTATCCCAGCGCTGGAAACATCTCATGCGATCGCCTACTTAGAAACTCTCTGTCCCCAGCTTAGTGGTAGTCCCCACATTGTGATTAACTGCTCCGGACGTGGTGATAAGGATGTACAAACTGTAGCCAAGTTTTTAAATCCGGCATAGTTGCTTGAACTGGGAATTGGACATTTTCTCCTTCCAGTTCCCAAAACTGTCCTGAATGCTTGCGATCGCTAATCCAATTGATAATTTATCGCAAGTGCTACTTATTTATACTTACGGGTTTCAAAATAACTTGTATCCGTCTTAGCAGTCTTAACTAAAGCTAGATGGAATTACTGAGGCTTTTGCAGACAAAATTGATGTTTGATGAACTATGAGGATAGATAACACCTCTATCTCATGGATTCATCATGGACAGGACTTACGCAAGCAAAATTTGTCATTGCGACCGAGATTGCCACGCTCCGCTCGCAACAGGCTCCGTGTAGGGAAGCAATCCCAGAATTTCAGGCGATTACGTCGCTACCCTACTCTTCGAGAACGGCTTTGCCGAACGGGAACGACTTCGTCGAACGCTCGTAATGACGGAATTCCGTGACTTTTGCGTAAGTCCTAATGGAATTTAGCACGATCAAAAACAGTATTGCCTCTTAGGGAATATAAGCTTTAACAAGGCTAGAAAGGGAATAAGAGAGCCTGCGTTCAAATGAAAGTTCTAACTCCCCTTTAGAGTACTCCAAGTAAAAAAATGCCCAATTGTCATTGCGAGCGAAACGGAGTGTAGCGTTCGCGTAGCGTCTCGCAGAGAAGCAATCTCAAACTCTGCGATTGCTACCCTTCGGGAACGCTCCGCGAACATTCCGCTTTGCTTCATTCGCAATGACAGGTTTTGGA
>NZ_MTAW01000031.1 GCF_002154725.1 Nostoc sp. 106C | reverse complement strand
TTGGGAAACAGGCGCTTTGTCATCGCCAAGGCTTCAATCAATAGGGGTTCGGCTTCGTTGTAGCGCCCTTGGCTATTGTAGAGTGTAGCTAAATTGTTCAAGCTAGCAGTCACATAGGGATGGTCGCCGACAAATAAAGCTTGGCAAACGTTGGCGCATTTTTCATACCAAGGTTCTGCTAATTGATATAATCCTTGTCCTTCGTAAAATCTTCCCACTGGCTCAAATACCCAAATTACTCGATCGTTGGGAACTGATGCTGGGGAAATTATCTGTTCTTCTCTTACTTGCGTTACTTCTGCAATTAACCGTTGTCCCAGGTCTTCGAGATGGGGAACAACATACCTGATGCTTTCGATATCCTCAGAGGTGGGTGACTGGGGAAGACTTTGAGCTACAGCTATCATGGCAATGGCGAAGGTTGTTTCTAAAACTGCTTTCATCTCGCCAGCATCGGCTAACTGCTCTTGCAAGAACCAGCGCACTAAGGCATGAATTTTATAATATCCTTCGCTGTTTTCTACCAGTTGCAGCAAGTTACGTTCATAAAGTTGCTTTTTAGCTGCGTTTAATTCATCTTCTGTCCACGTTAATAAATTGCCCTCAGACTGAAAGTCTGGGGCTACAGAAACGTTCGCCCTTGGCGTTCCCGAAGGGTAGTCCGCCTGCGCGAACTGGTTATCGCCAGCAGGCTGTGCTTGTATAGCGGGTTCTGTTTGCTCAAGGTTTTGACTTGCTGTGGCTACCCAAATTACCAAATCCCAAAGAATTAATTGGGGAGCAAATAAACTCAAAAATCTTCCTAGTTGTTGCGTCAGTGGGTGGTGGTTGAGTTCTTCCCACGTTAAAGCAAAAGCGGCTTTAACTCCTAGTTGAGTTGATGTGAGAGTTTCCCGATTTTGTAAAGCTTCTTCTGCTAATTTGCGTTCTTGCAACCGCCCAAACATCGTATCTAAAGACAAATTTGGGTCTTGTACTAAATAAGCTCCTACTAACTCTATACCCAAAGGCAAATATTCCAGACATTCACAAATTGCGGTTGCGGCTGCTGGTTGGTTTTCTACTCGCCTGTCTCTGTTCCCTAACAATCCTTTTAACAGTTCTAAAGCTTTTCCTGGTTCTTTTTCTGGCGAGAGAACATCTAAGGGAATTTCTTGAATAAAGTTAGGGTCTAAATGTCGCAGTCGAGTAGTCACCAAAACTCGAAAGCGGTTATCGCTGGGAACAACTTCGCGGAGGTTGTCTAAGCTAACCTGAGTTCGGGTTAAGCCAGAAGCTAAAAAGCTTATTGTGTATAGATTGAGCAAAATTCTAAGTGGTAAAAGAAGTGATTAAAGTGGAATCGTTTCGTCAATAAGGTTCACAAATGAGATTAATATCAACAACATGCCTTATTGAAAATATATGAAAACAAAGTTTCAGACCAGACAACGAAAAATCAAGGGGTTTGAGGATTTCTTATCCCGAACTCAGGTTAAGCTAGTTACATCATCAAAGACGATTAAAATAGGTAACTCAGATTCGGGATATTGCGACCAACACCAAGCGACTTGTTCTTTGAGGCTTAAGAGTCTTCCGCCTTGTTCTTGGGGTATCTCGAAATCGAATTTGACGAAAAATTCCAAAACTTCCGCAGCGAGATTGCTTTCCCTGTCGTTGAACCAGGCGATTCCGCCATAATCTTGTTGATATCTTCTGGCGTATTGGGTGGCTAATTCAGTTTTACCTACGCCTCCCATTCCGGCTATAGCGACATAATCTCCGCGCTGCAATTCTTGATGCAGCATTGCTAATTCGGTTTCTCGCCCGACAAAATGGACAGAACCGCGATAGGGGATATATTTTGTCAGGCTTAACTTTGTCCGCGCCCCTGCGGACGACTGTAGTCAGTTAAACGTGACTGGGGCATTAAATATGTTGCCTTGGAAGACGTTCTTTATCTCATCTGCCAACTTTTGATTGTTGATGGTATTTGGTTGTTGTGGCTGAGACTTAAGGTTATCGGCTTGTTGCTGTATCAACTGAATAAAGTTAGGATTTGGTTCAGCTTGAGCTGCTGTTGCTAATTCTTGTGCAACTTGCGCCACTTCAGGATTAGCTTTAGCCGCAGCTTCCACTTCTAGTACAGCTTTGCCATAATCGAGTGGTTGGTCTGGTGCTTTCTCGATCGCAACTACAGTATGGGGAGAGTGTTTTTTCAGCTTGACAATAAACTCGCCAGTCTTATCCCATAAAGCTTGTCCGACATTTTCGCCTGTTTTTTCTAAGGCTTTGGTGGCAATTACAGTGCCAATTGCGATCGCAGCAGTAGTTAAAGGTTCCATTAGCTACTTATATATGTAACCTATTTCTTTATTAACACATAGTTTTTGTGCTAATTTCCGCAATTAAGCGGAAAAATCTATATCCAGCGCATTCCTAAGGGTTTAGCAATGCTCATACGTGTCAACTTAACGTGAAACCCTTGTTAAAACGTGATTTTGTATTCACTCACCTACCATTACGATCCTCGTCACCCCACCCCAGTTTTGTCTAAAGCCAAAACTTCCCCTCCCCGCAGGCGGAGAGAAGTTGCGTGCGGGGGTTCCCCCCCGTTGAGCAAACTTCGGGGGAGGGGATTAAGGGGAGGGGTAAAACGTATGTGGGATAAGCGTTTGAGCTTAAGTTGACACCAATGAGCATTGCTAAACCCCTACCAAAATCATATTCATAACCAACGCTACGTCTGTCATAACCAACGCTACATCTGTCATAACCAACGCTACATCTGTCATAACCAACGCTACGCCCGTCATAACCAACGCTACATCTGTCATAACCAACGCTACGCCCGTCACAACCAACACTAAGTAGAAGGACTAAATTAAACCTAACGAACGGATTACCGGGTTTCGACTCCGCTCAACCCTCTTCTAGTCGGGCTATCGAGCATTGAGCGTTCGCGTAGCGTCTCCCCTTGGGAGAAGTCGAAATGCGTCTTCTAAATAATTGTGTCTACCTACTTACGCCTGTCATCACCAACAGCGATAAAATATTTATTTGGAAGTTTCTAACGGTTATTACTTAAAAATTTAATTACTAAAAGTACAATATTCTGGGAATTATGCTGAACCAAAATTCAGCTTGATTAAGGCAAGCTAGTACTATAAGTATTTTATACAGGAGTGCTGTTATGCCACGTCAACAACGTATATCGCGTATTCTAGAAAAAGCTCAATTGAGATCTGCCAGACTAAAGGCTATTAATCCCAAAATGGATTTTGGCGATGCTTGCGACCTAGAAAATATGATGCAACAAATGGAGAAATTACGTGGCAAGCTAGAGACTTATAATAGCGCTTTAGCAGTAGTTGAGTCTACCAGAATCGAGATTGAAGAGATGGAAAAAAGCTTGGGCAATCTTTCTGAGAGAATGCTGCTGGGAGTTGGTTGTAAATACGGTAAAGACAGTAGCGAATATATGATGGCGGGTGGTGTGCGCAAAAGCGATCGCATTCGTAAGGGCACAGCTACTCGTCTCAAAGCTACGGCTGAGGTAAAATCTGATGAGGATGCTCCTACGGTGTAGCACTAGCCCACCAATATTTTAAATTTACAATAGATGGGCTGGTGGGCGATGCCCATCCTACTCAAGTTCTGCAATTAAATTGAGAATTTCTCGGTAATATTGGATATTGCCTTCTTTGTAATAAAGGTCGGCGGATTCTTGGAAATCGGCAATTGCTCTTTCGTAATCTCCTAGGTTCCGGTAAACATCAGCGCGCACAAGGTAAGCTTCTGTCCAATGAGGTTGGAGTTCTAAGGCTTGGTTTAAATCTTTGAGCGCTTCTTCTAATTCGCCTAGCCAAGAACGGCTACGGCCTCGATTAAACCAGTCTTCCGCAAAACTAGGCTCGATCGCTATTGCTTGATTGTAATCTTCTAGCGCTCCTTGATAGTCTTCGATGACATAACGAGCATTACCGCGATCGCTATAAAATGCAGCGGAGTGGGGATTTAGCTGTAAAGCTTGGGTATAATCTGCGATCGCTCCTTCATAATCTTCTAAGGTATAGCGCAGAGATCCTCGGTTGTAATAAGCTTCAACCAATTCAGGATTGAGGTGTAATGCTTGGTTGTAATCGGCAATTGCTCCTTGTTCATCGCCCATCTGACGGCGGACGTTACCCCGGTTGCAGTAGGCTTGAGAAAAGTTAGGTGCAATTTCTATTGCCTGAGTGTTATCGGTGATTGCTCCGTGGTAATCTTGCAAAGCTTCGCGGACAATACCTCGACCATAATAAGCTTCGGCTAAATTGGCATTAAACATTAATGCCCAATCGTAATCTTTAATTGCGCCTTGATAGTCTCCTAAATTACGACGCGCCGCAGCGCGATCGCAATATCCCTCAGCCATCAGGGGATTAAGTTGCAGGAGTTTTGTACTATCTTTAATCGCTTCTTGATAGTCTCCCATGCGGCGACGTACATTTGCTCTTAAGCCGTATACTAAATCTAGAGTGGGATTTTCTTGCAATGCGCGGTTATAGTCAGCGATCGCTCCTTGATAGTCGCCCAAAGCACTACTGACAAGACCTCGTTCATAGTATGCTTGCACATCATCAGGATTGAGGGCGATCGCTTGATTGAAGTCTGCCATTGCTTGCTGATACTGTTCTAAGTGAGCATAAACAAGACCGCGATTATAGTAAGCTCCAGCAAAATTGGGATTTAATTCCAAAGCTTGGTTGTAATCTTCAATTGCCCGTTGATAGTCTGTCAGAGCATAACGAGCATTCGCGCGGTTATGATAAGCTTCTGCCAAATTGCCATCTAGCTCTAATGCTTGGTCGTGATCGGCTACCGCTTGTAGGTACTCTCCCAGAATATGATAAACATTACCTCTATTAGTGTAGGCTGCGGCAAAATTGGGGTTTAACTGTAAAGCTTTGTTAAAATCTGCGATCGCTTCTTGATTATCGCCGCGATCGCAATGGGCTACACCACGATTATGGTAAGCATTAGCAATATCAACATTAATATAAGTAGATAACTGCGGATTAATTTGGAGTGCTTGGTGAAAGTTAGCTATTGCTGTTTCGTAGTATGCTAGGGCAAAGTAGGCTTGACCCCGGCTATGGTAAGATTCAGCTAAATTGGGATTGATTTGCAATGCTTGGTCATGGTCAGCGATCGCGCCTTCATAATCTTCTAACCAGTAACGCGCATTAGCCCGATTGCAGTAAGCTTCGGCAAAATGAGGATTAATTTCTACTGCCCGATCAAAATCTGCGATCGCGCCGTGATAATCTTTAAGATCGGTGCTGATAATAATACCTCGGTTATAGTAAGCTTCCGCAAAATTGGGATTAAGTTGTATTGCTTGGGTGTAATCTGCGATCGCTCCTTGATAGTCCCCTTGAAAATTTTTGTTTAATCCCTGAGTTAAAAAATCTTCAGCATTCATAAAATTTATGAGAGTTATGAGTTTTTATAGAGAGTAAATCTTGCACTAATTCTGAACGATTGGAAGTCACACGCCAGTGGCTCCCCTCCAGGAAGCTGCACAGAGCGTGTCTACTCTCATCTTTGATGCAAGATGTGAATAAAGGCTCATTATAGACGACAGAAATTATTCCACCAATAATTTTGGTTGTAGCCTAAAGTCCCATAGCACTTTTAAAAAGATGAATCGCTAAATATAATCCAATACAGTTCAGTAAAGCTCACAAATAATTACTAAACAAAAAACCGAACAATTATTTTGGCGGGGGCTTGGGGGACGCAACCGTCCCCCAATCGGGGGTTTGGGGGATTCTCCCCCAAATCTTGGTTTTTGTCCGACAGATGAGAACTCTGATCA
>NZ_MTAW01000007.1 GCF_002154725.1 Nostoc sp. 106C | reverse complement strand
TCATTAGGAGACAAGCAGCAGGCACTTAAATTCTACAACTCTGCTCTGCCTTTGAGTAAGGAGGTGGGGGATAAAGCAGGGGAAGCTAGTAACTTTTACAACCTCGCCTACTTAGAACGCAGTCGCGGTAACTTACAAGCAGCCCGCACTAATGTAGAAGCCGCAATCAAAATTATCGAAGAATTACGCACCAAAATTGACAGCAAAGAACTCCGCACTTCTTACTTCGCCACCCAGCAGGATGTTTACAAATTCTACATCGACCTATTGATGGAACTGCACAAAAAAGAACCGTCCCAAGGATACGCTGCATTAGCCTTGCACTACAGCGAACGCTCCCGCGCTCGAAGCCTCATAGAGTTGTTAAACGAAGCTAATGCCAAAATTCTTAAAGGCGCAAACCCACAACTACTAGCACAAGAACGCGATTTACGACAGCAAATTGATGCTAAAGCTACGCTGCGGCGCAATTTAGAAACCTCAGCAAATAACAAAGATCCGAAAACTCAAGAATCTATTCAACAACTAACTACAGAAATCAACAATCTTCTAGGTCAATACCAAGAAATACAAGCCAAAATCCGTGCTAGTAATCCAGAATATGCAAAATTGACAAACCCAGATCCAGACAAAGATATTCTTAAATTACCGCAAATCCAGCAACAACTTGATAAAGACACGCTGCTATTGCAGTATTCCTTGGGAGAAGAACGCAGCTATTTGTGGGCTGTCACTCCCACATCCATGCAAGTTTACACACTCCCCGGACGGGAAGAAATAGAAAAAGTCGCCACCAAATTCCATCAAAGTTTGCTACAAAGATCAGCTAGTGATTTATCCATTGCCAACGCTAATCAACTTAGTCAACTTATCCTCGCACCTGTTGCCGATAAATTATCAGCAAAGCGTTTAGTAATTGTTGCTGATGGTCAGCTGCAAACTATTTCCTTTGCGGCTTTAGCTGACCTAAGCGCAAATAAATATCAACCTCTGATGGTAAATCATGAAATCGTCAATTTACCCTCAGCCTCAACTATCGCCTTTCAACGCCAACAACTCGCCAAACGCCAACCCGCACCTAAAGCTTTAGCTATCCTCGCTGACCCAGTGTACAGTGCTAACGATGAACGAGTCACAGGTAAACCCGAAAAATCCTCACTCAGATCAGAATTAGAATTTGAACGTTCTGCCCTGGAACGTTCTGCCAGAAGCCTCAAACGCGACGGTTGGGGTAGGCTAGAAAATACCGCAATCGAAGCCAAAGAAATATTAAAACTGATACCAGCAGCAAACACCTTAGAAGCCGTGAATTTTGATGCTAATTACAACTGGGCAACCAACAGCGCCTTAAATCAATTCCGCATCTTACATTTTGCTACTCACGGTTTTGTCAATCAAGACCAACCAGAACTATCCGGGATTGTACTGTCAT
>NZ_MTAW01000026.1 GCF_002154725.1 Nostoc sp. 106C | reverse complement strand
ACACGACATTGAAGACGCTCAACACGACATTGAACGCGCTCAACACGACATTGAACGCGATCAACACGACATTGAAGACGCTCAACACGACATTGAACGCGCTCAAAACGACATTGAACGCGATCAACACGACATTGAAGACGCTCAACACGACATTGAACGCGCTCAACACGACATTGAACGCGATCAACACGACATTGAAGACGCTCAACACGACATTGAACGCGCTCAACACGACATTGAAGACGATCAACACGATATTGAAGACGCTCAACACGATGTTGAAGACGATCAACACGATGTTGAAGACGATCAAAACGACATTGAACGCGATCAACACGATGTTGAAGACGATCAACACGATGTTGAAGACGCTCGACACGATACCAATTTGAAATTATGAAAAGTACGTAGACACGAAGCGGCTTGTCGTCCGACATAGCGTTTGTGAGTTTGATCGTAATGTTAGCGAGTAGTGCGATCGCATTTGTTAATTGATTTCAGGCGATGCCTTTGCAAAATCAGTTCTCTTGCTTGATTTATAGGTTGAATTTACCGATACTGAATAATTGCAGGTATTGAGCCAAAATCAACATGAAATCTCTGCATCGTCCCGATCTCTATGGCTGGTCTCATTTCAATCCAGCAAGAAATATTGATTTCAATGGGGTTGCTTGGATTCGTCCCGGTGGCAATATCCTGATTGATCCAGTAGCTTTATCGAACCATGATTGGAATCACCTAGAATCCCTTGGTAGTGTAGCTTGGATTATACTAACTAACTCCGATCATGTCAGGTCAGCTCAAGAAATCGCCAAACAAACTTATGCCAAAATAGCAGGGCCAGTAGGAGAAAAAGATAATTTCCCTATACATTGCGATCGCTGGCTGGCTGATGGTGAAGAAGTAGTTCCCGGATTGAAGGTGATTGAACTTAAAGGTTCTAAAACTCCGGGTGAACTAGCACTGTTGCTAGAGGAAACAACTTTAATTACTGGAGATTTGGTGCGGGCGCATAAAGCTGGTACGTTAACAATCTTGCCAGATGAAAAGCTGTTGAACCGAGAGGAAGCAGTTGCATCTGTGCAAAGATTGGCAGAACTAACTCAGCTAGAAACAGTGTTAGTCGGAGATGGTTGGTCAGTTTTTCGGGATGGACGCGATCGCTTAAAAGAACTTGTGGCAACTTTGTGAGTAAGTCTACGGTATATACACAAGTGATTCATCTGGTAGCGACAGTCCTAACGCACCGACAATCTCAGATGGTACATGCGGTGCGTTAGCCTACGGCATAACACACGCTACCTCAGTTAGAAACGGTGTTAGGGGTGCATCCCAGTTTTTATTTTGCAACTAGAGAATAACTGTCATTGCGTAAAGCCTACGGCATAGCTTCGCTTAGCGCGTAGCGTCTCGTAGAGAGGAGGAACGACG
>NZ_MTAW01000052.1 GCF_002154725.1 Nostoc sp. 106C | reverse complement strand
GCCCATTGGTGTCAACTTAAGCCAAAAGTAACTATAAGATGTAATCTAAGAACATCTTGATTGATGTTCTTGGTGATACATCATGGGTACAAAACGTCCAGCGCGAAAAGGCAACCCAGACCTGCGGCAACAAAAACATGTACCAGCGCCGCCAATAGAAGAAATCGACAAGCAACTATATTTATTGCTCTCACCAGGCAGCTTCAAGCCACTCAAATTCAGTGAAGGCAAAGACAAGAAAAAATTGCGCGAGCGGATACTAACATTGCCTGTAATGATGGCAGTAGTTTTGAGCCTGGTATATCGACAGATAGCCGGATTACGGGAAGTACAACGAGTACTCAATGAGGAAGGATTATTATGGGTAGGCCGAATTGAGGTGAGTGCCCAAGCAATCTCAAAAAGACTCAGGACATTACCCATAGAATTGTTGACGCTGATTTTTGAGCAAGTAATTGAGAGAATTCAACAGCGAAACCACAATACAGCTATAGAGCCAAATTGGCTTCATGTGAATCAAAGATTTACAGCTATATGGATTGCCGATGGTTCGACTTTAGAAGCACTCAGAAGAAAACTGAAAGCACTCCAAGACGCAGACAAAACTGTGGCAGGAAAAATGATGATGGTGGTGACAGCATTCACTCACAATCCAGTCACAGTCTGGTACACGGCTAACAGCAGGGCCAATGATAAAACTTGGTGTGACTGCTTATTAGAACGCTTACCCGCTAATGGATTATTGATTTTCGACTTGGGATTTTTTAAATTTCCTTGGTTTGATGAATTCACAAATGCCAACAAGTTTTTTGTTACCAGATTGCGAAATAAGACTGCTTACACGGTACTTTGTTGTTTGAGTAGTGGTCAATTCTATCGTGATGAAATTATCAATCTGGGTGAATACCGCTCGAATCCTTGTAAGCGAAAAGTCCGTTTAGTTTCTGTGTTATGGGGTACAATTTGGTATTACTATCTGACAAATGTACTCGACCCCCAAATATTATCTGCGCAGCAAGTCTGTGAATTATATCGAAGACGTTGGCGCGTTGAAGATGCATTTTTGCTGACAAAAAGGCTTTTAGGTTTGGCTTATATCTGGGTGGGTGATACGAACGGCGTACAAATTCAAATTCTCGCTACTTGGATTTTTTATGCTGTTCTCAATCAATTATGTATTGATGTTGCGATGCCTTCGGCAACGTCTTCGACGATCGCATTGAATCAGCCCTTAGAGCGAATTTCTACGGAAATGGTCTTTCGTGGTTTATACCATTTTTCTCAAGCTATTCTACGTGGTGATGCCTCTGAGGCTGTTCCCTATCTTGTTGAACGACAAAAGTTGTTTGGATTGGTCAAAACCAGGCGTAAGCGCCATCGCGAGATTGACGCTTACACCCAACAAATTTGGGCAAAATCTTCTTAAGTTGACACCAATGG
>NZ_MTAW01000215.1 GCF_002154725.1 Nostoc sp. 106C | reverse complement strand
CCCTCTTCTGTCACTTTCCGGGTATTCTGAATAAAAGAATCAAAAGAAAAAACTCTGGAAGGTAAGCAGGGCAATGGATGTAGAATTACAAATCCTGAAGCATTTGGCGAGAGATGCTCACCCAACAGTTGCCATCATAGATGAATATTGTGCAGAGTATAAAGACTTATTTAAAGAAGTAAGAAATTATGAGTGCTTCAAATATTTACACTTAGGAATAATATCAACGATAAAAAGAAAATCATTACCAGAAATAGCAAAAGTAGTAAGTATAAACTCTGCCCAGTCATTACATCATTTTATAGCCTATTCAGACTGGTCAGTAAATGAATTAAAAATCCGAAGATTAAATAAAATCAAGAGAATACTAAATGGTCGAGCAATTACGCTAGTAATAGATGAAACCGGAGATAGGAAAAAAGGTAAGAAGACTGATTATGTGGCTAGACAATATTTGGGAAGCGTGGGGAAAATAGATAATGGGATAGTTTCAGTCAATGCTTATGGAGTTTACTCCAATATAACTTTTCCATTACTTGTAAAAGTATTTAAACCAAAAGGAACATTAAAGGAGTCAGATAAATATAAAACTAAAATAGAGTTAGCATCAGAAATTATTACAGAGTTAATTGAATCAGGATTTAATATTGAATTAGTACTGGCTGATAGCTTATATGGCGAAAGTAGCCAATTTATTAGGAAAATAGCTGAATATAACTTACCTTACGTTGTGTCAATTAGAAGTAATCATGGAGTCTGGTTGCCAGCAGGGCAGAGCGTTAGGGCGAATAAATGGTGTAAGTTTGAGAGAACATTTAGTAATCAAAAATCAGAGACTAGATACATTAGGGAAATAATTTATGGTAAAAAAAGAGCCATAACCTACTGGGAAATAACTACTGACCCAGAAACGATGCCAGAAAATTCTACTTCTTTCGTAATGACAAATCTTCAAGGTAATCTCAAGAAAACTTTAGGAGATTTATATGGATTAAGGACATGGGTAGAATATGGTTTTCGACAGTGTAAACAAGAATTGGGTTGGACAGATTATCGTTTTACTAATTTCCAACATATTGAGAGGTGGTGGGAAATTATTTTTTGTGTTTACACAATGATTAGTTTAAATTCTCCAGCATTTATATGCTTAAATAAATCTCTTAAAATTGAGGCTGAGGTACAGGAAGATAGTTCAGTTGATTTTTCTAATCATAAACAATGGAACCATGAATGCGGATGGAAAAATACTTTAAATAATCTGCGTCTAATTATCCAACCTCTCTTACTTTTTTGGATAATTTACCCTTGGCTAGATATTTTTCCCAATTCACATTTATTGCTGGGATTCAATCATTTAATTGCTGCAATGAATCAATTTAAACCTTGTTATGCTTCTGGATAATTTAACTTATTTACTACTAGCTCACTCCGGAAAGTGACAGAACAGGG
>NZ_MTAW01000193.1 GCF_002154725.1 Nostoc sp. 106C | reverse complement strand
GCTGTTGTTCAGCTAGTTCGCGTTGCTGTTGTTCAGCTAGTTCGCGTTGCTGTTGCTCAGCTAGTTCGCGTTGCTGTTGTTCAGCTAGTTCGCGTTGCTGTTGTTCAGCTAGTTGACGTTGCTGTTGCTCAGCTAGTTGACGTTGGCGTTGCTCAGCTAGTTGACGTTGCTCGGCAAAAGCTACAGCATTTTTATCTTGAGTAGTAGGGTTTGGTCTTGTTATTAATTTATTTGGTGCAGCTACAGGTTTAGATAAAATTTTTGATTGTAATTTTTGATTTGTGGATAAAGGCTTTGATGATACTGATTTTGGTTTAGAAGCTAAGGGTTTTACTTGTGCTCTGAGTTTGGCTTTTGATTTCTTTTGAGAAGAAATTTCTACAACTTCAATCGGAATAGTAGTTTTGCTTTGCTGCCGCCATAATAAACTTGACTCATATGAGCGTAGCAACCAGAACACTAACAAGTGTAGGGTCACTGAACCTATGACTACGGCAATCCATAAACTAGGTGGGTCCGTATGTCGTCGCCAGGCCTTGACTGGAATTGAAGTTTTATCTGCAACCGATTGTGTCATATTAAATTTCTAACTGGATCTAATTCTGCGCTATTACTCTTTACTAAACTAACGCTTTAAAATCCAGTCTACTCTCAGCGATTAGCCATTAGCTCTGGTGTAACAGCGAAGGTTAGAACTGTTTCATCTACTCCTTTAAGTTCCAAGGGACTAACTTTAGTAATTTCTTCATCTTGTAAATAATCTGCCACAGCAGCAGAAACCAAGATAGTACCGGGAATAGCGGCAGCTTGCAACCTGGCTGCAATATTGACGCTTGGACCTATAGCAGTGTAGTCGGCGCGTTCGGCGCTACCAAACATTCCCACAACCGCCGTACCTTGGTGAATACCACAACGAAACTTGACACCAGCATGTCCGTGAGAGTCAAATATACCTTGGTTTTGCCAGCGCTGATTCAACTGATCTAGTGAACGATGCATGGCCCTTGCCGTATTAATAGCACGACGCACCTGCTCATTCGGTGTTAATTCTTCTGGCGCTCCGTATAAGGCTAAGATTGCATCTCCCATAAATTTATCTACTGTTCCGCCATTGTCAAACACAGTCTTTGTCATAGCTTCTAGATACTCATTCAGCAACTCTGCCACTCGTCGGGATCTGAGAGTATTTGCTAGTTGGGTAAAACCTACTATGTCACTGAACAAAACTGTAATCAAGCGCGGTTCTGGTCGTAAATCTAAGGTCAAATCTCCTGCTGCGGCTTTTTTCACCAGTACAGGTGGCAAAAAGCGCTTTAGTACCGATTCTGTAAGGTAGGTATTTAACTCCACAACCCGTCGTTCATTTTCTTTCAAGGCTAAGAGATTTCTGACTTCTGCTAGAAGTTCCCGATCATTAAAAGGTTTGGCTAAATAAGCATCTGCACCATGTTCCGTACTTTCAATACGGGTTTCCTCATCAACTTTTGCTGTGAGCAGAATGATTGGTGTTCCTTTCAATTTATCTTCGTTGCGGATCATCCGAATCATTTCCAGCCCCGTCACTAAGGGCATCATTAAGTCAGTGATAATTAAACTGGGTGAGATTTTCTGAGCTATTTGCAATCCTTCTGCACCGTTACGTGCGGTATGGACTTGATAGCCATTGCCGCGAATTATCTCAGATACGTAAGTTCGCAGATCTGGGTTATCATCTACAACTAAAATTGAATACCCAGTTTTCAAGATACTGCCATTAGTGTACTCTTGAGATTCCTGAGTATCAGAATTAGGTGATAGGTCTTTTGGAAGGCTATCGATATTTTCTATGCTCGGACTCGGCTCTACTAGTTCTAAATCAGCCAATTCTACACTGGCCCGGCTCGTGTTCAGTTCACAAGGACTTTCCTGTACTTGGTGTATGGGTAAGTGATTATTGCCAGTCAAAAGACATAGTGTAAAGCTAGTACCCTCACCGTAAACTGATTCTACATTTATTTTACCGCCGTGCATTTCTACCAATTCTTTGACTAAAGCCAAACCCAAACCACTACCTTCATAAGAACGGTTTTCTGAACCTTCAGCTTGACGGAATCGCTCAAATAGGTGAGGAATTTGTTCTTGAACAATGCCAATTCCTGTGTCTTGTACTTGTAATATGCAATTATTCCCTTCAGATATGAGTCTGACACCGATAGTGCCACCTTCAGGAGTAAACTTCATTGCATTTGACAGGAGGTTATACAGTACCTTGTCAAATTTTTCCATATCCAAGTAAACTTGAGGGCATTCACCTAAATCGGTGACTAGATGTAGCCCTTTTTTCTCACAGTAGGGGCGAAAAGATTCCACAATTTGACTCACAAATTCATCTAAATCGCAAGGACGGAAACTAGGCTGCATCCTCCCAGCATCCAAGCGTTGCAGATCTAATAGTTGATTTACCAACCTGAGCAATCGGCGGGAGTTACGCAAAGCGATCGCACTTTGAGTGTAGGATAATCCTTCACCAATACTGACGGCTGATTCTAAAGGTCCTTGAATTAAGGTAATCGGAGTACGGAACTCATGGGAAATATTTTGAAAAAATTCAGTTTTTTGTTTATCTAATTGCAACAAGCGCTCAGCTTGGTCGCGAGTCTTTTGATATAAACGTGATTGTTGTACAGCGATCGCTGCTTGAGCTGCCACGGCTTTAGCTAACTCTATCTCAGAAACTAACCACTGTCGTGATTTGTTACCTTCACGTAGAGTGATACTACCGATGCATTTGCCATCAGCTAATAAAGGAACAACCATGAGCGATCGTGCTGGCATTCTCAAAGGCAAATCAAATCCCCTGATTTCTGCTGGACAATTGCTCATATCAGCAATTACCACTGGCTCCTGTGTCCGCAAAATTTCTTGCAGAATCAGATTCTCTTTAATTGGGGCCTGAGAGTGGGGTAAATCTTGTGTTAGGTAATGATGATTGCTACTTAATACTTTTTCCTGGGCTGACTTAATACCATCTTCTAAATTTTGAGAACTATCATACAGGCCTACACACTGCACAAACTCATCTTCTTCTGTCCATAAAGATAGGACGCAGCCATTGACTTGTAAGGCTTGTCCCAGTTGTTCGGTAATAGCTGCAAAGATATCTTGAGGATCAAGGCTAGAGCGAATCGCTGTAGTAATTGTATTAATCAGAGCTTCTCGCTTGGCAAGAGCGCGCACTTGCTCGTAAGTATAGGCTTGGGATAAAGCAAGAGCTGCCTGATCCGCCACCATCAACACCAGCTGCACTTCCTCTTCCCTCCAAATGCGGGACTGGGAGCATTGATGCAGCGCCAGTACAGCCATCAGTTCTTGTTGGCAAATTAGTGGCACAACCAAGCTGGAATTTATGTTAGCAGCAATAAAAGCTGCACTACGTTGTTGTAGTTGTGGAGTATCACCCTGGAGACGTTCATCATCTGCGACATTATGAATCACTTGTACTTCGCGGGTTTCCCACACTGTCTGGGCCAATAAAGCTTGAGAGGTAAAGGAACCGACCAAAGGTAAAGCAGAAAAATTATCGGCTTGCTCCCCTGCTACCTCTTGAGGGGCCTTCTGGTAAATGAATCCTTCATCGACCAATTGCCCATCCTGGAAGGGACGTAAAAGACAGACATCGACTTCCAACATATGACCCACTGTATCGACAATTGCTTGTAATATTTGTCGATAGTCTAAAGCACTACGAATTGTATTAGTGACAGTATTCAGCAGTGATTCCTGACGTAGTGTCCGTGTCAATTCGCGAGTCCGAGCTTTGAGGACATTGTGAGTATCAAGGGCCTGGCGTACTACTGCTTTGAGTTCCTCAGCTTCCCACGGTTTGGTGACATATTTGAAGACCTTCCCAGCATTGATGGCTTCCACTAAGTCTTCGACATCCGTGTAGCCAGTTAAGATAATCCGGATAATATCTGGATATTGAGTCGCTGTCAGGCTCAAAAATTCTGTACCGCTCATTATTGGCATCCGTTGATCGGAGATGATTACTGAAACCTCTCCCTCTTGTGCCAGTAGATCCAGTGCCGCAGGACCAGAAGTTGCCCTTAGCACCTTATAATCGCGATAAAAAGTGCGGTAAAGCAAGTCAAGGTTGTCTGGCTCATCATCGACAACCAAAATTTTAGGCTTACTGTTTGCTTGTTGGGATTTCATGCACCGCTTTCCTGCTGCAACGGCAGTTGGATAAAGAATAATCTGATCAGATAGGGATCTTTCTGAGTCAGGTAAGAGCAGAGCATTTTGACGAATAAAGCTGTATGGCTATATGAGTGCTGAGTGTAAAAGCATTTACTCACAGTAATTCGCCTCTATGGCTTGTAATGATTGCCATTCGCTCTGAAGTAGGGCAGTTACTTTGATATTCAGTTTTAGTCTTACAGAGTTGATGCTTGCCAAATCTTCCCTCACCTCCGGCGAGAACTGTCCAAATACTATACACATACAGCACTCAAAGCTGGCTGAAAAATCCATCTGTAGCTGCATATTAAGTTTTCCCGTTGCAGGAGTTGCACTAACACTTATCGGTAAATTTTATTTATGCTACTCATGTTAGAGTCAGCAATATTACAACGATAAGATGTAACCTCAAAGTATACAATTAGACAAATACCTGTTTTCAATAGGGAATAAAGCAAGACTTTTGGAAAATGAATCTTGGGTTGTACCCTTCGATGCCTCATTGCCAAAAGCAAGTGATACAGCGATAGCCATAAGAGGCAAGCTCCAGCCTAGAAACTAGAAAATGAGAAATGAGCAACAGTCTCATAAAATTGATACCTGTACAAACTAACCCTGTACAGGTAGATTGGTTTGGATAACCTTAACTTCTAAATCTAAAAGTAAATTATGAATTTGTGATACTACCTAAATTAGGATTAAAGTAACAAAATACACCAGTATAACTTTAATTTAACGTCTAATGTTGAGGTCTATACAGATCTCAATAGTTGTGTAATCTGTAACTTATCTAGGCAATTTCTCAAAAATATCAATAACAAGACGAAAATCTCCTGCTGGTTAAGAAAATAGGCTCAAAAGAACTATTTGTAAACTTTTTTAGCCGAACACTAAGTATTTGTAAGTTCTTGTTATCTTGTAAAGACGTCATTTTTTATACATAATTATTTTAATACTATAGTAATCTTTAAGTTCAAAGCCTATAACTTAGCTGTGATATTAAGTTGGGATATATTGTATTTAGGCAAGACTCATTTTTTCCATAATGCTTAACCTCCTAGAGTTAATAACTTAAGGCCTTGTGCGACTTTTACAAAAATCTTATTTCACAGGGATTCTAAAAATGAGTGATTTGAATGAATGGAGACAAAACTCGTATCCCCAGAATACCGATTGTGATTGATTAGGTTTTGAGATTTTGCGAAATATTAAGTTTCACACTGCTTAACCTATCAATAGATTACCCAAAAGGGCGCAGAGTATGTTATCACCTTGAAAAATAGCCTAGATCATCGATATCATCTATATCAAGGTGTATAACAATATTATTAAAGCTGCGAAATGCACCGTCTCTTTTGTACAAAAAAGCTTTGCACTTTACTGACTCAGTGACCAAAAGAGAATTTGCAGTAATAATACCAATTCAAACCTGTCATCCGCTAAGGGTTTTCATTAAGTTTGTATGGTGTATGAGGATATTTGAGAAAATTTTCGTTAAATGTAATTAATACTAAACTAGCCTTGACATCCTGGTTTTTTCACCCATACCACCAAGAGCCGATCGCAGTTGCCGCCGATTTGTCTGAGCGCCAATTTCAAATCCGTGCTGCAACGCCTGCCGATCTAAGTGGGGTCGCCCAGATTATTACTGAAAGTTTTCACTCCCAACAAGGGATGTGGGGATGGGCTTTTCCATTACTACGTTTGGGAATTCATGAAGACTTGAAGCACCGTCTAGCAGTACCTGCACCCCATCACATTTGTTTAGTTGCCGCCGACACTACTAGAGGTGCGGCTGATAACTTAGTAGGAACTGTAGAATTAGGTGTACGTTTTAGTAATTCATGGACACAAGCCGGCAGAAGTTTTCCTTATCTTTCTAATTTAGCTGTTCGTCCACAGTACCGTAGGCATGGCGTGGCCTCAGGATTATTGCAAAACTGCGAGAAAATTTCTCAGGAATGGGGATTCCAGGATTTATACCTGCATGTTTTAGAAAATAACTACCAGGCAAGGCAACTATATTTCAAGTTAGGATACCGAGTATATAAAGTCGAATCTAATTGGAATATATTTTTCCCAAAATACTCAAGTCAGATATTACTACATAAACATCTAAAGAATAATTCAACTACTTGAAATTTACTTTAGATATTGTTCAGGCTGATCTGAGAGCATGTAATTGATTGCCCAAAAAGAGTTTAATCTGGAATTTTTTATATTTAAAGGTTTTACTAGCTCAAACCATTATTTCGATTAAGTAATTTTTTGATTATTTAGCATATAGTACAAAATATTTATCTTTAACAAAAAATTATCTTATCTGCTATTTTTAGCAACTATTATAATTAAATGTATTAATTTATTACTCGGCTTCAATCTATTATTAATACAATACTTAGATACTTTTTACTTATAAAACTTTAATTAATTATATATATCAGCACTAATATATGCAAATTAAAAAAGAACTAGTTATTCATAGGTTACACTCAGTTATAAGTTATGTTAATTAGCTGCGATTAAAAACTTTAAAATCAACATTTTAAAATATATAAAAATTAATTACACTAAATATATAAATATAAATTAACATCTGGTAAATAATTAAATTCCTCATCATAACTTTGTATTGAAGATATTGATCTTTATAAAAACTTTAAAAAAAGTTGACTCTAATACAAGACAAACTCAATTATTTTTCATAAAATATGATTACTCAATTGTTCAGCCAAACCTATTTATTCATATTTTAGTCAAATTGACCATACAGTTCCTAATAATAAGAAAAATCAAAAGTCTCATTTGATTTAACAGCAAATTACAGATTTTAGTGCATACTACTACTCAATTATTCGCAAATCTGAGAAAACATGGATAGCGAACAACGCCGACGCTATCAGATTGCTATGGTATCAACTTATTATCCTGAAACCAGTTTCTTTGACAATGTTGTCATGCCAGACGGAACTGAGCAATCGCAAGGCTCGGATATCCTGACACTACTACATACTGGAAAGGTGTTCATCGTCAATAGTCGTAAACGGAATGGTTTGATTCTTTATAAACGCTACCATGCCGAGTTTGCCGGACCTGGGGCTGCTGTGGGCGGAGAATATGATTGTGATTGCCAAAGAGCATTACCTATAGGTAATTTGTCTTTATTAACTCCCGAATCTTATGAAGAGCGTCAGAAAGCTTATTTAATTAGGCGGCAATGGATTCGCTTGATTAAACAAATCACAGAAAACCCAGTGCCTCAGCAACGAGTCCAGAAGATTCTCGATCAATTTGAACAATACTTTCCATTGGAAACGGTAGCTAATTTACCAGATGTTGCTTTTGCCCTGTTAGTAGGTGTATTGCCACAAACGGTGAAAATAGTACGCCGTTTAGGCAGTGGAGTAGAAGGTAGGTTTAATTACTAAGCGAGTTGATGCTTAAAATGGAAGATTTGCCACAGCAGCCTGTAGCCGATTTAGGGTACGGGCATTTTCTTCATTCGTCCCTATAGTAATTCGTAATGCTCCGTTCAGAAGACGTACAAGCGTACCAGATTGTCTAAGTTGTTGATGAAGATTGTTTAAAGCTGCGTCTTGGGGAATACGGCTATTTAGTGTGACACGTAAGTAAATAAAGTTAGCCGCGCTGGCTGTAACTTGTAAGGCTGGGTATTGTGACAACGCGTGGATCAGGTTGTCGCGTTCAGTCAGTGTTTGAGATATCGATGCGAGTAAGAGCTTGCGGTTTTGCAAAGCTACTAATGCTGCGGCTATTGAGAAACTGGGGAGATTGTAAGGTAAGCGGACTTTTTCTAAGATGGCGATCGCTTCTGGATGAGCGATGCAATAGCCAACGCGTAGAGCTGCTAAACGAAAAGCCTTGGAAAAAGTACGTAATATTACCCAGTTTGGCCGCTGTAATAATTCTCCCACTAGGGTAGTTTGGCTAAATTCAAAGTAAGCTTCATCAATTACTACCAAAATTTCTGCGCTTAGACTTCTTAACCATGCTAACTCTGCCTCAGTTAAGCAATTAGCAGTAGGAGAATTCGGATGTACTACGAAAACCGTCCGAATTGGGGGATTTTGCGTTTGTTCAATCGCAGATTGTGCAGCTTGTAAATCTATTTCAAAATTTACTTCACTTCTACCCACTTCTACTACGGCAATGCCCAAAGTTTTTGCCAAAATCCCATACATAGAGAAAGTGGGATTAGCAACTAGAATGCAGCCCTCTCCTTTCAGACAGGTAGCGATTAATAAAGAGCGGATCAGCTCATCTGAACCATTGCCCACAGAAATATTAGCAGCAGTAACACTAGATGATGACAGGGACGCTGACTCATTAACATATTGAGCGATCGCTTCTTTGAGCTGCTCATGCCCTCCATCGGGGTAACGATTTGTTTCAATTATTTGCTGATATGTCCAAGCCAGCTTTTCTTTTAATTCTGGTGGCAAATCATAAGGGCTTTCATTCGTATCCAGCCGATCAAACTGCGTCGCCACTGCTTCGGCTGTATCGCTGCTAGGATGGGGTTTGTAAGCCGTGAATTGAGCTAAATCCGACCGGATGAAAGGAAGCATAATTTTTAGTCAAGAGTCATTGGTCATTAGTCATTAGTCATTAGTAACGGGCATAGAACAAATGACTAGTTGATGTGAGAACCTCATATTTTACAGCTTCCAGGTAACTGACAGAAGAGATGAATCGCTTGCCATATTTCTTCCATGACATTTCCCAAGCTGTGATCGCTGTCGAGTTCTACTAAATCCACCCAAGGACGCAATCGCGCAAAGTCGCGACTCGCAGTAATAGGAATGACCTCATCCTTAGTACCATGCAAAATCAGGGTAGGGATTGGGCGTTGCAATAAATCTTCTTGGTATTGGCCCGCATCTGTAACGAAATCGTAACTTAAAGAAAGTTCTCGCCCTTCTCCATAGTGGTAAACCTTGAGATATTTTTCATGTTGCCAACGCCGTACCTGCTCCTCTCCTAGTTTAGGTAACCAATGGGATAAAAACCCAAAAGCTGGTGCTAGCAAGACTAGACGTTGTACTTGTGGGTATTTTTGTCCTAAGTGAGCTGCGGTTAACCCGCCTAAACTGGAGCCAATCAGGGTTACTGGTACTGAATCATGGGGAAATTCTGCAACAACTTGAGTTACCTGACGAGTGATTGTCAACTGAGAAAAATCGCCAGCATTTAGATCGGGAATCTTCAGCTTTGTTTGAATTTGGGCAAAGCGATCGCTTATATCCCTCGCTTTGGCGGAATTAGGACTGGAAGCAAAGCCGTGCAGGTAGATAAAGTAATTCACAATTCAACTCAGCTAGTATTTTAAGTAAAGACGCGATCGCGTCTTTACAAAATTTACAAAACTCAGTCTAGAGTCAGGCAAAATGTACTCAGAACTGATTTGCTTGTGGGCAGTTTTTCAACTCAACCCTAGGTACGCAGTATTCTTCATCGCATCGTGACAAATTCTTCTGCGGCTGAGGGATGTATCCCGACAGTAGCATCAAAGTCTTTTTTGGTTGCACCCATTTTGACAGCGATCGCTATACCTTGAATGATCTCAGCTGCGCTGTCTCCCACCATGTGAGCACCTAAAACTTTATCAGTGTTAGCATCTACTACCAACTTCATCATGGTTTTTTCCTGGGCACCCGTTAAACTGTAGTACATAGGGCGGAAGCGGGTACGAAAAATTGTGACTGCATCATCACCAAGTTTGGCTCTGGCTTCAGCTTCGGTCCAACCCACTGTAGCTGCTTCTGGATTGGAAAAGATTGCTGTAGGTACAGTCTGGTGACTAAATTCTCGGCGGTTGTTGTCAAATTCGCTATCGGCAAAAGCCCGACCTTCACCAATTGCTACTGGTGTTAAATTTAAGCGATCAGTGACATCACCGACAGCAAAAATATTTGGTTGACTAGTTTGACTATATTCATTAACCGCGATCGCTTTTGCAGTACTGTATCCTGGTCCTTCGATCGAACTAGCCACAACATCAACACCAGCATTTTCTAAACCCAGTCCATCTATATTAGGCATCCGACCAGTTGCTACTAAAAACACATCAGCAATAACTGGTTCGGCATTTTCCTCTGATAAGGACAACTTCAATCCTTCTGACACCTGCTCAACTGCTGTCACCACGTTATTCTGGATGATGCGGATACCATGATTTACCATCCCCTCCTGAATGCCAGTACGGATATCTTCATCAAAGCCTTTCAAAATTAGGTCTTTACGAATAATCTGTGTTACTTGGGAACCCAAACCGCGCATGATTGAAGCAAATTCCGAGCCTATATAACCAGCACCAATAATGGCTATGTGCTTCGGTTGTTCTTTCAGGTGAAAAATTTCGTTAGAGGTAATGGCATATTCCATCCCTGGTAAATCTGGTTTGACAGGTCGCCCCCCGACAGCAATTAAAATTTTCTCGGCTGTAATTTTGCGTTCATCAACTTCTACAGTATGGGCGTCTACTAAGGTAGCACGACCAGGAATCAGTGTGACTCCTGCTTTTTCTAAAAAGTTGATATGGAGTTGGGACAGTCGTCGGACTTCCTTATCTATAGATGTAATGAAATGTTCCCAGTCCAACTCAGCATCAGCGACTTTCCAGCCATAGCCTGCGGCATGATTGAACAGTGCTGGAAAATGAGAGCCGTACACCATAAGTTTTTTGGGAACACAACCGCGAATCACACAAGTTCCGCCAACTAAATCATTTTCCGCGATCGCCACTTTCGCCCCGTAGCTAGCTGCTCGTTTGGAAGCCGCCAAACCCCCCGAACCAGCACCAATTACAAACAGGTCGTAATCAAACGTCATAAGTTATGTGTCTCTTTAGCAACAATTGAGCTTCTGAAAACTTACACGGCAGATTTAACTACAAAAGATGTTTAGCCACCCCGTATAAGTCCTGTTCTTGATTTAATCTAGCGTTAGCAGATGCTCTAGCATTAGGGTGAATGTTACTTTTGCTTTGATGAAAGTGGTTGCGGTAGTAGCTAACCTTGAACAAGTATTCCCTTAAACAAAAGTCTTAAACTATACAAAATCAATTTGCATTAGCTCTGGAATGAAGATAGGGAAGCAGGCTCAGTCCGACTTCCCTATCTTTTACGTAGTTAACTTTTTTTATGTAAGCTTGTTGTCTATGCTACATAAAATTTTATGAAGTTGGTCGCTCCGGAGGCTGATTATCTGGCTTTGGCGGTTGATTATCCGGATTTGGCGGCTGATTATCTGGCTTTGGCGGCTGATTATCTGGCTTTGGCGGTTGATTATCTGGCTTTGGCGGTTGATTATCTGGCTTTGGCGGTTGATTATCCGGCTTTGGCGGTTCAACGTCCGGCTTAGGAGGTTGATTATCCGGCTTTGGCGGTTCAACGTCCGGCTTTGGCGGTTGATTATCCGGCTTTGGCGGTTCAACATCCGGCTTTGGCGGTTGATTATCCGGTTTGGGAGGTTCAACATCCGGCTTTGGCGGTTCAACGTCCGGTTTGGGAGGTTGATTATCCGGCTTTGGCGGTTCAACGTCCGGCTTTGGCGGCTGATTATCTGGCTTTGGTGGTATTACTGTTCCACTAGGTATTGATGAAGGGATTTGTGGTTTTGTTGAAGTTTGAGTAGCATCAACACCAATATTATTGTTCGCTGGTTGCCCGTTAAATTGGACTTGTCCTGTGTCTACAAGAGAGTCTACTGAGAGATTATCTTTAATTGGATTTAATGAAGAATTGTCTTTATTAATGTCATTATTATTTTCATTGCTCGCAGAATTTGAAGAACTAGCAGTTATCTCTAAGAATGATGGGTTTTCCAGTACTCCCTCGCCTTTAATTGGCGTCTGTGCAGCTACAGCTGTTGCGGTTTCTGCTTGAACACTGGCGATCGCAGGATCTGGTGTAGGCGCAAGATTCTGTCTAGTTAAATCGAGTCCTCGAACCATATCGCTCGTTTCATAGAAATTTCTGAGATCAAAATCGTATAAACCCTGAAATTTACCCTTAACAATAACCATCAGTTGCCCTGCTTCTAGCACCTGACTTTGAGAAGCTTGTTTATTTGAGACTTCAATGCCACTGTTTGTTAGCGCACCTACAATTGTGGTATCTGTTTTTTCGTCGTAGCGCACAAATAATGCTGAACCACGGATAGCTGCTGCTGCATTCGGTGTTTGTATACGTGTTTGACCTCTTCCAGGTGGAATGAGCAGCAATACAGTTCCATTTGTTAGTCTGAAGTTACGGGTTTTAGGTAAAAACTGAAATACTGCTTGTTCCCCAACTCGTGCTAAAGAGCCGTCGTTGAAGCGTAAATCTGCAAGAGACGCTCGACCTGTGGATAACCCGTCCCCAGGAATCATTGCATCTGATTTTCGTGCTGGACGCTTCTTAGGGCTATTTCTGGGAATTAGCTGTACTAAATTACGCAGTTCCTGAATTTCAGCTCGTGTCAGGGGAGTAGTTGCACGTGCTCGTTCTGAAAAAGGCAACACTACAGCTCCCCATACACCAATCACTAAAAGTGGTAAAAATTTTTGAAGCATAATTTTGAAGGCTCAGAAGATTTAACTAATGCCAATCTGTAGTAAAGATAAATTCTGTTTTGAAAATCTTTTTTTGTTAAATTTTATACTTTTGAAGTAAGTTTGCTTGTACGCCTAAGTATTAGTTAGCTTATGCTAATAAAATGAGTGCGGCTAATATCATGTTCATTTTAAACTTAATACATTCATATCTTTACACATAATAAAATTTAATATCTCTAAGTTTTTGGTTGAAGAAGTACAAATATCATATATAGTAATTTTTAATCTTAAGCTCGAATTTTCGACAATAGAAGCAAAAATCAGGGACAGGTTAATTGGAAATTTGATATTTATATTAGGAATTTCCGAAGCAGCTTGTGAATCTACGTTTGGCAAACGCGATTAACGCCATCAAAGATGCAACCCAAGGGCTGGAAAAATTTTTTGTTTACGATTTTGTTAACTACTAATGGTGCAATCCCAGTTTGTACCAATGTAGATAAAGCATGGGCTGAAAATTTAGGTATAGAGTCACCGAGTATACCAGGACCTCCCAAGAATGTAGCATTAAAAGTCACATCTTTACCAAGTAAACAAATCTCTCATCAGCTATGCAAGCAGCTTCAGCCATATGCAAATCATCATCAATCGCTAGACTTGGGAGCAGCTGAGTTAGCAAATATAGATGACAGTCAGTGTTTTCCAAACCCTCATTACAATATCTCCTCCGCTAAGCAGATTGACATTTTGAAATTTAATCAAGGAGAGAGTTATGGTGACAGACTCCTGAGTTCAGATGGCTCCTTGCAGTTACCTGTGTCTGACTTAGCTGTAGAAACTGCAAAAGCTAGTGTTGATTGTGAAGACAATTTGTGTAAAAAATCGATTGATTTGAGGAGTGTAAACTTACAAAAACTAGCCAATTCAACACAGCTAGGACAAGCAACGACTCAAGCCACTCCAGAAGCCCCCAATTCTCAGCCAAGTACTGCAACACCAGAAACACCTAGAGATTTAGAAAAGCAAAATGACCCGCCACCGTTAGAAGTTCAACCTGGTACTTTTCCTAACCCTTCTCCAGGAGAAATAGAGCAACTTTTAGAAACTCCACAAATCGATTACTCGGAAAGGCTAGAGACACTTAGACGAGTACTGCAACAACAAACGCAGTCTTCACCTTCAACAGCTAATCCAGAACTGGGATTACGGGTAAGACCACGAACAGTACCACAAGCACCTCCACTAGAACAACAGCCACCTACACCAATAGAAAAGCCTGTGGTTCAGTTTAGACCTGTAGGCTACTTACAAGCTCGTGTCGGTTACTTTTATTCAAGTAACATTTTTTCTGCAAATGTCGATCCTATAGAGGACAGTTTAATTTTTTATGGATTAACATTAGCCTCTGCATATTTCCCGTTAGGTTCTAAGACTTATATCAGTGCTTCTATTGATGGCAATCAAATTCGTTATATAGATCAATCAATCTATGATTACAATCAATTGAGATTCAACCTCAGTTTGTACCAGCAACTATCACGCCGTATGTATGGAGAAATCGCTTGGAGTAATCAACTTTTGTTTTATATAAACAATGGTGATTTTTTTAAGGCAGGCGATCGCTTTTTGAACGAAAATTCACTCCGCTTATCTTTAGGGCGACGAGATCCCCTAAGTTCCAGATTGTTTCTTGATAGCTTTTATGAATTGAGTATAAATTTTGCCGACCCCGAAAATCGTAGCCGGATCATAAATTCTATGTGGTTATCTTTGAGCTACTACTTGCAACAACCTCTACAGGTCGGGGTTAACTACCAGTTCAACTTGTCAAATTTTACAAATCGCCCAGATTCGAGAGATGACGAATTCCATCGGTTATTTGGGCACTTGACTTATCGAGTATCCAACTACAGCAATCTTAATGTTCAAGGTGGTGTTACTTTTGGGGGGTCTAACGCTCCCAACATTAATTTTGATGGTTGGTTTTTCGGTCTTAATTACAGCTGGGATTTAGGTCAATTTTAACAAGAACAGGTGAAGCAGCCACGGGTACGCAGGCAGGGCTGTTTCATTCCCTAAAAGGCTTAAAAATGCAAGGGTTCAGGAGATAAAAAACGAGCTTGGTATTCAATCTTAGGCATCAAGATAGTCAACAATTTATGACTTTTGCCCTGATATTTATCGCCATTCATATTGACAAAATACATACCATTACGAATGAAACGGCCCTGGGGTACGCAGGGGGTTTCCACGCCACTTGACGGCAGTTGCTACAACGGGGAGGCAGCCGCGTGGGCGGGTTTCTTGACTTGAGCGGACTGCCGTAGGAATGGGGAACAGAAAAGAAATACTAGATTAACTGGGATTTTAGTGATCCGCCCAGAACTCAATTTCTGGGTTGAGGAAAATGGAAGCAGCGATCGCATTTTTAAATGTTGCTTCCCAGCATAAATGTACAAATGGAAGCGACTTAATTCTTATTAATGTCTATTTTTATCTAGACAATTGGAGGTTGAGTTTAAGCTTTGACATTCTCTAGCTTCTAGCACTTGCTTATTTACCACTGCCGATTGAGTAATCATAAACTTTGCTCCTGCTACTGCCAGCGTACCAATAGCAGCTAGACCTAGCACAAAAGTTTTTTTTCTACTTTTTACAGTAGCAACTAAAGTTTCTAAACTAGTAGCATTACCAATGACTGGAATAGGTTTCAGTACTTCCAAAGCAATAGCTGCATTAGCATAGCGATGTTGACGTTTTTGTGCCACCATTTTCATTAGCCATGACCTAAAACATGGGCTAATTTGGGGAATTAATTTCTGAAAGTTTAAACGATGTTTAGCATCAAGTATCTGACCAATATTTACAGAACGAGTACGAGTGAGTAAGCAAATTAGTGTTGCCCCTAAACTATATAAATCTGATGCCTCAGTTAGCGGATAACCAAACTGTTCCTCTGGTGGCATGAAACCTGGAGTTCCAGCAGCAAAACTGCTGAGAGTCATTTTTGCACCTTTTATCCGAGCCAAACCAAAATCTATTAGGTAAGCATTAAGCAGGTCATCTACCAAAATATTCTCGGGTTTTATGTCCCGATGGATAATTGGTGCTACTTGCTTTTGTAGATAAACTAAAATTTCTAACACTGAAACAGCAATTTGCTTAATTTCTTCAGGATGAAAGCTACGTTCTAATCCTAAGGATGGAGCGTTTTTATATTCCTGCAACATATAAAAACCCGCTGATGTTTCAAAAGAATCAACATAGCGGGGAATGCGGGAATGATTTAGTTGTTGTAGGATTTCAATTTCACGTTCATAAGCTTTCAAACCAGACCAATCAGGAATTACACTGGCAAAACGAAACTCTTTTATCACTACTCTTTGGTCAGTCTTGAGTGCATGAGCCAGATAAGTAGTGCGTCCCGCTTCCCGGTTGCGTCCTAATTCTTGGATAACTTGATAGCCATGCTGAGAAAAATCTGGATAGTTACTGAAGGGGATATTCCCTTGATATCCATTTTGCACATCAAGTTCCATAAACAAATACCACACAATTTTAATTTTGTCAATGTGAAGTGGGAAAAAGTTAAGACCCTCTTGCACAAAGGCGCATAGACATCTAGAAGACGCCTATGCGCGAAATCATCACCTTTGCGCTAGCCAATCCACAATTTGGGTATTGACAACATCTGGAACTTCATCATGGGGACAATGACCAGCGTTGGGAATGGGGATAATTTTGATTGCTTTGCCATTCTCACGCGCTTGTTCGTAAATCTTTGCTCCCGTAATTGGTGTCCAAGGGTCATCAGCACCCCAAATTACCAATAGGGGACGTTCTACCTTGGGCAAAAGTTCCCCAGGGCTTGGACCTGGAGGTGCTGTCAAAATTGATGCAAAAACTTGCTGTGCTCCCGGATCGCAAGCTGGAGTATAAAGTAAATCAACTAATTCATCTGTAACTGCTTCACGATTGCGGTAAACCTGGTAAAGAGTGCGGCGAATTTGGGCTTTTTGGCGGATGCGGTTAAAAACCAATTTGCCTGTAATAGGCGATCGCACTACTCTGTTAAAAGCTGACATAACAATGCGTAGTGGTGGATTCAATTCGTGAGGACGATGGCTCAACCCACCAGCAGAGTTAATTAAAACACCACCCGCAGCAATTTCTGGATGTTCTGCCAGTACCATCAAGCTGATAAGCGCGCCGATGGAATTACCGATAAATACGGCAGGTTCTTTGATGTGTGCTGTCCAAAAATCTTTGAGCAGTTCCACCCAAACTTCTATGGTGTAATTAATTGGTGCTTTCTCAGAACCACCAAAACCCAACAAATCTATAGCGAAAACTTGATAACCAGCATTTGCTAAAACTGGGATATTTTTGCGCCAGTGTCCAATAGAAGCACCAAAGCCATGAACCAGTACCAGAGGGCGTCCTGTACCCATAACAGTGTACTGAATTTTATAGCCCTGCCAAGTCCAAAGGAATTTTTCCAAAGTGACTGAAGGTAACTGCTGGGTAGTTAAATTCATTATTAAGATTCCTAAAGTATTGTTTTTATAGTAATATCTCTCACCTGCAAGAGTTCTGAACAAAATGCTATTTTTGAACCAACCCCACCTGGGTTAGGCTTGTGTTCTTTGCTGTTGTGCATGGAATTGGTATAGATTCAGTAGCTAGGATGCTTGTCACAATTCGGTTCTATAATTTTGAGTTTTGAATTGCTTATGACTCTTGCTTCCAACCAACTCAAGACCGAGATTGTCTACCCGGACTCTGACGGTAAACCGATGGCAGAGAGCGACCCAGCACGCGATTATTTAATTTATGGTGTAGAAGCCCTAGATATTTATTTCCAAGACCGAGATGATGTTTATGTATCGGGGAACCTTTTTATTTACTACAAAAAAGGTATTCCTAGTGCTGTAGTCGCCCCTGATGTGTTTGTGGTCTTTGGGGTAGAAAAAAAGAAGCGCCTTAGCTACAAGGTTTGGGAAGAAGGGAAGAAAGTTCCTAGTTTTGTTTTGGAAATCACTTCTGCAACGACTCAAGAAAATGACGAAATAGAAAAACCTTTGAAGTATGCTGCTTTAGGCGTACAGGAATATTTTCAGTACGACCCCACAGGAGATTATCTTAATCCTCAACTTAAAGGTAGGAGTTTGGTTGAGGGTAAATATCAAGCTATTGCACCAACACTATTAGCTGATGGAGTATTCTCCATTTACAGCCAAGTATTAAGTTTGGACTTGAGAGTAATTGACCGAGAATTACGGTTTTATCATCCCCAAACTGAGAAAAGACTCTTAAGTTACAAAGAAACAGAACAAGCACGACAAGCAGCCGAACAAGCGCGACTGGATGCAATACCTAAACTATTAGAGTTGGGTTTGAGTGTGGAGCAGGTTGCAAATACACTTAGCCTAAGCGTGGATGAAGTAATAAGTTGTCTTCAGAGCGATCAGTAATATTACTTTACTAGAAGTTTGCTTTTTATCTAGCTAAGTATAAATTATCGATGTTAGTTTCATCTAAATCACGGGATTAATAGTTCAAGGGAATATAGATTTCCTTCGACCTAATAGCCTATCGGTATGCACTGAAGATGAAACACATAAATCAGAGTTACTTAGCTTACTTAAGCAAAGTTGTTGTTGCTGCTACCTTTGTAGCAATGTTTTCGCCAACAGCTTATGCCAACACGGCTTCAGGGTCTTCTACCAACGTCGCACAAACACTAGGAAATTCTACAAGTCAACAACTTTTAGCTGATAAAGAAGTAGAAACGACCCGTAGCACCACTATTCGGCAGCGAACTGTGACCACAGAACGCCGCAACCAGGTAATCAGTAGTAATTCCGTCAAGGGAAAAGCAACGGGATTTAATCTTGCTGTTTGGCAACCTGCTGGTAATTTTTCGGAAGTAATTACCCGTATTTCTGTCAAGGGTAAACGTGGCAAGAGTTATTTAAAAGAACGGTTTTTGGGCGATTACAAATACAAGATTAAGCAAAAAGCCAAATTTGTTAAGGGCTTGAGAGAAGGCGATCGCGTTATCGTGCGGTTGTATGATACTCAAAACCACTTTATTGGCTACAGTGAATTTGAATGTTTAGCAGCAAACACCACAGTTAACTTAATCTTGTCTGCTAACCCTAGTGAGTATCAAGTTGTCCGCACTGTTTATGGTGTTGATGCCAACTCAGACGGCAAAATTGACACGGGTAGTACCACTTACGACTACTTCACCCAAGTCAGCAACGAACGTGTTAGCTTCCTAACTAGTTCACAGTCAATCAATGTTAGCCAATTCCAAGTCCAGGGTTGGTCAACAGTTCCACTCACCAGCGTTTATCCTTCTTCTTTTACTCAAGGTGAGTATACCTTGGTGCGCCAATCAATTAATGCTTTCAGTTCCAGCTCAGCTTTAGCTTTGAAGGCTAGACCTGGTGAATTGGTGGAACCAATTGAACTCAGCGATGACAATAACTCTGTCTACAATGTCAGCCAGATGATGATGAAGTTTCGCGAGTTTGGCGTAGACAGCAGTGTTCAAGTTAAGTTTGACGATGTATCAGAAAACCACTGGGCTAAAGATTTTATTGCTGAATTAGCAGCCTTACAAGTTATCCAAGGTTTTCCCGATGGTAGTTTTCGTCCTGATGAACAGTTGACTCGCGCGCAATTTGCGGCGATGCTTAGTCAGGCTTTTGACAAGGTGAAAGTTCGCAACCCTATCAGTTTTAGGGATGTTTCTACTAAGCACTGGGCATATAATGCTGTCCGCGAAGCATATTCAACAGGCTTTCTATCAGTTTCTGGTAATCAATTTAACCCTGCGCAAAGTCTTTCTCGCCTGGAAGTTTTGCTAACTTTAGCGCGAGGACTAAACTACACATTTAGCGGTTCTACCGAAACGATTTTAGCAGCCTACACCGATACTACTTCAATTCGTAGCGATGTCCGCAATGCGATCGCTGCACTCACACAACGAGGTATTGTAGTCAATTATCCTGATGTCCAAACTCTGAATGCTAACAAAGTAGCAACAAGAGCTGAAGTGACTGCTTTGATATATAAATCATTGGTTAGTACTGGTGAAGTGGCAGATATACCTTCTCAGTATGCTGTCGAAAAAACCCAGCGTTCTGAAGTTTTGGATGAAAGTATAACCCCAGCAGAAAGTGGAAAACCACGCCGTCATTGTAACCAAGGCATAGGTAATGGTGCCGAAGGTTGCGACCCCGGTAATTCTCATCCCCACGGTGGTAGCAACGATGAAGGTGGACGCACTCCAGGTAGAAAGTGATAGTTAGAACAGTAATTTACTAATTTTCAAAACCCGGTTTATTATTACGAGAAAGACCGGGTTTTTCGTTGCTATTTTTTAACGAGAGAGGGAATTGGCAAAGGGTAAAAGAGGAATCTGCAAATTTTTTATTGTTCGATTTTTGCAGAATTTTCTTGCATATACAATTCTCTAGATGGAAAGGGAATTTTAATACCTTCTTGCTGATATCGCTTGTGCAATTTTTTAATAAATAAATGTTTCCCAATACGCTGGTCAAAGAATTCATTGACACGCATATATAAAGTAAAATCTATACTAAAATCTCCAAATTTGTGAAACCTTATGTAAGGTTCATTGGCTATTAATTCTGGTGCTATCTCTTGCATTACTTCTTTCGCAACTTGAACAGTGACTTTTTCTACTTGTTCTAGATCGCTATCATAATCAACCCCAACATTAATCGTTAATGTAATTTCTTTGACTGGTAAATGATAATTAATAAAAATTGCAGAAGCCAACTTTAAATTTGGCACAATTATGACGTTATTAGAAAGCTCTCTAATAGTTGTATTTCGCCAAGATATATCTATCACATATCCTTCATGGCTATCTTCTAGCTTTACATAATCTCCAGTTCTGACTTGTTTGGAGATAAGCAGATAAAAACCGGAAAACAAATTTTCTAAGGTATCTTTAAGTGCTAAACCAACTGCGAGACCACTAATTCCTAAAGTTGTGACTATTGGTGTAATTTGTACACCTACTGTTTGCAATAAAATTAGTGACCCTAAAACTAAGACAGCAGCTTTAGCAATATTAGAAACTAGTGATGTTGAAACGCCTTCGGTTCTGTGGGTAAATAAATTCACAAAACCAGCAGTCAATCTAGCCAGAACTAGAGTCACTGAGTACAGTACAACTATAGTAATGATTTTTTGCAGTAAGTTAGCAACATCTGGCTTAATCGGAGCACTCAAAATTGCTGCCAAAAATCCCGCAAGTGCAAACCACAGAAAGGTCATGCGATGCAGAGAGGAAAATATAATTTCACTTCCAGGAATTTTTGTTTTGGTAACAAATATTTTCAGCTTTTTGAAGAGAAATTTTTCCGCAATTATTCCAGCTAGTAAGCCAGCCAGAATCAATACAATTGGTAGAATCCATTGCATCATAGTCAATTTGAAATTTGATATTTAAAATTACGGTACTCGGTGAGAGTAACTCACACCTGGTAAATTTTACCTTGTAAGTTGCCGAAGTAACTGTTTGAGATTTTCTGGACTCATAGTAACTTTTACTTCCAGCTGTTGCCTTGCATCCTGTAATGTGAGGATATGGTTTTCACCAGATGGATTATATAAATATTGGGGATTTGTGAGAGAAATTGTTTGATAGGTAATTGACGGTAAACCTACCCTAATAACTAGTTCTTTTTGTGACTGGGGAAAAATATATAAATATTGGTGCAGGCTATCAAGAATTAGTTGGTGTGGCGTAGTGTTACGTTCCTGCGGAGAATCAGGTTTACGCCAATAGAGAGTAATACCACGAATTTCTGGGTTAGCGATCGCAAACTTTTCATCGAACCGCTTTGGTTCCCAGTCAATGCGATCGACTTCAGTATTTTGCGTAATTATTCGCTGTTGCCAGGTAACTTCTTTACTATTTAAATTTGTCCACCATTGGCCAATGGTAGCTAAGATTTGGGGATTTTCCGGATCGCCACTTCCCGATTGCCAGACAGTTTTTAGTTGCATCATCGGCTACAAAACAAGCACTGAGGCTGCTTGGCTATGTTTTACTTGTAACTTTTAGTGTAAACAACAGTTGGGTTTCATCAAATGAGACGTGGAGGGCAACAGGCTGTGGTTCAAAATAAATAACATGGATCTGCCAATTATTTATCACCCAGATTACATTGCTCCTTTACCCCCAGGACATCGCTTCCCGATGTCGAAGTTCCGCCAACTCTACGAATTACTGTTAACTGATGGTGTGGCGCAAATCGAACAATGTCACACTCCTAAACGTCCGCCACCAGAGTTAATAGAGTTAGTTCACACTCCAAACTACGTTCAAGCCTACTGTGAGGGAACCTTAGATGTTAAAGCCCAACGGCGCATTGGTTTACCTTGGAGTCCAGCACTGGCAAATCGTACCTGTATAGCTGTTGGTGGTACAATACTCACTGCCCAACTAGCACTAAGTCAAGGTTTAGCTTGCAATACAGCAGGCGGAACTCACCACGCCTTTCCCAGTTATGGATCTGGTTTTTGTATTTTCAATGATTTAGCGATCGCATCCCGCGTTTTACAAAAACTCGGACTTGTGCAAAAAATCTTAATTGTGGATTTAGATGTACACCAAGGCGACGGTACAGCGTTTATTTTCCAAGAAGACGAAAGCGTTTTCACATTTTCGATGCATTGTGAAGTCAATTTTCCTGGCACCAAACAGAAAAGTGATTTGGATGTTCCCCTACCAGTAGGAATGGAAGATGACGCCTACCTGCAAACCTTAGCAAAGTATTTACCAGATTTATTATCTCAAGTGCAACCAGATTTAGTTTTTTATGATGCCGGAGTAGATCCTCATGTAGGCGATCGCCTGGGAAAATTAGCTTTAACCGACAGTGGCATTTTCCGTCGAGAAATGCAGGTTTTAAGTACTTGTGTCGGTGCTGGTTATCCCGTCGCCTGCGTCATTGGTGGCGGTTACGCCGATGATTTGAACTCCCTCGTGTGGCGACACTCTCTAATACATCGGGCTGCCAGTCAAGTCTACAGACAATATAGACTTTAATACAGTACTTCCTCAATGCGAATGGTAAAAATCCTGATTTATTATTTGGAACCACAGATGAACACCGATGAACACAGATAAGCCATCGGTGTTTATCTGTGTTTATCTGTGGTTTTATTCTCATAAATAGAAAATCTTCCTGGCGGTTACTGGATGAACAAAACCAAAGTCAGAATCTACGAACTATCAACCGAATTAAAAGTAGATAGCAAAAAGCTACTAGCAATTTGCGCTGAACTCAACATTGTAGCCAAAAGCCCCAGCAGTACAATCTCAGAATTCGAGGCAGAACGCCTTCGCAAAGCTGCAAAACCACCAGCCGCCAAGGTTGCTTCTCTACCAGCAAATTCCTCAAGAATGAAAAAAGCCTCCGAAGATTGGGGCTATATGTTCGTAAATTCGATGATTGATAGTTTTATCCGTCATCTTGAAGACGCATCCACCGTTGCAGAATATCCCGAATTTGGGGAGCGCCGAGAATATGCCCACGAGTTAATGTATGAATGTTTCGGTCAAAAGCCTTGTCTATTTTATGTCCGTCGTAAGGGCGCGGGGAGAGCTGCAAAAGAAGAAATTTGGGATTTAGTCGTAGCGACAGACTCAGACGATAGTAAATTACCCCTCAGACTTCAGAAGCTAGGAAAAACTTTAGGATTTAAAGCAGCAGTACAACCAAATAGCGATGACGGTTTAAAAATACTGTCTGCTTATTTACTCCAACCCTCACGGGGACAAGCCGATGCTTATGCTGTGCCCTTTCGCTTACGGCTTTTGCCCAACCATGAGCATCATATCGGTCTTCCCTCATCAATATTTACACGTATGTTCGCCGCACCAATTTGTGGCGACTATGTGCCTACAGAAGAACAACTCAAAGCCTGGAAAGCATTTTTGCAGATTGAAGAAAGAATTGCTCAAGCACGTCAATTCTGTGTCCCTTATACAAGCCACAACTACAACTTTAAAAGGCGGATCAGTTTTGAAATTGATATCGCCTCAGCTACCCTTGACGGTTCTAACGAAAATCCCTTGGATGTAGCCAACTTTTGGGAACGGGTCAGAAAAGCCAAAAACGATGACTTAAAGCTGTTCGAGACTGCACCCACAGGAAAAAACTGGCAGCAAAGCCGCTTATTAGGAGCTATTGAAGAAGTTGACACCAAGCGTTGCATTATCAGCGTCAGGCTGGAACGGGACTTAGCTGACTACATAGCAAGCGGACGTTATCAGTTTCCCAACACTGGATTTTTGTGTTTTGAAGCACTGGGGGACATCAGACAAATTCAACGCAAGAAAAAAGCCTTAGACGATTTGAATAATGGTCGCACTCAAAATCCTTACTTGGGCAATTTCTTATTCGACGCTTCCCAAGCTAGACCAATTCAAAAAACTGTCCAACTACAAGCACAAGATTTATTACTTTCCTCCGCTAACCCTGGTCAAAAAGCAGCAGTAGAAACGGTACTTTCCGCCGAAGATCTGGTTTTGATTCAAGGGCCACCTGGTACAGGGAAAACTACCGTAATTGCTGAGATTTGCTATCAAATTGCTTTACGAGGTGGACGTACCTTAATTGCCTCGCAAGCCAATTTAGCAGTTGATAACGCCCTCAGCCGATTAGTTCACAACCCTGTAATTCGGGCGATACGCAAAGGACGCGCTGAAAAAGTTGGGGAGGAAGGACAACCATTTTTAGAAGACCAAGTGATTGGTACTTGGTTAGACAATACTGCTACTGACTGCGAAAACAATCTCAGTAAACGCCACAAAAATGTAGAGATTTTTCGTCAATTATTGGGATCATCACAAAGATTTACCGCTTACTTCAAAGCCGAAGAAGAATTTCAACAGAGTCAACAGGAAAGAACTCAACTCCAGCCAAAATTAGAGGTAGATCTAAAAAAGCAAGAATCACTTTATCAAGAAGCCTTAGCCAAAAAAGCTGAGGTAGAAACTTTAATTTCAGGCTTAGAAAGCCTCCTTGATACGCCCTCTATAGTCAATTGGGAAGCTCCAGAGATTACAAATTTTTTACCCCATCTTAGACCCTATACAGAAGGTAATAATTTAGTCAAAACCTTTTTAGTAAATGTTAGTAAAGCCATCAGTTTGACCAATATACTTGGCTTTGTTCAACCTCAATGCGGTGCTTTTGGATTAGCCGTTTGGCTACGCGAGACTGTAGGGTTGGGAATTCCTGAATTTAGAACTGCGTTAATTTATGCTCAGAGTGCAAATGTAGCGATGTTAGAAGTTGTAGCAGCAGTGCAGGTTTTTAAGCAACATTCTAGCGATTTGCATCAGTTACAAAAAGAGCATCAGCAATTCTTTACTAAACAGCAAAGCCTACAACAAACAATCCAAACTTGGGAAAACCGCAAACAAGAAATCGATTTAGTGATAAACGCCGTTAAAGAGTGGAAGTCTACGGCAAATTATCAAGTGGCAGAAATTTTGAATCACTCTCGCCAGACTGCTCAAGCATTAACAGTAGATTTGATGCAATTACCACCCGAATTGGTGAGTTTGGCTAATTCTTTAAAAATATCACTGATGCCAGCAAATTACACAGTCAATCTACCTGATTGGGAGTTATTGACAAAAGCAATAGCTTATGAGATGGAAGGTGATTTTAATAACAGAAAAGGTAAACAGCATAGTTTTAGCTATTTTTTACAGCAAAATTTCAGCCAACTGCCGATAGTATTGGAAACAAGCGCTCGTACTCAATGGCAGGAAATTTATCAACAATTTAATAACTATCAATATCTGGCAACAAATCAACGAAAAACTCTAGTCGAAACTGCTCAGATTTTTTTAAGCAGAATTCAACAAACTTATGGTGCTTGTTGGGAACCAGATAATAGTGCATCTACTCTCAGTCAAATTACCCAAGAACTCATAGATAGTATCTTAGGAAATGCGCGCCAATGTGTTTTAAAAGTCAAAACAGAAACAGAACAGCAGCTTCAACATCTGCAACGACAATTAAATGAACTACAAAATAATGAAATTGCTCAACAGCAAATATTAAATGCTCAAAACCAGATAGAAACAGCGCGACAAGATGCGAATTTAAAACTTGCAAGAGTTATCAATATATTGCAAGAACTCAACCAACAGTCAAACGTTCCTAATCAATTACGTACTTTAGCTGAACAATATCTCACAACCCAAGCAAATATTTGGGAAAAACCTCAAGAATTCTCCAAGCACGTTCATTATTGGATAAATCACCTCAGTCAGCTTGAAAGTTTGATAGCATCAATTGAGCCTTTTGCTGTATTAGAAGATATCAAAATTACTCTATTTGAACATTTATCTAGGTTACAAGAAGAAACTACAATTTTTCAACAACAACTTGATAGCCTAAAAATAGAAATAGCTGAAATAACCCGAAAGTCACAACCACAGCTATCAGAAAGTTTGTTATTAGAGCGAAACTGGTGGGAGATAGAATGGCAAGCAATACCTGATAGATTTAAGTCTAAAATTGCTGCTATTAACCTGTATGATTTAGAATTTTTACGCAGCATCAAATCACAGTTTGAAGCTTGGCAAAATCAACTAAATCAAGACGAAACTCATCTCAATAAATATCAAAATTTTATCCAAGATTGGATTGAAAAAGTACGCAACCCATCTGAGCGCGATCGCAATGATTTAAGGCAAATTTATTTAGATAATGCCAACGTCGTTGGTATCACCTGTGTACAAGCAGCAGGACGGGATTTTTCTGAAGAATTCAAATACTTTGATGTCGTCATTGTTGACGAGGTTAGCAAGTGTACTCCACCAGAGTTACTCATCCCAGCCTTAAAGGGTAAAAAGTTAGTCATGGTGGGCGACCATAAACAACTACCACCGATGCTTGATACTAATACTTTAGAAGAAGTTGTTCAAGAAATTGGCAGTACACGAGACGAACTGCAATTTTTAGAAGAATCGCTATTTAAAAGTCAATTTGAAGATGCAGATCAAAGCATCAAACAAATGTTAACTACTCAATATCGAATGCATCCTTATATTATGGGTGCAATCAATCAATTTTATGAGGGCAAACTAGAATGCGGAATTTTACAGCCTGATATTAAACGCGCCCATGATTTAACAGGTGAAATCATTCAACCCGATCATCATCTGCTTTGGGTGAAAATGCCCAGAGAAAATGATTTTCAAGAACAGCGAGAAGGAACTTCCTTATTTAATCTTCAGGAAATTGATGTAATTGAAGCTTTGTGTCAGCAATTTGAAAATACTTGGTCTGCGAAAGTCGCTTGTGGTGAACCTAAAAAAGAAATAGCAGTAATCACCTTTTACGGCGCTCAACTAAGAAAAATTGATGAACGCTTACAATCAGAACTTTTCCCTTCACTGCAAATTCGGACTGGTACAGTTGATAGATTTCAAGGTATGGAACGTCCCGTTGTCATTGTAAGTATGGTTCGCAACAACAGTAAGGGAGATGTGGGATTTGCTAAAAAGCCAGAACGGGTGAATGTGGCTTTTTCTCGCGCTCAAGAATTACTGGTAATTGTGGGTTGTCACGATTTATTTACCCAACAACCAGGTAAAGTCGGCAATATGTACTCAGAGGTTGCAAATATTGTAAATCATCATGGAGGTTTCGTTGATGTTTCACGCATCTTCGGCTAAACCTATTGATGATAGTCTCAGCAATATAGTTGAAGAGATTGAATCGCAAAATCCTCAATTATTAGTTTTATCAGCGCGTCAATTACGCTATAGTTTACATCAAACAACAGTAGAACTCACTATTACAGAACCCCGTCCATTTAATGTCCTAGAAGAATTTATTATTCGCGCTGGGATTGAATTTGAGCCATCACCCACAGCTAATGAATTAGCATCCATATTAGGACTTGATACAGTATTTGTCCAAAGTACAATTGCAACTCTACAAAAGTTGCAAACTCTAGCACAAAAATCATTTATTACAGTTACCGAGCAAGGGCGCTTATTTTATGAGAAAGGTTCTGTACCACAGCCTCCATATACTGTACAAATTCATGCAATTACAGACTCTTTAGGCGAAACCGTAACTTTTCAGGGTGAACCATTAAATGAAGTCGTTATCAACCTGCTGAGTTTAGCTAATATTTTAAATATTGATTTTAAAATTAATGAAATTTCTTCCTTAAGTTTGGAGCAAATTCAAACAAGCCTTCAGGCTTCTGGTGTAGCACTTCATGTACCAGAAACCGGAAAGATTGTCACAGCTTTTAGGGTGATAGCTCCAACTCAAACTATTTGGCGAAAAATATCTCTTTTTTTGATTTTTGATGCCAAGGAAGATAAAATTTGCTTACAACTGCGGCGAGGAAAGCAGATTTTAGATTCTCGTTCAAAATGGCTGGAAATACTGCTATCTGAAGGTAAGCTTTCTTTGGATGCTCTGTGTAAATCATCAAATAAAAGCATCAATTTTGAGCAGGAAGCAGTCCTTAAATATAAAAATAGTGAAATTGAAGCCAAACTTGAAAAGATTCGGCAACAGGCTTTAAAAGCTAATACGAAACAAGTTATACAGTTACGCGATCGCCAAATTAATCAAACTTTTTTAGAAATTGTAAATAGGGCAAAACATCAAATTATTATCTATTCCCCTTGGGTAAATCAGGTACTAGTAAATGAGGAATTCCTGAATTCACTACAGCAGTTAGCCAAGCGTGGAGTTGGGATTTTAATTGGATGGGGAATTGCACAGCGACAAGAAGATGAAGAATCACCAATACTACTAGAAATTGCAGAAAAACTGCGAGCAATTAAAACCCCTGAAGGTTTGTCAGCTGTACAGGTTTCTTGGTTAGGAGATTCCCACCTCAAAGAAGTAATAGTTGATCGAGAAATTTATCTTTGCGGCTCATATCACTGGCTTTCTTCTGGCGGCTATCAAATACCAACAGGCGAGTCTGTTTATCAAGTAACGATTCCCAATCAAGTCCAGCAGGCCTATGAATTTCTCGCCAATCGCTTTCAAAACTATGCTCAACAATTATGGGCACAGGCTTTAGAAAACTGTGATGCTCAACTAGCTGTAGAGGCTGTGTGCATTTGGGGTGCATTGGGTATGGAAGAGATAGCAGTTACAGAAATAGAAAAAAATAACTGGCTGGAACTGTTACCCATATGGCTAAATACGGTACTTCCGGCGTTAAGGTCGAATAATTTGCCTAATGATTTAAGAAGTTTTAAATTAGCACTTTCGTTGCTGAGTCAGGTTACAGGAGAAGAAATTTTTGTTGATTTATTACGAGAGGGATGGCGTCAAGTTATCAATGCGATCGCTATACACAACCGGGAGACTGCTTTAAATTTACTCAACAATGAAGTGTGGTCACAGTTTCTCCGTCTCCAGATTGTCTCAAAAAATGATGCCCCCGATGATTTGATCTTGCAGCAAAATGTACCTCAACCCAAGAAAGATGAACCAGGGACAAAGCCAAAAAAAGGACAAATAGAAAAAAAGACCAGAAGAAAAGTTAAGGACTAGGCGCAAGATTTGATTTAATACTCGTAAAATAAATCAGACTCCTAGTCGCTTTGTGATGAGTTATACCCCTCATCCCAACTTGATATAAAAATGCATATTATATTAGCTTGCGGCGAGCGATAACGTGTAGCCTCACATGAAATTGGTAAGTAAACATTTAGTTACAAAAGCGACAGGCTACCGTGCGTTCAAGCAATAATGATTAAAATTTAACCAAAAAAAAATAATTACTACCCAGCTAAAACATCCGGTTTTCCTGGCTTTGTGTTGATAAATAAAAATATGAATGCGGAATAGCATGTTTTGCAAATCGAGGAGTTTGGAAGATTGTTAGCGGTATTAAGCATGGAATAAATGTGATAGACAATACATTTTTTGCTCACCTTTATACATGAATTCTTAGCATTCAACAAAATCTATTACTAATGGTTTTTTACTAGTTATCTATTGCACAATTAATAGTTTTTTAGTTGCAAGAGTAGTAAAAAATTTAGTGTTCTTGTTAATTTAATAATGAGATGTCCAATGCTGCACCAAATACGAACACCTAATTTTAATCAGGCAAATTTTATAAGTTGCAAAGTTTATACTTAAATTAGAGCTTAACATTCATAATCTTCGTGACTACGTACTTAAATACAACAAGTTTGCGGTATGAATAAAATCATTAATTTTAGTTGTGTTTCCTGCGACTGGAAAATAGAGCCAGATCAAAATACACAACCTAAGCAGTTAATATACACCTACGTAACTCTGCTTAGAAATGTAAAGATTGAATAGAGTAACGAACCCATTTTTAAAGGAACAGTAAAAGATATATTGCCATTTTGGCAGGTTTTACTAGGTTAGATGGGATATTAATAGATAGTACGAATAGTTATTGATATTCATACGTTAGTTGCTATCTACCGAAAACTGCTAGAGCTAGGCTAATCCTGAAATAGGTAATTTTCTCCGCAATTTTACGTACTAGGAAATAATAATACATGGTATTATCACTGTCTTCTCAAAACGTTATCCAGTATCTGCAAGATGCAGGTCTGTGTAGCTCAGAAGATGGAGCATCAAAAGAATCTGAGTTACCAGATAGGAGTAAAAATTTCAATTTACTAGTGAATCTGGCAGATAATCGCAAACTACTGATTAAACAAGAACGTAGCAATCATTATCATGAAACTCCCCATGAGTTTTTTAATGAGTGGTTGTTTCACCAATTGCTACAGCAGTTTCCGGTTATCGGTAATATTTCTGCGATCGCATCATTAGTACTACATTTTGACGAGGAAAATTCTATCCTTGTCCGCAACTACTTGAGTGACTATCAAGAACTTAGGAATTTTTACCAAAAAACTGATATTTTTGCAGATGATATTGCCTCAGCTATTGGTACTACCTTGGCGGGGTTGCACCGTGCTACTTTCAACGGTCGAGAGTATCGCGATTTTATGGCTACTGCTCCCGAAGGACAGTTTCGTTATCACTTCTATAATCCGGCCCAAGGGATAGAGTCGATAGCACCAGAAATTTTTGGCATGGTTCCCACTGAAGCGTTGCAATTCTATACTCTCTATCAGCGTTACGAAAGTTTAGAATCAGCAATTGCAGACTTAGCATACGAATGGAATCCTTGCTGCTTAACTCATAACGATTTGAAGTTGAACAACATTTTGGTTCATTCTCGGTGGCAGCAGCTTGATAATTGCTTGATAAGATTGATTGACTGGAAAGCTTGCGCTTGGGGAGATCCTGCTTATGATTTGGGCACTTTATTAGCAAGCTATTTGGAAATTTGGCTTTCGAGTCTTGTAGTAGACCCCACTTTGGAGTTAGAAGAATCTCTGCACCTGGCGGTAACACCGCTGGAGGTTCTTCAACCTTCAATCTTGGCTTTAACTCGAAGTTATCTCAATGCTTTCCCGATGATTTTGGACTACCGCCATGACTTTATTTTGCGAGTTATCCAGTTTGCCGGATTAGCACTGATTTATCAAATTCAGGACAAGATTAAATGTCGCAAAGATTTTGATAATGCTGACATGTGTATGCTGCAAGTTGCCAAAAACTTATTGACTATGCCAGAGCAAGGTGTACAGACAGTTTTTGGCATTACTCAGCCAGAAGTTCTAAAACCTGTGGCTAAAGTCCATAAACTTCCTCAGCCAGAACGAGAGAAGCAACTGGTTCGTCTTTATTACGAAAAAACTCGCCTCCGCGGTTGTTAATCTAAGTAAGCCGAACTATTAACCATGCAAAATTGTATTTTTGCATTTGAAATTTTTATTCTATTCCCCACACAGAATCTTCCATAAACTCTTCATATCTCTAGGTTTTTATCAGGGAAGTCACGCTATTGGCTACTTGTTAGTTGTCTAATTTCCCATTTTGAATTTTGAGGTTTTATTGAACTAATGGTATATTCTTCTGTTCATCAACCCCTGACTTCTCTATTTGATATTGCTAGTAATATCCAAATCGAGTCTAACTTTTGTATTCACCATCCCAATTATCAACCCTTTGCCCTGCCAGCGAAAATAGCAGATAGATTTCAGCAAAATTCGGCAGATTTACAGCATAAGTATCTAACTCTACTATTGCGGAATTTCCTCTACGGTATCTATTACAATGGCTCTCTGCAAAACATTTTGGCAGTCAATGCTGATGCTGCTCATCATCTACCACACCAAAATTTAGAAAACAATGCCACTTTGGGTATTGATGGGGAATTTTACGAACGACTGCACAATTGCAATCATGGTACAGGTTATTTTGACCCTAGTTGGGAAGTATTGCGGCAGGAACCTGATGGTAGCATGGCTGTGAACAAGGGCGGATTGACATTATACATCGAGCCTGACTGTCATCTCAAACCCCATTCTCAATCTGCTAAAGTTGGTGACTTGGTGGCAATATGGATGCCCAAAAATCGCCTGCAAAACGGCTGTTACTTGGCAGTTAGCAATTTCGGGCAAGAACGACAAGACAACCCAGAGAGTGATTTGGGAGCAGGGCGAATCTATTTTAATATCACACCATTTGGTGCGATCGCGCTCATGGATAGTCTCACAATGGAACTGAACGAGGCTGGTATTCCTTTTAGCTTTCAGGTTCCGTTCAATCCCTCTGCATACGGACGCTACGACTCAGGGATACTCTACTTTGAACGTCATGACTATTTAGCAATCCGTGAAGTTCTGCAAGGTGTCTATGCGGAACATGAATCCCATTTTTACCCCGAAATCCCTTTATTCACCAAGTTTTTGGCACCAGGACTGAGTTTAGCCGAAGAACCTATTAAAAAATTTGCGGCACAAGAAAGTTTTGGTATGAACCGCTGTCAAATTGTTGCTAATGGTTTGTTGGAAGCTTGGCAAAAAGGTAAGAATGCTCTTGATGAGAGGATGCAGTCAATTAACCGACACTTTACCCGAAACTTAGTTGATGTGCAGCGTCCTTACCTCAATCCTAGTTCTGAGGATATCTACTCTCCCTTGAACTAATTGTTGTAATAGTTACTGTAAAATTAATCTGTAGAGCAGGCTTATAGCCTGCTCTTTTTATGCTTGAATTTTTGAATCATCAAATATGCCATTCACTTATAACCGTAGCGTTCGCTTCCAAGATACTGATGCTGCTGGGGTAGTGTATTTTGCGAATATTTTGGGGATTTGTCATGAAGCATATGAAGAATCTCTAGAAGCAGTAGGTATTGATTTAAAAGCTTTTTTTAGCAGTCCTTCCGTAGCTTTTCCGATTGTTCATGCCAATGTAGATTTTTTACGCCCAATTTTTTGCGGCGATAAGTTGTTAGTGAGTTTAATGCCACAAAAATTAGGTGGCGAGAAGTTTGAAATCGCTTACGAAATTTTTATTGCTGAGGTGATAGTTGCTAAGGCAATCACTAGACACGTTTGTATTGATGTGAGTAGTAGAACTAAGCAGGAATTACCTGTTGAAATAGTTAATTGGTTGGAAACGAACCGCAGAGACACAGAGGAAGCAGAGAGAAGAAAGTCCAGGGAAATTATGTAAAAAGTTCACTCAGCCAAGCTGCTTTGGTTGGTTACTAGTTTCTGTAGTTGCTGGCGGTTGATTTTACCTTGAGAGTTACGGGGTAAGTTGGGGACAGGAAGCCAATGTTTAGGGATTTTAAATTTACTGATTTTATCTTGAAGGGCAGTTTTAATTTCTAATGAAGTATAAGATTTTTTAGGGATATAAATTGCTGTTAATAATTGTCCCCAGTGGTTATCCGGTATACCAATTACACAAATGTCAGTAATCATTTGAGTTGCTCTGATGGCTGATTCAATTTCTGCTGGATAAATGTTTTCACCTCCACTAATTATTTTGTCACTATCACGCCCGATAATGTTTAAATAACCTTGTGTATCTAAAAAACCAACATCATCTACTTGAAAATAATGCCGATTTTCCCACAATTTTGGATAGTAACCAAGGGCTAGAGATTTAGCTTGAATTGTGATGTTACCTGTCTGATTGCTATTTAAAAATTCACCTTGCTGGTTGCGAATTTTTACTTGGGCATGAGGCAGAATTTGGCCAGAGTTAACTTTGCCATTCAGAAAATCATCAGGTTTAAGGGTAGCAATTTGAGAGGCCGTTTCTGTCATGCCATAGGTGGGTGCTAATCGAATACCATGAAATCTAGCTTTTTCTAGTAGTTCATCCCATGCAGGCGCACCGCCTAGCATTACTGTTTCAAATTGTGATATCCACTCAGTTAATTTTGGGTTTTGCAGGAGACGTTGTAACTGAGTTGGGACTAAAGATATAAAAAAACTTGAATATTCAATATTATATATTCGACCAGATTCTAATGTTTTAAAGGGTAGAATAGCTAGTTGCCCACCAGTAATAAAAGAACGCATAAATTGCATTAAACCGCTGACATGATAAAGCGGTAATACACAAAAAGAGTTAATATAATTTAGCTGAAAATATTCTTTAAATCCTTGCACAGAAGCCATCAGGGTATCCCAAGTGTGGATGGCAAACTTAATTTGTCCTGATGAGCCACCTGTGGGAATCATGATCGGTGATGAGTGCTGAGTAATGAGTTCTAAGTTAGAGAGTAAAAGTGATTTGGAATTTTTAATTATCTCCCCATCTCGCCAAATAATGTCTGGCTGGACTAAATCAAAAACCTGTTGCCATTCTTGTGTTCCCCAATCGGGATTACAAAGAAATACTGGACAATTAGCTGCACAAGCTGCGATAAAGCCCGCTAAAAATCGCTCGGGTTGGCGTTCAGCTAAAATAATTTTTGGTGTTGTGCCTGATGCACACAACTGCATAAGTTCCAAATAAAATTCTTCAGTTAGTTGCTGTAATTGAAGACTATTACAACCAATTAGCCAATCGCGTTCACCTAGTTTTTTAAGATAGTTTAAAGGTTTTGCCATAGACGTTGAAGCCATGTATCTTCTTCTTTTTCAAACAAGTGGTTGATACCAAAACCAACAGCCCGGTTATGCTGAGATAATTCTGCTGCTAGCTGGAGTGCTGCTTGTCTACCAATCGCAGTTTCAAAGACGGATGAAAAGACAGCATCAATGTTATGCTGTCGGCAAAACTGCCGTAGCCGCGATGGTGAACCTGCTATCCCTGGCTTAATTACAAAAATCTCTCGCCACCCTTGTTGATAAGCATGAGTAAGTTGTGAGAGTGTAGCTACAGACTCATCTAAAGCGATCGCTGTACTATAACCTTTACTCAGCTGCAACATCCTCTCTAATTGCTCAACAGCTAGCGGTTGTTCGATAAATTCAATATTTGTGGGGAATTTGTCGCAATTCTCTAGCCATAACTGAGCTTCTTCATAGCTGAGTCCAGCGTTTGCGTCTAATCGCAGTTTTGTAGAGGCTGGTAAGCTGTGAATGAGTAAGTGAAAAATTTCTAGTTCGTGCGCGATCGCATAAACACCAATTTTCCATTTAAACGTGCGATATCCTTGCTCCCACAGTTTTTGCCATGCATTTAATGCCGCTTCCCCGGCTGGTAATAAGCCACTATAAGGCATTGAGCATTGGGAATTGGTTACTCTCCCTTGTCCTGTTTGTCCCTCCAGTCTCCAGCCCCCATTGCCCCTAATCCTCAGAGGGGGCCCCGAGTTCCCTAGTCGCTCAAACGCTGACTCAAAACCAAATTGACAGGCGGGTAAATCATCGGGAATCTTAAAAATCGTCTCTTCTGTGATTTCCTGTGGTATTTGGCGACAAAAATCTAAAGCTTGTTGGAGAGTTTCAGAACCAAACCAATCGATCGGGGCAATTTCTCCCCATCCATCTCTACCTGTTTCATCAATCAGGCGAAGAATAATACTTTCGCGGATATCCCAATTACCATGACTGGTGGTAAGCGATCGCAAAAATCTCCGCGCTATCGGACGAAATTCAAATCTGTAAATCACACCTCTTCATTCTCTCTGCGCCTCTGCGCCTCTGCGTGAAATAAAAGCTAAAGCACAAATCCCACACCCAACAGCAAACAAGCCCAAAAATGTACAGCTACGGCGATAAATTTACAATTATTCACCTTATCTGGTTGGTTATGATTTTTTTGGACATGGCGACATAACTTTACAGCGAAGGGTAAACTTAGCCAACTTAAAAGCGTCCAGACAGGGAAAATTCCCCACAAAACAAGAATCAAGGTGAGGGGATAAATACTTGCAGTAAACCAAGTGAGAACTTGAGATGCTTTTTGGGTTCCCAGGCGGACAATAGGCGATCGCTTACCTGCGGCTATATCATCATCAACCTGGTGAAAGTGGGAGCAAAACAAAATTAAACTGGTGACAATGCCGACTATCACTGAAGCTAGTAAACTCGTCATTGACCAAGCTTGGGTTTGGCTGTAATATGCTGCTCCGACTGCCAACGGACCAAAAGCGAAAAAGCACAGAATCTCGCCTAAACCCTGGTATCCTAAACGAAAGGGAGGTCCTTGGTACATATAGCCCAAAGCACAGCAAAGCAGAATTATCCCGATTACAGTTAGGTCTTGTTGCCAAAGTGCGATCGCTAGTATTCCCAGCAACCCTAAACCTAAGCAAAGATTTCCTAACCAAAATACTACTAATTTTTTTCCAGTTAAGTTTACCAGTGAATGGTGTTTATTTTTGTCGATTCCCGTTTCAGAATCAAAGACATCATTACTAATATTTTCCCACGCCAGAATTAAAATTGCAGCAGCAATAAAAGTAAAAAATACTGCTGCATGAAAATTTTTGGTTTCTGCAAATGCTACCGCTGTTCCTACCCAAATAGGCATAATGGCAACGCTGTACATCGGCGGTTTAATCGCTGCCATCCATAATTTGGTTTTGGGATATAAAATCTGCTTTGTAGTCATCAGTTGTGATTAACTAAATTGCCAGAACCTTACTCATACTTTAGATTTTATTATTTTCAGAGACACTAGATGTTAGTGATTTGCAAAAAACTTTTGCTTTTGCTGAAAACATAATTCTCAAATTGCAGCATAAAACTGAGCATGGCTTGTCGTGGTCTTGTAACACCAAAAACAAGGCAAACCATACTCTGGTGAAATGGCGACTTAATATGTTACCTGTAGAAATACGACCATGTTTAATTGCACTTTAGGAAGATAACTTAAAAAAAATTTACTATTACTAGATCCATGACAGTTTCCCCATGTCGCAACAACCTCTTTGTAGATCGCAAAGATCTCTACCAATTTCTGGAAGCAGTTCAGGAAAATTGCCTCAAAAATAATAGTAGGCAAATTGTCAGTATTTCTCTAGAAATTGACTTAGTTGATCCTTTAGTTGTATTAGAAAAGCTTGCCCAAGTAAATGAGGTAAATTTTTATTTTGAGAATAAGGGTAAAGGAGAAGCGATCGCTGCCATTGATCCTATAGCTGAATTACATATTGATGGTACTGAGCGATTTAGTAAGGCTGAGTATTTTATCAAAAATTCTCTAAAAAATATAATTAGTTTCGGCAACAAAAATCAACCTTTTTCTGGACCTCACTTTTTCTGTTACTTCAGCTTTTTTCATCAAAATTATCAAGCCGATTATCCATTCCCTTCAGCTACAATTTTTCTACCACATTGGCAAATAGCTGTAAAAAATAAGCGCTGTATTTTAGTAATGAATTCAATTATTAATGCTAGCGCTAATATCTCTAGATTAATCCAAACTCTGTTTAACAAAATTGAAACTATCAATGCTTTAAAATATTATTCCCCAAATATTGACAATTTTCCGGCAAATCTTAGCAAAAAATCCGTTACCAACGCTGCTCAATTTAAACGCGCTGTATCATCTGCTTTAGAAAAAATACATGCTAATCATTTAACTAAAATTGTTTTAGCAGATGCCCTAGATATTAGCTCAAGCAACAATTTTAACTTATTTAAATCTTTAAATAATCTCCGACAAATCCATCCCAATTGCTATATATTCTCTACAAGTAACGGCAAAGGACAAAACTTTATTGGAGCTAGTCCAGAACGCTTAATCAGTATTCATGAGCAACAGTTAATTACTGATGCTTTAGCAGGTTCTGCGCCACGAGGTAAAACACCTGCTGAAGATGCAGCTAATGCTAATCGTTTAATAAATAGTCAAAAAGAAAAGCACGAACATTCTCTCGTAATTGATTTCATTACTCAACGCCTATCTCAGATAGGTTTATTACCCCAGGTACTACCACCCCGCCTGCGACAATTATCTAATATTCAGCATTTATGGACACCAATTAGCGCAATAGTCCCGGTTAACGTACATCCTTTAAAAATTGTCGCTCAATTGCATCCTACACCAGCTGTAGCTGGTGCAGCGAGAGATATTGCTTGTGCAGAAATTCGTCGTTACGAAAACTTTGAAAGGGGTTTATATGCTGCACCCTTGGGTTGGGTAGACTCTGAAGGTAACTGCGAGTTTATTGTGGGAATTCGTTCAGCACTGATAGATGGCGATCGCGCTAGACTGTATGCAGGCGCTGGTATCGTTGCAGGTTCCGATCCTGAAAAAGAATTTGCAGAAGTTCAACTGAAACTTCAGGCTTTATTGAAAGCTTTAGTTTAGTTATCAATAATTTATAAAGTCAACCAGAAATTGTAGGGTATGTTATGCCGCAGGCTAACGCACCTTAAATTTTTATACACATTTTATATCAATTCAAATATCGCCGTAACACAGCAATAAATCCGGTGCGTTACGCTAAAGCGATAACACACCCTACAATTAAATTTCTTAGTTCCTATTTTTCTGCTTGATCGCAGATTATGTATCCACTATTTCTTGCGCTAAAACATAGGGCTGGACAATAAGTGTTTGAAACCGCTTTTGAGGATTACCATTCCACTCTCCTAACTGTTCGGTGGTGGGTTTGGTAATCAATTGCTCATCAATCCATAGTTGCACTTGTGGAATATTATCACTAGCGATCGCTACTCCGACATCCAACAAGCCTAGCCCCAGCGCCACTACAATCACTGCATCCCTTTTGACATGAGGAATTAGCCATTCCCACTCTGCTTCATCTAAATTTGCTGCTAATTCCGTTCTTAAATCCGGCATAATTTCTCAATTTTTTTTATCAGCCTAAGTTTCATTGTACATTTTTTGCAACCAAGAATTAATGACTAACGACTAATAATTAATTACTCAACGTCTGCTTGCATCTCCTCAATTTCAAACAAAGATACAATTACTCCAGCTATAGGAATAGAAATAAAAATACCTAACAAACCTGCTACTCTCGCACCTACTAGCAAAGCAAAAAAAACTACTATCGGATTTAAATTCAAGGCACCTTGCATAATTCGCGGCGCAATTAAATTATCTTGGATTTGCTGGAGTACAATGCAAGCCACAAATACTTTTAATGCTAGCCAAACATTTTGAGATAATACAATTAAAGTTACCGTACTAACTCCTAATGTTGCGCCTATGCCAGGAATAACATCAAGTAAACCGACTACCACTGATAAAAGCAAGGCAAAAGGCACATTTAAAAGTAAAAATACCAACAATGTAGCACTAGTTAAAAACAAGGTTAATAACAACTGACCTCGAAAAAATCCTAGGAAACTGCGTTTTATTACATTAGTAAATCTACTGCGTCGCTGCCTTGGTACTATTTTTAGAATTAAATGCCAAATTTTTTCTCCATCTAAAAGCATAAAGAAAGCAACAACAGCAATTAATATAAACGTTACAAAATTTGTTAGAAATTGTTGTAAAATAGCTAGGCTATTTACCAAACTATTTATTGCTTGATTGCGTAACTGCTCTTGAATAAAGTCTAAATTTATTTGCAGATTGCGGCTACGTAGAAAGTTTTCTAATCTCTCAATTAAAGGTGCTAAAGAATTTAAAAAATTAGTGACACTATCGATTAGTTGTTGCCCTTGAGATAAAACTGCTAAACCCAAGGTGATTGCTATTCCCCCAAGCACTACAATGCTGAGTAAGAAAACTACAAGAACTGCTAAACCGTGGGGCAAAAAACGCCGCAGCCATTGTACAGGATAGCTGAGTAAAAAAGCTAAAATAGCGGCGAATGTAAAAATAACAATCACCCCTTCAAAGTATGCTAAAAGCTGTATAATAGCCCAACCAGTAGCTACTAAAAGCAAAAAGCGGACTAACGCTAGATTATTCAATCTTTGCCAAAAATTTTTGGCTTCAAAGCCGCTCATAAGGAATTCACAAAAGGCATTGTCTTTAAACGTACAGAAACCTAAGAGCGATCGCTACCTCCCTTCAGCAGATTTTCTCGATTTTTTGAGTCATCGCCCTAAATCATGCATCTGGTTAATCACTTCTGCACATTTTTGGGTAAAGGCTTGTAATTCCTCTTTATTTGTAGAAGTAGGTGCATCAATTACCTGACCAATCCTGACAGTTATGGGAACTGCACGCGGCATAGTCGAGCCTTTTTGTAAAATCCCTTCAGTACCCCATAAACTCACTGGTAATATGGGCGCTTTTGCCTTAGCTGCCAACAGGGCCGCACCTCTTTTAGGGTCTGTAATGCGACCATCTGGTGTGCGAGTACCTTGCAAGAAAACACCTACAGCCCAACCATTATTAATACACTCTAAAGCTGAACGGATGGCAGTGCGATCGGCTGCGCCTCGACTTACAGGGTAAGCACCGTACAATTTAATTGCTTGCGCCAAAACCGGGATATGAAATAACTCCTCCTTTGCCATGTACGCTACGGGACGTAGTACACAATTGGAGACAATTGGCGGGTCGAAGTAACTAGCATGATTACTTATTACCAGTAATGGCCCAGATTGAGGCACATTTTCGGCACCATGAATCCGGACTCGAAAGTAAGCATGTAGCATAGGGCTGACCACTGACCACTTAAAAGCGTGATACAGTGCCAGACTAATCAATGGTTCACGGCTTCTGTTCATTTGTTATTTGTCAGTTGTCATTTGTTATTCTCTATGTCCCCTTGTCTCCCTTCCCCAGTACCTAAACAGGCAACTCAGCGGCATTACGGACGTTTTCTAAGATTAAACCAGGACTAGTACGTTTAATCAAACCAGTTAGCACGTTACCCGGGCCAATTTCCACTACTCGCTCAATACCCTGGGTTGGAAGCAGCAAAGAAATTTCACGCCATCTGACTGAACCAGTCATTTGTTTGATTAGATGCTGCTTTAAAATCTCTGCATCAACAGTTGCTATTGGTTCTACATTAGAGACTACTGGTACAATAGCTGGCTGAAATTGCACAGATTCGAGAATCTCTTGGAATTCCATGGCCGCAGCTGCTATTAAATGGGAGTGAAAAGCTCCAGAAACTTTTAAAGGGATAGCGCGCTTGGCTTTAACTTGGGACATTACCGTCTGTACAGCTTCGGGCGTACCAGAAATGACCACCTGAGCAGGACTGTTATCATTTGCCAGCACTACATTGGGTGTTTGAGCAATAACCATGTCCAACTGTTCACGGTCAAAGTTCATCAGCGCCGCCATCATCCCACCTGAAACACTATCCATCAGTTCGGCGCGACGCTTCACCAGGTGTAAACCAACAGACCAATCAAAGACACCAGCAATGTAAAGAGCAATATATTCTCCCAAACTGTGACCAGCAACTAAATCTGGCTGGTGTCCCCGTTCACGGATCAGGTCAGCAAGAATTGTTTCTACTACATAAAGACTTGGTTGGGTGTAGAGAGTGCGTGATAGCTGTTCGGCATCGCTTTGGCAAATGTCTGTGACAGACCAGCCTAAGATAGCCTCAGCTTGGGCAAATTTATCTTTAGCCGAAGGTATATCTAATAAGTCTGTTCCCATTCCTGTAGCTTGGGAACCTTGTCCGGGAAACACCCATGCAGTTTTAGTCATTGGTCAATAGTCGTTAGTCGTTGGTCATTCGTCATTTGTCATTTGTCATTAGCCATTGGGCATTGGTCATTGATTGTTATACGGGAACTCTCAGAAATAAATTATCCCATCTTGTGAGATAGGCAGCGCTCACACCGAAGTTTTGCCCGTACTTTAGTATTAGCGGGTATCTTGCTCGCAGCACAAGAAAATTTGGGATATTTATTGACTGTCCAGATTTTTGTTCATCTACTTAACAAATGACAAATGACTAATGACAAAGGACAAAATATTATCTTCCCCATTGAAAAATTGCTGCACCCCATGTAAGTCCAGCGCCAAAGCCGGATACAGCAATAGTGTCATTGGGTTTAATTTTGCCTTGCCGCACTGCTTCATCTAAAGCGAGCGGAATGGAGGCGGCAGAGGTGTTGCCATAATTGGCGAGATTACTAATAACTTTATCGTTGGGAATATTGAGGCGTTGAGCAACAGCATCTAGAATTCGCTGGTTGGCTTGGTGTAAGAGAAGCCAATCTATTTGCTCAATAGTGAGGTTAGCTTGAAATAAGGTTTTGTCGATGACTTCTGGCACCTTTTGCACAGCAAAGCGGTAGACTTCTTTGCCATTCATCGTAATGGGCTGATATGTTCCTTGACTGATATTGACGCCTGGAATCAGTTCTTGGGAAGAGGCTTGATAGGCAAGGTTAAGGTAGTGGTTTTGGCTACCATCACTTTTGAGTGTAAATCCTAGCAAGCGATCGCTCTCATTAGCCTGCAACACCACTGCTCCAGCACCATCACCGAACAATACACAGGTGCGACGGTCTTGCCAATCTACCCAACGAGAGAGGATATCTGCCCCTATCAAAAGTACATTTTGAAAAACGCCACCTCTAATGTATTGGGCAGCAGTTACTAGTCCAAATACAAAGCCTGAACAGGCAGCCGTCAAGTCAAAGGCTACGGCTTTGGTCGCTCCTAATTCAGCCTGAATTTGACAAGCACTGCCAAACAGATCATCAGGGGTAGAGGTTGCCAAGAGAATTAGATCGATATCTCCTGCTGTAATTCCAGCAGATGCAATCGCTTGACGACTGGCCTTAGCTGCGAGTACACTCAAAGACTCTGTTGGCAGGGCCAAGCGTCTTTGGCGAATTCCTGTTCTGGTCGCGATCCATTCGTCTGATGTTTCAACCAGTTCGCTCAGCGCTGCGTTGTCTAGGGAAGTTTCTGGTACTGCCGAGCCACTTCCGGTAATTGCTATGCCTAACTTATGCACTCCTAGTCTCCCGAACTATCACCTATCAGCGTTTAGTCATTAAGTAATCATTAGCCATTAGTCATTAACTATTGACTAATCACACTTTTTGTGATTTTGATTGCTGTCTTCTGGCTGATTGCTAACCACTATCACGCTGTAGGGCTTCATACTGGGACCGGATTCTTTGTAGTACCTGGTTGTCTACAGCTTCTTTGGCTATGCGAATTGCATTAAAAATTGAAGGTGCTTGTGAGCTACCGTGACCAATAAGACAAATTCCGTCCACACCTAAAAGCAAAGCACCGCCATGTTCCGCGTGATCCATGCGCTGCTTAATCCTTTTCAGGTTTGGTTTTAAAATTGCTGTGCCAATTTGACCATGCAATCCTTGGGGTAGTTCTTCCCGCAAGATTTGTAAAATCACTTCTCCCACGGCTTCAGCAAATTTCAACAACACATTGCCGACAAAGCCATCACAGACAATCACATCAAAGTTGCCAGAAAGTACATCACGTCCTTCTGCATTCCCGATAAAAGAAATTTGAGTATTTTCTCGCAGGAGTTGGTGGGCGCGCAGAGCCACTTCATTACCTTTAGTGTCTTCTTCGCCGATGTTCAACAAACCTACTTTTGGTTCGGGTGTACCCAGCACATACTGACTGTAGGCCGACCCCATGACAGCAAACTGCTCTAAAAATTTCGGACGGCAGTCTACATTTGCACCAACATCAAGTATTAGTACTGGCTTACCAGCTTTAATTGTAGGAAAAACTGTCCCAATTGCTGGGCGGTCAATTCCTGGCAATCGTCCTAGGCGGAGCAAAGCAGAGGCCATAGCTGCCCCAGAGTGTCCGGCTGAGAACACAGCATCTGCTTGCTGCTGCTTCACCAGATCCATCGCCACATTAATTGAAGCCTTACGTTTGCGTCTAACTGCGTTTAAAGGCTCCTCATCCATTGCGATCGCTTCCTCAGCAGGAACGATCTCTACCTGCGCCAGGCTTGTTTTTGGCGGCAGGGCAGCTTCAATTTGTTGGGGATCACCCACCAACAGGACTTTTACACCCAATTCTTCTCGTGCTCGGATTGCGCCAGCTACGATTTCACCGGGTGCATGATCCCCTCCCATTGCGTCAATTGCGATCCTTACGCCAGTCGATCCCATTGCTTAGAGCTTTTAGAAACCTTACAAATTTTACCAGATGGCTTTGCCGAAAAATCGGAACATTTAGACTGCCAAATTACTCTTCCCACTATGCAAGAGGTTCTGGCAAGCTCAACATAACATGAATTGGCGGGGACTGGGGGCAGAGCGGGTGGGAGTGTGGGGAGAATATGAAAAAGCTTCCCTCTCCTCCCAATGCCCAATGCCCCATGCCCCATGCCCTATCCCCAATTACCTACTCAACTGGACTCAGTACCCAATCAACAAGGGTTCTCACACCGAAACCTGTTGCCCCAGGTCCGTTGTATCCATTTTCTTTATCTGACCACACCGGACCAGCAATATCTAAGTGTGCCCAAGGGGTATCTTTGACGAATTGCTTGAGGAAAAGGGACGCAGTAATTGCGCCTCCTGGGCGGGGACCTGTATTTTTCATGTCCGCGATTCCAGACTTTAGCCCTTCAAAATACTTTTCTTCCATTGGCATCCGCCAAATCTTTTCTCCTGATGATGCCGCAGCTTTTTCTAGTTGGGAAGCTACAGCATCATCAGGAGTAAACAAACCTGCAATATCATCACCCAAGGCGATGACGTTGGCACCAGTTAGGGTTGCTAAATCAACGATCGCATCTACTCCTAATTTCTCGGCATATACTAAGGCATCGGCTAGAGTCAAACGCCCTTCAGCGTCGGTATTATTCACTTCAATAGTTTTGCCGTTCGACGCTTTTAGGATGTCGCCTGGGTGCATCGCATGACCGCTAATCATGTTTTCGGTCACGGCCGAGATAAAGTGAACCTCAGCACTTGGCTTAATTTGAGCAATTGCTTTGGCTGCGCCTAAAGTGGCAGCTGCACCACCCATATCAATTTTCATAGTTTCAATGCCGCTACCAGCGCCTTTAATATTGAGTCCGCCGGAGTCAAAGGTTAAGCCTTTACCAATAATTGCTAGTTTGCGTGTCGGTGTGCCTTCTGGTTTGTAAGTTAGATGAATAAATTTAGGAGGCAAATCAGAAGCTTGAGCTACTCCTAAAAAAGCACCCATGCCCAACTTTTCGCACTCTTCCCGTTCTAAGATTTGGATTTGTAAACCATGATCCGTGGCGATCGCTTGGGCAGTTTCCGCCATAGTAATCGGTGTAACAGCGTTTGCTGGAGCTGCTACCAACTCTCTTGCCAAAATTACCCCAGAAACTATTTGATTGGCGCGGTTAATGGCTGCTTCTTGCCCGCCAAACCCTAATAAATCTATGGTTTCTACTTGTGAGCCTTTATCTTCGGGTTCTGATTTAAAACGGAGATCTTGGTAAAGCGCCAGTTGCACACCTTCAGCGATCGCTTGGGCAGTTGCCGCCGGATCGTTGTTCCATAATGGAAAACTAAACCCTAAAACTTTACTTTTTTGCTTTTTGGCTACTCGGCCTACAGCCGCAGCTGCACGTCGCAAACCATCAATTTTTAGCGCGTCGGCTTTTCCCAAACCCACCAAAATCACTTTCTTAACTGGGGTACTAGCAGCTATACGAGTAAAAATCGTGCTATTGGCTTTACCCTTAAATTCCTCTTCAGCAATCAGTTCTTTTAAAATCCCAGCAAACTTGCCATCTAAAGTTGCTAGTTCACCAGTTAACTCTACTGCATCTTCAAATAAGCCAATTGCTAGAGTATCCCCTGACCACTCCAAGAGAGGCGTATCACTCAGTCGAATTACCATTTTTGTATTTTGTGTCAAAGTTCTTGTACCAGTATTGCGTAAAATTTTCTGTTCGTGCTGTCAGGGATTGGGGAATTGGCTGTAGCAGGTAATGGACATGATTGCTCATAATACAAAGAGCATAGAGTTTAAAGCCATATTTCTCTTTTGCTTTGTTAATAGCGTCAACAAACACCTCCCGACACTCTAGGCGAGTGAGGCGAAATTCGCGGTTATTGCAACGGATGGTGATGTGATAACAAAATCCTGGTTGAAAATTGCGGGGTAAGCGAGACATAAGACAGTAGCAATTTTTTTTAGAAATTTTTCAGGATAAAATGTAAAAAACTCCATTTTGGAGAAAACGTATGAAAATTAAAGGTATCAAACGTGGCAAAATTATAGAGTTATCAGAAGAACTAAATATTCCTGATAGTACAGAAATAGTAATTGATATTGAAATTGCTCAGTCAATTAGCCACCAAGAAAGACTGAAAACAATGCAGGATTTTTTATCAAATAACAGAGAATCTAGAGAGGATTTTGTGAAAACTATGGAGGAGTTACAAAGAGAAGAGAATTTAGAGTGGGAAAGGCTGTATGGGCAATATTCATAGATAGGGCGAGCGCTAGTATATCTCCTAGATAGCAACATCTGTATTGCTATTATCAATGAAAATCCTCTAGTTCTGGCTCAATTTTACTCGAATGTTTAGCCAGTGTTATATCTCAACCATAGTAATAGCTGAACTTTACAAAGGAGCATATTGTTCTCAAAAAGTTCAGGAAAATATTATTAATATAAATCAATTTAGTAGTTTAATAACAGTAATAAATTTTGACGAGAATGCGGCTGAAGAATTTGGCAAAATTCAAGCTGAATTAAAATCAATAGGTAAACCAACTGGTGTATTGGATGCAGTCATCGCAGCAGTAGCTCGTTCTCGTGCAGATATTTTAGTAACTAACAACACTCGCCATTTTATCAATATTCCTGCACTGCAATTAGAAAACTGGTTAATTGAATAATAATCGTAGCGATCACATATCTTAGCAATTTGTTTTTGTGATCGCTCTTTTGGTATTTTCATCAAGAAAACATATAAAGTCGATTTTAATCATCCAAAAAGCAGATTACTTCATAGTTTATTGAAAAAACTAACTCATTTTGCCTTTTTGCTTACTCATTTATCTAAAATGCTTACTCAAAATGCGTAAATGCTTACTCATTTTGGTGTTTTCCGCAAGTAAAAAGCCATTTTGCTTACTCAAAATGTCTAAACACTTTCTCATTTTGTTAAATCACGCACTCATTTTGGTGTTTTCCGCAAGTAAAAAGCCATTTTGCTTACTTAAAATGCCTAAATGCTTACTCATTTCGGTGTTTTCCGCAAGTAAAAAGGCATATTACTTTCTCAATTTCCCTGTTTGCTAAATCATTTGAGAATTTTATGCATTCAAAACAGTGCAAGCGTAGCCCGTCGTAGACATCGCCATTGTCTATTGCCTATTTTGCCTTTCCAAATCAAACTTATTAGCGATCGCAGTCATTATATTTTGCTCTAACTCTGTAGTTTCACCGTTAATTTCAGCAATTTTTTGACACTGCGCTAATAAAGGTATGGCAAAATCACGATTTAGTTGATCTAGCAAGCTATTCAAAGGCTGGGGTGATTTGATATTTTCGGAAATCTCTTTTAATGAATGTTCACTCAGATTGATAGCTTGTAATTCTGGGCGAATTTCTGACCAAGTCTTGTCTGGATGACTGGCGAGGATCATATGTACTAAAATTTGATCCATGATCGCTTCTTGTGCGATCGCTGTTTCTAAATACTTTTCACTTTGTTGCTTTAATGTTGCCAATGTCTCTTTAGAAGTGAGGGAAGTTGATTCATCTAACTTCGCTTCGTAAAATCGGCAAGCAGCATACCCCAATGAATAAATCATCGTCGCATTGGAACTAGCTGCGATCGCCGCACCAGCAAAGGGGACATTTCGTAGCAAGCCCAATCCCGCAGCTTTTAGAAGACGACTACCACCCAAAGCTAGACCAAAAATTGCCAAAACTTCTCCCTTACGGGCAGAGTCTTTTAAATCTAGTCCATAAGCAGCTGCTATTTGATAAAGCATTTCTGATTGTAATTGTGTTGTAGCAGCCAAATCAATTGCCAATAAAGCCGCCGCTATTCCTGGCAAAATACTAGTTGCTAAACCAATTCCGCCTGCTTGAGTGGCTTTTTCCACCATAATTCTGTGGGAAATTTGGCTTGGTGATTCCTGGGGATACTGTTGTTTTAGTTTGTTAACTGTCTCTTGTGCTTTTTGCAGATCAACATTTTCACTAGCCCCAATTAACCAATTCAGATTTAACACACCAGATAATCTGCGAATCAGCCAATTTTGACTGAGGCTATCCACTAGCTTCCCGGTGTTTTGAGTGGATTGTTCAATTAGCTTATGTGTTTGTTTAACAGCTGTTCCTCCTACCTCAACTGCTGTCCCCGCTACCCAGCTTAACGTTTCAGCAACAGATCCTAAAAATGATTGTTGAGCATTTTTTGTATTATCAGTGGAGGAATTATTTAGTTTTTTATCTATTGCGTTATTCAGTTTGTCTGCCATTGCTGGGCACCTTCATTGTATAGCTTTGCTATTTTGGTTTTAGCAAATTTGTGCTTAACCTGACCTCTTTCCATCAGGATAAGCCGTTAGTTAAAAATAAAATACTTCCTCATCTGAATACTAGAAATTTGTTGCAGTAAAGATTGATTGGATAATATTGGAAATTTCTGCTTCAGATTGGATATGTCAACCTAAAACTTTTTGCTCCTCACCTGATTTTATTTCCAGCTTCTATCGCTTGCATAACCTCAGCACTACTTTCCAAGAAATTATGATTGTGCATGATTTTATAGAGATTAGTATCACTCTCTAGTAAACAGGCGTGTCCGCTCTGAGGCAGCAATAGCATCTTACTGTTGGGTAAAATGTTAGCTAAACGTCTGACTTCATCTACAGAAGGCAAAAGTCGATCTTGGACACCAGCAATCAGCAAAACTGGTTGTGTAAGGCGACGTAACTGTTCGTCTTCCACATGAAACTCTCTAAGTAAAGACAATCGCCAGAGGACTGTTTCTGGCGGTACAGAACGCATACTTTTTAGTAGTTCTTGGCGATCGCTTCTGGTCATCCGTTGTAAAGATGCTAAAAACGGTAATAATCCTAGTGCACCTATTTCATAAAGGTAAGGATGCACTAAGTAAGTTAGCTGGGATGCCCAATTGAACCAAGGACGTAAATGAAAGCTAGAAGCTGGGTTAATCAGGATAATCCGTTTAAACAACTGTGGTGCTTGGATAGCTACTTTCATTGCTAAACAGCCACCAAACGACTCTCCACACAGATAAATTGGTCGCTGAGAACTTTTTTCTAATTCGGTGTGGATCAAGTCTAATACGTTATTGGTGAGTACATCCCAGGTGGTGAGGTCTTGCCGTGGGATCGCCAAACAGCGCACATCAAAACCTAGTTCCAATCCCGCAGTTTGCGATCGCAATAGTTGACCCGTTCCATCCATTCCTGGCAAATACACAAACAGGGGATACTCTGGCTGTACGCGTTTAGGCGTAAGGAAACACGGCTTTAACTCAACTTCTAGCATTGTCAAATTTCAATTTATTTTGTTAATTTTATAAAATTTAGCCTATGAAAGCTCAAGAAATTTAGGTTTGATATCTACCAAAGGTTAATATCTATCAATAACAGTCAAAATTCTCTAAAAATCATACTTTGTTTCCCAAAATGATCTTAAATAGAACTTTTTCGATTAAATAATCTAGGATTCAAACTCCAACTTCAACATTATAGAAGGTAACAAATATAGAACTCCTTCACATAAATCTTTGCCGGAGTAGAATCATCTGCTCATTGTACTCTGCCCTATAAATAGCTTAAGCAATGTATAAATATCGTCTTTACTATTTTGGGGATGGATAATTGATCCATCCAAGGTATGAGATATCCTAATAACAACCCTGACGTAACAAGCTGGCGATTTCACAATGACAATGTTCTGTCAGTTCAGCAACAACAGTTTTCGCTTGTTTTCCTTGGTATTGTTTTTGTTGTTGGGGCTTAATCCAATAGGGACGGCCAATTAACACCGCGACTCGACGATAGATGACCAAGGGATGCCAACCTGGTTGATTAAATAATGCTTCTGAAGGGTCAAACAAACTTAATAAGCGTAAAGGTACACCTGCGGTGTTTACTTCCTCTAGGGAGGCGATCGCGATCGGCAAAATCGCTAAGTCTCTCACAGCTGCTCGCAATGCCAAATGAGCAAATCCGCGCTGAAATTCACCCACCTCATGAGGCTGGGTAAATTTTACCATTGGTTCGGTTCCTTCTGGAAACACCCCTACCATCTGCTTGGACTGCAATAGCAGTTGGGATTGGGCAAAAAAGCTCTGCTGGCGTTTATGAGTATCATCTAAGGGAAAGCACCCCAATTGACCTGTAACTAGTTCCCGCATAATTGGTACTTGCCCCATATAGTGATGGCAGGCAAAGCGAATTGGATTTGATAGCGCCGCCATTAAAATCAGGGCATCCATAAAGCTGCGGTGATTGCTGACGACTAACACGCTAGCATCATGAGGAATTCGATCTTCGTAATAACGAAACATTCGCGTTGATAGCGCCGCTAATGACCAACGAGAAATCTCCAGAGGGCTATTTAGACTCATAGCAATCAATATATTTTTTTCAGAAAATATCGCAGTTTATCTTGACTTAACATTACATTTCTTCACCACTACCACGACCGTCTTAAGGTAGAAATGTTTAATTCTCAAAGTTAACTATATTTTCTGAGTCCTAGTTTCTGTATTCCCAGCCACAACAAATGCAATCAAAAGCTTTACTAACTATTGTTAGCAGCTATTTTTTAACTATTGGGAAAATTAGCTAGCTTTATATAAAGCATAAAATAATCTGGTCTTTCGAGATTTGCTAATATTAATGTAGTGTTTGAAAAAAAAATAGTAATGTTATATAATTACGTGGTTTTGCCCACAAAAGTAAGATATAAACCGTTTTAATAAGTTGTTTTTTTATTGTGCATGAATCTAGTGAATAAAAAAGAAAAGACATTTGCACTGACAACTCCGCTATATTATGTAAACGATGTTCCCCATGTTGGTAGTGCTTATACAACAATGGCCGCTGATGTAGTGGCTCGGTTTCAAAGGCTTTTAGGGCATCAAGTGCTACTAATCACAGGTACAGATGAACACGGACAGAAAATTCAACGCTCGGCTGAAAATTTAGGGAAAGCTCCCCAAGAATTTTGTGATGAAATATCTCTGGCTTTCCTTTCTCTGTGGCAAATACTAAATATTAAATACGATCGCTTTATTCGGACCACCGATCCTCGCCATGAAGCAATTGTCAAAGAATTTTTCGGGCGAGTATGGGAGAGCGGCGACATTTACCAGGGACAACAAAAAGGCTGGTATTGTGTATCCTGTGAAGAATTTAAAGAAGAACGAGAACTGCTTGAGGGAAACCGTTGTCCGATTCATACTAACAAAGAAGTTGAGTGGCGAGACGAACAAAACTACTTTTTCCGCTTATCCAAATACCAAAGTCAACTACAAGAACTTTACCAGTCTAGACCAGATTTTATCCAGCCTGTGAGTCGTCGTAACGAAGTCCTCAACTTTGTGAATCAAGGGTTGCAAGACTTTTCGATTTCACGGGTGAATCTAGATTGGGGTTTTCCTGTACCAGTAGATCCCAAGCATACTCTTTACGTCTGGTTTGATGCACTGCTGGGTTATGTAACGGCATTGTTAGAACCAGATGCAGAACCAACTTTAGCAAATGCCTTAGCTAAATGGTGGCCCATAAACTTGCACTTAATTGGTAAAGATATTCTCCGTTTCCATGCAGTTTATTGGCCGGCGATGCTGCTTAGTGCTGGCCTGCCGTTACCAGAGCAAGTATTTGGACATGGCTTTTTAACTAAAGATGGTCAGAAGATGGGTAAAAGTCTGGGTAATACCCTCGATCCCATAGAGCTAGTCCAGCGCTATGGTAGTGACGCCGTTCGTTATTACTTTCTTAAGGAAATTGAATTTGGCAAAGATGGCGATTTTAATGAAGTTAGATTCATTAATGTTCTGAATGCAGATTTGGCAAATGATTTAGGTAATTTGCTAAATCGGACACTGAACATGGTGAAGAAGTACTGCGCCGGTAATGTGCCAGCAATTGCCAATGAAGCCATTCCGGCTGAAAATCCTTTAAAAGCGATTGGATTAACTTTAGGGGAACAGGTGAAAAATGCCTACGAAATGCTGGCTTTCAATCAAGCCTGCGAGGCTATCCTGTTGCTGGTGCAAGCTAGCAATAAGTTTATTGATGAACAAGCCCCTTGGTCATTATATAAGCAAGGACAGCAGCAGACATTGGAAAAAGTGCTGTATGCAGTTCTAGAATCAGTTAGACTAGCAGCTTATCTGTTGTCCCCGATAATTCCGAATATCAGTAGCGATATTTATCAGCAATTGGGCTTCGGAATTAACTTTAACGATCAACAAGAAAGTGCAATTGCTGCACCTTTCGATATTCATGCAACCTGGGGGCTACTATCTACTAAACAACAGTTGGGCACACCCCAACCAATCTTTAAGCGTATAGAACCCCCCAAAAACGATTAGTACTTTGAATTTTTGATTTTGCTTAATCTCTAAATTCTGTCAAAAAAACGATCGGGGCCGCACTGATTAGCCCCGGTAGATTATCATAAATCGCTCTAACTTGCATCTGAGAAGTAAAAATTTAGTATCAAATATTACAAGGATAAAAACTGAGGTATGACATCAATGTTGAATAATTTAGAAAATGACTCGATATTTACGCCGGAACAAGTTTTAGAGAATCGGGGTCGTGTAGCTATATTTATTGATGGCTCAAATCTATTTTATGCCGCACTGCAACTAGGAATCGAAATTGATTACACTAAGTTATTGTGTCGTTTAACTGGCGGATCTAGACTGTTACGCGCTTTTTTCTACACTGGTGTAGATCGCACAAACGAGAAACAACAAGGATTTCTGCTGTGGATGCGTCGCAATGGCTACAGAGTTATTGCTAAAGATTTAGTCCAGCTACCAGATGGTTCAAAAAAAGCCAACCTGGATGTAGAAATAGCAGTAGATATGATGGCTTTAGTAGATTCATACGATACAGCAGTCTTAGTCAGTGGTGATGGGGATTTGGCCTATGCAGTGAACTCAGTTAGCTATCGGGGTGTGCGGGTAGAGGTGGTAAGTTTACGTTCAATGACCAGCGACAGCTTAATCAATGTAAGCGATCGCTATATTGACTTAGAAGCCATCAAAGAAGATATCCAAAAAACCCCTCGCCAAAGCTATCCATACCGTCCTTTATCCGGTATGGGCTTTTTAGAAGACCCAAGAGATACTGATGGACATCTAGAAATTCAAGATTAATGAAGCAGGAAGCAGACAAGGATCAAGACAAAAGAGGTCCAGGAAATCAGGGGGGAATTAAAATACATTCCCCCCTATTCTTTTTATGGCAATTTCTCAATGTTTCACCAATTAAAGCCAATTGGTTTTGCCTCCCTCTGACATTGTTATTGATAGTAGGATTAGTTGCTTGCAGCGGTAAATCCTCTAAAAATCAAGCAAATAATTCGGGTTCATCTGGGCAAAACACAGATAGCAATTTGACTTTTTATGGTGTTGCTTTTGAACAGTTTGATGAAGTGGGGCGACCAATTTGGAAAGTTAATGCTAAAGAAGCAAAATATACCAAAGAAAAACAAATTGGACAGGCAGAAAACCCTTATGGAGAATTATATCAAGATGGCCAAGTAGTCTACCAAATTAAAGCCGAACGGGCAGACATTGAGGAAGATGGAAAGCAGTTATTTCTTAAGGGTAAGATAGTTGCTACAGATCCTCGGAATGGCATTGTGCTTCGAGGTAATGAATTAGAATGGCGTCCCAACGAAGATTTATTGATTGTTCGTAACCAGCTAAACGGAACTCATAAACAACTACAAGCAGTGGCGCAGGAAGCGCGAGTAAAAACCCGCCAACAGCGCATGGAATTCTCTGGTGGAGTAGTAGCAAACTCTGCCGATCCGCAATTACAAATGCGAACTGAGCATTTAATTTGGCATATCAAAGAAGAAAAATTAATCGGCGATCGCCCTGTACAAATTGACCGCTACAAAAATAATCAAATTACTGACCGTGGTCGCGGAAATGCTACGGAAATTAATCTGAAAACTAAGATTGCTACTGTCACAAAAAATGCCCAGTTAGAATTACTAGACCCACCAATGCAGATAGCTAGTAACTCTATGACCTGGAATATGAATGCAGAAACTGTGACTACAAATTCCCCTGTGCGTGTCTTTCATAAGGCTGAAAATGTGACAGTAACTGCTAATCAAGGCGAAATGAAGATACCGCAAAAAACAGTTTATTTAACAGGCAATGTCAATGCTATTGGTCAGCGTCGCCAGTCTCTGAAATCGCGAACATTAACTTGGTATTTAGACAATAAATTAGTCGAAGCGCAGGGTAATGTAGTATATCGGCAAGTTGACCCACCATTAAATTTTACTGGGGAGACAGCCGTGGGTAATCTGCAAACAGAAAATATTGTCGTCAAAGGTGGCAATACCGGCGGGAGGGTAGTGACAGAGATTATTCCTCAGGAAAGAGCCAAGGGTCAATAGTTGATAGTAAGTAGGTCGGCGTGAATATTTATCGTTGGGATGAGGCAGGAGGCAGGAGGGAAGAGGGTTTAAGCCTATTTGATTTTTCAAAACATAGTTTTGTTTTTCCACACCGTTCTACTTAATTGGACTTTTGACTAACCTTTGAATACAACTTCATTACGACTGCTTGTACCCAGATCGGGTAAGGTGTTTATGGTTGAGTGCGGGGTGAGAGATGCAGGAACTTGGGGAGCTAATTGCAACTTTTGTACCAAACGTTGTAATAATTGGTCTTGTCCAGTACGGAAGCCTGAGACATTTGGACCACGATTAAGGATAGCAAACCAGACCAAACCGCGATCGCGTGTCGGCATTACACCCGCTAAAGCGCTAACATCTCGGAGAGTACCAGTTTTAATTACTGTAGCAACAGGTATATGTCTGGAATGCAGTGTTCCCCGATGATCGAACCCAGACATAGGAAATAGATCGGCTAAAGTCAAATCGCGAGCGGCGGCTTCTTGTTGCATTGCCATAAACATCGCACATACAGCTCTCGGAGAAATGCGATTTTCAGGGCCCAGTCCGGAACCATTGATTAGCTGAATTTCTGCATTTGGAACTCTAGCCAACTGAGCAGCAGTTGATTGGACTACGGTTGCTCCTCCTACAGATTCCGCCAGCATTTCTGCTATGTCGTTGTTGCTGTAAACGTTCATTTCTTTGATGATTTGTTTCAAAGGCAAAGACAGATGACGAATCAGCACAGCTCGTTGAGGATTTGGCTGTGCCTCAACTTTAACAGTACCTGCGATCGCTATTTGAGGCTTGGGTGTGCCCTTAGGCATAATCGAATATGTGTAAATCGCCGGGCGGGTCCAAGTTGCGGAATTCAGCGCTTGCTTAAATAGCTGACCTGCTAACAGCGGATGACGTTGGAAATTCATGGCAAAAGAGCCAGTAATCACCAAATTTCCTTTTACTTGCTTAATACCCATGCGGTTGAGAGTATTACCAAGAGCGATCGCTTCTTCCCAAACCATCATGGGATCGCCACCACCAGTAATCACCAAATCACCTTGCAATACACCATTCACCACTGGCCCTGTGGTACTGATCAAAGTCTCAAATTGGTGATCTGGACCCCAAGTTTTGAAAGCGACTAGTGAGGTGGCGACTTTAGTTAAAGAAGCAGCCGGCAGAGGTGTCGTCCCTTGGTGATTAGCCATGAGCATAGGTCCCGACTGCATCCAAATTCCCTGACTATCTGTGAGATTTTGTGCTATTAGTTTCGATGCGATTAGCCCCTTGAGATAGTCTTGGACTGTATTAGCGCTAGCTGGATTGGGATCAGGGGCAAGAACCAAGCCAGGGCTACTTTGCCAAGCCAATGCATCTAAGGCATCTAACGGCTTGATTTGTAAGCCCGCCATTTCCAACCACAGCGTTACCAAACCTGAACTCAATAATTCCAGCATTCCTTATTCCTCTATTAGGATGTGTGAAGTTGTTTACTGTGCTAATATACAAGCTTTTTTATGGCGATCAGCATGGAGTCATAATAACTGGTGTTTTTCCGATGTGGAAGTAGGGTAGATAACATAGATTAGCTGTAACTTTTTAATCAGCCGATAAAGTAGCAAATTTTAAAAGCTATTGTCTAGATAAAGGGTTAATGTTGGTTGTGATATATAAAATAATTAAATGTCCATGACAAATACAAATCAATTTTTAGAGTAATTAATCTGCGATCATCACCTTTGAAATTGGCATCACTTGAAGTTGCGCTATACTAGCACCTTTTCTTTCAGAAATTTCCTTAGAAGTTGAACAGTATATAACTGTCAATTTCAACTGCAATACCTATGTAATTCGTATATACCAAATTGGTGAATATATTTACATCTGATTTGTAAACTCGCTGAAAATCTTTGGGGATCAGGCTTTCAGAAATTGAACGCCTTAACTGCCTAGAGATTTAAAGTTATGCTGAGTAAGGGACGAAGCGTTCTTAATATTTTCTTTACGAATCAGCTCTTACCACTTCTGTTTTCTGCTTTATTTGATCAGACAAGAAGCACTCATCCTTGATAGTAGAGTGCAAGACTAATTATCGATTTAATTATATATAAACCTGGAACACTTTGCCCTGTAATATAAATTTGTTTGATTACTTAAAAATCTAAAGAACCCCAAACCCGTTTTTCCTAACACCAAAATCGGATTGGGCTACAATGACTGTACAAAGTATAAGTAATTAGCCAAACTTAAAAGCAGGAATAAACTGTCTTGTATTCCCCTCAAATTTTAATGGTAGAATTCGCTTGATAAATTTGAGTATAATTTTCTAAACTATAGTAAGTAGAAGTTCGGGTTTTTACTTTCTATTTTGTTACTTGTGAAAGATAAAAAGCTTCAGATATGAAAAAGAATTGAGCGATCGCGGTTTTAGAAAAAACAATAGTCTCTATAGCTTGTTGGTTATTTAACCTTACTTTCAGGCATTTAGTTGATTATTTTCATGGGCGATCGCTTCTAATGGCAAAAGCACTGTAAATGTAGAGCCTTCACCTAGTTTTGAAACTACATTGATTTCACCATGCATTAACTGGACTAAGCGAGACACAATTGCCAATCCCAATCCTGTACCATCAGAACCTGGAGATTTTTGCTCGGTTACTGCGCGGAAATAAGGTTGAAAAATTTCTGTTTGAGCATCCAGAGGAATCCCAATACCAGTATCGGTAACAGAGATAGCCCACTGCTGTTGAGATACTTGCCAACAATCTAAAGTGACGCTACCAGATTCGGTGTATCGAATTGCATTGCTCAGTAGATTGGTAAGAATTTGCTGAAATCGCAGCGGATCGGTAATAACTTGATCTGGAGCGCGAGCGCAATTAACAATCAAGGCTAATTCTTTAGCACGTGCTAAAGGTTCAATAATCTCCACAACTGAGTTGATTAAACCACCTACATCAGATAGGGTGGGCTGTAATCTCATCGTGCCGGCATCGTAACGGGAAATTTCTAAAGTATCGTTAATTAAATGTAGAATTAGCCTACCACTTCTTAAAACTCGCTCGATACTTTCGAGATTTGGATGTGAATCCTTGAGTTCTGGCTGTTGTTGACGATGCTGGCGCAGAAATAAGTCTGCATAACCAATGATTGAAGTTAAAGGCGTTTTCAGTTCATGAGCTAACTGAGACAGACTATCTTTACTGGCACGAACCAAACGAGTTAACTCTTGATTAGTCAAACGCAACTGGCTTTGGAGTTGTTTGACTTCTTCTAATCGTCCATAAGTATAGCTGCTAAAGCAACGGGCGATCGCTTCATCAATTACTGTGTCAATCAGGCGTACAGCTCGCAGCATCTCCACTTGGGATGCCTGGATTAAATCTTCTTCCAAAAGAGAAAAAATCACAAATCGGAGTAAACGATACTCTCGCGCAATCTCTGCTGGTTCAAATCCTTGCTCTGCACGAATCCTACCATGTTCCAGGCTGGCATCAACTACAGTCTGCAAATCGCTCTTTGCAGATTCAGAAAGTACTGTCGCCAATGCATTCAAAACACGAGGTAGGCTATCCCTGACAGCTTTGAAAGTCAATTCTTGAGTAGCTTCAATTTGTTGATCTTGGTAGACTGCTTCTACCCAGCGATCGATAATGGCATCATTTTTTTCAATTAAAGTTTGGCTAAAATCCATCTTTTAAGCAACCAAAAACAGTAAGCGCAAAGCCTCGTCAGCTAGAGGTAGCTTACTCTGTTTAACTTCAGCTTCGCACCTGACGAAAGATGGAAGTTATACCAATTTTAGATTTTAATTCCACGTTTTATTGCACTTACCAGCAAACCGCTATCAAAGTGCTTAAAAATATTCCACTCTTGCATCTAAACCATAGGAGCGTAAAAGTTTAGAGAGATTTTCTGCCTCTGTGCGATTGCCAAATCTGCCAGCATTGACATAATCCCCTAAACTCGATTTTTCCACAACAGGATTAGCTATGTACTGACGTACTTTGTTGAGAGTATCAGCATTATGAATCGGGACTACTACTACATAGCGATTCTTATTATTAGGATTAACAGTATTGTCTCCAGTAGAATTATTTAAACCTAAGGCTTGCCAAGTTTGTGCGTCTACATTCCCTGTAGGATTGAGTCGGGAATATTGCTGGAAGGCATACACATACGCTCTGGTATTTTCACCATAATAGCCATCAGGATTGCCATTAAAAAAGCCTAATTGCAATAAACGCGCTTGAACTGCCCTGACATTATCACCACTGTCACCGATAGTTAGATAGTTTCTAGCTGGTTGATTGACAGATCTACTTTGCCAAACTCCACGTACTGCTTCCAAGGCTTGTGTATCAGCTATACCATCGGCAGCTAGTTGGTAATCTCTCTGGAATCGGATGAGAGCATCTCTACTCATAGGGCCAAAATTACCAGTCGGATTAGCTTGCAAGTACCCTAGATCTCGTAAATGCTCTTGCAGTTCTCGCACTTGCTGAGCAGCAAGACTATTTCTATCTGGCAATACACCTACAGAGGGATTCAGCAATCTATTCCAAGTTTGTTGATTGGCAATCCCATTAGCAGTGATGCCAGAATTCCGCTGGAATGCAATTAAAGCATCTCTAGTGAGGGGTCCAAAATTACCAGTCGGATTAGTATTCAAATAACCTAACTGTTGCAAACGCTGTTGTAATCTCGTTACCGCTGGGCCTTGACTGCCTTGAGATATTGAAGGATAATCACCTCCTTGGCTTGGTCTGTTCAGCGTTGCTTGTGGGACTCTGCGAGGAATAACAGGATTAGTACGGCTTCTCGAAGATTGCTGGGAACGGATTAGCGCCTGCTGAGTTTGTGGGCCAAAATAGCCTGTAATTGGGCCTTGAAAATAGCCTGACTGCTGCAAACGCTGTTGTAGCTTGACAACTTCTGGTCCTCTGCTGCCTAATTGCAGATTACTATTGACATTTCTATTAACGGTTCTACTTTGACACGCTTGTTGTAGCGATCGCTGAGTACCAACTCCAACAGCTCCATCAGCAGGTAGTTTATTAGCTTGCTGGAAAGCGATGACAGCCTGCTGGGTTATGGAACCAAAGTTACCGTTGACTGGACCCCGAAAGTAACCTAACTTTTTTAAACAACTCTGAATGCTTGACACTTCAGAGCCATTACTTCCTATTTTTTGAAGTGCTAAACTTTGCCCAGCTATACTGAGAATTGCCAAGGTTATTCCTACAGATAAAAAACGCATTGCAACTGTGCTAGACAGCTTTGTCCAATTCCAGAATCTAAAATTTCCTTGAGCTCGAACAATTTCAAGGCTTTTAGTTGCTTCGGAGTGTAGATAACCAATGGCTTCCATAAATATAAAGGGTTAGATACTAGGGGCTAGGAAATAGGTGGATAAAGGAGACAGGGCAGGCAACAAAGAATACCTAATGACCTTTGCCTCCTGCTTATTAACTCTTGACTCAGCACTTTCAAGGCAGTAGGTAGTAGAAATAAAAATTTTCATATTTTGTTTGTTGTGCGATCGCATCATCTAAGTACTTGAGTTGATGAATATCACAACAGTAGAGTTACTTGCTACTAAGTTTATGAGAAATTTTGGCTACCAGTATACTATAGGATAAGCAGAACTTAAAAGAATTAATACTGACAAAAAAAGCAACCTGGCGAGCAAGGCTTCCCCAGGTTCATTGAATCAAACAAATATTTAATCAAGTTACAGTGCTTTAGCTGTCTATTGGTCTTGTGTTGGTTTTTCTGGCTGTTGTACTGCCTCGTTTGCCTCAATTCGTTCGGTATTCCCTGCTTTCACCCACCCTTCTTGATTGGTATCTTCCTGGCGAATTTTCTGCCACAATTTATCGTCGCTTTCTTCTAAAATTACAACTTTTTGATTAAAACCAACTCCACCAACACGTTCAGCATCTTGCTTAGGTTCGGTTCGTAAACTCAAGCCTTGAGACCAAGTAACTTTTCCTTGGTAAGCTCCAGGTGGTAATGGTTTGGGTGATTCCTGAGTCTTGGGAGATTCAGTAGAAGTAGGTGTAGGTGAAGGAGTTGGGCTAGGAGATGTTTCGGGCGAGGAGCTAGTCTTCGTCGCTACTTTTTCAGTTGCTTTAACAGTTTGGGTTCTCTGAGTGGGGTGATCGTTGGAAAAAACTGGTTTAGTCGGGGGTATGGCAGTTCGATTCATGAAATAAAGCGCTGTAGCAACACCAGTACCAATTAAAATAGCGATCGCCAAGAAAAACCCAAGTATAAATTTTAGTACGTTAGAAAACATAATTTATAACCTCATCACCAATGCTCAATTGTCAAGAGTCAATGGTCAATGGTCAAGGGTCAATAGTCAATTATTAATGACTCTGAACATTGGATGATTGACTCTAGAATTTTGACTACCTATGATTGCAGCTGCCGTTGAATGCGTTAGCGTAGCTTACCAAAGGTATCGCTTAACGGGCTTTGTTTCGATGCTAACCTTGCTCTTCCAGCCGCAGCCCATTCTTGTAGTTGCTGAATCTGCTCTACCGCAGTGCGCGCCAAGGGAATAATCTGGCTAGCAGCTTCTAAAATGTCGTCGTTGGTAAAGTCGCGATTTTGACTAAATCCGATATGCATCGCTTCAATTAAAGTTTGCTCAATCTCTGCTCCAGAAAAATCGGGTGTCTCATATGCTAGCCGATCGATGTCATAACTTTTCAAGTTATGAGGGCGTAGTCGGGATAAATGAACGTTAAAAATTGCTTTTCTCTCTTCTTGGGTGGGTAAACCGACAAAGAATATTTCATCAAATCGCCCTTTACGGAGCATTTCTGGTGGTAAAGCTTGGATATCGTTAGCGGTGGCGACAACAAAGACAGGCGAGGTTTTTTCAGCTAACCAGTTAATAAATGTACCAAATACGCGGCTAGTGGTTCCCGCATCCCCTTTACTACCAAGCCCAGAAAAAGCTTTATCTATCTCATCAATCCACAAAACACAGGGTGCTAAAGCTTCAGCTACTTGAATCATTTGGCGAGTCCGTAATTCCGATTCACCTACCAAACCACCAAATAACCGTCCCACGTCTAGACGCAGTAAGGGTAAATGCCAATGATGAGCGATCGCTTTTGCAGTTAAAGACTTCCCAGTACCCTGAATACCCACCAACATTAAACCGCGAGGGTGTGGTAATCCGTACTGTCGCGCTCTTTCTGTAAATGAGCCACCTCGGCGTAGCAGCCAATCTTTGAGATTATCTAACCCCCCAATATCAGAAATTTGCTCAGTGGCTGGGTAGAAGTCTAAGATTTGGGTTTGGCGGATAGTTTGACGCTTTTCTTCCAAAACTAGATCCACATCTTCTGGTTGCAATTCGCCGTGAGTAGCGATCGCTTTTGCCAAAACCCGGCGAATTCTTTCCATTGATAGCCCTTGACAAGAGCGTACTAAATCATCTATGAATTTCCCAGACAACGAATTACCAGTTACTTGTAGCAAGCGTTCCACCTCGATTTTAATCTCGGCGGCGGCTGGTAAGGGAAATTCTACGACCGTCAGCACTTCGGTTAAATCGTCAGGAATTGCAATCCGGGGTGATAAAATCACAATATTTTTTGGTTGCGACTTCAGAAGTCGAGCCATGTTACGGAGTTTGCGTGCGATCGCCACATCTTCTAAAAATCGATGATAGTCTCGCAGAATCAATACCGCTGGCGCAGAAGCTGGCAATTTTTCGATAAATTCCAAAGCTTGCAGGGGATTGCGCCGCCCAAACCCCGCATCATTGGGATTGCCCTGGTAGCCATCAACAAAATCCCAAGTATACACTGGGCGATTACCCTGGTTGGTTGCTTCTTCCCGGATCGCTGCTTCTACCCGTTCCTCTTCGTATGTCGGAATATAAATTAAAGGATAACGGGCACGTAGCAGCAGTTTAAACTCATCACGGAAGGTCATAAGTAGCTGTTATTGGTTTATTCGTTCTTCTCTCATTGTTAAGGGTTGTACTGTCTCTCACAACTAAAAACTAAAAACGGAAACAATCAGGAATTTGATCAATCCTCTGGTCCGTAGTCGTACCCATCTCCAACCAGATCAAAACTTCCTCACCTAGAGCGATACCAAGATTTATCCAATTAATTCAAAAACCTTGGACAAAATTTGCGCTTTGTTTTCTTATTGGCTTAATTGCTTTTCTGCTGTTAGGCCGCTAGATATAAGACAATACAGTTCAGTTAAGAAAATTCATTGACAACAAAGCTCACAAATAATTACTAAACAAAAAACGGAACAATTATTTTGGAGGAGGCTTGGGGGACGCAACCGTCACCCAATCGGGGGTTTGGGGGATTCTCCCCCAAATCTTGGTTTTGTCCAACAGATGAGAACTCTGATCACCTTAACTGAACCGTATTGAGATAGAAGATTAATCAAGAACGTCAAAATATTGATTATTATTGGCTACTGCTATCACTATTAAAAATATCTGTAGTGAGCGCTTGAGCGCTCAAATTCAGCACTAAAATCTGCTGAGTATGAATCTAATCGACTATCCTGGAAGCTGCTTTTTCAGTGCTTCCAAAGAAGCCCAACGGTTATCAACTGGCTTTTCGGAACTATCAGCAGCAGTACTCAAAATACCTGGGCAATTGATATCGCATAGCTGGCGCTGAGGCAATTCTAAACACATCTGCTCATACAGCCATTCACTGGGATGAAAATAACCATCAGGTGGCAGGCTTTCTACCAAATCTTCTACCGTTACTTCCCTTTCAAGGGGTAAGTCTTGCGGTTGATTAGCTGTTGCGTCTAACCAGATAATTTCCTTGGTATCAACTACCAAACGCTGATTGTATTGCTGTAAACAGCGGTTACAAGTACAAGTAATAATTGCTTCTGCCTGACCAGATACTTCTAAGTAATTACCTAGATGCTGCACGCGAATAACACCACGAACAGGGGTCAAAGTTTCCAAACCAGGCAGAAAATCCTGAACTTGAATTTCCTCTGTCCGCTCCGGGGCTTTGGTGAGCTGCGGAATAAAAATTGCGTCCATAGGATTTGTGAGACATCCTCACGAAACTTAACTTAGTTTAATTACCAGCAATTTTGCTGTTATTTAGATCTTTATTTTAGCTTTTAGCGACATGAGAGTTTAACGCTCAAGAAAAAGTGCTGCGCAATCAGTTAAGAGCCAAAACTCAAGAAGCAAGTAATGATTAATTATTTCTTACTGTCCTTGCTGCTCTACTTCCCCTGCTTTCCAACTTCTTCTACTGTGCGATCGCGGGACGAACTACAAGATGACGATGTGGCTCTTTACCGCGACTAAAGGTTTCTAAATCGCTAAATTCCTTTAAAAATGTGTGAATTTGCCGCCGTTCGGCCGAACTAAGGGATTTGATTTCTACCTCTCTACCCGTAGCTCGTACTTCTTGGGATGCGGCCTCTGCCAATGCTCGAATTTCCGCTTCTCTTTTGACGCGGTAGCCATTCAACTCAATGGTATAAGAGGCTTGCTCTTCTGGTGGTTGGTTTAAGTTCAGTACTGAATTAGCTAGATACTGAATTGCATCTAGCACTGAACCATCAGTACCAATCAAATTTCGGATTTGTTGTGAGTTGAGGTTCTGGTCATCAATCGTCAACCAGTAGTTATCTGGTTCTTCGGAGTCGCCGCTCTGAGGTTGAGCAGGTTCTAAATTACCCTCAACCTCAGCAGATACCCCAGTAAGTAGCAGCAGCGTTTTTAACCACTGCTGCCCTCGCTGCATGGGACTGTTACTCATGATCAGTTTGTAGCCTTTTTCTTAGAACTTTTTGGCTCAAACGGCAATGCCTTCTGTTCTGCCGTTGCTGCTTCTTTTTCTTGGGTTGCTACGATTTTTTGCAGTTCTTCCGGTAAGGGTTCGCGCGAGAGAATAAAGGTTTGCAGAGTTTGGAAGATATTCCCAATCACCATATACATCAAAACCCCAGCTGGCAGAGGGAAGAACAAAAACATCCCTGAAAAGATGACTGGGGTGATTTTATTAACTGTATCCTGCTGTGGATTGCCTCCGCTGGAATTTTGCCCGGAAAGAATTTGGCTAACGTAGAGGCTGATCCCAAAGAAAATTACCATAGCGACAATATCCCAGTGGATTGTACCGTCGGGATCGGTTGCGCCTACTCTACCTAAGGCATCGATGAACAGAAATCCTTTATCTGCTGCCAGTCCAGGAATAGTGCCTTGAATTGTCACATCTCCAGGCTGTAAGGCTTCTATATTGCCGTCAGCGTCAATTTTGATTCTGTCTTCCCCTTTAGTAATTTTCCATTCGGGAATCAACTTATTTTCTGGGTGTTCTGCCAAAAGCACCTGAAATGGTTTGCCGTCAACAGTCTGGTATTGTATCTTGGTTCTTTCTCCTACGGCTAATTTATTGCCTCCAGGCAGGATAGCAGTAATACGACTGTGTTCCCCATCAGCAATGTAGATGTTTTGGGGAGGAGTAGCAAAGGCTTGGGGTTGAATTCGTTCGATTTGTTCGGCGGGAAAGACTTGCAGATTAACGTTGTAGTTAACACCAGCAAAGGGTGAACCCCGCAAAGTGGCAAACAGAGCCAACAACACTGGCATTTGCAACAGCAGTGGCAAACAGCCAGCTAGAGGGTTGCCAAATTCTTTTTGGACGTTAACCATTTCCTCTTGCTGCTTTTGCGGATCGTCTTTATAACGCTCCTTAATTTCTGCCATCCGCTTTTGCATCAGAGGCTGCACAATCCGCATCCGCCGCATACTCCGAATGGAACCAGCACTCAGGGGATAGAGCGCGAAGCGGACTATCAATGTCAAGGCAACGATCGCCAATCCATAGCTAGGCAAAATGCCATAGAAAAAGTCTATGATTGGCAGCATCACGTTGTTCGAGAGAAACCCGATACCAAAATCCATTATTCTGAATTCAACCTGAGGTACTGTAAACTAACTGAATCTAATTTATCTAAATCATGATTTGTCTGCGACTATCATTCACTACGGATAGCCGCACATTCAAAGTGCTGAGTGCTGAGTAATGATTGAGGAAGTAGGCAAGGATGATGAAAACTAAATTTATTTAACTGAGTCATCACAATCTTAATGGTTGATTATTAACTGTTTGTGCCTCTGTTCCCCATTACTCAGCAACGCCAGCTACTACATGGGAAAGCAGTGTGCTCGCTTCTTCTCAGCACTGAAGACTATCAACTAACTAATTACTTAGCAGCCGCGCTATATTCAGAATTTTTGGCAGCAACTCTTTCGCTGATATAGTCATAAACTTCCCGAAACTTAGGAACAGCCCTCATTTCCAGACGACTACCATTTCTGAGAGTTAGCACCATATCTCCCCATATGCCGATACCACGGGGAACTTTGACGATTTTGACAATTTCTGAATAAATTACGTCAGTGCGATCGCGTCCCATCCAACCCCCCATCACAGAAATCCGGCGATCTGTGATGCGGAAGCGTAGCCACAAAGCTCTGACAATAGCCCCAACTGTCAACGGTATCCCGACGACAGTTAGTCCAATCAGCAGGTTCACAATCAAATCCCCAATATGAGGGCCGCCTTCATAATAAATTTCTTCACGAATGCCCATTTAGTACCTCGGTTTGTGCTAACAACTGCTCTAATTCTTGCAGAAATTGTTGGCTTACGCACTCTAGTTCTGCTGCTGTTGGTTTCACAACTATCACTAACCGCCATCCAGGTGACAATCTGGGCAACAACTGATACAAAGCTACCGTTACTTGCCTTTTGATCCGGTTGCGCACTACTGCACGCTTGCTGACTTTTGTGCTAATGGAAATACCAAACTTTATGCTGTGCAGGTCTGCTGCATCAGTTAACTGTATATTCTCGGGGGCAGTATCCAAAGAAGGCTGTTTCGCAACCGACGGTTTCAGGGCCCTTAATGTGAAATAGGAACCATGACGCCGAATTCCCTCTCGGAAAACTGCCTGGAAATCTTTTCGGGATTTTAGCCGATTCGCCTTGGGCAAAGCCACAGATGCTCTTCCGCCTAATATGCCCTAAACGCTCAGACGATGACGTCCTTTTTTTCTCCTAGCGCTAATTACGTTTCTCCCGTCTGGGGTACGCATTCTAGCGCGAAAACCAGAGGTTCTTTTTCTCTTTCGGTTGGTACCGCCCAGGGTTCTTTGCATACTGTGCTCCTCTTAGGTGATTTTTATAAAAAGTCACAATCTCTTATTATATCACTATTACAGGCAAAATATAGAGATTCCGGTAAAGAGTCAAGGACAAGAGCCAATAGTCACTTTGTTATTGGTGAACAGTTAAGAGCCAAGAGTCATTCGTGCTTTCTTGCTTTGCTTGCTCCTGGCTCCTTGCATTTTCTCTCTTGTCCACGCCACTTGTTATAACGTGACGGCACTTCCTACCCTGCGGAAAGCCGCCCAACAGAGTGCCTTAGAAACCCGCAAGGGCGCAGTGCCCAATCACAAATGGCCTTTGAGTTAACTGATCATCAAAATCCACGATCCCAAATAACGCAATAGCGGTACATCGCCTGGGGAAAGAACTTGGCAGTTAAAATAGAAAGTCCCACCAAATGTTGGGTTTTTCACGTTAGATAACACAACTTCTACCCTACTACCTGCTGGTACTGGCTCTTGAGGGTAAATTTGAATCACGTGACCGTCTTTATCCCACTTCACCTCAGAAAGGGGAACTGCTTTGTCTTTAACCCTCACCTCAATCTGTTTGGGGTCAAATTTACCCTTGTAATAATCTGGGTAGGTAATAGCAAATTGAGCTACTGCTAATTTCATTTTTTGAGCTGGAATTCTTAGTATATATCTATCCCAGCCATCGGCTTGTCCGCCAAAATCTAAGCGGAATGGCAGTTGATTTTCGCTTTTGACGCCGCTAAATAGAGTCAATCCTGGTAAACTCTGTGCCCAGCTTACAGCTTGAAAACCAGTTAACAAACAGCTAGTCACGGCTAAAGTAGAGAGAAGTCGCAGCGGCGGCTTCCGCCGATTTGAACTTCTAAAAAGTAAATGTCGCATAGTTAGGCTCCTCTATCAGATAGTATGCTTGGTTATCTAAATAACTAAAAGTTTAGTATTCGTAACTAAACTTTACTACTGACTTTCTCAAAATAGACGGTAAATAGTAATTAAAAGTGCCATCTGCCTGAGATATCTGAACAAGAGGGATTGAAGTAACATTTTTGACATTGATTTTATTTGCCTCACTACCTTTACTGACTAGCTATTTGCTTGTTGGCTGCTTCAACTGAGAACTAGCAGCCGATCACAGAAACTATGACGAGTTCTGAGTTAAGTACTTTAGTACTGCGGTAAGCGATTGAGCCGCTAACTACAAGCCTTGAAATTACGTCGAACTGTCCTGTTTCTACTAGATAGAAACACAGTGTTGAGATGAGATTGTGTTTCTTAATATGTATAAGTGTATCTAAATTGTAAGAGTTTTGTTATAAAAATTGAGCCATAGAATCAGCGATCGCCTGTTAAGTTGGGCTAGATTGATAAAAACAAGCGTGAATCCAAGTACTAATCATCAAAAATTACTTTGGGAATAATCAAGTTTTTCTAAGTGGATGCATATTGCACTATGTAATATAGGAATACAAAATTTTTCAATCCCTAAAATAAGCTGAAGACACAGATGCAAAATTTGGGAATCAACATAGGATGTGCAGTATGTAAGCCCATTAAAATTATCTGAAATTGCGACATCTGTAAGTGGCAAACTCAGGCTTTGTCTAGGGAACCGACAGTGAAACCGAAAATGGTCAAGGTTCAATCTACGAATAAAAGCAATGGCTGAGATCCCCAGCCTATAAAGCATGAGAGTGGGAATAACTCAGCGAAGAAATTGCATAGTTGGCAGAGATTTAGGTATTTATCTCCAGGAGATTTCATGAGAATAGCAGTTGCTAAAGAAATAGAAGTTGGTGAGCGTCGTGTAGCTTTAATTCCTGACATCGTTGCCCGATTGGTAAAACAAGGTTTAGAAATTTGGGTAGAAACAGGTGCGGGAGAGCGATCATTCTTTAGTGATTCTGCCTATGAAGCCGCAGGAGCTAAAATTATTGCTGATCCCGCTACTTTATGGGGCGAAACAGATATTTTATTGAAAGTGAGTCCGCCACAAGAACGTGAAGATGGACGTTCAGAAATTGAATTTCTCAAACAAGGCGCTGTACTAATTAGCTTCCTCAATCCCTTAGGAAATCCTTTGGTGGTGCAAAAATTGGCAAATCGCCAAGTTACAGCCTTGAGTATGGAATTGATCCCCCGTACTACTAGGGCCCAAAGCATGGATGCATTGTCCTCGCAAGCATCCTTAGCAGGTTACAAATCTGTATTAATTGCCGCCGCAGCATTGCCGAAATACTTCCCCATGCTGACTACAGCCGCAGGCACGATCGCTCCAGCGAAAGTATTTATCATGGGAGCAGGTGTAGCAGGATTGCAAGCGATCGCCACCGCTAGGCGCTTGGGAGCAGTGGTAGAAGCATTTGATATTCGTCCCGCCGTCAAAGAAGAAGTTCAAAGCTTAGGGGCAAAATTCGTCGAAGTCAAACTCGAAGAAGACACTGTTGCGGCTGGCGGCTACGCCAAAGAAATTTCCGAAGCTAGCAAGCAACGCACCCAAGAAGTTGTTACCGAACACATCAAGAATGCCGATGTGGTGATTACCACCGCCCAAGTTCCAGGGAAAAAAGCCCCACTGCTAGTCACTGAGGAAATGGTGAGACAGATGAAGCCAGGTTCAGTGATTGTAGACTTGGCTGCTGAACAAGGTGGTAACTGCGCCTGCACCGATCCCGGTAAAGACATCGTTTGGAACGGTGTTACTATCATCGGGCCGATCAATCTACCATCATCGATGCCAGTCCATGCCAGCCAACTGTATGCCAAGAACCTGACATCGTTGATGCAATTGCTGATTAATAAAGACAAAGCTTTGCAGGTGAACTTTGCCGATGACATCGTTGAAGCAGCTTGCGTCACTCATGCAGGTGAAATTCGCAATCAACGCGTGAGTGACGCTTTAACGGCTTTGAATACTCAACAATCGCCAGTTAGTTAGGAACTAGGAAGGGGGCTAGGAGGAAAAGGAAGACAAGAAGAAATACCAATGCCCAATGCCCCATTCCCATTAATTCAGAAGGAGTTTTTATTTCATGACAGAGGCATTACTTGCTGCTTTGTTTGTATTTGTGTTGGCATCTTTTATTGGGTTTGAAGTCATCAACAAAGTACCACCTACCTTACACACACCCTTAATGTCGGGATCAAACGCAATTTCTGGCATTGCAGTACTGGGGGCGATAGTAGCTTCTGGTGCTAGAGAGACGAATGTGTCAGTCATTCTCGGTTTAATTGCCGTCGTACTAGCAACAGTAAACGTTGTGGGTGGCTTCTTAGTTACAGACAGAATGTTGCAAATGTTTAAGAAAAAGGAGATTAAGGCGTGAGCGATTTTCTACCAACTGGGATTCAGTTAACGTACTTAGTCGCTGCATCCTTATTTATTCTCGGTTTAAAAAAGCTGGGTTCACCAGCAACAGCAAGGAACGGTAATGTTGTAGCAGCCGTGGGGATGCTGCTAGCAATTGTTGCCACAATGCTGGATCAGCATGTGTTGAACTACGAGATGATTTTGTTAGGTTTGGCGATTGGTTCAGGCATTGGTGCGATCGCAGCCTATAAAGTCCAAATGACAGAAATGCCCCAAATGGTGGGTTTACTCAACGGTTTGGGTGGTGCAGCTTCTGCATTAGTCGCTGTTGCCGAATTCTGGCGGTTATTGGATTCTGGATCACCTGTACCCCTTGATGTCAACATTTCCATGCTGCTGGATGTGTTAATCGGTGGTGTTACCTTCACAGGTAGTTTTCTCGCCTTTGCCAAATTGCAAGGTTTAATTAGCGGTTCCCCGATTACATTTCCTTTCCAACAACCATTTAACCTCTTACTACTAGGTGCTTATATAGCGGGTAGTGCCTACTTAATCATCACGCCGGATAGCCTACCCATATTCTTAGCAGTAGTTGCTGTTTCTTTAGTATTGGGTGTAATGTTCGTCATCCCTATTGGTGGTGGCGACATGCCTGTGGTAATTTCGCTGTTGAACTCGTTATCCGGTGTAGCAGCATCCGCCGCAGGTTTCGTGGTGATGAACAATATGTTAATCATCGCTGGCGCATTGGTGGGAGCATCTGGATTAATCCTTACCGAAATTATGTGTAAAGCAATGAACCGCTCCCTCTTCAGCGTGCTGTTCAGCGCTTTTGGCACAGGAAGTGCGACTGGTGGTGCAGCTAGTGGTGGTGCAACCGATCAAACTGTCCGCAGCATCGATCCCGAAGAAGGCGCAATGATGTTGGGTTATGCCCGTTCTGTGGTAATTGTGCCTGGTTATGGAATGGCAGTTGCTCAAGCGCAACATAGCGTCCGGGAATTAACAGATCAACTAGAACGGATGGGCGTTGACGTTAAGTATGCCATTCACCCCGTTGCTGGAAGAATGCCAGGACACATGAACGTGCTACTGGCTGAGGCAAATGTGCCTTATACCCAGTTGTATGACATGGAAGATATTAATCCCCAATTTGAGCAAGCAGACGTAGCTTTAGTAATTGGAGCAAATGATGTAGTTAATCCAGCGGCGCGTACTGATGTTAATAGCCCAATTTTTGGGATGCCAATTTTGGAAGTAGATCGGGCGAAGCAGACAATTGTGATTAAGCGCGGAATGAGTACAGGTTTTGCCGGTGTAGATAATGAGTTGTTCTACAAAGATAAAACTACGATGCTCTTTGGTAGCGCGAAGGATATGGTGGCGAAGTTGGTTTTTGAAGTGAAGCAACTTTAACGAACCGCGAATTAAAAAACAATTAGAGAGTTAGCTTGCCTTGAGAATGTAATGCTTCTGGGGCAAGTTTTTTCTTTATAAAATTGGCTCACGCAAAGGCGCAAAGACGCAAAGAAAAGAAAGAATTAAGAGATTCGACTTGTTTTGAAATTTAAAAATTTTTAAGGTAAGATTTTTAATTAAACTTTCAATTTTAATAATTTTGATTAAGACGGTTTAGAAATTGCTTCCATCTAGATACAAGTGCTGACTGACTTGGTTGATATTGAGAGCATATAAGTTTTCTACCAGCCAACTCTTGATAACCAGTTTTTAAGACTTTTGGATGAAAATTAACTTCTAGAGATTCTGGGATAATACCCAACAAATTAAGATCAAATAAGGTATGTAAATCTGCGCGTAACAAAAGCCCATTATCTGGATGATTATCATCATTACCACGATAAGGTAAGATATGAGCAGCTTCTAAAACATCAAGTAGTTTTAAGAGGATGTTTTAAAAGTCAAAACCAGTCAAAAATTATGCCAGTCGTCTGACC
>NZ_MTAW01000205.1 GCF_002154725.1 Nostoc sp. 106C | reverse complement strand
AAAACCTTCATGATACGTCGTGTCACAAATGGGCATGAAAAAAGAGTAACTTTTAGGGAAAGTACTTTTTATGAGACAATATCAGGTTGTATTTGAACAGGTGGTAAGCCGTGGTTGCGGCCTGGACGTTCACAAAGATAATGTGGTAGCCACCATCAGAGGGGACGGCCTGTCAGAGGAGACTCGTACGTTTTCTACTTTTACTTCCGGCCTGCTCCTGTTAGTCGAATGGTTAAAGTGTTGTGGTGTGACTCATGTAGCCATGGAAAGCACAGGTGTGTACTGGAAACCTGTGTTCAATGTCATAGAGTCTCATTTTGAGTTGTTGCTGGTCAATGCCCGGCATATCAAGAATGTTCCCGGACATAAGACGGATTGTAAGGATAGTGCATGGATAGCCAAATTGTTAGTAAGCGGTTTGCTTAAAGGCAGCTTCATTCCGCCACAACATACCAGGGAGCTACGGGACCTTTATCGATACAGGCGTAAACTCATTGGTCAGCGAACAGCCGAATACAACCGTCTGCAAAAAGTGCTGGAAGATGCCAATATAAAAATAGGTTCTGTAATGAGTGATGTTTTTGGTGTAAGCGGGTGTGCGATGATTGATGCCATCATTAACGGCCAGACAGACCCGGCAGTGTTGGCGGCGCTGGCAAAAGGAAGCCTGAAAAAGAAAAGTCAACAACTCACAGAGGCATTGCAGGGCCATATTACAGAACATCACCGCTTTATGCTGCGGCTTTCTAAAAACGTTATTGATAACTTCAATACACTTATGGCTGAAGTCAGTCTTCGAATAGACAGGTACCTGGCTGATTATGAAAAAGAGATGAGTCTGCTACAAACTATACCTGGTGTTCAATTACAAACAGCAACAGCCATTGTTGCTGAAATAGGTACCAATATGGAGGTTTTTCCTGACCAGCATCACCTGGCTTCCTGGTGTGGTATATGTCCAGGTAACAATGAAAGTGCAGGAAAGAAAAAAAGTGAACGTATTACCCATGGAAATAAAAGCCTTAAAACTGCTTTGACAGAAGCTGCCTGGGCAGCATCGCATGCAAAAGATGGCTATTTTAAAAGAAAGTATTATTCATTAGCTGCACGCAGAGGAAACAAAAGAGCGCTTATTGCCATTGCTCATAAAATACTCACCGCAGCTTACTTTATACTAAAAAACAAAGTAGCTTACCAGCAACCCGATAATACTGCATGGGTAGAGAAAAGAAAACAGGCGCAGATAAGGATGCACCTTAAGCGCCTGCACGAGCTTGGAATCAACGTTCCATCTCAATAATAATATAACAAAAATACAAAGTCGGGCTTTTATTGGTGCCTGTAAGCCTGTAAATAAAACTGACTAAGACACAAAGTACAAATGGTTGTTGCCCTGAGCACGAAGAAAAAATTTTTAACTCTTTTGTGTCTTTTATCTTATCCTGTTAACCCGGTTAACTATGCTGTGTTTTTCAGAAAAAAAAGC
>NZ_MTAW01000080.1 GCF_002154725.1 Nostoc sp. 106C | reverse complement strand
GGTTAATTTCTGAGAAATCAACAATAGCTTCTGTGTGAGTTAAAAGCGCTCTTCCTATCGGGAGGGCGCTTTTCAATTTCTAGAGTTTTCACTCGACTAGCTGAGGCGATCGCAATTAGTGACCAAGTATTCTTGTCAAGGTTGAACATGAGATTGGAGATTTACAAATAATGGCAACAATTACTATTTATGGTAGCCCTGTTAGTACTTACGTTCGGACTGTCCGGTTGTTACTTGAGGAAGCAGACACAAACTATAAGCTCAAAGAAGTCAATATTTTGACTGGTGAAAACACCTCAGCAGAGTACCTAAGCAAAAATCCATTTGGTAAAATCCCGACCTTGGAAGTTGATGGAGAACTGCTATATGAGACAGCTGCTATTACCGAATATCTCGATGCTGTCGTAGCAAGTAACAAGTTTAGCCCGTCTAATCCGCTCTCTAAAGCTCGGATGCGCCAGATTATGGCAATCATTGATAGCTATCTCTATGGTCCTGCGATCAGGACAATTGTCATACAGCGTCTAATTGTCCCAAATCAGGGTGGTCAAACAGATGAGGAAGCGGTGAAAAATGCCATTGCGCCAGCAAAAACAGCGCTAGAGGCAATCGAATCGCTCACCCTTGGTAGTCCATATCTGCTGGGCGGCGAATTGAGCATTGCAGATTTCTACCTGATTCCCATCTTTACTTACCTCTCGAAAACCCCAGAGATTGATGCAATTACCGCTCAAACTCCTAAACTCATGACTTGGCGGGATGAGGTCAATAAACTCAAGAACGTCAAACGAGTGTGCAGGTAGCAATAGTTTTCGGACGTTGCATAAATGTGGGATGAATTCAGATTTTTGACCAAAGCTAAAGATTGATTCTAAGCTAATAATCATTAAAATTGCATCTCCGCGTCTTCCTTTCTCCGCGTCGCCGCGTCTTTCTGAGGCTAAGGATTCTGCAACTTAAAGGCGGTTTAGCTTACTTATAGCAGGAGGCAAAAGGCAGAAGGTAAAAAAACTATTGCTATTCCTAGCATTCACGCTTTCAAAATGTCCTAACCTATGTGACTACGGCTATATAGAAACCATTTGACATCTTTTAGATTGCCTTGGAGAGAATATGCGAGTGTTGTTTTCAGTGGTCGGTACGCGCGGAGATGTGCAACCAGTGATTGCGTTGGCGTTGGAGGTGCGCGATCGCGGGCACGAGGTACATCTGTGTGTGCCGCCGAATTTTATTGAGTGGGCACAGAAGCTTGGGTTTGAGTCTACACCAGTGGGGATCGAAATGCGAGCGCCGCGCGGGACTACGGTGAGCGACACCACAACGACTAAGCCAATGCCCGACCTCATCACCGACCAGTTCGATGCGATCGGTGCAGCCGCAAACGGCTACGACATCATCGTAGGAGCAAACGCGCACCAGTATGCCGCGCGATCCATTGCCGAGCTTCACGGCATCCCTTACATCAACGCGATCTACGCACCTACGGCGCTGCCGACCGACGACACCATTCGTATTTGGAATGAGCGCTCCCTCGCTCGCGTCAACGTCAATCGGACGCAGCTTGGGTTATCGCCGATTGACGATGTGCTCAGTCATATTGTTACTGACCAGCCGTGGCTTGCGACCGATCCAACGCTCGCCCCTTCGCCGGAGATACTGGGAATGTCCATTTTGCAGACCGGCGCGTGGTTTCTTGAGGATTCGACTCCGCTCCCGTCTGATGTCGAAGTGTTCCTCGAAGCTGGCGATCCGCCCGTCTACTTCGGTTTCGGCAGTATGCCGATCACCGGGGATACGAGCCTTACCCTGATCGAGGCTGCGCGTGCGGTTGGGCGACGAGCGATCGTGTCGCAAGGATGGGCCGACCTCAAGCTGATCGACCAAGCCCCAGATTGCATCGCAATCGGTGATGTCAACCATCAAGCGTTGTTCCCCAGAGTCGCTATAGTCGTGCATCATGGCGGTGCCGGAACGACGCACACCGCCGCACGTGCTGGCGTACCACAAGTACTCGTTCCGATGTTTAGCGATCAGCCGTTTTGGGCGAACCGCGTGCGGGAACTCGGCATCGGCACGTTGATACCGATTGCAGATCTGACCGCCAACCGACTAATATCGGCACTGCACGACGAGAGTGACCCAGCCATCGCGAACCGGGCTGATGCGATCGCGGAACGGATCATCCTCAATGGTGTTAAGGTCGCAGCGCAGCACCTGATTGACCAGGTTAATCCGACTGATGCTCAAGCGTTTGGCGCATAGCTAGATGTCAAATGGGTTCTATAAGGTTAGAACCAAGCAAAAAAAGGTGCGCGATCGCGCACCTGATGACACCTTAACTACCATCTGCTAGTAAACAGCGAAGCAATGTGTGGGGAAAATATCAAACGGCAACTGCTGGCACTTTGTAATAAGCAGGTTCATTACCTGGCTTCCATTTGATATTGCAACCGATACTAGGCTTCTGTTCCCAAGTAATCACGCGATCGCGTAAAATGTCTTCAATTGCTCTGCGCAAATCAGCGCCAGTCACAGGTTTATCGTTCTTGGGACGGCTATCATCTAACTGACCACGATAGACCAGCTTGCGGTCAGCATCAAAGAGGAAAAAGTCGGGAGTGCAAGCAGCGAAAAAGTCTTTCGCAGATTTCTGAGATTCGTCGTAAAGCAGAGGATAGGATAAATCGACTTCTTGGGCAAAGGCTTTCAGTAATTCTGGCGCATCATCAGGATGGCTGTTAACATCATTAGCGCTAATCGCCACAATTCCCACATTGCGATCGCTATAATCTTTACCGAGTTTTGCCAATTCCAATTTGATATGTTGCACAAAAGGACAATGACGGCTGAGAAATATCACTAGTAAGGCTTTTTTATCAGCAAAGTTAGAGAGTGAAATCGTTTCGCCTGTAACTACATCTGGTAAATGAAAATCAGGTGCTAAAGTGCCCAAAGGTAGCATTGTTGAAGGGGTCAGCGCCATAGATATAAAACTCCTTGATTTGTAAAATCAGAAAATTGATTATTTTCTTGTCCCGATTATGCAGAGGAACCAATTTTAGGCAACAGCCAAGCTGGGGATGTACTTAGAAGAATCTCCTTTGACAGCCTCGCTATGTTTGCCATTCACACCCACTGGTAAATCGCCAGCGATGGTGACTCGCTGAACGTGACGCGGTTGGTTGCCATAGTCTGCGATAGCATAGTGTTGAGTAGCGCGGTTATCCCAGAACGCTACGTCACCAACTTGCCAACGCCAGCGCACTGTGTTTTCCGGACGAGTTATATATGCCTGCAACAGCCGGATAATGTCGTCTGATTCAGTTGTCGATAGTCCGCGAATTTGGCGCACAAAACCGCCAATAAATAGACCTTTTTCTCCAGACTCCGGATGAACACGCACAACTGGATGAAGAGTCTCATATATGGTTGAGGTGAACACATCTCGGTAAGCTTTAATATCTTCAGGAATATTAACTGCGGCGACTGCATAATCATAAGCATTGCTGTGTACAGCCCAAAGATCATCCGCAAGGCTACGTAGATATTCTGGTAAATCTTGATATGCAGTGACAGAGTTTGCCCAGATAGTGTCGCCTCCGGCTGGAGGGATGACAAGCGTCCGTAATACAGAGCCTAGCGGTGGACGATCTACAAAAGTCACATCCGTGTGCCAGGTGTTAGCGCGAGTAGCAGTTTTGCCGTAATTCAGGTCAAGTACTTCTGGGTGTCCGGGGAGTGATGGCACGGTGGGATGAGCTGTTGTAACTTCACCGAACCGACGTGCAAAGGCAACTTGCCCGTTAGCGTCGAGTTGCTGACCACGAAAGAAGATTACCTTATATTTAACTAAAGTCTTGCGAATATCGCTGATGATATCGTCGCTAAGATTAGTACTTAGATCGACACCAACAATTTCGGCACCGATACGTCCTGCAACTGGTTGAATATCAAAGTGTTGAGAACCCATATTTCTATACCTCTTCCTTTCTGCAATGCTATTTTTGACTGATTGTGGCGGGAGTAATTGCTGCATACTGTTCATCTGTCAGCGTCGCTTCTTTGATATTGATCGGTTTAGGAATCAAGCCATTTTTATAGAAGTAATCTGCAATCCGCTGTTGTTCCCGAATTAAATCTGGAGTAATGGCTCTCAATCCATAGCTACGACGACTGACTACCAAGTCCATCACATCTGGAGGTAGTTTTTGAAACGGTAAAATTAGCTTTGCAGTCTCTTTGGGATGAGCCTCTGCCCAACGTTCAATTTTATCTATTTCCTCAATAACTATCCGCAGCAATTCAGGATTCTCAGTTGCAAATTGCTTTGTTCCGATATAATATCCACCTGGGGAATCAAGCCCTTGAGAATTCTTGATAATTTTTACCTTACCCAATTTTTCAGCCCGAGCTAGATGAGGATCGCCAGTTACCCAAACGGGAATTTTTCCTTCTAGAAATGCACTAGCAGCTTCTACATTGGGTATGCTCAAGACTTGAATATCACTATATTTTAAACCTGCATCTTCCAAAGCTCTAAGGATGAAATAGTGAGATGCAGAAGCTTTTTGAAAGACTACTTTTTGCCCTTTGATGTCCTTGACACTTTTAATCGGAGAACCTGGTGGAACAGCGATCGCACTTCCTTTACCAGTATTTTCAGTTCGTCGCCGACCTACAATATAAGTGATCTGAGCGCCAGCTGCTTGGGCAAAAATGGGGGGAGTTTCTCCTACAGAACCCAAGTCTATTTTGCCGACATTCATCGCTTCCATCAGTTGCGGCCCTTGGGCAAATTGCGCCCATTCCACCTTGACTCCCAAGGGTTCCAAACGCTTTTCTAGTACATTTGTAATCCTCACTAAATCACCAGCTTGTTGATACCCCATGCGGAGTACCTTCGTTTTGATACCCGATGTTTTAGTATCCGATACATTACTAGCAGGAGATTGATTATCTGCTTTTTGGCTTTGTTGCGTGCAACTGACTAACGTCAACGAAGTTGCTAAAGTTAACAATCCAGGTACTACAAGCAGTGTAAAGCGGCGAAAGATATTGATATATTGAGGTTTTACTGTGGCAACCATAAGTTTTCTGTAAAAAATTTTTCAGCTTGTTTGTTGGCAAACAAGTAAGTTTACTTAGCACTGCTCTGCAATGGCTGGGGATTGGGACAAGGGAGAAAAATAATCACGAATCCCCTGTCCCATGTCCTTAACTAACGACCAACACTCACTAAATATTCTTCTGCTTCTTTCTCAATTGCTGTACCCTTGAAGAAGTCACGATTGAGACTGGTGTACAACTCCAAAGGATGAGTTGATAAGAAGTAACGCAGGTCTTCGTCACTGAGAAGACCGCGTTCTACGAAGCTATAAGCGTTGGCAGTAACCGCTGTAATATCAGGTACATCCCAATGACCGGAATCCGATCCCAAGAATGCTTTGACGCGATCGCCAAATGGGTTGGCTTTTTGATGAAAGGCATAAGCAACTCGGAGGTCGTCTGATTCTGTGCCGAAGTAGAAGTGATTTAGGAAGCGATCGCGTACATCTTCGGCTTTAGTAATCCCCGCCGCCGCAAATTCATCGAGTTCGCCTGGATCTTCTGGTGCAAAGTATTGTCCGTGGAAGCCCAAACCACTACCGATTTGCTCTAGGCGACCTTGGAATTCTGGCCCACCATAACGAGCGAATAGTTCCCGCAATTCTTCCCGATTGACGTTACCAGGATGATTATTCTGCAAAATCTCTGGATTGCGAGTTTCCCAATGCCAAATGATGTCGGTGTAGAGGCTAGCACCCCAAGCCGAACCACCTTCAAGGAAGGCAAATTTGAGGGTGGGGAAACGACGAGTCACACCACCAAAGAATAGGGCTTTGCAGAATGCTTCACCTGCTGAGGCAAAGTGTCCAATGTGGTTGTATTGGTAATTGGAAATAGAGCGACGTGCAGTCCAACCCATACCAGAAGCATGGGTAGTAGGAACGACTTTCAACTCTACGCATTTTGCCCAGAAGGGGTCGTAATCATAGGCGCTATCTAAGGCGAAGGTATCAATCCAGGTTGCTTCCCGTTGCACTTCTTCAGGATATTTCTCGAAGCCAAGAATCACACGAGTAACATAAGCGGGAATTTGAATCGCTTTGAGTCCCAATTCCTTTACTGCATATTCCAATTCCGCGATTCCTTCTTCTGGTGTGTTGAGAGGAATGGTGGCAATCGGAGTCACGCGATCGCTATAAGGACGGAAGATATCTGCATGATAAAGGTTCGCCGCCCGACAAACTGCCCGCCGCATTTCTTCGTTCTTGATTTGCGGTGCTAGGGTTGCCAGGTTGGGATACAACACAGCAAAGTCTGTTCCCGCTTCTTGTAAACGTTCATGCAGTAACTTTGGCAGGGTGATTGTTGCCAGATCTAAGGTGTCTTTAGTCGGACGACCCCAGAATGGAGGGCGAGCAGTACGATAAGTACGGCGTTCTTCCCAACTTTGCTGAAACCAACGATAGCGACCAGCACCAGGTAGATGTTCTCGGAAGCTATCGGCAATTTTAGAACCGCCTACTTGAGCCAAATAATCAAGAAAAGCAGGTTCAAATTCCTGGGTATGCACATCAGTATCAATGATCGGATAACCAAGTTGCTCCCGAATCTGTGCTGAGCGAGTCTTTTTGGTGGGGCGTTCAAGGGCAATTGTCATGATAATTTCTCCATAGTTACGTGACTCGTTGACTTTCACAAGTCGTAAACCCTGACAAAAATTGAGCTTCACGATGGAGCAAAAATTAAAACTCTTAAGGCATTGCCTGACGGATCTAGCTCAGGAAATGTCTATATATTTGAAAATGTCTCCAACAGACAATGAACGACAACAGATGCGCCGATCTCGTTTACACCTAATAGATGTCCAGAGGATTTTTTTGGAGGCACCCTCTTTTAACTCAATAATTTTTTGCACCAGCAATGCCTGTAAGAAAAAATGAGCATTGTTCGCAGAAGCTATTTTTGCTTGATTTTCAAAGTGTCTGAATAATTGATCTATGCAGTATTTGCATCAGAGGTTAATTAAGTACGGTTCATTGACCGATTTACCGTTGATTATTTTAGCAGTATTGCATAACGCTGACGACAATACAAGTCTTCAGCAAACAAAATATACGTTGCCCTAAATTTGTTGCTTTCTAAATATTAGATAACCTAAATTTATGTACAGTGACTTTCTCATCAGCTTTACAAGGCTTTTTTCTGGTGTTTACAGCATAATATAAGATATTGTACTATAAATCGACCGACTAACCGTAGTTTGTTTTTCGCACATAATACAAGGAAGCAATTCATGAGTAACATACAACTTTACTTCGCTAAAGCCTCGACCTTCGCTCAAAGAACCCGTGTTGTCTTGTTGGAAAAAGGAATTGAATTTACCCCCATTGAAATAGACTTACAAAATAAACCCGAAGGCTATACGCAGATTTCGCGCTATGGGAAAGTTCCAGCCATCAAACATGGGGATGTGGAGCTTTATGAATCTGCCATTATCAATGAATATTTAGATGAAGTCTTTCCAGAGCCAGCTTTATTGCCTCGTGAACCAGGAGCAAAAGCGATCGCGCGCATTTGGATCGACTACGCCAACACTCGCCTTGTACCTGCATTTAACAAATTCTTACGCGGTAAAGATAGCACTGAACAGGAACAAGGGCGCAGAGAATTCATCGAATCCTTATTGTATATTGAACAAGAAGGATTAGGTAAGCTCTCTGGTAATGGGCCTTACTGGTTAGGAGATCGGGTAAGTTTAGTTGATATCAGCTTCTATCCTTGGTTTGAACGCTTGCCAGTTTTAGAACACTTCCGCAAATTCACCTTGCCATCGGAAACACCTCGCATACAACAATGGTGGAACACATTGCGCGATCGCGAATCAATTCGAGCAGTAGAAAATCCTGTTAACTTCTACATAGAAAGATTTACTAAAGTGCTTGGTGAACCTAACCCTGTGGGTGCAGCGCAAAAGTAGGGTAAAACTATATTCGCTATTAATCCCCCTTTCAAGAAACAAAAATATTTCTTGAAAGAGGGATTTAACAAAGATTCGGTATGGTGGCATTTGGTTTAGAACAATTTCACCAACTTAAAGCAGCAGAAAAGACGGCTCGTCAAGCGATCGCATTAATAAGCCTTGGGCGTTTTCAGCAAGTTTATCGGGATGCAGCGTTGTTAGCGCAAAAGCAGAGTTTTTTTATAACATGACTGCTTAATGTAAGAACGTTAGCTTTAATTACTTTAATTATGGCGCTTTGCACACATTTATTTTCTGCCTTCTGCTTTGCTTTAAGTAAATGAGAAGTTCTCTAGAATACACTCCTATCAATAAAGAATGCTAAGATTAACCAACTTGTGGTTTTGGCTATGCTTACAATTTTTTTGTGCCAAATGCTACAAATTGGGTTGAATACACGCTTTCTTATTTTGATCTGAGGTCATATCGTGAAACGCATCGTGGCATTTTCTCTCGAAAACGGTGATACCGTCTTAATAGAAGTCGATGAACCAGCACCAGTAGATCAGCGTATCGGTTTGCGAGATGAAATTGTCCAAAAAGCTACTCAAACTTTTGAGTCTGCACTTGATAAAGTAAAACCTGTAGCTAATGCCATAATAACCAAGGTGCGTAGCCTTCCCCAACCTGCGGATGAAATAGAAGTCAAGTTTGGTATCAAAATTAGTGCTGAACTGGGAGCAGTAGTTGCTTCTGGTAGTGGTGAGGTAAACTATGAAATTACCCTGAAGTGGAAACAGGATTCAGGGTATGGTAATGCCGCTTGAGCCATCTATTATCAGAATTATCTCTAACAGCAGCAGAGTTACTGGTGCTGGCTTTCTAATTTTTCAAAAGCATATCCTTACTTGCGCTCATGTGGTGTGCGATAGTTTAGGAATTAGTAGAACAACTATAGAAAAACCCAACGAACTTGTCACCTTAGACTTTCCGTTAGTAGCAGCTAAACAATACCTAAAAGCTAAGGTGGTTTTTTGGCAACCTGTAAATCCTAATGAAGAACTAGAAGACATTGCAGTATTAAAGCTAGAAAATAATTCTCCGCGAGAAGTTCAATCTGCAACACTAATTACATTAGATAACTTGTGGGGACATCCTTTTCGCGTATTCGGGTTTCCTGCAGGACAATCTAATGGGGTCTGGGCTTCTGGGGTTTTGCGAGGACGAGCAGCTAACGGTTGGGTGCAGTTGGAGGATTTGAAACAATCAGGCTATAAGCTAGAAGCTGGTTTTAGTGGTGCGCCTATCTGGGATGACAAATTAGAGGGTGTAGTCGGAATGGCCGTAGCAGCAGAAATGGAGCGCCCAGAAACTAAAGTTGCGTTTATGATTCCTATGCAAGTGTTGAGTAAAGTGTTGTCTACGCTAAGTGAGCAAAAAACTCAGAATTTAGAATTGAGAAATACTGTAATTAACCAACAAGAAGCATCAAAAAAGAGTATCACACAGTCGTTGAACTCCGAAAAAATTGCGTTAGTTGATTATACCAAACTACAAAAACTACTAGCAACAGAAAAATGGAAAGAAGCAAATCAAGAAACTGAGATTGTTATCTCACGGTATTACATTGACAGACTTAGAGGATTTAATTCCTCTGCCAATTTGTGTAGAAGCAGCTCGAAGACATGCAAGGGAAGTATATGGAGCAACCGATAAAGATGTTGCCCTCATCAAAGAAGACACTGTTTTAAAGAAAATTACAACTGGCGAGACAATATTTGATGCTATAGAGGCTTACTTTCAAGAAAAGCTAATTTCTAAAGAAATATATATTGATAAAATAAGTTTATCAAGAAGTGTAATTCATTTAATTAATATACTTAATTTATCTCGAAAAAATGGGGAGAAAGAAAATAGACTTTTTAGGGAACTAGAAATATTTGAAATTAATTTCAAATTTTTGTTTAAATATTTAAACGATAAAATACGTAAAGCTAAAGAAAAGCTAACTGATGAGAGTATCTCAGACAGAGTAGAGCGATATAAACGACGTTTTTTCAGAGATAATCCACTATCGACTAGACGCGAAGATGCAAGAAATCTGTTAGTAACAATAGAAGATTTACTATTAGAGGAAACAGACGAAACTGAAATAATAAAAAAACAAATTCAAAATTTACGGCATACTTACCAACTTGAAAAAGATATGTATAAAATTATAGAAAGAGATGATTATGCAGAATTCAAAAAAGGTTTAGAAAAAATTAAGTACGCGGGTAGAGTTGTTAGCCAAGAAAATAAGTTTAATCAATAAATGCACAAGAAGGATTAGGTAAGCTGTCTGGTAATGGGCCGTACTGGTTAGGAGACAAGGTAAGTTTAGTTGATATCAGCTTCTATCCTTGGTTTGAACGCTTGCCAGTTTTAGAACACTTGCGCAAATTCACTTTGCCATCGGAAACACCTCGCATACAACAATGGTGGAACACATTGCGCGATCGCGAATCAATTCGGGCAGTGGAAAATCTTGTTAACTTCTACATAGAAAGATTTACTAAAGTGCTTGGTGAACCTACCGCAGTCGGTGCGACTCAAAAATAGATTGACATACTCCCCGCAATTGAATTGCGGGGATTATAAACTCAAACAGCAATAGCAGTTTCGTACTAATTTACATCACCTAACTTAACAGTCGATGCCCTAACTACACAAATATTACGACAAAATTATTAATGCAATTCTATCCTCGTAAATCGCTACTGTAATAACTAAAAGAAAACTATGATTAGTGGAATTTTTGAGAATTGCATCGGGTCGAATGATGTTGAAACTAGCCTCAAATATTGGGCAGAGTTGGGCTACAAACAGGTCAATGGAGGACAATTAGCAGCAGCACAAGCAAAATTGCTCTATGGTTATGCATCAAATTTGACATCACTGAGATTACAAAATGGCAACTCATCACAGCACGGACTGCTACGGCTGATGTGGTGGTCTGAACCACGTAATCAAGGTTTAGGCAGTACCTTACCAATGGTGGTGGGTAGTCGTTGGTTTGCTTCGTTGACGAAAGATATTTATACGATCGCTGATGCTTTTACTGATGATAAGTCTAATGGAGGAGACTGGATATATACAGAACCAATCCGCGCCATAGAAGTTATCGGTAATCAAGGAAAAGGTTTGTATAACCGTTTTGTTGGAGTGCGGGAAATGTTTGTCATTGGTTCCGAGACACGACAAGCATTTTTCCAACGCTACAACTACAACCGCCCTGGTTACGGTACGATTGATTCAAGTTCACTGTTAGGTGTAAGCGAGGGAACTCACTCTAGTATAGTTACTGCTAATCACAGCTTAAGTTCTTTCTATACCGAGGTTTTCGGACTTGTAGCAATAGAGGAGAATGGAAAGCAATCTGGCTATCAAAATCCTTCGACTCGTCAAACTTTGATGTTAGAAGATGGGCAAGAGTTTTATATTTCTGCTTTTTCTTCACCCAAAGTGATCGCAGGAGTTTTGCAAGTCTATAGTCCACTTTACCCTACCCCAGATAAACGTGAATTTGCACAACCAGGTTCGCTGGGATTGAGTCTATTTACTTATCAAGTTGAGGATATTTTAGAAGTCCGCGATCGCATTCTTGCTAGCAACGCTACATCTGTAACTCCCATCGTACCCAATGAGTTTGGAGAGCCTTCTTTTGGGTTGGTATCACCTGATGGGACGTACTGGGTGATTGTTGGTTAGTAGGAAGATTCAGATCTTTCTTGTACCTTGTCACCTACTAATTACCACTTTCCGAAATCATCTTCTTGCTGCAAACCAATGAACTGTCGCCGCTTCCAAGCATAGTGCAGAATATTAATGCCTAATTCCTGGGCTGTACGAATGGTCAATCTAGGCAAATTTAATTCTCTATCTAATCCCCAAGCAGTGGCTAAATCACCAATTACTAAAATAATTCCACCTCCAATTAACAATCGAATTGAATGTTGATTGATAATTGGCAAAGCAGCAAACAAGAAGGGTTTTGTTCTTAAAGGATGACTTCTTTGCAACTCTTCTAAAGGTCTTAAGGGATTTTCTAGTTGTTGTGCTAATGCGTGAGTACTATCAATCAGAGAATTAGCATCTTGGGGTGCATCAACTAATAGTATCCCACCAGCATTTAAATAATTTTTTAGCGATTCAAATTCAATACTATTAAAAGATAGTGCCTGCTGACCTGTTAAATAAAGTAAGTCATAGTCCTGAATATTTTCTCCTAAGGAAACTTGTCCTGGCTCATCAATTCCGCGTAAAGCAGGGTATAGAGGCTCTATTGATTGCAGCAAATATGAAAGGTTGAAAAAATTCCGGGCACATTCAGAATCACTATGATTTACCTGTGCGATCGCTACATTTGTTTGCGGTCGTGCTTGTGCATGACGGCGGTAACGTAAATCAATATTTTGATAACCAGGAAAAAAAACATCCGCTGGTTGGCTAATAGCATTTTGTCCTGGTTGTAAAAGTATCCGACACAGTTCTATTTCTGAACCTTCTAGTGTGGAATTTTTTTGGTCAATGCGATATGTTTCTTGGACAATATCTCTTGGTTGTCCACGTCGCAATTCATCAGGATCTACATAACTTACTACTAAATAAATGGTAGCTGGTTCAGAACTTGCTACTTCTAAATCAATGGGAAAGTCATACGCTTGAGGCACGACAATTAGATTTCCTGCTACATCAATGGCAATTCCTGGTTGAATTTGTACCCAGCGCCCATCTCGATATTTGGCTTCTACTTGGCGAGGCGCAGGAATGACTCTAACGCCTAAACCGCAGACAATTCCTGGTTGGTTTAAGCATTGATAGTGCGTATTTTGTCGCAGTCGGTGGTAATCATGAGCTTTACTCCAGCGTTCTGCATTTATTAGCAGCCCATCTGATGCTTGCAGGCGTTCAAAGGATTTAATATTTGGTGGTGGGAATGGATGTGTCATCTCAATTTTAGATTTTAGATTTTGGATTTTAGATTGTGAAAATAAATTTAAAAATTTGTCGGGTGGGCATTGCCCACCTCGTTTTAATTATTTTGATTTTCTATCAATAATTCATATGTACAAAATGCAGGTTTTTCTTGTTCAATAATTTTTTTTACTAGTTGTTCATTTATATTGTTATCAGAGCCTGTTGTACGCAAGCGTACAACAAAGTTATATGCTTGTCCGCCTGCTAAAACTGCACTACCAATTTGGGCATCGCCTAAGATAAAACTGGGTCCAAAAGGTTCTGTAATACTAATATGTTTATCGGCTTCGTTAGGTAGATTATCGTCTAAAGGTAGACCTGTATAAAGATGCAAGTAAAGACGCAATCCTTTACGAGTTCCTCGCCAGCGATAAATTTCTACTGCACGGCTAATTAAACGACGTTGTTGGTCGAGATTCCAAACGGAATCTACTTGCCAACCAACCCAATGAGCTAAAAAGGGTAATATTGCCCTTGGTGCTGTCAAGGGGTCGAGGTTTGCCCACATGACGTTAAAGCTATCAATTGCAGGTTGATAAGCTTGTTCAAATACCTTGATGAAGCGACCAATAAAGTCTACTTCTCGATATAGAAAGGGTAAGAACTCCATGTAGGCACTGTAAGGACGAATATATAAATTAAATGTCTCACTTTGCTGGATTTGTTCTCGTTCTGTACCAGGGTCGATATTGACAAGTACTAGACTGCGAAAGTTGAGAGTTAATTTATCTTTTTTCCCTGGGAGAATAGCTTGCTGATCTTCAAAAAATGTCGCGGGAACAGTGAAATATAACACTGCATTCATCTGCCCCCCTGGCGGAATTTCGCTACCTTCTGTACCACCAATTTGGCACCAATGGGCTGGAAATTCACCTTCTACTTTTAAACTTAGTCTTAAGGGACGTTCTGCCAAGTTTTTTATTTGGACAATCATCTCGCTGGGTTGCCCTGGATGCAAAAGCAAACTATGCCCTGCTTCATCTATACCCTCTGGCCCAGCAAATGCTAAACCTGCCCCAGGTACAGCTTCGGGAATTTGCATTGGGGTTAATTGAATGCCGATGGCTGGGCTATAACGGCTTTGAACCATAAACTTTTCCTTCAGCGAGTGATGATTTGGATGTCATGACCGGAACGCAGATTGGAGTCAAACCAGGAACAAACTAAACCTTGCACTCCTGGGTCAATCAATTGTTCTGGTGATGGTTGTCGCCTCCAGGTTTCTCCTTGCTTGCGGATGGGAAATAGTAGGACTGGGCCTAAATAACGCACGCCTGAGGTTTGTTGCATTAAAGCGATAATATCTGAGGTATAAACGGGTCGCCCAAAGGGCCAACCTTTACCTTCATTGCCTCCAGTGAGGGGATTTAAATATTTATACAGGGAGATTCTTAAGTTGCGGAGAATTTCTGCCCTAGCTAAAGGGTTGTCATAAGCGGGTTCGAGGATGACTTCTGTTTGGACGGAAACACCAATGTAATCCGGTTCTAAGAGTCTGACTTGCACTCCTAATAACTTTCTTTCGTCTAAGTATTGTAAAACTTGCTCTTGCAGTGCGGGACTGAGGGCGAATTGTGTTGGTGCGATACCTTCGCCTTGAAAAATCGCATCTGTATTGGCTTGCGGAACTACCAATAAACTCACTGTACCCGCTTGGGCACTGGAAAGCGCAGATAAACACCGCACACGCGCGATCGCACCTGCACCAGCTTGCTGCGCTAATACCTCAAAGTCTTCCGCAGTCACCGCGCGATCGCGGGTGCGAAGAATTCGGGGAGCCTTCATCACCGCTTGTTCTAGAGATTCGGCATCTGCACCGTTAATGGCAGGTTTGTAATTTGTGACACTGGCTACGTAGGGAACAGCTGACTTCAAAAACTGGAGTGAGCCAATCTGTACATTACCTTCTCTGCCTCCTCCTGTGCGGTAAGCGAGGATTCTAATCTCGGAGCCACGTGGAGGAACTGCCCCGTATTGGTGTTCGAGTTGGTTTTCAATATCGCTTACTTGCACAACGGTGTCTTCGGTTCTCGGTTGCTGGATACGCGATGTCTGACGACAAGAAGCAGAGCTTCTACGCACTTGTGTTTGGCGTTGCAGTTGACCTGGTTCCCGAATTAACGGCCCAAACTGGACTACACCAGTGAGCGAATCAATAATATAGTGACGGTCTTGGGGTGTAGAATCGGCAAAATCTCGCACCTCATGCCAAGTTTGCGGTAAGCCACCAGGGGGAGTGACGATGATGTACTCAGTTTCGCGGCGTTCTAAAACTGGGGGTGCTTGTAATTGAAAGGTTTGTCCGGGTGTACCGTTACTAATCCCTAAGCGTTCATCTTGCAGCAAGGTACTGTGACTCGCTCTAACTGTACCGCCAATTGACCGCACCGCTAAACCAGTAATGCGTGGCGGACGGCTATAACCTTCTTGATTGGCTTCTGGGGTAGTAAAGCTACAACGCAACCAACGTCCTCGATAAGCAGTAAACGTAGTCACAGGCCAAGATTGCGGTAAATGTAGCCGCACATCTGCACCTTGCGCCGGATTCCCTCCCTGTTGGTTAATTTCGTAAAAACTGAAACCCCGTGTTTGGTCGTCAGACTCTTTCGCTAACACAGGTTGCCAATCTTGTCCATCCCAAGCTTCCCATTTTCGGGGTGGATGATTGGGGTCAATACCTGTAGGGGTAGCCGCAGCCCCTTGGATCGTGACTTCTAGGACATTACCATCTAGAGGATCATCGGAATTAATAACTAAATAAAAGCAATTTCCCGCTTGCGGTTGTTCGTTAAATACAGGTTGTTCACTACCAGTCCAGTAACCATTAGGCTGACGAGTCCAGATATTCGAGAGGCGTTCGCGCAGAGATTGGGGAATATCTTCGACAGTTTGGGCTGTAAGGAAATGCTGTAACCGAGGTTTACCAATAATTAAAGGCGAATCTGTACTAAAAGTAATCGCTGGTGTTGTTTCGGTGCGGATAGTTGAGACTTCAATGCCTGTAGGAATCGTATAAGCTTCAGGTAGGTCAGAACTTAAATAAAAAGTTAATTCTGTATGGGCTGGGGCGGGGGGTTGGAGGCGAATGCCCAATAATTCTAAAAAAGCTACATAATTTTTTCGTGGTACTTGGTTAAATCTGAGCAACATCTGGTCAGTTAACCAAGCAAATAACTCAATTAGCGTCATCCCTGGGTCGCTGAGGTTGTGGTCAGTCCACTCAGGACAGTAGCGCGGGATACGCATCGTACACTCTTCGACCAGATCATCAAAAGTGCGATCGTCTAAGTTGGAAGATGGTAATTGCGGTAAAAAGTCAAATTTCACAGTTACTCTCCACCCGACATTAAATAGAAAGGATAAACAAAGCTGTGAATATCAGGATTGTCTTTAAGTCGATAATTAATATTGATGTCCACTCGGCCACGGACTGGGTCGGGTTCAGTTATTACTTGATCGACAATAATGCGTGGTTCCCAAACTTCCAACGCTTCTAAAACATAAATACGAATTCGCAGTAGAGTGTCGTTATTCATCGGTGCGAATGCCAATTCCGACAAGCGCGACCCAAAATTAGGGCGATAAACTCGTTCACCCACTCCAGTGCGGAGAATAATCCAAATAGATTCTTTAACTTTTTGCGCTTCACTGCTGAGTTGTATTCCGCCTTGCAAACTCAAACGCAAGGGGAAAGCCCAACCTGTTCCTAAATAATCTCGTTGCTGACCATAAACCATAATTGCTATATGGCTGTGATATCTATACTTTCAAAGATATCGGCACAGCAGATTTAAGCCTATTCGCCAAAGGTCGAGGTTGAAGAGGACACGGAGAGATTGGGACGCAAAGACATGAGGACGTGCGGAAGCGAGGACATTAGAAAATTGTCATTTTCCGTCTTTCTATCTCCGCGTCCCCGCCTCTCCCTCTCTTTGCGTCTCTTCCCTCAGCCACCAATCAAAACAGTCATTTCACCTTTGGTAATTTTATTAGGTGGGCCTAATGCCTCCAAAACAGTGTCACCCATCCGACAAGCGGGTAGCCCGTTAATCAATACTGTCTGACTCCCGTCAATCACAACCCCAGGCCCGTGGGGAGGTAGGGGTAAGGGTGTCGTACATTGATGAATATCAGCACCAGGGATAGCAGCCGCAGCAGCAGCGGAGATCATGCTACTCATACTAGCTCCCATAGATGCTTTTGTAGCTTGTTCAGCTGCGATCGCAGCTGGTGCGCCTGGTGTCCCCGCTGCCGCTTTAGAAGCAGCCTCAGCCACTTGAATAGCCGTATCAGCCGCTTTTTTAGCAGTCTGCAAAGCAGGTACCGCCGCCGCCGGTATACCCCGCCACGCTGGTAAATTTCCAATTAACACATTGTTACTACCCAGGCCTGGTGTTAAAACTGGCGGTAAGGGGTGTGCCACAGAGTCAGTAATTCTTGCTGCTGGTCTTCCAGTCATTCTTCTTTGCGCCTTTGCGCCTTTGCGTGAGATATAAATCTTAATTCAAACGAATCAGTGTACCTTTGACTGTCACATTCATGCCTGCTGTAATATCGATGTTACCACTGGGAGCATCTAATGATAGATCGCCTGTGGATTCCACTGAAATTTTAGCTCTACCTTGATCGTCCATTTTGATTTTATGACCGCCGTTGGTTTCAATTTCAATACAGCGATCGCTATCATTAAGATAAATTTTGTGACCGCCTTTTGTTTGAACGCGTACCCCGGCTTTACTGCTACCTTTATCTTCTTCAACAAACTGCAAGGTATGTCCTGTACGGGTTTTGACAGTGCGTAATCGCACTTTACCACCCACAACAGTATCATCTACTGCTTCTGGTGGCGCGTCTTTACCGTTCCAAACACCGCCCAGTACATAAGGACGATGGATATCACCATGTTCAAAACCGACTAAGACTTCATCGTTTATTTCTGGTAAACAATCAAATCCCCGTTGATTTGCTGCACCTAAAGCCACAACTCTGGCCCAGTTGCTAGCGTGTTCTTCTGTGAGGGTGGGAAATTTAACTTTCACTCGTCCCCATCCCTTGGGGTCTTTGATATCAGTGACAATTCCGACTAAGAAAGTTTGACCGGGTTGGAGGCGGGTTTGGGTAGAGAGAGTTGTGAATAAATTACCAGCCCGTAACCCTCGGATGCTGAACTCTGTGGTATAAATTCGCTGAGTGTAGAAATGGCGAGTTTCGGTCACATAATATTTACCACTATAGCGATCGCCCATACCTGTAAGCGTAATCACTTTCCCTGGTCTGACTTTGGGATTACCTACCGCTTTAGCATCTGCATACACAAATTCTCCTCCCAGTTCATCACACAAAGCCTGCGCCATTTTCTGTGCTTGTGTTGTGCTAGCAATTGGTTGATCTACAACCGTCATTTTCGGTGGCTTTAAATTGGAGAATTTAGTACTACTACTGCTACCTTTTTTATTACCTGTGTCAGTTATTACCGTTTCTGCATTGGCTGTAGAAGCGATCGCTTTTTTCTGGGTATAGTCCCAGCCACGGACTTCTACAGCACTCACCTGTTCCGCACTCGTCACGCGGGTACTAAATTTACTAATATCAACTAGCCATTTTAGTTGTATAGATTCCTGACTTTCAGGTTTCCGAAAATATAACTTGTCATTCTGAATAAATAGTTCAAACCCAATCCGAGCCGCCCGTTCTCGCAAAAACTCCATATTACTTTGGTTTTCTTGAAATACATACTCATGCACTTCACCGCTTGGGTCTATTTTGCCAATTTTTATTCCTACTTCTGAAGCTATTTGTTTAACTATATCGCTATCAGTTTTATTCAAGAAGGAACGATTATAACGACCTCTGTGAAGCCGATGAGAGATATCATAACCACGAATAATCATATGAGCTTCAGATTTTTCATTGAAGTGAACTTCCATTGCTGTAATTTCACCTTCAATCAGCAAATCTTCTAATCTATCGTCAAAATCAGCATCTTGAGTAGTGCTAGAAACAAAACCCAACCTTACTTTTTTACCTATTTCAAACAGCTTTTCATGCCGCCAAGGTTTGTATTCTGCACGGTCAACGGTAGGAATATAGCTATTATGTACTACCAGTGTAAACATTGCTGGTAAATGCAAACTTTCTTCTATAGTTATTTGTAATAAATCCTTGATTAGCTCAGGAGAAGCGGCTTGTCCTCCTAATTCAAGTTTAGGTTGGCTTAAATAAAGACTTTGGTCTGACATAATAAAACTAATTCGTAATTAACAAATAAATGTAGGTTGGGCAATGCCCGCCATATTTCAAATTTAATTACGAATTTTTAAGTACCTCCTAGGCTAGGATGTGGTTGACGATTGCTGCCTTTAGAAGCTGATTCTCGTCCGCCAGGAAGGTTATTTTTATCTACTTCTTGTAAAGATATATCAACCATTGCTCTGACTGGTGTACCATCAGTCAGAAACATATTTAAATTGTAGGTAAGACTGGTGATTACACAATGAAAATATTCTCTTCCCCAGGTAAATATGTAAACAGGTGGACGTTTATCTGGATTTTGCTCAATAGTTTCTACCCCTTTCTTGATGATGTCTATATATTTCATTACTGATTGTTTGGTTTCATAAGTATCGAAGAGTAGTTGTTTTAGGGTGAATTTATAAGGTTCTACACCAGAAAAATTCACTTTAGGTAGTAGAGTAGTTCCTCTATTACCTGGGTCACTTTTCCAACTAACAGTGCGAGAAAAACTAATTTCTGTAGGATTAAACATTAATTCGATATCAGGTGCTTCACTGTTATAGGCTACGAGTTTAGCTTTCTCAAGTTGAGGATTTTTCTTTTGAGGGATAACAATTGTTTGACTAGCCATTTGATTATTATGAAATTACTAGATTGAAAGTTCACGCAAAGAGTATAAAAATAAAATTTGTGGTTGGTTTTCGTTGAAAAATAATTTACCAAGGTAAGCGACCTAAATAGATACCTTGACGCTCTCGCTCAACTTCTATTCGTTGTCGTAATCTGTTATATATTTCATAAGCTAAAGCTTCCAGATTTCCAGATTCATCAGCTTCTGGAATAGCAGCAGATGGACTTTGTATGGTTTCCTTTATTGGCTGGATATCACTAGCTATATCAGGTGCTGTGACTTCTCCACCATTAGCAAAGCCTCTCGGTGAACTTAGGCTTTTAGTAAAAACTTGTGGCGATTCTGATGATAGTGAAACTTGAGAATATTCTGAATTTTGCGAGTTAGATTCTCCACTACTAAAATTAACAGATGTAAATGAATCGTTATTCCCATTTAGTAATTCTTCTACACTCGACCATTGGGTGGGTGTGTCGTAAGATGCGTTAGTATTAAAACTCGGTTTGCGGAAAATTAATCTGGGTAATGAGTAATGAGCAGAGGATTCATTCCCCGTAGTGGTTTTATTTTCCACAGTATTAAGTTGCAAAGAACTGTGTGATAAAAGCCTTTGCTTACCAATTTCTGCCCCTAATGAAGAAGGAATTAAGGAGTTAGATTCTTCAGCTGCACGACTATCAGAGTTTTGACGCTGTAATGAAATGCCATCAAAAGAATCGACTTTAGTCGGAGTCTGTTCAGTAGATATTTCTAAACTGGGAAGAATGATATCTTCTGGTGTCCCACCTATATTGATATGCCGGAGTATGTGAAGATTTTTCTGCGCATCATTAGCATTAACTACAAACTCTCCAGGTGTGAGCATAGCAGGTACAGTATCCGAAGATGCTATCTGCGGATTTTCGACTGAAGACTGTGTTACTTGTCCCCCCGTAGCGAAACCTTGGGGTGCAGGTAAATTATCTAAGGTTTCTGCCTGATTTTCTAGGAAAGTTTGGCTCTCCGAAGTATAGGAGGTATCAATAAAGTTTGTAACCGCAGATGGAAAATCTTGTTCTACACTTTGTTCGAGATTAACAACGTCCCGAAAAATGCTCGATGTTTTTGTAAAATTTGGTGATGTAGCAGATGCGTAGACACGGAGTGGCTGGAGATCAGACATCGCATCCCCATCTAATCTAGCCACTTCCTTAGTTTCGGGCAATATAGGCAGCGTTACAACAGTCTGAATATCTGTGTTTGGTTGGCTGTTATCTGGCGATGAAAGCACACTTTCTGGTACATCCAAAAAATTAACCGCTTCAGCAGGCTGTAATTTTGAAGTAACTATTGGGTTATCTGCTATTACAGGTGGGGTTGGCGCTAACTCAACTGCTACATTGTTGCTGCTGTCAGTTTGTAGCAGAGTCACGTTTTCTGACGCATTCACAAAATTAACCGAGTTAGTAGAGTGTGATTCTGAAGCAACTATCGAGTTATCTACAATTACAGATGAGGTTGACGCTAACTCAACGGGTACACTTTTGGTACTGTCAGTTTGTCTGGAAGGCAAATTTTCTGACGCATCCACAAAATTAACCGAGTTAGTAGAGTGTGATTCTGAAGCAACTATGGAGTTATCTGCAATTACAGGTGAGGTTGGCGTTAACTCAACAGGTATATTGCTGGCGCTATCAGTTTGCAAGAGAGTCATATTTTCTGACGCATCCACAAAATTAACTGCTTCAGCAGATTGTTGTTCTGAAACAACTATCGAGTTATCTGCAATTACAGGTGAGATAGGTGCTAATTGAACAGGTACATTTGCTATAGCCTGACTGTTAATAATCTCAGGTGTGCTTACAGTTGTAATATTTCCCGCACCTAAAGAATTAACTGTGGTTGAAGATTCAAGGCTAGGTATAGCAGATGATATTTCGGAGACTAGAGGCTGTTCTTGATTTGCCAAATCGCGAAATAAATTAGGCGCGTCATCAATGCCAGGTGGAGTAGTTGTTAACAAATAATTGCTATTTGGAAGACTGTTAGATATTAAGTCGGTTGCAATGTCTGTAATTCCTTCATCATCATTATTATTATTCAGTAAAACCTCATGCTGTTGTGGAGAGAATTCCTCATGTTTTCTGAGAATATTTGAATTAGTAACTACCTCTTGTTTTTGTGAATTTGGGCTAATTGAAATATTTGAGTTATCAACAGCTTGTAATCCTTCATGTATCACAGTCTGTTCGCTATTATTTAAGTTACTCAAAAGAGTAAATTTAACATCATTATTTGTTCCATGAGGTTCTAGCGATGAAATTCTGGGTGAGACACTAGCAATAGTTTCTAAGTCCGTATTTTGTGGCTGTAGCATCATGCTTTCAGGGAGATTAGCAGTATAGACTATTGTTGCTGAATCACTAATTGCTTGTGTTTCATCACTAGCAAAATTATCAATTAAGACAGCTCGATCATTAATAATCGGCGAACTTACCAAACTCTCAATAGGAGTAATATTGATAGAATCATTATCATCTCTACTGTTATCTAAAATAATATTTGGTTGTGATTTATGGGCTTGATGGTTTTCAAAATTAGCAACTTGAGGCTCATCTTGTGTGAGTAAATCGACATCGTTTAAACTAATAATATGAATTTTATCAACCTGCTTATTGACATCTTTTTTGTTTTTAGACTTAGCTTTTGATTTCGCCTGAGAACTACTAAATTTAGCTGTAATATTTAATTCAGGCGTAATATTATTTGTATTACTTATAATTTCACCAGGTAATATATTTGGGATATCACCTTGTATATCTTCATTAGTATAGTGATTACTATCTTCTATAAATGAATCAAGTGTATTAAATTGAATTAATGGCAACTCAGGTTCAGGACTATTAACTTCTATTAATGAGTCGTTAAATGCTTGATTTTCATGAGGTGCTAAAAATTGTGAGTAGGTGACTAATGGTATATGATTTACTAAAGGCTTGATCGTACTGCTATGCCCATGCAGAGAACTAGACTCTTTTCTGGATAAAAGTCTATGAGAATAACCTAGAGGCTGTCTTACCCCAAGTGGTTTTACTTTAGTTCCTAGTAATGGTTGAATGATGTGCATAGTTATAGTTGGAAGATTTTAAATTAATGAGACAAGAAGAATCCCGTCTTCATCTCTCGTGTTTGTGGATTGCCTCCTCCTTTTGCTTTGCCTAATTGCAAACCTTCATAGGCTAAAGTTAATTCCTCTATAGCAACTGCATTACCATCAGCTTGTAATGTTGGTGTTTTCCAAGATATAGGAATAGCACCAATCAATGTCCAACTCATCATTGTTTCGCCACCTTGATTAAAAACCAGAATATTGACATTACGTCGAGATGTGGCTTTATTTTCATCAAATACTGCATTAATCCAGTTCCAAAAACCAGGGTGGTCGGTCACACCACGTTTAAGAGTGACATCGGCAAATTCTGTATGCCCTAAATAAATTCTTTGCTGATCGTTAACACCTCCTTCAAAAAAAACATTTTTCTTCATTTGCAAACTTAATCCAGAGCATTCAGTAAAAGACGCAGCAATAGAACTATCTATTTCTACGTAAAAATGATTGGTAGTGACATACTTTAACTCGTGAGAAATGTTGCCGTTATTATTACTTTCAGCCATTACAACCACCTTTGATGACTATAGTTATTGAACCTTTCACGCTGATAACGCAGATCTTCATTTAACAGTTCATATACGCGCTCGGTGAGCTTGTTCAAAAGCAATGAGTCTTTGAGGTACTTATCGGCCGCTTTAGCTGTTTGGCTAGCGTTAGAGGTGACTGACAGCCCCGCGTAACCAACACTACCTCCAACTTCGCCAACAGGTGTAAAAAAAGTTTGCTTTCCTTGCGAGTCCATAACTTAAAAATAAAAATTCATCCTAAAATCAAGGCTAAAGGTAGTGCATCAGAATCAACACTAGCCAAAAGTCGAACTTAAGTTTCGCCTAATTTAGACTTTGGCAGAATAGTTTTGATAAATGCGATGTCTACGACAAGCCCTACCCTTTGGGAGCCAGAAAGGTGACACCACGCCTGTGTCAATACCTACTCTCAGGCAATCAAAACGTGGCTTCGGTTTACAATCGTCTGAAGCTTCGCCCCAAGCTGTGACTGAGGTACAATCTCACAGTCAACCCCTCAGTCATGACATTAGCCGAATATCACTGCGTTCGTAATGACAATTATTTAGCTGGACATGATATTAAATGTCCAAAACAAATCAGCATTAATTATGGGACAAAATGCAACTATAGATACAAACTTCTTTTTAGTTTGTGGGCTTGGCAACCTGGGGCAGTATTGTGTGTCTGTGCTGAAAGAGTTTGGCGTCAAGGTAAATGCTATTGAAGTTGCAAATATTCAAAGATGGGAAGTTCCAGAATTACCTGATTTAGTAGACAAACTAGTAATTGGTGACTGTTGTCAACCCAAAACATTAGAACAGGCGGGAATTCGGCAGTGTCGGGCAATTCTGATTGTAACTAGTGATGAACGCGTGAATATTGCCGCAGCATTTGCCGCGCGATCGCTCAATCCCAATGTTCGGTTAGTTATTCGCTCAGCACAAGAAAATCTCAATGAATTACTCAGTCAAAATCTAGGAAATTTTGTCGCTTTTGAAGCTACGCAATTACCAGCCAAAAGCTTTGCCCTTGCAGCTCTCAGCAGTGAAACTAGAGGATTTTTCACTCTAGAAAACCGTTTACTACGAGTGTTTAGAGCACCCGTAGATGTTTCCCATCGTTGGGGTACGCATCCCCAAATTCACGAAATTAATACTGCTCACCGACGAGTTTTTGCTCACGCTAGAGCTGGAAATCCTCTACCCAAAGCATTTTATCAATGGGAACCCCACACTCAAATCTTTCCTGGAGACACTGTTGCTTATATTGAAGTAACCGATCACCTTGCTACTCGCACAGTACAACCCGTTACTAGTCGCAGGCAATTGTGGGGTGCAAGGATCTCTGGTATGAGGTGGCAAAATCTGCGACACCAGCTGACTCAGTTTTGGCAAGAAGGTAGCCAAACCAGTCGCGTAGCCTTAGTCGGCGGGATTTTTATGGTGAGTTGGTTTTTCTGTGGGACTTTGCTATACAAGTTGCAATATCCTAAAATCAGCTTCCAAGATGCTCTGAATGTCTCCCTAGTTTTAAGCATCGGTGGCTACGACAACCTATTTGGACAGCTACAACTGCCTTTTGAAATTCCTTGGTGGCTGCATCTATTCAGCATCAGTCAGACTGTGGCGGGTACAGTTTTTGTTGGTATTCTTTATGCCATCATGACTGAACGCGTCTTAGCTGCTAAATTCCAGTTTTCTCGGCGTCGTCTACCAATACCAAAAGCAGACCATGTAGTGCTAATTGGCTTGGGGAGAGTAGGTAAGCGTGTGGCCCAGCTATTGCAAGAACTTAAGCAACCTTTGGTAGGCGTTCATGCCACTGAACTTGACTCAGACATATTGTCCACAATGCCTCTCATTATAGGAAATATCAAAAATGCCCTCAGCCAAGTCAATCTTGCCACTGCTAAAAGCGTTATTGTCGTAACTGATGATGAGGTAACTAATTTAGAAATTGGATTGATGACTCATGCTAGCAATCCTACAGCCAATTTGATAATCCGCACCTTCGACCCCCGTTTTAGCGAGAATGTGGCGCGACTGCTACCCTATGCCAGAGTTTTGGGTGTTTATGCTCTTGCTGCTGAAGCATTTGCGGCGGCGGCGTTTGGTGAAAATGTCCTCAATCTATTTCGTCTAAATAACCAAACTACACTAGTGACTGAATATCAAATTGAAGCTGATGATACCCTCAACGGCAAATTGCTGGCTGAGATTGCTTACGGTTATGGGATAGTGCCAATTCTTCACGCCAAAGCTAGTCAATCAACTTCTAAGTTTATGCCCTCCGATGATATCAAGCTGGCTGTAGGCGATCGCCTGGTGGTTTTGGCAACTATTGAAGGATTGCAAAGAGTCGAACGGGGAGCGATCGCATCTGCACAATTACTGGTAAGAGTCGAATCTGCGTTTTCATCAGAAGCCGCGTTTGAAGGCGCAGCAGTAATTGCGCGAATTTCTGGTTGTGATATACATACAGCCAGAATACTCATGAGCCAACTGCCAAAAACTTTACAGTACCCACTCTACAAGCACCAAGCTCATCGTCTGGTCAGTGAATTGAGTAAATCTCAAGTGCAGGCTTACATAATTTAGCAATCAGCCAATGAATCCTAATATATGTGAGGCTAGTCCGAGTGTTCCTCCTGCCAACACTAACCAAGCAGAATTGATTTTGAATCGGAACACTGCGATCGCACTGACAATTGCCACGATAATTGTTAACCAATCTAGCAGTGCAGCTCGTCCCAAGGTGTAGGTGACTCCTGCCATTAATCCCATAGAAGCCGCATTCACACCATCCAAAAATCCGCTAGCCCAAGGAGATTGACGCAACTTAGAAACCCAAGGGTTAACTACCCATACCAACACAAAAGCTGGTAAGAAAATCCCAATTGTACCAGCGATCGCCCCAGCATTTCCTGCCAGCAAATATCCAATGAATGTTGCGGTGGTGAAAACAGGGCCAGGTGTAAACTGCCCAATTGCTACAGCATCCAATAACTGCTGTGAGGTCAGCCAATGATTACGCTCGACTAAATCCCGTTGTAGGAATGCCAGTAACACATAACCACTACCATAAAGAACACACCCAATCTTGAGAAAGAATAGAAAGACGCTGACCCAACTGACTGACGTGACTGCGGCGGCCGTACTACCAACCTGTGCCAAAACACCTGAGAAAGGTAAGAGGAATGCCCCAGTTGTGTGTCCTCTATGCCAATTCTTTACTAGCATGACGGCGATACCTAGCAAAATCAGCACCAAAATTTCATTCAATCCCGCAAAGTAGGCAGCGATCGCTGTCATCCCTGCAATAATTGTTGGCAAGTCCTTGGCTGCCTTTTTACCTAAATTCCACACAGCTTGCAGCACGATCGCAATAATCACAGGCTTGATCCCATAAAGCAGCCATTCCACCTGCGGCACTGTCTGGTAGCGATCGTAAATTGCTGCTAGCGTCCAAACAATGAGCATAGCAGGCAGAATAAAGCAGCTTCCTGCAATTAGTAAACCACGCCATCCGCCTCGTTCGTAACCAATGTGAATGGCTAATTCTGTCGAGTTGGGCCCTGGAATCAAATTTGTAATCCCCAGCAGGTCTAGCAGTTTCTCTCGGCTCATCCACTGACGACGATTTACCACCTCATTGTCCATCATGGCGATGTGAGCAGCAGGGCCACCAAAGGCGATCGTTCCGAGTCGCAAAAACACCCTTGCCAATTGGATTAATCGCTGCTGCTGCTGACTGCGAGTCAGAGCGTTATAGGAAGGCTCTCCTTGGATACCCTCAGTTTCCTGCGTCACTGTGATTCTCCTGATTCTGTCAAGGCATTGACAGAAATAATATATCGAAATTCGATAACGAAATCCTATATTTTAGAATTTCATCTCTGCGCATCTTGGCAATCAGCGGCATTGAAGAAACTGAGTTGTACTTCAATCAAACAAGCGCTTGTATTCTGCCTTAACTATGCCATAACATTCGCAAGCGGTTTTTTCCAAGCTTTTTCTGTCAACAATCTGTATCTGCCCGCGCTGGTAAGAGATTAAGCCTCTGCTCTGAAGTTTACTAGCAGTTTCGCTGACTCCAGAACGGCGAACGCCAAGCATTGTGGACATAAATTCTTGCGTGAGAGCAAGTGTGTCTGAATTTATACCGTCACTGCTCATTAACAACCAGCGGCTCAGCCTTGCTTCTATATGATGAAGACGGTTGCAGGCTGTGCTTTGTGAAGTAAAGACAATAAATGGTTATTTTTACTAAATTTTACAAGGTTGCCCCTGGTTGCGCGAACCTTCCATTTACGCCTATGTCCAGGTTTCGGGGTACATCATACAAAGGTCCTGGGTTGTAAGACTAGCAAACTTGCTGTAGACAGCTTCGTAGCCATCTGTCATCTGCTTAATCGTGAAGTTTCTCAGCACATGCTCTTGGCAGGCGTAGCGGTTTAGCTCAGGCACTCTATCAATGGCAGAGAGACAGTCTTTGACTGAGCGACACAAGAATCCTGTCTTACCGTGAACAATCACTTCAGAGGTGGAGCCCAAATTCATAGCAATCACAGGTGTACCTGTTACCATCGACTCAATCATCACCAGTCCAAAGGGTTCACGCCAGGTAATCGGGAATAAAGTCGCAACTGCTCCTCCCATCAGGAGGCTCTTTTGGGCATGGTTAGCTTCTCCCAGGTATTCAATCTGCGTTCCATCAATGTAAGGTTTGATCTGTTGCACGAAATAATCCACATCAACTACATCGACTTTACCTGCTATCTTTAAGTGCCAGCCCGAACGTTTAGCAATTTCGATCGCTAAATGCACCCCCTTCTCAGGTGAGATTCGACCCAGAAATGCAAGATAGGGAGACGACTCTGCCTGCGGGTAAAACTTGTAAGTCATTGGATTAATGCCGTTGTAGACAGTGGCAACGTAATTGAGTCCCACTCTTGGTTCTCGCTGCGCGTTGGAAATGCTGACAAACGGCTGAGAGCGAGCATACTTGAACACCTTTTCATTATCTGGTGTCAAGATGCCATGCAGCGTATGAATGGTCGGTGCCTCCACCAATCTGGCGTAGGGTAGTGCAGGGTAGCCAACGTGAGAGTGAATGACATCAAACTTGTGCGCCTGTTCGTACACTCGCATTAGCTGCAGTGTTTCGTAAACGCTTGGTTCCTTAACGGTAGGGTCTAAGTTCAATGCCTGTGAGTGAACAGATTCTATCTTGGCAAAACTACTCGAATCACCCGATGCAAACAGAGTCACTTCATGACCACGACGAATGAGTTCTTCAGCCAAGAGACTAACCACCAACTCAATTCCTCCATAAGCAGGAGGCGGTACTTGTTGCCACAATGGAGCAACTTGAGCGATTCGCATAATGCTCTCCTCAGGATGTATACAACTAGACCTAGTAGTCCACCAAGCAAACTTTGCATGGTGGCAAGCACCTTGGGCTGAGGAAGCTCTTAAGGCAGAGGGAGAAAAGACATTCTGTACTCCCCCTGCTTGTTCCATACCTATCCTCCTAACGCTCCGAGTCCTCACACCATCTGCCGTACCTGCCCTGCATGGCTGAACAGCTCGATCATTTCCCGATTGAAGGCTGGGATGTCGTCTGGCTTGCGGCTCGACACGAGGTTGCTATCAACTACAACTTCCTGATCTACCCACTGGGCACCTGCGTTCTGGAGATCGGTCTTGAGCGACGGCCACGAGGTGAGCCGCCGTCCGCGCACCACATCTGCCTCGATCAGAGTCCAAGGTCCGTGGCAGATCACCGCTACCGGCTTGTCAGTATCGAAGAAAGACTTTATAAACTCGATCGCCTTAGCTTGAGTCCGAAGTTGATCTGGATTGGCAACACCACCGGGAAGCAGGAGGGCATCATAGTCGGCTGAATTTACTTGATCGAGGGGGACATCTACTGGGAAAAAATCCCCCTTGTCATAATGGTTCCAGCCCTGAACGCGATCGCTCTTCGGTGAAATAATGTGGGTTTGAGCACCTGCTGACTCAAGGGCAAGCTTTGGTTGAGTCATTTCAACTTGCTCAAAGCCATCTGTAACCAGAATGGCAACTTTCTTATTTGTGAGTTCTTCTGTCATCTCTACCTCCTAAAGTGTTGGCTAGACTTGGTTTTTTCGTGTTCTTGTGGGGTTTTAGGCAGCCTGACCTGGCTTGAGCACGATCTTGATACAGTTGTCCTTCTTGTGCTTGAAAATTTCGTAGCCGTGCGGTGCTTGCTCTAGCGGTAAACGGTGAGTGATTACAAAAGATGGGTCGATATCGCCATTTTGGACGCGCTCAAGTAGCGGGCGCAGGTAACGATGAACGTGCGTTTGTCCGGTTTTAAACGTCAAAGCTTTGTTCATGGCAGCACCCATCGGTATCTTGTCTACAAAGCCGCCGTAAACACCAGGAATTGAAACAGTGCCACCTTTGCGACAGGCAACAATCACTTGCCTTAGGGCAGTGGGTCGGTCGGTTTCCATACGCACGGCTTGCTTTACCTGGTCGTAAAACGCATCAGGGCCCGTACCGTGGGCTTCCATTCCCACAGCATCCATGCAAGCATCGGGGCCGCGACCACCCGTCATTTCTTTCAATGCTTCACCAACATCAACTTCCTCATAGTTAAGGACTTCTGCCTTGCCGTCTTTCGCCATCTGTAGGCGTTCGGGAACTCGATCGATTGCAATGACGCGCTCGGCACCTAGCATATATGCACTTCTAATGGCAAACTGTCCGACTGGACCGCAGCCCCAGATCGCTACAGTATCTCCTGGCTCGATATCGCAGTTTTCCGCTGCCATATAGCCAGTGGGGAAGATATCCGTCAGAAACAGGACTTGTTCGTCTGCTAGTCCATCAGGAATCTTGAATAAACCGACATCGGCAAAGGGAACGCGGGCATATTCAGCTTGACCTCCAGCATAGCCACCCATCATATGGGAGTAGCCGAAAAGACCAGATGGAGAATGACCCATGAGTTTTTCCGGTATCCAAGCGTTAGGGTTGGAGTTATCGCACAGCGACCATAAATCCTTTTTGCAGAAGAAACACGAGCCGCAGGAAATGGTAAAAGGTACGACAACGCGATCGCCTATCTTTACATTCTTGACGGCACTACCTAGCTCGACGACCTCCCCCATAAATTCATGACCAAGGATGTCGCCCTTTTCCATCGTGGGGATGTAACCATCATAAAGATGTAAATCAGAACCGCAAATCGCCGTTGACGTGATTTTAACAATCGCATCACGCGGGTTAATGATTTTTGGATCGGGTACTGTATCAACTTGTACATCGTTAGCGCCGTGCCAGCAAACTGCTTTCATAATCTTTAACCTCCCTTTGGTTGACCTTCTGTTGTTGCAATCTCGCCTGCTTCCATCAGCATTTTGAAGCGGCGTAAATCATCTCCAATCTGCTGTTCTGGTTCTTCGCCGAAGAGTTTGGCAAACACAGATGCAATCGCACCACCAGGCGGGTTATATTCCGTGACGACCTTTACCTGTGTACCGCGATTGGCGGGTGCTGGCTGAAAGCGGACAGAACCAGAGTTATCAACATCTGCACCTTCAACCGAAGCCCAAGCAATCAATTCGTTTTCCCGATCTTCAATGATGTCTGCATCCCATTCAACACTTCCACCTAACACCCCACTGGTCGTCCAGTGCGTTCGCGTAGCGTGTCCGGAGGACTCTCGCTTGTTATCGTGTACTTTTACGTCTTTGAGATGCTTCATGAAGCGCGGCAAGTTCCCAAAGTTATGCCAAAAGCGGTAGAGTTCCTCTGCTGGTTTGTTAATCGTTACCGTTTTTTCAACTTTAATTGGTTGGCTCATGTCTATTGTCTCCCGTGCTTGCTGTATGGTGCTTTGTTTATCGCAGTTTGGACAAACAAATTTGTCCAAACCCTAATACCAGGAGCGGAGAACAGTGTAGGATAAAAGCTTATTAGCGAGAGGTATGTAGAAGTCTCTTGAAAAAATTTACCCTTCGTATCAGCCTTCTAGACTACTAAAAAAATTAACTACTACAAATGAATACCTGAACCTTAAAGCTTTCAACTAAACCTAACCTCTAACTAAAGAATGAGGTTGGTGTTAAGTTAGTTAGTTCTCGCTTGTATCTTGGCGTCATGCTAGGGAAGCTGTCACCTATTGCAATCTAGACATTCAAACATAACTAGACAAGTGTTTCACTCAAGGATTTTTAGATGCTTAACTTTGCTGAGAATGTCTTCTTTTAGGCAAAGTATACTGGGAGTAGGCTTCCCAGCATGAGGCTTTGACCTATGCTAATTTATCCCGCTTCACTTCCCTTTAAGGCAATTCACATAGTCCATTTCCTGTCAATGCGTAAGTCCTAAATGTATGTATGTAACGGTGGAGAAGCTTGTGCAGCGAGCCGCCAGTGTCGAAGGCCTGTCTGATGATAGAAGCTTTGACACGCACGGCTTGTCCTGGGATTTGTGCCAAAGTCTGCATCGGTGTTGTGTTTGTATCTAAAAGTATTGACACACCTGCCATCCCCTCACGCCCGATACAGCCGGATTCGACTGTTGAGCCGTTCTCCATCACCGTGACCACAGAGAGCAATGAGTTAATAGGAAAATAGACAAAAGAGATCGGCTCATTAGGCGAGATGATCACCTGGCCCAGTGAGAGCGAAACTATCTCTAGATGAGGATGCAAGCGTTTTAACTCATCAGGAGCTAATTTAGCAAGCAGTCTATTTTGCATAAGTATTGGTACATCTTGATAGGTAGTCATCACAGATGCCTCAGTAGGTATTCAAAAATTAAGCAGTAGAGAGGATAATTTAAAAGATACGGAATTTTTGAGCTAGGCCCTAAGGCAACCAAAAGTCAGGCAGAATAGATTTGCTCAAGTGACGGACTGTTTGATTGAGCGATCGCGCTACTTCTATATGCGCTTCATCTGCTTCTACAGGTAAAATCTTACATGGCTGACCCTTGCCTAAATAAGACACTACCAAGTTTGCTGCTTCCAAACCAGTAACATAAGCCTTTTCCTGCGACCATGAGCCGTGACGGTTGACAATCCAATCTCCACTCATAAACACATTTACCAAACTTGTCTTGGCTGGCAACATATAACGATAACTTCCAGGTGCAAAATGCGTTACCGCATTTGCTAAACGAATTACACTACTGTCGATTACCTTTGCTTCTTGAAACCCTGGTATGCAAGTTGTTAAATAACGCTGGACTATTGGCACAATTTCTTCATCACTTAAATTGAGAAACTGATTTGCATGATAGAAATCAGCTTCAATTACCGTTCCTGCTTCATTTTTATATTCATCATGAAGTGTATTTAAATCAAAAAATGTCCATCCTGTAGTGGCATCAAATCCAAAACAAGCATTAGAAGGACGAGGAATATTAATTTTGCGGTCAAACCATAACCGAGTTGCTAAAACATCAATTGCGCCTAAATTATTTAAATTGCGAAACTCTTGACGACTTTGTAAGCTAGGACTATTGGCAACAATTTTTTTCATACCAGTGATGCCAACTGCAAAAATTACAGCGTCAGCGTTAAACACTTCATCATCACAAACTACACCTGTTGCACGATTGTTACTATCAACAATTAAGTCAGTTACTCGCCGCTTAGATAAAACCTTGGCACCAGCTTTTTCAATACGTTCTACCCAAGGACGAAATATTTTTTCTCCCACAGTTCCCCGACACCAAACTACATCAAAATCAGGCTGGTGAGCCAGAATAAAAAAGTACAACATCCCTAAAGTTGCTGCGGCTGAACACTGTTCGCCAGGAGCAAACAAGCCTACCAATAACATTGGTTCAAACGCTTCTTTATACAGTCGCGCCGAAACACCAAAATCTTTGAATAATTCCCGCGCCGTTACAAAATCGTAACGCCGCCAAGCATCATGAGAATTATCAAAATCAACCACAGAGTAAAGTAAAGGTAAGGCACTCAGACGGTCAATTAATGGTAGACGCTGAAACTGAGTATAGAGAAAAGTTCCTAGCGGTGAGGGGAGTCGCGGTAAATCTTGAAAAATTGGCGATTCTACTTCCAACCCCGCAGGGGAATATTGGGCAGAACGAGTCCAAGATGTAAAAGGATTAATTTCTAATTCATTGATCAGTGCAAAAATGTTTCTATAAGGATACCAAAAGCCATGTATACCTGCTTCTACAGAACGTCCTGCGGATGTTTTCCAACCAGCCACCAGTCCGCCAGGATAAGACCCTGCTTCTAGAAGCGTCACATCATATCCTTGTTTTGCCAAGTGGTAGGTTGCGCCTAAACCAGCCCAACCTGCACCTACCACTACTACCCGTTGTTTCTGTGACTCTTCATTCATTCCAGCACAGTCTCCAAGAATTGCAATCTATAATTAAATTTAAAGTATTTGTAAACCGATTTAAGCCTTTGAGCGTAAATCTACTGAGAATCGCCAATTATTTTATTTTATATTATTGAGCAAATATTGTTTTTTACCAAATTTAATATCAGCAGACCACCGCGTTTTTGAGTAATTGTTCAAGCTAGAGGTAATTTTATAATTAGTTTATGTATTTTTGATTAATACATATAGATAAAATGACGCTTGCACTTAATGAAGAGTTAAGAGTATAACAAGAAAAATAGCTAGCTATATATCAAAAATACTCCTATGACTCAATTAGAAAAATCCAGAAGTAGCTTGAGTGAGTTTCAGCTTCGGGATGGCATTTATTTTCCTAAAAACTACGACCAGCTAAACAGTACTGAGCATAAACAAAAATGGGATGAAATTGGTAAGACTTACTATGGTTCCCAAAAAATTGAGCAGGTTGCAGAAACATCACCTATTAAACAAGATTACACTTTATTAGGTGGAAGGCCTGGTGGAACTTGGAATAAATTTCCGACCAATAAATCTGTTGATTCTATTCTGGAGATTGGTTGTGGCTACGGTCGCGCTCCATTACATCTTTCAAAAGAGAAAAATCTAAAATGCCAAAAGTATTTTGCAATTGATATTTCTGAATCTTTATTGCGACGCTTGATCAGGGTTAAACAAGAATATGATTTTTTCCCAGAAGCGCAATTCAATATAATTTGCAATTCAGCAGAAATACTACCTTTAGAAGATAATTCGATAGATTTAGTAATTTCTAACTGCGTATTTATGCATATACCAGATGCACAGTTAAGAAATTTATTAACAGAGATATTTCGTGTGCTAAAGCCTGGTGGTAGTTTCGTTTTTAATCATTCTTTTCATAACAAGTCTTGCCCTTCTCACATTATCCATAATTTTATTAGAAATATAAATATATTTAGTAAAAACCCGATTTATCTCAAGCAATATTCAGCCGTTGAAATTCAGGAAATGTTGAATGCTGCTGGCGTAAAAACCAAGTGTCCGCAATATATAGTGGAACCAACAACAGAATATGCAATCTTACCGGAAACTATCAAAGGGATTCCAGTACCGTTTGCTAAAGCAATTAACAGAAGTCTTAAGCCTTCAGATGCTTGGAAAGAAACTTTAGCTTATGGATTTAGTGCCTACAGCAATCCACTTGAATAAACGAGAAAATATCTAGAATATCCTTAATTATATGGAAACCATTGTTAAACAGTGGTTTCTTTTATTTTATATCAGCGTATCTGGCGATCGCATGATCTAGCACGTTACCCAGGCGATCGCACAAAATATCTAAATAATACCAACTATGGATCAGACTGTAAGGCTGGAAAGCTGATGCTCAACACGAGTCAGACGCTCTGAGTAGTTTTTCATCACTTGCAGGGCGAACATAGGAGTTTCTTGCACTACAAATAGAAACCTTTGTTCATCCAGAAAAGCAAGTTGACAATCTGTTTTAGCAATAGCTGTATAAGTTCTATTTTTTACCCCTACTAAGGCCCCTATAGCAAAAACTTCACCAGATGCGATCGTTTCTACAACTTTGTCATTGACTAATATATCAACCTCTCCTTCTATAATGCCATACATACAATCACCAAGCTCTCCTGCTTCAAATATGACTTGTCCTGCGGAAAATACTTTAGGATCTGGTTGTTTTTGAAAGATACCGAGAGTTTGTACAGGATTTAACATGAAAACTGCCCCGCAAATGATTGTTTTTCCACCTATGTTTTGCATAGGTACTAGGATGTATAGCAGCTAGCTGCGATGCTCTCTGTCAGATACAATGACTGGAGTACAAGCTAGGGTAAAACAAGCAAGGTTAACAGAGCGTTAATCTTTGGTAAAGCATAATTTTAAGTTTCTTGCCAAAATTTTGGCAATGCCTGCATAATTAGTTGAAATTTATACAGCTGTTTTCTCTCCTACAAATTTTTGCAACGCAACCTCTCAATGATGACCACTTGGGCAGAATATTCGATAAGCTCTACGAGACAGAGCTAAGACATCCCATAAACCTCATCAACGAAAAAATTAAAGGAGTGTTTTTTCGGCTGAGTTTTGAAGTTCTCTTTGAACAATACATGCAAGAAGATCCATGACTGCTTCATCACCAAATAATTTAATAAGTCTCCCCGTTACTACGACTCTGGAGGTTACTAGGCAGGAATATCAATATAACTACACCCATATTCCACCAATTGCTATGGTGGATGAGCTTCCTCCGGCGGAACGGTTCACTACTAACTGGTATTTTTTGTTAGCCCAGCAGTTACGAGATATTTTCATCAATACCTTAATTACCAACCGAGGCAATCGCGGTTCCAAGTCGATCCGCGACGATGTCAAAATGTTTATCTGGGAAGCGTTGCTCAAGGGGGCGATACCTTTCAATATCAGTATTATTGCTAGGCTGCTGCAAATTGTTCCTCAGTTTTTAATTAAAGGAATATCTAAAGATTTTAGAGAACTCGACGATTTGTTATTTTCTATTCTTAAGGAAAACGGACTTGTAATTCTCAGAGATGCCCTAAATCAGGTTATTGAGCTGCTGTATGAAGGACATCCTACAGGTCATGTGACCAACCTGAATGATTATGAAAAGTTGTTTCCGGTGATTGGAGTGCCGAGAATTGGCAAAACTTTCCAAGAAGATGAAGTCTTTGCTTACATGCGAGTAGCTGGCTACAATCCGGTGATGATTGAGCGAGTAACCAGCCTGAGCGATTGCTTCCCAGTCACGGACGAACATTACCAAGGAGTGATGGGAAGTGACGATTCATTACAAGCCGCAGGGGAAGAAGGAAGGCTTTACCTAGCAGATTATGGAATTTTCGAGGGTGCAATCAACGGTACATACCCTTACGAGCAAAAATATGTCTATGCGCCCCTAGCACTGTTTGCCTTACCCAAAGGCTCAAACCCCACACGTCTACTGCGTCCAGTAGCCATTCAAGGCGGCCAAACTCCAGGTCCCGATTACCCAATTATTACTCCTAACTCTGGTAAGTACGCTTGGCTGTTTGCCAAAACTATTGTTCAAATAGCAGATGCCAACTTCCACGAACCAGTCACTCACCTAGCCAGAACGCACCTGTTCGTTGGTGCTTTTGTGATGGCTACCTATCGGCAACTACCAGCTACTCATCCACTCAGGTTATTGCTACGCCCCCATTTTGAAGGCACCTTAGCAATTAACGATGCAGCCCAACGAATTTTAATCGCTCCTGGCGGTGGGGTCGATAGATTGCTCTCATCGACAATCGATAACTCTCGGGTTTTAGCAGTGCGCGGGTTGCAAAGCTATGGCTTTAATAGTGCCATGTTACGGAAGCAATTCCAGCAGCGCGGCGTAGATGATCCTAATTTGCTACCTGTTTATCCTTACCGAGATGATGCACTGTTAGTATGGGATGCCATTCATCGGTGGGTTTCGGACTACCTCAACCTTTACTACGCTACAGATAAGGATATTCAGAATGATGCAGCCCTCCAGGCGTGGGCAACTGAAGTCCAAGCTTACGATGGTGGACGCATCAGCGATTTTGGTGAAGATGGACGTATCCAGACGCGAGAATATTTAGTAGATGCGGCTACGTTGATTATTTTCACAGCCAGCGCACAACACGCTGCGGTTAACTTTCCCCAGAAAGATCTCATGGGCTATGCTGCTGCCATGCCATTAGCTGGTTATTTGCCAGCCTCAACGCTCAAAGAAGAAATTAGTGAGCAAGACTACCTGAATTTACTTTCACCTCTAAATCAGGCACAACGGCAATATAACCTACTCGGTTTATTAGGTTCTGTATATTACAACAAGCTTGGCGAATATCCGCAGAGATACTTTAGCGATCAGCGTGTACTATCCTTTTTGCAGACATTCCAAAACAATCTCCAGCAGGTTGAACATAAGATCAATCAGCGCAACTTGAGCCGTCCAACCTATGAGTATCTGCTCCCTTCTAGAATTCCGCAAAGCATTAATATTTAAACGTCAAGAGTCAAGAATCAAGAGTCATTTGTTATTCTCCGCGTCCCTAGTCCCCTTTATTGAACATTATGGAACTCAAAGATAAAGTCCTCAAAGCCCACAGCCGCCAAATCCGGTTTTCACGTATTCTAGCCAAAGTTGGTTATAACACTCCCATTGGCAAGTTGCTGCGCTTAGGTCTCTATTATATGGATGCTGCGATCATGCTCAACGCATGGAGGGACTTTCTCTACATCCGCAAGGACAATATCGGAGATAAATTTTTTGCTGTAGACCAGGCAATTATGCATTCCTCTCATTCTCAAGTGAGGAAACTGATGCAGATTGAACCTCAAGTAAGGGGAAATGATTTAGGCATTATTAGAATTTTAGCCCCTAGCTACATGCTCGACAATCCGCTGAGCTTGGGAATGAACGGTAATGAACATACAGGAGTTCGTGCTGTGTTCTTGCAAGCTTTGCCAGATCCCTTTGAAGAGGCAGAGACTTTAGGGCAGTTAGTTAATAAATCGCTGTCAAAAGCTGCGGCACAAAATCAATTACATATCGGTAACGATTTGCCCAGGATGATGCTGGCAATTTTGCACGAACTTGTTTTCCAAATTTCATTATCTGAGGAAGAAATTACTGCATCGGGTGCTTACATTAAAGGTCTGGCTCTGGCATCCTTACCAAATTTCATTAGCAAGTATGTGCTGGCTTCCAAAACAGCAGCAAATATTCGTCATCGCCAACGTTTAATTGAGCGATACAAACAATCGCCAAAATGGTCATCATATCTAGCCACAGGTGCCCAGTATCAGTTGAACGAACACCAAATTGCTAATAGTCTATTCGATATGATTCATATTGCTGGTACTGCTGGCACGAGTGCGCTTTTGGGATCTGTTATTGGTGTTTTATGCTTGGATAATGCCTTAAGAAATGACGCAATTTCAGAGATTAATGCTATCTGGGATGGAAACAATACTCGCAACGGATATGCTTTAGAGCAGTCAAAACTGATTAATAAAGTAATTCTAGAAACAGCTCGTCTTTATCCACCGGTGCGATTTGTTAGTCAACTTACCACTGAAAAGGGTGAAGTTGAAATTGGCGCGCAGCGTTGTCCATTCCAAAGGGGAACTCGTTTACTTGGCTCTATCTTTACAGCTAATCGAGATGCAAACAGATACAAACATCCAGATAATTTTGACGTGACGCGGGATTTCTCTGATATCTTATCTTGGAATGGTGAGGGGCATGAGCGGGTTTGTCCTGGCAAATCTTTATCGATTGGCTTAATTCAAATGTTTTGTCTATATCTGCTGAAAAATTATCAATGGAACTCATTTACAGAAGTAAAGTGGGATTTTGAAAAAGTCACTGCTGTTACTCCCAATAATTTAGTGTTACAAGGCTTTTCTCAAAGACGGTGAGTACTAGAGAAGATTTGACATGACTTGCAAAACAGGAAAAAGGTAATGATTGAATCAATCAAGAAAAAGCAACTCGACAATATTGCAACCTGGATGCTCCCGATCACGCAAACAAACTTACCAACACCTCTCAAGGGTGTATTCTTTATGGATGGCAATCCGCTGCCTGATACTTGCATCACAATGTACAACTTAGAATGGGACACGCAAAACCTGAGTTTGGTTTTACCTGTCTTTGCCCCTGTGCAGTGGACTTTTCATAACTCGATTCTGGGATGGCTATTACTTGTTGGTGCTCAATTGGCTCGGTTTACTTACAAAATTCAGTTTGAAGATGAAACCTTGCGGCGATCGCAAATTCTACCCTTTGCCTTTGGGCTGCCGATTCCTAAGTGGATTGCAGATTTCACAATGAATCAAGACGAAAATTCTCAAAATGGAGAGATCTGGCAACGCAAGAACGTTTGGTTTGGAGTTATTCCAGGGCTTGGTGATTATACACTGCGTAAAATTGTCGATGAAAATAGTCGCTATACTCCCGCCTTCACTGATATGCTTGCTAAGGTACAAAACGAGTGTTTGGTAATTGTTAGGAATTCAAAAGATAAGTAGTCAATAGAAGTTGGGAGTGCGTTAGCCCAAAGCGGCCGATGGCTCCCTTAAAGCCTTATTTTCCCGTAATTAATTTACGACAACAAAAAATAATCCTCTAAGAACATAATCTTAGGGTAGATTTACTGTTGCAAAATATAGATTAAAATAGTAGCCAACTAAATATTTTTTGAAACCATCTAACATTTAATATGATTATCCGCTTTCCAGCAATTGCTGCCACCTTCATGGTTGCCAGCCTTAGTATAGGTACCCTTTTAAGCATTGCTAGCCCAGCTTCAGCTCAGCAGGTAATAACTTGTGAAAGCCAGAATAATCGGCGCACTAGTTGTGCGGTATCTACGACAGGTCGAGTGCGCCTGATCAGGCAATTATCTAGCGCCAGTTGTAGAGACAATTGGGGAGCTAACAGAAATCGTATTTGGGTAAGAAATGGTTGCCGAGCTCAGTTCTCAGTTGGCGATCGCAGAAACAACAGAAACAACAGATACGATAGATACAACAGAAATGACCGATATAACGACAGATACGATAGCAACGACAGATACGATGACAGATACTATAGAAACGACAGATACGACGACAGATATTATAGAAATGACAGATAGGTAACTAAAGTATTAATCTCGCTTTCATAGTACTGTTTAGCAAAGGCATCCTAGCTAGATCTGGATGCTTTTCTATTGCTTGGTCGCACTCGTTACCTATATCCTAAAAATATTTTTTGGATAATTGAAGCATTTGGGGTGGGTTATATGTTTACTCTGCTGAGAGTGAGAAAATAAAAATAGTACAGCACGAGGTGAATAAACCACCCATTGGCAATGTCTGAAACTCTTGCAAAAAGCTAATTACAAATTCCGCTCCGAGGTATTAGCAACTTGGTATAAAGATTGGATCGTTAGTCCATCATGGGGGTACTCAACCACAGCAAAATTACATCCTACTTGAAAGCGATCGCCTGCGGGGGCTGTGAAGATTTGCTGGCGGAGGGTAGTTAAAATATTACCGAGGCGGTCTTTTACTTCTATTTTTGTTAACCCAGCAACTCCTACCATAAATTCCCCATTGCCCCAATAACCTAGTACTTCACCACTATAAAATGCCAATTGAAATAGACGACTCCATCGTTGCAATACTTGGTTACCAGTTTCATGCCCATACTTGCTATTTATTTGGCGTAAATCAGTTACAGTTAATATCGCTAAGCAAACCGAGTGTTGATGCTTCTGAGCTTGAACGATCAACCGTTGTAAGTCACGGCTAGACTGTAACTGATTTGCTAATCCGGTTAGGGGATCTTTGGTAGCGAGGGACTGGAGTAAGCGACTGCGTTCTAGGCGATGGGTAATTCTTGCTAAAAGTTCTGCCCCGACAACAGGTTTAACTACATAGTCATCTCCACCAACTGCAAACACTTGCTGCACGGTTTCTATTTCCCGGTGTGCGGTAAGAAACACAATCGGTAATTCCTGCCATTGCGGATCGATGCGAACTGCTTGGCACAGTTCTATGCCGCTTATTTGCGGCATTTCCACATCCAAAATCAACAAATCTGGTGTGGTAGATTGCAGTACCTCCCAGAAACGCAGCGGCTCGTCTAATCCTGTAATTCGCATACCCCAAGGTTCTAACATTGGGCGCAATGCGGTTAAAACCACAGGATCGTCATCCACTACTAATACATTTACCCGCAGAGAATGGGTACGCTGTAATAGTTGAGATGAAATATCCCAGACTTGAGCAGCTGTTACAGGCTTGGCTAAAAAACCTCTTGCCCCATACTGAGCCAAAGTTACGCGCTCTACTAGCTCATCAGCAGCAGCCAGCACCAGCACGGGTATAGGAGGAGTACGAGTTGCTAACTCTGATAGAAGTACCAAACATTTTTCCCTACACCCCACCTCACCTACATTGAGCACCACTAAATCTGGTGATGTAGTTTGTAGTAAGTTTTTTGCATCCTCTAAGTTGGTAATTTGCTGCCAACACATTCCTAAGTTCTCAACGAGTTGTTGCAACTGAAAACCCAGTTGGGGATTGGGGTCAATTAGTAGTAATCGCGTACTAATTTCTTCTGCAATCGAGTTGGCAGTTGAATTATCGACCTTTTGCCCCATCAAGTTGATTAAGTTACCCAACTCTTGAATTTGCGATCGCAACTGACTTTTTTGGGCTGGAGACAAGTTACCATCTTTGCTAAGAATCCGTTCAATTTCCCGCGCTATTTGAGTACCAGTTTCTTGCTCAAACATTCCCAAGACACCAGCTAGCTTGTGCGCCTCTTTTTGTGCGGATTGGCGTAACTCTTGAGTAAGATTGCTAGAGAGTGCGGCGGCGGCTTGTTGCAGTACTAACATCCGTTGCTGCATCAGCCCCTGATATTGATTCCACAACCCACTCATTGCCTGGTTGAACTGCTGTTCAATACTATAATTAGAGACTGAGGATTTTTCTTTTTCTCCCGTGCTCCCCTTCTGCTTTTCTTCTTTCACAGACGGGTTCAACCGATATCCCAAACCATAAACGTTTTCGATCCAATCTACGGCTCCGGCTGCTTTCAACTTTTGTCGTAAGCCTTTAATGTGCGATTTTACACTTTCTTCTTGAGGTGGATCATCAAAAGTCCAGAGATGCTCGATAATATTCCCCCGGCTGAAAACCCTTGAAGGGTTGCGGATAAATAGCTCTAGAAGACTGTATTCTTTGGGTGTTAAATCAAGTAAGTGATTGTTAAATATTACTTGACAGCTACTTGGATCGAGCCGCAAGCCTCCAATTTCTAGTACTAAGGAACGAGGAGCATCACCCCGACGTAATAGCGCCCTTACCCTTGCTTGGAGTTCGCCCAAATCTAAAGGTTTAATTAGATAATCATCTGCGCCAGCATCGAGTCCACGAATGCGATCGCTAGTTGCATCTTTGGCTGTAATTAACAAAATCGGAGTAGAACAACCGTGGGAGCGTAAGCGTTGACATAACGTAATCCCATCCAGTTTCGGCAATCCCACATCAATTAATATCAAATCATAGTTATAACTTTGAGTGTATTCCCAACCAACGTATCCATCTTGTGCGATGTCAACCACATAATGTTGTTGAGTCAGAGAATGTAATAAGATACTGACTAAAACTTCGTCATCTTCGATTAGCAAGATTTTCATTACTAAAGTAGTCTTCAATAACTTGAGTTACCGTCTTGTTTTTCGATGCACCTATGACCTGTATCGTCAATAATAATATCTATTGGTTCGTTTGTACCATCTTTATAGCGTAGGCGATCGCTTGCAGTTTTTTAATGTTTAATAACACGTTATGAATGACGTGTAAATCTAAAGATTGCAATAGTAAATATTGGAATTAGGTCAAAAATATGGTAACTAAAGAAAATCTTCTAGGTCAAATATGAAATAGAGCATGAAGGAGTAATACCAAGTAATGTTAAGGAAACACATCCTTATTTGTGATGATCTGGTTGATAATTGTATTCTCCTGCAAGTAATTTTAGAAACAGAAGGATATAAAGTTGAGTTTGTCACATCTGGAGTAGAAGCAATCAATAAAATTAAATTCCATAAACCAGATCTGCTACTGCTAGATGTAATGCTACCAGAAATGAATGGTTTTGAAGTAGTTAGGCTTATACGGCAAGTTAAACATTTGCAAACTCTACCTATTTTGCTGATTACAGCGTATAAAGAAATGATTGTACCAGAGTTAACCAATATAAAAGTTAATGGAGTTCTCCACAAACCTGTTAATAGTGATGACCTAGTTGAAATAGTTCACGAGATTCTACAAGCTGACAACAACGAATAGCTGTAGATTAGTTCAACAGGTTTGTGAATAAAATCATCAACCTTTATATTGCTACTAAGTAGGTCGGCGTGAATATTTATCGTTGGGATGAGGCAGAAGGCAGGAGGCACTAGGGAATAGGGTTTAAGCCTATTTGATTTTTATTAACATAGTTTTGTTTTTCCACAACGTTCTACTTATTTTTAATTCCGCTCTCCAAAGTTAATATTTAAAAATTGACCTTATGCCAAGCGTTCTGCTACAGTGCGATCGCCAGAAAATAGAGATAAAAAATTATAATTCTTGCGTTTGCGTCCTCTTTTCATCTCTTTTTTAATTTCATCGATGTAAGGACAAAAATCTACCTGCATTGTGTGTCGTTTGGAATTGACATATTGTTTTTGCAACAGTCGTCGTTCTTTTTCTATACCCTGCAACATCTCTGCTTTGTTGGGTAAACTGACATTTTTGGCTATTACTTCAGCAATCCACTTAGATTGCCACTCAGCTAAAGGCATAATTGCACCTATGGGTTGCAACAGACCAAGAAAGTAGAGATTTGGATGTTCTGGGTGTACAACTCGCTTGTACAAAGGAAATTCATTGTCCTGGGGATTAATAAAATTTTTGTCAAAAAACGGAAAAGCTATTTTATAACCTGTACCGTAAATAATAATGTCTATTGGCTGTTCTGTTCCATCTTCAAAACGCACGCGATCGCCTGCAAGTTCTTTGATGTTTGGTTTGATTTTTACTTTACCGTAGCCAACAAAATTTAGTAACTCTGAGGAGATGGTGGGATGTTCACTCAAGAACTTATGAGTGGGATTGGGAAAACCATAAGCAGATTGAGGGCCGCGAGCTAGATATAAAAGGAATTGACCATATAATCGTCTCAAAGGTAATGGCAACGCAAAAAATAAAGGTGTGAGGTAACTATCAAGAGTTTTACCTAAAATGTACTTTGGTAAAACATAGGCGCTGCGACGAGTAGAGAGATAAGTTTGATTTGCAACCCGTGAAGTCTCACAGGCGATATCACAGGCTGAATTACCAACACCTACAACCAAGATATTTTTGTCAGCCATTCCGTCAGGAGTTTTATAATCGTGAGTGTGCATTGTCTTTCCTGTAAATTCTCCAGGGAATTTAGGCAAATTTGGGCACCAGTGATGACCATTAGCAACGATTACTGCTCCATAGCGCTGTGTGCGTTCCCCGTTGGCGTTTTTAATAGTGACATCGTAAGTACCATCGCCAACTGGCGCAACGCGACTAACTTCAGTTTTGAAGGTGATTTTGTCCCGAAACCCAAAATGGTCAACATAAGACTCGAAATATTTGAGAACTTGGCTGTGATTGGCATACTGCGGGTAGTCCTCTGGCATGGGAAAATCAGAGTAGGACATCTGGCCCTTAGATGAATTGATATGCAAGGATTTATAAGCTGACGACATGCCGTTATCATTCATGTAACGCCAGTTACCACCAATCCCAGAACCTTTTTCAAAGCAGTCAAAAGCAATTCCGCGCTCGTGCAAAATTTTAGCAGCAGCAATCCCAGATGAACCAGCACCGATAATACAAACGCGATCGAGAGCCATGATAGTAATTCCTTGAAAGATAATTGTTATTTTTATTACTTATCTAATTTAAAAGTTTCTGAATTTTTATTGGTTAGGATTGCATAGCTTTGTTTCTATCCAACTTGTCAAAAGATTTTGGTAAGCAAGCGATCGCTCGGCAAAAAACATATGACCCATGCCTTGTAATACGATTAGTTCAGCGTCAGGAATACGGCTAGCTAGGAATTTTGCGTGTTCGAGAGGGATAATAGGATCGCGATCGCCACTCAAAATGAGGGTAGGGACTCGAATATTGGCTAGGAGGTGGCTAATATCCATATCTGCAAAGCACTCAAACAAGTTAACAAGATTGTTGAGATTGTGTTTGATGACATCTGGATACACGGCGTCAACTGTTGTTTGTAGGGTAGGTGCATTCCAGTAAGTTTGGCGATCGCCTGCGTTCATACTACTCGCTAATTTGTATAAGGCTTGATTGAGCATGAACATTTTGCAAAGAATTTTACAAAGTAACTTCCCCATTGCACCGCTTTGTGATAATTTTTGCAACCATCCTAATAAACCTTGCCATCTTCCTTGAGAAAAACCAGAAATACAGAAAACACCTTTGATGTAATCTGGAAAATGAGCCGCAAGGTTTAAAGCTACAAAGCCACCTGCTGAGTATCCAACTAAAGCCACTGGCTGCTTACCTACTAACTTGTGAATTGCACTCATCAGGACTTCAGCTAACATATCTACGTTTAGTAACTCAGTTTGATAGTAGGTTGGATAATGACCAGGTAAACTGAGAGAATACCAAGGCAGATTTTCTCTAACTATGGGTGGTAAGTTGGCTGTCCAAAAGTTAACAGACAGCGTTATCCCATGCAGGAAAATAATTGGTATCCTTGATTGATTTTGATTTGCGGCTATTGCTATCAACTCTTGTTCGCCAACTTCAATGTACTCTGGCATGAGAGGAAACTAATTCTTTCTCCGAATTTATGCTACCGACACGCTGCCATATTAAGTTACCGACAATCTCAATACCATTAACGAGAATAGGAGGTGTTCTTAAAGTAAGTTGTTCGCCATTAAATTGTGCAAAACGAACTTGATTCGCACCTACCCAATTAGGGAAAAAGCTGACTTCAACATGATGAATAACTTTATCAGCTTGGAATTCGTAAGTTCCACAATAGGAAATATAACTGTCAGCCGCCGCCACCTTTTCCTCAACAGTTCCAGCAGCAATATCTCCTGCTTGAAATTGAGGACGGTTCGCTCTCATCATGGCTACTGAAACGTAACCATTATCTGTATAAATAATGTAGCCACTGGGATTGTCTCCTAAAGGATAAAAAATTTGACCATTTGCAGTTCTAGTTTCACAGCTAAGAAGTTTCCAAGTACCCACCAGATTATTTGTCATGTTCTTGAAAGTCCTACATGATATGTTTTGATAGAAGATGATTTCGATGTTTACCGTCATTTCAACTTACAAATAAAAAATGACAAGCCAAACAAAGAAATCTGCAAATTAAATCTTTTAATCAATACGGCGAAAAGTTAACCGTAAAAGTAGTAAATCTCCGGTTAAAAAGCCCAGCAATGCCAGATATAGATAACGTTCATAGCGATCAAAGACAGTTTTGCCAACCAAATTTATGATTTCTGTACGCTTGCTTTTTAAGTTAGTCAACCACGCTTGCAGAGTGCGGACATAATCTAGGCGATCGTTGCGAATTGTAATTACTTCAAAAATACCTTCTGCGGCGGCGGTAATTTCTGCTAGTCGTGGGGAATCAGACTCAGGAAATATTTCTTGGTTGGCAAACTGAGCACCTAAAGTTTTTTGCACCTCTTCTGGTTTTCTTTTACCATAGGCAATAGTTTGAATTGACATCGAGCCAGCTGGATTTAACCATTGATGACAACGATTAAAAAAGGTACGATAAACATCAATTTTTTCATGGCTGGATAATTCTGGTTTAACAAAATGTTCAAACGCACCAATAGAAATAATTGCATCAAAAGGCTGTAGCGGTGAGTAATTCAACCAACTTTCTAAATTAACCTCAATTTGAGGATGGTTGTTAGCAGCAATCCAATTTTTTTGAGCTTCACTTAATGTCAATCCTACAGCTTGCTCAACTCCATGTACGTCTACTAAACGGTTGAGTACTGTTCCCCAACCACAACCTATATCTAAAACACGCTTGGCATTTTTGGCTTTGGCTTGATTAATATGAAAATCTACCTTTCTAATTTGAGCTAATTCCAGCGCTGCTTCTGGTTCGCCTTCTTCCCAAATAGCACAGGAATAAGTCATCGTACTATCTAACCAAAGTTGATAAAAATCATTTCCGACATCGTAATGGTGTTGTATTGCTTGATGCGAAGCCCCAGGAGACACAGTATTTGTATTATTCATGAGTTTTATTGCTATTACTAATTAATTGATGTTTTCTGCTAAAAACCTAGAGAGCAATTTCGAGTTTTGTTGTGCCTGATGCTAAACGTTGTGACAAAACTTCGATGCTAGGTAAGTCATATAATAAAGTTGGTGATAAATCCTGTCCGATTAAATTTTCTAAATGAGAAATTAAACTGACTGATGACAATGAATCTAATCCGTATTCATTAAAACGAGCTTTAACGTTAACTTGATGTGGCTCAATTTCTAATAGTTCGGCAATGTAAGCAACTATCGACTCTTGAATTATCTCTGCACTCAGAGTATATTTTTGAGAGTTTAAAGAATCATTTGCGATCGCGCTGCTGGTCATTTCCATCTTCTAAACCTAATTGAGTGTCAGTAAGATTGTTTTGATACTCTAAAGATTAGAGATCAATCGGGGAGAACTAGGGGAGAAGAATCTCAGCAGTCGAGACTAAGTAGCAAATCGCCCTCAGTTGTCAGGTGCGTTAGCCTACGGCATAACGCATCGCATGTACTGTTACAAAAATGTGGTTAATGACAAGGCTGGACTTGCATCTGAAATTATTAGCGTTAGCGAAGCTCCTCCGAAAGAGGCTCGCCTGCCCAATTTGAAGTGTTAATCTGTCTGATGACAAGGCTTCTAGCTTACAGGCTTTTCGCGATAACATATAAGCGCAAAGCTCTCTATCTGTAGGTGGATATGTAATGATGCCTATACGTCAGACCTTATCCAAATCTGATCTTCAACTGTCTTACTTAGAGTGGCACCAAGGTCAAGAACCTTTACTGCTGTTACATGGTCTAGCCGACAATGCCCTTGTGTGGTCTAGCTTAGGGGATTATCTAGCGGCAGATTATCATATAGTTGCCCCAGATATGCGCGGTCATGGCGAAAGTAGCAAGCCGGAACAGGATTATAGTTTTGAGAGTGCGATCGCGGATTTAGAAGCCCTCATGGATCGTTTAGGATGGTCTAGTGCCCATGTTGTCAGTCATTCATGGACAGGTAAACTAGCTGCTATCTGGGCAAGGCAGCATCCAGAACGTTTGCGGAGTATTATTTTGGTCGATCCCATCTTCATCTGGAAAATGCCCAGCTTCTTCAAGCTGACATTTCCAATGTTGTACCGCGTCTTACCTTTCCTCAAAAGCATGGGGCCTTTTGCTAGTTACGAGGAAGCTGAACAACAAGCGCAACAGTTAAGCCAGTATCAAGGATGGACTCCCCTACACCAGCAAGTCTTCCAAGCCGGAATTGAACAAAAACCCGATGGTAGTTGGGGAAGCAAATTTACTATAGCCGCCCGCGATCGCATTTTTGAAGATGTGATGCGAGTAGCTGGGTTAACACAGCCAATTTATCTACCAACTCTCTTCGTGCAACCAGAAAAAGGCGTAAACCGTCAAGATTGGCAACTTAAACCCTACAAAACTCATCTTAAAAACTTAAGCATCTGCCAAGTTCCTGGCAATCATTGGCCCTTCTTGATACAACCGGAAGCATTTAACCAGACTGTGGAAGCTTTCTTAAAACAGCACAAATGAGAGAAATCTCCTTATCATTGACGGGAACGCTAGAAGTCAGATACAAGATTGCTTCCCTTATATCACCGATTAGCTAGTCATGAGCCTTTGTATTAATCCCGTTTGTCCTCAACCCAATCAATCAGACCAAGAGGAACAGCGCTTTTGCCTAAATTGTGGTTCCAACTTGGAATTGCTGGGTCGCTACCGAGTGATGCGCCTGTTAAGTGACAAAACTGGCTTTAGTAAGGTTTATGAAGCATACGAACAAGACATACCAAAAATCCTCAAGGTGCTTCAGGAGGATCTTTCTGGAGACGCTAAGGTAGTCGAACTATTCCAGCAGGAGGTAGCTGTGCTGCAACAGTTAAATCATCCTGGTATACCCAAAGTCGATGGTTACTTCCAGTATCAAACCAGAAATGGTTTGCTGTTGCACTGTCTGGCAATGGAAAAAATCGACGGACTCAACTTAGACCAATGGCTAAAGCAGCAAGACAATCTCCCCATTTCTCAAGCACAAGCTATAGCCTGGTTAAAACAGTTGGTAGAGATTTTAGTTGTATTACATGGCAAGCAATACCTGCATCGTGATATTAAGCCATGTAATATTATGCTTCGCACTTCTGTTGATCCCCTTAGTAAGGAAGATTGGGGGAATTTAGTCTTGATTGATTTTGGCACAGCTAAAGAAGTAGCAAAATCTTTAACCAAGATGAATGCAATTATGTCATCTGGCTATAGCGCCCCAGAACAAATGCATGGCCAAGCTGTACCGCAATCCGATTTTTTTGCTTTGGGACGCACCTTTGTATTTTTGCTGACAGGATATCATCCCTTAGATATGTACGATATCCAGCATAATGTTTTGCACTGGCGGAATCGTGCGACTCATGTCTCAACCTTGCTCTTAAATTTAATCGACTGGTTAATGGCACCGGACATAGAAAAGCGTCCCGCCAATGCCCAGGAAATTTTGCAGCGTTTAGGAGAAATTGAAAAACTAACTATACAAGGAAATCATCAAACAGAACAGTTAGCTTCGCCAGCTAGCAAAACTTTGTCATCGCCAGAGAAGCAACCAGAAAAAATGCCCCTGCTGGCATTACTAGGAGCACTCCTGGCATCATTAGGATTACTGGGTGTAATAGCTTTATTTTTTGGAACCTTAAAATTGCCTTTGGTTCCTAATTATGGGCAAGTACCAGAACGAAAAGGCAAAGTAGATTACTTTCCCTATGCAGAAGGTAAGGATAGTCAGGGGAGAATTGCAGAATTTAACATAGCTGTTTTATCAGTAGAATATAAATGGCTTTTAGGTAGTAATTTTCAAATTAAATATAACGATACAACTATCAGTCTGGAAGTTTTAAAGTTAAATTTAGAACAAGAAGGTATACAGAATATAATGGAAAATCCTAACGAAATTATTTCTGTAGGTACGGCTTCTTGTGAGGGTAACCTAGCAGTTGAACAACGCCGTGCTCTAGAACGTTCAAAGCAAATCCAACTTTTAGCCAAGAAATTATTCAGTAATACGCCCAGTATTAAAGGTTATCGCTTATTAAATATGGGGCAATTTCAACGAAGTGATTGTCAGCCAAATCAAGATTTAACTGCATATCAAAGAAGTATTATTATTATTGGCGTTAAGAAGAAATCAGACGGTGTAATTCTGGATGAAGCGCTTAGAAATAGGTTAGAGAAGAAACCTTTTGCTGATTTTAGATTAGAAGATTATTCCTTGGGTTCGGCGAAGAAGTTTAAGACAATACCAAGTAATTTGTAGGCAATGTGTATGAGTGAAATTTTACGCTCCCATTCCAGAATACTGCTTCAAGCCCATACGCCACAACCAGCGATTTACAAAGAAAAATATTAACGTCCAACCTACCAAGGACAAAAATCCTCGGACTAAATCTACAGGTAGACCTACCAAAATACTCGCAGGGAAATCTACTAAATAAGGAAAAGGTGTCCACATAAGTACTATTCTTACAGATTCAGGAAATACTTCTAATGGTGCAATTAAACCAGATAAAAATAAATAAAATAACAACCAAAGATTTTCTAAAGCAGTAGCCCGTTCTGTCCAAAAGGCTAACATCGCAAAGGTATATTGAATGATAAATCGTAAAGTAAAAGCTAACGTTACTGATAACAAAAACAATAAAAATTTACCCAAGCTGGGCAACCAAAAGGCTTGGGGATAAAGGATGAAAAATAATAGTATTAATAAAAATGTAAATTGAAGGCGAGCAACTCGATCAGCAACGTGGGTTGCAACATGATGCCATACAGGATCGAGAGGTTGTAGAAGCTTGGGCGACAATTTACCTTCCACTACCTCTTTTTGAAAATCCCAAATTACCCATACAGCAGTAAATTGCCTAATAATAAAAACTGCTAGAAAGTAACGAGCAAAATCTACAGGTGTTAAATTTAAACGTCCATTCTGTGCTGCCTGTATCCAAATACCCATAAAAATAATAGGTAAAGAACCAGACAAAACCCAGAAAATCATTTCTGCTCGGTACTCAAGGATATAGGCGTAGTAAACTGAAAGCAAAGTTAAGGCTTTTCTAATAATCCGCTTCATTGATGAGAATTAGGAATAATGTATTATCAATTAATATGCATATTCAGTAAGGTGGGCACTGCTCACCTTACTAGTACTCAGCACTTACTATACAACTCCCGCCTGAAACACTGTGCCAATAACTTCCTCTACAGGCGGTTCAGTTACTTTTAAATCGACTACCTCCAAATCAGCCAAAATCTGAGACACCGTTTGGGTGAGCACTTCTTGGGGAACTAAAAAACGCACAGTCCGCCCTTCTAAAAGTTGCATCTCACCATAAAATGCGAGTTTTTCTTTAGGCAAACATTGGGCTAACTCGACGTGAATTTCTCGATAAGGTGCGAAGCGTTCTAGCAGTTCATCTAGGCTGCCATCGTACATTAGCTCTCCTTGATGAATCAACAGCACTCGCTGACATAAAGCTGTAATATCAGCCATGTAATGGCTAGTTAACAGCACAGTTGCTTGGTAACGCTGATTGTACTCGCGTAAAAAATCTCGTACTCCTGCTTGAGCATTCACATCTAACCCCAAGGTGGGTTCATCTAAAAACAATACCTGGGGACGGTGCAATAGTGCGGCTAAAAGTTCCGCCTTCATGCGTTCACCTAAAGACAGTTTTCGTACTGGTTGGGTAAGCTTGCTTTCTAGAGAAAGCATCTCGGCTAATTCACCCACCCGCCGCCGGAACTCGTTATCAGAAATGTTGTAAACAGCAGCGTTAATTCTTAAAGAATCAAGGGCTGGTAAATCCCAAATCAACTGCTGCTTTTGCCCCATCACCAAAGTAATTTTTTGCAAAAATGCTTCTTGGCGAGCAAAGGGAACCTGTCCAGCTACTCTAACGCTACCGCTAGAAGGATGAATCAGTCCCGTCAGCATTTTGAGGGTGGTCGTTTTACCTGCACCATTCGGGCCTAGAAAACCTACTACTTCCCCAGTAGCAATTTCAAAGGAAACATTCTGAACTGCTTTAATTGAACGGTAGGTGCGGCGGAAAAAGTGGGTAATTGTCCCTTTAATGCCTGGCTCTTTCACCGCCACTGGATAAAATTTGCTCAGGTTTTCAGCCACGATTATCGGCATAGGCCTCATTTTAAACGACCTGAGCGCAAAATACTAATAATGAGTGACAGCCCCAACAAACTAGCAAATGCAAAGAGGACACTGCTTAAAAAAGATAGTTGAGTTGTCTGTGCGTGGTTGGAAATAGTTGCTGCACCCATAATCAGTGAACCTACCAGGATGCTAAAAGAAAGACGGTTGGCAGCATCGTCCATAGTACGCCTGACACCATCTAAACCCCGTAGCGATAAATTCCACTGCAAGGTTTCCGAAGTTACTCGATCTAATAACAATTCAATCTGGCGGGGCGATTGTAAAGACAGACTTTTGAGATCCAATGCGGTTCTTAAGAGCGATCGCAAAGGATTAGCTCCTACTAACTGGCGGCGAAACAAGTCTGTGAGCAATGGTTGAATTTCGTCGATAAAGTTCAGTTCTGGGTTAAATCCCCGCGCCAATCCTTCTAAATTAGCCAAGGTTTTGGCATACAAGCCCATGTTACTAGGCAAGCGAATTTTATTATTGCGGGCAACTTGCAAAATTTCGTAAATAACTTGACTGAAATTAATTTCCGATAAATTGATGTTGAGATACTTGCGCAGCATCCGGTCATAATCATTTTCCAGGCGAGCTAAAATTACAGGCTGGCTGGAATCTGCTAATTGTAAAGTTAACTGCGCACATCGTTGAGCATCTAAATCCACGATCGCTAACAGCATTTCTGTTAATATCTGCTGAGTGCGGGGATCAAGTCTGCCCACCATACCACAATCTAACAAGGCAATCCGCCCATCTTGGAGATAAAACAAATTTCCTGGATGAGGATCGGCATGAAAAAACCCATCTATATATAGTTGTTGGAAAAAAGCTCGAAATAGTAAAGTCGTGATCGCTTTGCGTTCTATAACGGGATCTTTACCATTATTACTACTGAAGTTGGCTGAGAGTATCGGTACGCCCTCCAGCCACTCCATTACCATTAATTTTTCTGTAGTTAATTCCCAGTAGACTTCAGCAACTACTATTTGTTGGGGATCAAACCAGCGGCTATGAGATAAGTTCTTGCGCAGTTGGTCTGTATATCCCGCTTCCCGTGTGAAATCTAACTCGGCTTCTAATGCTTTAGTAAATTCTTCGGCAGTAGATTTAATTTCGTAGGTTTTGCCAAAATCAGTTCGGGCTACCAAATCGGCAATCCCTTGAATTAAAGCAATATCTTGGGCAACTGTAATATCGATCCCCGGACGTTGTACTTTTAAAGCAACTTCCCTACCGTCTGCTAATGTAGCTCGATGTGTTTGGGCAATTGATCCCGCAGCGACCGGCACAGGATTAATTTTCTGGAAAGTTTGTTCCAGCGGGGTTTTTAGCTGTTGGCGCAAAAGTACTTCTATTTCTGTCCAGGGAACTGGTGGAACTTCATCTTGCAGCGTAGATAGTTCATCAATGTAGCCAGCACTAAGTAAGTCTGGACGGGTAGAAAGTAGCTGACCTAGTTTGACATAGACTGGCCCCAAATCCACCAAGATATTTTTTAATACCGCAGGTGTGGGTAACTGCGGTTCATCAGCTTTGCCACCAGTAAGTAGCCTACGCATATAGTCCCAACCGTTACGCAGGACTACTTCGATAATTTCTCGTTGACGCGGAACTGTTTGAGTGAGGAACATTTTTTTTGGAGATGGGGCATTGGGCATTGAGCATTGAGCATTGAGCATTGGGACATGGGGTATGGGGTAGGGGCATGGGGCATTGGTATGGTAGCCCCCTTGTCCTCCTTGTCCCCCTTATCCCTTTTCCCAGTCCCTAGCCTCTAGTCACTCGCCTATATCAAGTTATAATGAAACTAGCAGGATTTTAGCCTCTGCCAAGGGTTTTAACTTTTACAGCTATAGCAAGTCGGTGAATCGGGGATCGCTTTGGAGTGTTTTGAGAATCTGCTTAATTTCCTGGGTACGGTCTTTTTTGACTATGAGGGTAACTTTGCGATCGCGCACAATCACAACATCCTCTAAGCCTATGGTAACAATTACGTCTTCGGGATCGGTGGCGTAAAGCAGTGCCCCGTTGGTATCCAGCCCAACATGGGTAGCAAGTTCTACATTGGGATTCTCTTCTGTTTTTAGTAAGCGCTCAATTGCATTCCAATCGCCTAGATCATCCCAACCAAATGCCACTGGTAAGACATATGCTAAAGTGGTCTTTTCCATGAGAGCATAGTCTATACTTTTTTTAGGCAACTGCGGATAAATATCAGGACCATTTTGTGCTAGAGGTTCAATAATTTCCGGTGCATGGGTATAAAGTTCCTTCAGAACCACCCCAGCTCGAAAAACGAACATGCCACTATTCCAGCTAAAACGCCCCGTTGACAAAAAAGATTCAGCCGTTTCTCGGTTGGGCTTTTCAGTAAAGCGGTTGACGTGATAAGCTGGCAACTCATTAAAGTTACCAATTTTTGCGCCTTGTTCGATATAGCCGTAACCAGTTGATGGGAAAGTAGGTTTGATCCCCAGAGTGACAATCGCTTCTGTACTTGCCGCCAAAGAGCTTGCAGCATTTAAAGTGTCTGTGAATGCATTTTGATCGGCAATCCAGTGGTCAGCGGGGAAAAAGCCGATGATAGCGTCTTCTCCATAACGCTGTTTGATTTCTAAACTTGTCCAAGCAACAGCTGCGGCAGTGTCTCTTCCCTCTGACTCGATCAATAAATTTTGTGACGGCAGTTGTGGCAGTTGTTGTCGCACTCCTTCAGCTATTTGTTTAGAAGTTATGACAAACAAGGAATCCCATCCGCCTACGAGTTCTATCAGTCGATCGGCGGTTGCTTGTAGTAGGCTCCTAGAGCTACCATCAAGGCTTAAAAATTGCTTGGGTCGCCCAGAACGACTCAATGGCCAAAAACGCTCACCTTTACCACCAGCAAGGATCACGGGGAACAATGAATTAGTCATTTTGTCATACACACCTACTAAAGAACACTACAAGTTTACAGTGGGCTTATCCACTGGCAAGATTTGTAGCTTGCATTAACATACTTTTAGGGAGTGGTTGAGTGGGGAGATAATTGTGATTAAACAAATGCAATGGACGGAAAATCAAGTTACGCCTCAGCAAGTACCAGTTTTAGATTTAGATGAAGTTCAACCTCAACAATTACAACACTCAGAAAATCAGGTTACACCGCAACAGGCACCAGCACCAGAGCCGGAAGTTACACCAAAGGAACCAGCTCATGTTTCCCGTGGTGTTGTAGAGTCTGTAGGTGAAATCCCCAATCAGCTTTATGAGCGCTTGGGCTTAACCATGCCGCGATGGCTATTGTGGATTTTAACCGTTGTTTTGGGAGTCGTTCTATCTGGGCTTTTAGTATCCACCTTGGCGTTGTGGACTCCTTTATGGAGTAATCTGGATCAAACCGATGAAGACGCAGGAGTAGCTACTAAGGATCAGCAAAAAATCCCTCTGCCTGGGGAATTATGGGGTAAAATCTCCGAGTATCAGCTTTCAAGACCCATGAATATTTTAATTATGGGGATTGAACCAGTCAGAGGTACTGTTGATGGCTCACCTGAAAGTTTTGCTGGCAAAAGCGACACCATGCTGATGGTTAGGCTTAACCCTGGCGATAAATCGATCAAAGTGCTTTCAATTCCTAGGGATACGATGATTGCGATCCCAGAAAAGGGATTGACAAAGGTATCCGATGCTAACGCCCAAGGTGGCCCAGTTTTGGCAGCGCGGGTAGTCAGCCGGACTTTAAACAATGCCCCAATCGATCGCTATATGCGGATCTCCACCAGTGGCTTACGCCAGTTGGTAGATCAGTTGGGTGGGGTAGAGGTCTTTGTCCCCAAAGCTATGTCTTATGAAGGCACCTCTAGCCGACAGTCAGTTAATTTAGTTAGCGGCTGGCAAACTCTCAACGGCGAACAAGCAGAACTATTTGTGCGTTACCGCGACTCAGGTTTGGGGGATTTACCAAGAGTACAACGGCAGCAAGCACTCATGAAAGCGTTACTAGAACGCCTCAATAGTCCTACTGTCTTACCCAGGTTGCCGCAATTAACTCGGATTATGCGGAAGTACTTTGATACCAACCTGAAAATCGAAGAAATGATGGCATTAGTGAATTTCTCTGTAAACCTAGACAGAGATAATTTCCAAATGACCGTGTTACCTGGTGGCTTCAGCCGTTTCAGCCAAGACCCCAATAGTTATTGGTTGAATATGACTGGGCAACAGAACCTATTGAATGATTATGTTGGGGTAAATGTACCTGGTCTTAAGCCCGATGTGCGACCAGTGCCTAAACTCAAAATTGCTATTCAAAATGCTTCTAATCAACCTCAGTTAACTGAAAAAGTTATCAATTATCTCAAACAAAAAGGTTTTACCAGTGTTTACGCAGTGCCAGATTGGCCTGATACTCAACGCCAAACTCAAATTATTGTCCAAAAAGGTAAGCGAGAACTAGGAATTGACCTGCAACAAATTGTTGGTTTAGGTCAAATCGAAGTTTCAGCTACTGGTGATTTGGAATCTGACTTGACAATCCGAATTGGTAAAGATTGGAAGTAGTCATTCGTTAGTAGTCAGTAGCTAATAACAACTGACTACTGACAATTGATCGAGGTCAAATTTATGAAAAAGTTTTGGCTACGCTTTTTGAGTTTAATACTAATTTTGATCCTGGCTGGTTTATGGGTGATTTTTACTCCTAAACCAGCTTTTGCGCAAGCAAAGACAATTAACTATAACAATACCCATTTAGAAAATCGTGACTTTTCCTACACTGATTTAGCTGGTGCGAAATTTGTAGCAGCGGAAATGCGGGAAGCAAATTTTCAAGGAGCAAATTTAACCAACGCTATTTTGACTAAGGGCGTTTTGTTAAAAGCAAATTTAGAAGATGCAAACCTCAGCGGTGCTTTGGTCGATCGGGTAACTTTTGATAGTGCAAACCTGAAAAATGCGATTTTTACAGAAGCAACTTTGACCAATAGCCGCTTTTATGATGCGGTGATTACTGGTGCTGATTTTACAGACGCGTTGATTGATCGCTATCAAGTGGCATTATTATGCGATCGCGCCGATGGGATCAATTCAGTTACTGGTGTTTCTACACGCGAGAGTTTGGGGTGTAAATAAGTATTGGGCATGGGGCATGGGGCATTTCTGATTTATCTTCCTTATCCTCCTTGTCTTCCCGAAGTTCTGAGCGCCGGAAGCTGGCGCTCAGACTTCTCTCCTTGTCCCCTATGCCCCAATACGGTTCAGTTAAGGTGATAAGTGTTCTCATCTGTCGAACAAAAACCAAGATTTGGGGGAGAATCCCCCAAACCCCCGATTGGGGGACGGTTGCGTCCCCCAAGCCCCCTCCAAAATAATTGTTCGGTTTTTTGTTTAGTAATTATTTGTGAACTTTGTTGTCAATGAATTTTCTTAACTGAACTGTATTCCCCTATGCCCCCTCATCTCCCCAATCCCCAATTCTTTTCACTCAGGCAAACCCATAACTGTACGATAATGCGCTGCAAGTTGGGCTACAGTTGGAGACTGGCGTTGACTATGCCACTGGCTGTGTTTAAATATTTCTTGTCGCAAATCGTCAACGTTGATTGTAGTAACTTTGCCATCAGCGACAATTTGTTTGCCATTTACCCAAGCACTCGTGACAACATTGGTAGGGCGTCCTAAAACTAACAAACTAATGGGATCTGTACGGGGTAATAAAGATAAATTAGTCAAATCGTAAAGTACTAAATCGGCTTGTTTCCCTACAGATAAAGTACCGAGTTGATCTGCAAGATTTAATCCCTTAGCACCTCCCAAGGATGCCATTGCTACAGCTTGCCTGGGTGTAATCCAGTGCTGATAATCTAAGTCTGTAATGTTGTGCAAAATAGACCCGATTTTAATCGCTTCTAACAAATCTTGTGAATCATTACTAGAAGCGCCATCACAACCAAAGGTGACATTTACACCTGCTTGCCGATATTTTAAAATTGGGGCGACACCGCTACCTAAACGCAGATTACTCAAGGGGTTGTGAACGACTGTAGATTGAGTTTCTGCGAGGATAGCAATATCAGCATCGCTCAACCAGACGCAATGAGCAAGAGAAGTGCGATCGCTTAAATAGCCAATGCGCTTGAGATGTTCCACAGCAGAACAACCGTATTTCTCTTGGGCGAGTTTTTCCTGGGCTTTGGTTTCCAGCAGGTGAGAGTGACGACAAAGATTATAGCGATCGCTTAATTCAATACAGCCAGTAAATAAAGCATCACTACATAATTGAATTCCTGTAGGTGCAACTAAAATATTCACACCTTCATCGGGGCGATGCAACTGCTTGACTGCTGCTTCGATAATGTCTAGAGTTGCTTGAGTTGAGCGAAAATAAGGTTCATGAGTTTGTTGCGATTCCCCAGATGGTATCCCTGCTGTCAGGGATTCATCTTGAATTAAAGGGGCGATAAAAGCCCGAATTCCCACTTCTCTGTAGGCGCGAGTAGCCGTAGCAATGGTTTCAAACTCTTGTCCGGGAATTAACACCAAATGATCTACAACACTCGTACCACCAGAAAGGAGAGTTTCTACCGCCGTTCCTAAAGCGCTGAGGTAAACTTTTTCTAAATCCAGGGGGGTAAAATCGTAGAGTTCCGCCAGCCATAATTCTAAAGGTAAGGGTGGAATCGCTCCACGTTGCCACATTTCTGAAGAATGGGTATGGGCGTTGATGAAACCAGGAAGTAATAATTGATGTGTACCATTAATTGCTGTGCCAATCACATCTAAATTAGGAGCGATCGCCGCAATTTTACCGTCCACAATCTGGACATCAACGAATGCATAAGCATTATCAGTGGGAATTAAAACGTTCTGGATAGTAAACTTCACGATTTTAACCTTAATTAAGTAATCGAACGCCTGGGGGAATTTCGGGTTACAAATTAAAACATGGTCTTGGGTGTTGCAATTTATGAATCAGCCTTTTCGGTCATTGGGAGTTGCACCAAATGCTTGGACAGTGAATCAGGCGATCGCAGACATTACTCGTCCACAAAAGACCCCACAATCCGCTATCTTATCAACTGAAACTAAAACTCTGCGACTTGACTTGGCAAAAGCTGCCATTATCGTCATTGATATGCAAAATGACTTTTGCCACCCCGATGGCTGGTTAGCGCATATTGGCGTAGATGTCACTCCAGCCCGCAAGCCAATCGAACCTTTACAAAACTTACTACCACAACTGCGTGGGGCTGGTGTCCCGGTAATTTGGCTCAATTGGGGTAATCGTCCCGATTTGCTCAATATTAGTGCTGGGTTGCATCACGTCTATAACCCTACAGGCGACGGCGTGGGGTTGGGTGCTCCTCTACCTAGCAATGGTGCTAAGGTACTAATGGCAGGTAGTTGGGCAGCAGCAGTAGTAGATGAACTCCAACAGTTACCGGAAGATATTCTTGTTGATAAATACCGCATGAGTGGCTTTTGGGATACTCCCTTAGATAGTATCTTGCGTAACCTGGGAAAGACGACACTATTTTTTGCTGGCGTTAATGCCGACCAATGTGTAATGGCTACTTTATGTGATGCCAATTTTTTAGGATATGACTGCATTTTAGTGAAAGATTGCACCGCTACAACATCCCCCAACTATTGTTGGCTGGCGACGTTGTACAACGTAAAACAATGCTTTGGTTTTGTTACTGGCTCACAAGAGATTTTAACAGCATTGCAAAATGCTGAGTCTTGAGTTTTGCATCTTGTAATTATTCAGAGGAGATACATAAATGCACGCTACTCGTTGTGTGATTCCTGTTATTAAATCTCCCAAAGATTATCAAGTTTACCGAATTAGTCCTCATGATTCTAATCGGTTAGCGATTATCTTCGATACGGCAAATGCTAATACTTCCTTGACTTGCTGCGTAGAAATTTTTGAGGTAGGTGGGCAAACACCGCCTAATCGTCATCAATGGGCAGTGGAAATGTTTTTTATTCTGAAAGGGGAAGGCATGGCTATTTGTGATGGCAAGAAAGTTCCTATTAAGGCAGGAGATAGTTTATTAGTACCGCCTACAGGCACTCATTTAATTAAAAATACAGGTTCTAGTCGCTTGTATACATTGACAATTATGGTGCCGAATGAAGATTTTTCGGAACTAATTCGTAGTGGTACACCAATGGAGTTAGATGCAGAAGATATGGCGGTGCTGGGGAGATTAGATGCTTTGATGCCTTGTTAAAATTTTATGGAACCATAGATGAACACAGATGCACACTAATAAATTCATCTGTGTTTATCTGTGTTCATCTGTGGTTGAATTTTCTCAACTTATTTTCTAGTGGTACACCAATGGATTTAGAGGATATGGAACCACAGATAAACACCGATGAACACCGATAAATTCATCTGTCTTGAAAAGTTCTGATCGGAGGAAACCTCCGATCAGACTTTTCGCTGTGTTTATCTGTGTGCATCTGTGGTTGAATTTATAGCACAACACGCTTTACTTCAACTTTAGGATTACCAAAATTCAAAAGCAAACAGACTTTAATGCGAGTAACTTTGAGGTAGTTCAAACACTGGGCAAGGTGAATTCCATCCAAGGCTTTCACTGCTTTAAGTTCTACCAGCACAGATTTTTCTACCAGTAAATCGGCAAAGTATTCTCCAACTACAATGCCATCATATAGTATATCTATTCTGTACTGTTGCTCTACCCGCATACCTGCTTTTCGCAACTCATGGGCGAGAGAATTTTCATACACCTTTTCCAAAAAGCCAGAACCTAAAACATTACTTACAGTATACGCACATCCAATAATCTTAGAAGTTACGCGATCGCAATTATCTGTATACATCTATAGTTTCAGTTATAAATTTATCCCATCATACTCATGCTCAAAGTTCTTTCTAAACAAACAGCCTTCATGCATACTCGTGATGGAGTGCGTTTAGATGCAGATATTTATCGTCCTGATGCTGAGGGTGATTTTCCAATATTATTAATGCGACAACCTTATGGCAGAGCGATCGCATCTACTGTTGTCTATGCTCATCCTACCTGGTATGCTGCCCAAGGTTACATTGTAGTTATTCAAGATGTCCGGGGAAGAGGCACTTCTGAGGGAGAATTTAAATTATTTGTTCATGAAATTGCAGATGGCGAAGATACTGTAAATTGGGCGGCGAATCTTCCTTATAGTAATGGCAAGGTAGGGATGTATGGCTTTTCCTATCAAGGGATGACTCAACTATATGCTGCTGCTACTAAACCAGCGGCTTTAAAAACAATTTGCCCGGCAATGATTGGCTATGATTTGTATACAGATTGGGCTTATGAGGGTGGTGCATTCTGTTTTCAAACTAATCTTGCTTGGGCGATTCAATTAGCAACTGAAACTGCCCGTTTGCGACAAGATAAAGCAGCTTATCAAGCATTATTTGCTGCTGCTCGTAATTTGCCTTTAACTAATCCAGAAATTCTCCAAACTCTAGCTCCTGAATCTTTTTATCACGATTGGTTGGCTAATTCCCAACCAGATGCAGCTTATTGGCAAGAACTTTCGCCCAAACGCCACTTGCGAACTGTCGATTTGCCTATGTTCCACATTGGGGGATGGTTTGATACTTACCTGCGGGGTACTCTGCATTTATACAAAGATATGGCAGCCCGTAGCAGTACACCCCAACATTTGTTAGTCGGGCCTTGGGCACATTTGCCTTGGGGGCGTAAAGTTGGCAATGCTGACTTTGGCCCGAAAGCAGCTAGTCCTGTAGATAGGATGCAAATTCGCTGGTTTGACCAGTTTCTCAAAGATGTAGATACAGGTTTATTGCAAGAACAGCCTGTCTGCTTATTTGAAATGGGAAGTAATATTTGGCGCACTTTCCCCAAGTTACCAACATCAACTCAAAAATCCTATTATTTGTCAACTACCGGATTAGCTAGCATCCGGGAAGATTCTGGAACACTCAGCACTCAACACTCAGAACTCAGCACTACTGATGTATTAGTTCACGACCCTTGGCGACCAGTTCCAGCTTTGGGTGGCCATGCAGCGATTCCAGCGGGAGTGTTTGAGCGATCGCATCTTGATTTACGCTCAGATATATTAACTTACACTACTCAACCTCTAGCAGCCGACTTGCATTTAGCAGGGGATGCGATCGTGGAAATCTTTTGCAGTGCTGATCAACCGAGTTATGATTTGTGTGCTGTACTTTCGCAAGTTTATCCTGATGGGCAAGTGTATAATTTGACTCAGGGTTACGTGCATTGTCGAGCAGAGACGAATTCTACACCAATTAAAATTCAACTGCAAGCGACTTGTGCGCGTATCCCTCAAGGTAATGCTATACGTCTGAGTTTGAGTGCAGCCTGTTTTCCAGCCTACCCGATGAACTCTGGAACTGGTGCAGTAATTAATAGCGAAGATTTATTGAATGCTCAGATTATTACCTTAACAGTCAGTTGTGGCGGTGAGGCGAATTCTCGACTTTTATTACCTGTAAATAGGTCGGGGTAATTTGTTATTTGTAATTCTTACAAAGTTCTGCTAAGTAGGTCAACCAAAAAAAACCTAGAAGCGCAAAGTTTGCTAGAGAAGTAACGTCTCAAGAGTATCCAAGAAAGCTTCAGGATTTCGACGGAATCGAAGTTGTTGAATGCGATGAAGTTGATGTTGGCGTAAATCAGAGCGTAATTGTTGCCAATTCTGAACGCAAACCTGAGCCAAATCCTGGGCTGTAAAACAATGAAGTGCAGTAGCAATAGCTGAAGCTAACTGAACTGTTCCTCGAATCACAATTGATGAAGCAGCGACTTTACGACCAGTACAACGAAGTTGATGATGTCGTAAAACACCAAAAGCCTGTTCAAGGTCATTATTGGTTCGAGGTAAACCTTCAATCTCATAACAATGAAAAAGTCCAGACCAATAACTACGAGTAATCTTTAAGAAATGAGTAATACCAGGCTCTAAAGTACCTGCTTTACCTTTCTGATGTGACATGGAATCGAGTAAAGATTGAAAACTTCGTTTGACTTCAATTGCATCAAGGCCAGTTTCGTTGTTCAGAATCTCTGCGGCTTGATAAATCCAGTTATAAGCAACAGTAATTGGAGCAAATAAAGATGCTGTTTGTTCCAGTCCTTTGGAAACAATTTGTTTGAGCTTTATTAAGGGTTTTGGTAACCCCCTTTTTGAGCTACTTTTTCTAGGCTGGCTTCAATCAAACTGAGGCGTTCTTGTAATTTTAATCCCGAAGCATCTAGCGGTGGACGACCATCATTTGTTAAGGAACCACGTACAGCTAAACAATATCCACGTATAGCTTCAGACTGAGCTTGGTCACACTCATTAATACTACGTTCAATCTGGCGTACGCCCCGAACCTGCTTTTTTAGTTCCTTCTTGGCGTGCCTATCTGCTTCATAAATCACCTTGGCTGCTTCCTTTAAATAGTGAAAATGGCATAAACCATGAGCTATTCTAGGTAATGCCACTTCCACAGCTTTGCGAATTGACTGTTGTCCGTCACTTATTACCCCATCAATCTTGACATCAAGAGTATTTTTCACCTCTAATAGCAAAGCGGCTAAATCCTCATTTCTTGACGATAATAAGGTTTTTGCTAGTAAAATTTCTCCTGATAAACAATCTCGAATCACCCATAGTACTTCATGTCCAACATCCGGTTGCATCCCATCAATTGCTAATATCAATCCCCCTTGTTGTTTGGCGATGGCTTTAAGTCTTGAGTGGTCACTTAACCACAGTGCGACCAATTCGTCATATCTTTCTAACAAGTAAATAACGCTTCGCTCGCTTACTTCTACACCGCGATTACGAAGTTGTTGATGAACTTGAGGTATGCTTCTGTGTTCTTGATAGCGCAACGCTCCCACCAATGCAATCACATCTAACCCGAATTCCTGTTGTGGTAATGCCCAAGAACCTTCCTGTTCTGGTCGATACTTAATTCTGTAACGCTCACAAGACTTATTCTGACAACGGCGAATTTTTAACAGCAGTTGTACTACTACGAGTGAGAGTCCTCACGCGTCGCAGATTGTTGTACTCATTCCACATGGGTTTGCCGCAACTGGGACAATTCTGTTGCACGCATTCTAGTACTTCAGATGATGTCGATCGTAGATACTGAGACATTTCGGATTTTAGGGTGTTGTACTATCATGTTCAGTGGAAGAGCGATCGTTAAGACCCGAGGGAGCAAAGAGCAAGGGGGAAAAGAGTTAGCAATTCTTGCACAGATATATCGAATCATCGTTAATTAACCAGACTTGAAGTAACAGAGCGCTTTCCAGATTAAAGTCATTGGAACACTTATGAAACTAACAGGGAAAATTGCACTGGTTACAGGCAGTAGCCAAGGGATAGGACAGGCGATCGCAATTCGTCTAGCACAAGAAGGAGCAAGTATTGTTATCAACTACCGCTCTCATCCCGAAGGTGCCCAAGAAACCTTATCTAAGGTAACTGCGGCTGGCGGTGAGTGCCACATGGTAGACGGATTTACCATTCAGGCCGATACAGGTACAGTTGCCGATGTGCAACGCATGATTGCAGACAGTATTTCTCACTTTGGCAAGCTAGATATCTTAGTTAACAATGCAGGTATTGAAAAAAATGCCAACTTTTGGGATGTCACTGAAGCAGATTATGATGCTGTGATGAATGTGAATCTTAAAGGAATATTCTTTGCTACACAGGCATTTGTGCAACACCGCCTAGACACAAAGCAACCTGGCAAGATTATTAATATTAGTTCTGTACACGAAGAATTACCCTTTCCCCACTTTGCTGCCTATTGTGCTAGTAAAGGTGGCTTGAAAATGCTCACTCGTAATTTAGCTGTGGAACTGGCTCCTCATGGGATCACTATTAATAATGTTGCGCCAGGGGCAATTGAAACTCCCATCAATACTAAACTTTTGAACGATCCACAGAAGTTAGGGGCACTCCTGAAAAATATTCCCTTAGGAAGATTAGGACAACCAGAAGATGTTGCCTCTATAGTGGCATTTCTCGCATCTTCTGAGTCAGATTATGTGACAGGCACGACATTCTTTGTTGATGGTGGATTGCTCTGGAATTATCAAGAGCAATAGAGAGGGACATGGGGCAGAGGAGTGGAGTTCAGAAAGCTCATTAATGGAGTTCCGAGCCTTATTCCCAATGCCCATTGCCCATTTTAAATTTTGAACTCGGAGCAAAGCGACGTGACTCCAGAAGAAGTAAGATTGCAGCAGGATCGAGAACGTGTTGCCTACTGGAAACGCTGGGGCCCTTATCTCAGCGATCGCCAATGGGGAACAGTACGGGAAGATTACAGCCGCGACGGTTCAGCTTGGGATTATTTTCCTCACGATCATGCCCGATCGCGTGTTTATCGTTGGGGCGAAGATGGGATTGCTGGTATTTCTGATAGTCGGCAACGTTTGTGTTTTGCAATCGCTCTGTGGAATGGCAACGATCCCATTCTCAAAGAACGACTGTTTGGACTAACCGGCACAGAAGGTAATCACGGTGAGGATGTTAAAGAGTATTACTTTTATCTTGACAATACGCCCACCCATTCTTACATGAAATGCTTGTACAAGTATCCCTAACAAGCATTTCCCTACACGCAACTGGTAGAAGAAAATCGGCGCAGAAGCAAATTTGAGCCGGAGTTGGAGCTACTTGATACGGGGATCTTTGCCGAGAACCGTTATTTTGATGTTTTTGTTGAGTATGCCAAAGCCGCACCAGAAGATATTTTAATTCAGATTGCGATCGCTAATCGCAGTTCCCAAGCCAGCACACTTCATTTACTACCAACACTCTGGTTTCGCAATATCTGGGTTTGGAATCCCGAAATTGAGAAACCTTTTATGAAAGTGGTTAGCTCAGATCCTAACTTCAGTTTAATTGAAGCCGAGCATTCTACCTTGGGAACTCGCTGGCTTTACTGCCAAGGAGACACAGAACTCCTGTTTACTGATAATGAAACGAATTACGAACGATTATTTGGTTATAGCAATGGCTCACCTTATGTCAAAGATGGCATTAATGAGTATGTGGTGAATGGCAAAAGAGCAGCCGTCAATTCCCACCGTCTAGGTACAAAGTTTGCGGCTCATTACACATTAACAATCAATCCAGGTGAAACTAAAGTTGTGCGCCTGCGGTTGAGTGACGTGCAAACACTGGCAGAGCCTTTTGGCGAAGATTTTGATAGAATTTTCCAAACACGCCTTGCCGAAGCTGATGAATTTTACCAGCGCATCACTCCCTTCCCCATGTCAGAAGATGAGCGCAATATTCAGCGCCAAGCCTTTGCCGGCTTGCTATGGAGCAAGCAATACTATAACTATGTCGTCCATGACTGGCTCAAGGGCGATCCCCAACAACCGCCACCTCCACCGGAACGCCAGACTGGACGCAACCATGAGTGGATTTCTCTGTTCAGTGAAGATATCCTATCCATGCCTGACAAATGGGAATACCCTTGGTTTGCTGCTTGGGATCTAGCATTTCACCTGATTCCTCTAGCTGTCATCGATCCCAATTTTGCCAAGTTGCAACTAGACCGCCTGACAAGGGAATGGTATATGCAGCCCAATGGTCAATTACCTGCTTACGAATGGGCATTTGGTGATGTTAACCCACCAGTGCAGGCGTGGGCAGCTTTGCGCGTTTATCAAATCGAGCAGAAGTTTTACAAACAAGCCGATCGCGCTTTTCTAGAAAAGGTCTTTCACAAGCTGTTGCTGAATTTTACTTGGTGGGTAAATCGCAAAGATGTCGAAGGTAAAAACGTCTTTCAGGGTGGGTTTTTGGGATTGGACAACATAGGAGTATTTGACCGCAGCAAGGAACTACCCACAGGCGGCCATCTCAATCAAGCAGATGGTACAAGTTGGATGGGAATGTACTGTTTAAATATGCTAGCGATCGCCCTGGAACTTGCCCAAGAAGATTCTACCTATGAAGACATTGCCAGCAAGTTTTTCGAGCATTTTCTCTACATTGCCGATGCCATTGACGGCATTGGTAATGCAGATATTGCACTGTGGAATGAAGAAGACGGCTTTTACTACGATGCGCTGCATTTACCTGATGGACGGCAATTTCCCGTCAAAATCCGCTCAATGGTAGGGTTAATTCCCCTCTACGCTGTCACAGTTTTAGAATTAGAAACTTTACAGCGTTTTTCAGGCTTTAAGCGTCGCATGGAATGGTTCATCCGCAACCGTCCAGACTTGAAGGATAATGTCGCCTGCATGGAAACACCGGGGGTAGGAGCAAGAAGGCTATTGGCGATCGCTTACAAGACAAAGTTACAACGTATTTTGCAACGAATGCTGGACGAAAATGAATTCTTGAGTCCTCACGGAATTCGCGCCATTTCCAAGCATCACCTCAAAGATCCTTACACTTTACATATAGGCGAACATGATTACTGTGTTCGTTACGAACCCGCCGAATCTACCACAGGTCTGTTTGGCGGTAACTCTAACTGGCGCGGCCCGATTTGGTTCCCAGTAAACTACTTAATTATTGAAGCACTCTGGAGATTTCATGACTACTTTGGAGATAGCTTGAAGGTGGAATTTCCTACAGGTTCTGGGCAAGAAATGACATTAAAGGAAGTGGCGATCGCCCTTTCTCATCGCTTAGTTGCTATTTTTGAGCAAGATCCTGGCGGTCGTCGTCCGGTATATGGCAATCTAGAAATATTTCAATCCGATCCCTATTGGCGCAATTATATTTTGTTCCATGAATACTTTCATGGCGATAAAGGGGCGGGTATTGGAGCCAGTCATCAAACAGGCTGGACAGGATTAGTCGCCGCAATGATTCTCCAAAATGCTGAACACCGAGCGCAAGAGCAACAGCATGGAAACATTTAGAAAGCATTTACCAGAATACTTAATGGAAGCAGCAGAACTGGGATTATTTCTGATTGCTGCGGGAGTATTTACCTGTGTGTTTGAGTATCCTGGTTCTCCGATTCATCAAGCAATTCCCAATGGCGATTTGCGTCGGTTATTGATCGGCGCAATCATGGGGATGACGGCAATTACCCTGATTTATTCGCCTTGGGGTAAGCAATCCGGCGCACACATGAATCCTGCTGTCACGCTCACCTTCTATCGTTTGGGCAAAGTTAAACGTCAGGATGCTATTTTTTACATTCTGTTTCAATGTTTAGGCGGATTATTAGGAGTTTATTTGGTAGCGCTATTGCTGGGTCAGGTGTTCACTAAAGCGCCTGTAAACTACATCGTCACCGTGCCAGGAACATCAGGTTGGTTTGTGGCTTTATTGGGCGAGCTAGTCATTGCATTTATGATGATGATGACAGTTTTGCTCAGTAGTAACAACCAAAAACTCAGTCACTTTACAGGGCTATTTGCTGGATTGTTGGTAATGCTTTATGTCTTTTTTGAAGCTCCTTTATCTGGCTTTGGCATGAATCCTGCCCGCAGCCTGGCTTCTGCCTTACCTGCCCACATTTGGACAGCATTTTGGTTATATGTAATTGTGCCACCTGTGGGGATGTTGCTGGCATCGGGAGTATATCAATATCTATTTGGCAAACGTGCCGTTAAGTGTGCCAAATTGCATCATGACAATCACAAACGCTGTATTTTTCGCTGTGATTACAATCGTCACGGCAAAATCGATTTAAGCGACAAGCTACCGATTCCCAAAGAACAATCATGACAACCAACATTCATTATGATGCGATTATCATCGGCACTGGAGCAGGTGGTGGCACTTTAGCCTATCATCTTGCACCCAGTGGCAAGAAAATTTTAATTCTGGAACGAGGTAAATTTTTACCGCGAGAAAAGGAAAATTGGAGTGCGCTGGAAGTTTACCAAAAAGAACGGTATCACACTCCAGAGCAGTGGTACGACGTAAATCATAAACCCTTCCGTCCAGCAACAAATTACTGGGTTGGTGGTAATACCAAAGTTTACGGTGCAGCATTGTTGCGATTACGGGAACGCGATTTTGATCGGGTGGAACACAAAGACGGTATTTCACCAGAATGGCCATTGAAATACCGAGATTTTGAAGCATACTACACTCAAGCAGAGGAGCTTTACGATGTTCACGGTCAAGGGGGTGTCGATCCCACCGAGGCAGCTAGGAGTTTACCTTATCCTCATCCTCCCATACAGCATGAACCCCGAATGCAGGAACTTGTTAACGGTTTGAGGCAAGCTGGTTTGCATCCCTTTAATCTGCCGTTAGGATTGAAACTTAACGAGGTTGATCAGAGCGTGGGAAACTGTATTCGTTGCAATACCTGTGATGGCTTTCCTTGTTTAACTCAAGGTAAAGCTGATGCTGAAGTTAACTGCATTCAACACATTCGCCATAATGAAAATATTACTTTATTGACTGAAGCCAAAGTCACACGGTTACATACAAGTCCCTCTGGTCGACAAGTCACCCGCGTAGAAGCTGAGATTAACGGTGAAACTCAATTCTTTACAGGCGATATTGTTGTAGTTGCTTGCGGCGCGATTAACTCAGCAGCATTGTTGTTGCGATCGCACAATGACCAACATCCCAACGGATTAGCAAATAGTTCCGATCGGGTAGGGCGCAACCTGATGAAGCATATTTGCATGGCAATGGTGCAACTCAACACAAAACTCAATCCTTCTGTTTACCAAAAAACAATCGCCATTAGTGATTTTTACTGGGGCGAATCCGATTTTCCCTACCCAATGGGCTTGGTACAAAATACTGGCAACGTCTTGGCAGATATGCTACCCGCCGAAGTTCCCGCACTGTTGGCTCCACTATTAAAACTGCGACCAGGAGCAGAACTGAAAACAGTTGCCGATCGTACAGTTGGCTGGTGGTTGCAAACAGAAGACTTACCCGATCCTGAGAATCGCGTGCGGGTAGAAAAAGAGCGCCTTTACTTAGACTATAAACCCAACAACTTAGAAGCAAGCGATCGCCTAGCTAAACGCTGGGTAGCCATTCTCAAGCAGGTAGATCGGGCAGAACACTGCATCCCTTTCAGCCTCTATCCCCGCAATATGATGCCGCTGCAATCAGTTGGTCATCAATGCGGTACTTGTCGTTTTGGAGAAGACCCAAAAACCTCGGTACTAGATTTGAATTGCCGTACCCATGACGTGGATAATCTCTATGTTGTCGATGGCAGCTTCTTTCCATCTAGTTCTGCGGTCAATCCTACGCTGACCATTATCGCCAATGCCTTGCGAGTGGGCGATCATTTACTCGATTGCTGGAAGTGATTGAGTTAAAGTTATTGCTCACAAAGGTGTGAGCGATCTGCGGAAAGCAACAGCGCTTCGCTATCGCCCAGGTAGAACTAATCAAAAGCGTAGTTTACCGCCGCAGGCATCGCTCAAACAGTATTATTCATCCCGCCGCATATCCACCACACCCGTAAGCTTCATTCTCAATAAGCGCCCCATATCCGCCCATTTTTTCAAGGGGGTTTTACCCTCTAAACCTTTATCTGGCTTGCTTTGGCGACAATAGTCGCCCCATGAAAGGGGACAGTTCAAACCGATAAGCATTCAATCAAAGCGCTCGCTAAAAGATTTAGCTGGTGGGCATCTCAGCCTTAACGACCAGAATTTTTCCGTTGCTAAAACTAAGCCAACTAGAGGTAGTCTCAAAACCACAATAATTGCGGACTAAACCACAATAATTGCAACGAAACTGCAATCAAGTGTTCTGAAACCACAATAATTACAACTAGCCGAAAGCCATATCCAGAGCCATTTTAAGGGGATTACGCTGACCCAGGTGTCCAAATTAAACGAACCAATTAGCCAAACACTTATGTCCGAATGTTGTAGTTTAATCTGGACGATATCCGTCCAAATTTAATCATGAATCAGGTTTTTGGAAGTAAGTTTCACCAATGGCCGCGATTGCGAACCTGATCTGTACAGGGAAAGCCACCAACTTGGCTCTAAAGATCGAGGTCGGACAGGATCTCGTACCAACTGTTCTGCCCCTTGCTGATGGGATCGATGTTCAACTCCAGCCGTGTTGCTTCGCGAGTCATATCGTGAAGGAGATAAAGTGCGTAAACG
>NZ_MTAW01000020.1 GCF_002154725.1 Nostoc sp. 106C | reverse complement strand
CTGGAGTTTAGACTAAATAGCCGACCTAAAAAGAAAAATAGGGGGTGTGATTGAACACAGTCCCCCTTTTGGTAGAAGGTGAGAAAAGAACTACCATTACTCACCTACCAACATGAAAAGTGACAGACTTGAAGAGTTTCGTCAAGTAGCTTACAAATATTTAGGTTTCGCCAAAGACGCGACCTTTGAATTAACAGACGCCATATTGCTGACCCGCAATGTTTATTCCTTAGCAGACTTATCATTATCACCAGTATTTAGACGCAAGTGGCCAAGCATCTATGAAGCCTTACAAGATAGCAGACCACAGAGACAGAAATTGATGCACCTATATATCAAGCAGATCCCAGCAGAGGGACGACCATTATTAACAGGAGATCATACAAACTGGTCACGCCCAGATGCAGTAACGTTGCAAGAGAGAACTTATGAGCATAGCGGCACATCCATCGCGGGAAATAAACCGATTAGCATTGGTCAAGGATATAGCACAATTGCATGGATACCTGAAAAATCAGGCAGTTGGGCATTACCCCTCAGACATGAACGGATCACAAGTGGGGAAAGTCCAATCTCAAAAGCGATTTGGCAACTAAAACAGGTGTGTAAGTATTTACCCACCAGAGCGATTTCAGTTTGGGACAGTGAATATGGGTGTGCGCCTTTTGTGTTAAAAACTGCCAGTATTCCCGCAGATATTCTGGTAAGATTGCGCTCAAATCTTTGTTTATGGGGTGAGCCTGAAGCTTATTTGGGTAAAGGACGACCCAAAAAACACGGGTCTAAATTCAAACTTAATGAACCCACAACATGGAGTGAGGCTGTATCTGTCTTCGAGGTAGATGATCCGAAATTACAACGGGTACGGGTTAGCCTGTGGAAAAATTTACATTTCCGTAAAGCGGTGACACGTCCTATGTCACTGATTAAAGTTGAACGTCTTGATGAACAAGGTAATCAACCAGTATCAAAACCTTTGTGGCTAGCTTGGGTAGGGGAAGAAATGCCTCCCTTAGAAGAGGTTTGGCTACTTTACTTGCGTCGCTTTACCGTTGACCACTGGTATCGTTTTTTAAAGCAACGTTTACATTGGACTGTGCCCAAGTTTAGTACTCCTAAGCAGTGTGAGCGGTGGAGTGACCTGATGCCCCTCATGACTTGGGAATTGTGGTTAGCCCGTGATATCGTGACTGATAATCCTTTACCTTGGCAGAAGTCCTCCGATAAATTGACCCCTGGGCGAGTTGCTCAAGCTATGGGAGGAGTTTTTGCGGTGATTGGTACTCCAACAAGCGCACCCAAACCTCGCGGAAAGTCCCCTGGCTGGCAACCAGGAAAAAAGCGTCACCGTAAAAACCGATGCCCAATTGTTAAAAAAACAGTAACTCCACCACGTAAAGAACCATCAGTTGCTGTTTAATACTCAAGATTATTCATAATATCATTACGTCTCTCATTAACTCAGCACTGCTGGGTCTTTTTGGATGGCTTAGTCTAAACTCCAG
>NZ_MTAW01000116.1 GCF_002154725.1 Nostoc sp. 106C | reverse complement strand
TAACATATTTTGGGTTATTTTTATCAGGTTTTTCTTAACATTCAACGTTTCTGGGTGTGCACCAGCCTATCACAATTTATCAAATTGGTGGTATTGGAGGAGCATATAACCTTTATCTACCTAAAGAAGAGGAAGTATTTTTGGCTTTACCAGAAGCAATTTTGGTACAATATACAGCTTTGGATGGTAAGCATATTGATAGCTCAAAGATGGAAGGAAAGTTAACTAAGCTTTCATTAAAAGCCGCAGAAATTAGCTTTGATAAAACTGAAGCTTCTGTGATTTTAGCGCCATTAACTAATCTTAAACTTAATCTGCTGATGCCTAATAGTGCAGTATTTAGTGAAGATATCTATGCCAAGGTTGTAGAACCAGCCACAGAAAATAGTTTTTATATTCACTTTACAAATAAGCCACCAGATGTTGAAAAACAATTAAGCACACTTTATGGCTCAATCAAAACAAGTCAGTAAGGGCGCACAGTTGTGCGCCCCTAAAGAAAATTAATTTGTTGCCAATATTTTCTGAATTGGTATTACAATCCTACTAATTCGCGTGATTCAAAATCAGTGAGTTGTTGAGCGATCGCTAATCTTGCTTCTAACTTAGCTACACTAAATTGGTTACGCAGATATTCTAAATGAGCGAGTGCATTTGCTTTGTCTGCGGTTAATCGTAGCTGTGTATCTATTGCCTTTTGATATTCTTGATTAACTAGCAGCACTTCAAAGCGACGAGCCTTACGTTGGGCATCGTTTTTTAGATCCATATCAAAGGAGGCGCTACGATCTGCATTACCTTCAAATCGGTTAATTTGCTGTTGAACTGCCATCAACTGAGAGTCTAGTTCATTCACTCGGTGGGCAGCTTGTGCTATTGCATCTGGATAATAACTCAGTTGCATAATCAAATAATCTTCCTCTGGAAAAATCTTGACCAAAAATATATAATTAAAGATGAGGAGCAAATTCAGTATTTTGCATTTTGAAGTGATTCCTCACCTGTGCTGTTAATTACGCCACTTCTCGTAATTGCGATGGAGTAGTCATCTCTGGAAATGAGAGCGATAGCTGTTCAGCTTGTGGTACAGCAGCTTGCTCCAACACTGTCACTTCGATATTCACACTTACCAAATAACTGCCTGTATCAGCACCAACCGCATCAGCGATTAATTTGGCAATATCTGGGCGCTTCGCAGTCAGTGGATCGCGTAAAATGCACCGATCCCATTCATGCTTGGCAGTGGGGTTGAGGTTGAGAATGTAGTGCTTCATCATAGAACTAATCGTTAAATCCATCTTCCAGAACCTGCCACAGAGCCATTCTGCACTTAATCGGGCTTTGTGGGCGCTATATTTATTATAGTACAATTGTACTTAATTGTGTAAACAAGGGAGATCAAGCGCAGCTTTGGCAGGGTTTGGTTTTCTGGCAATTAAGGGCAATTTCAGTAGATCGCAAACTTTTTATATCCCGATCTAACCCAATACGGTTCAGTTAAGGTGATCAGAGTTCTCATCTGTCGAACAAAAACCAAGA
>NZ_MTAW01000110.1 GCF_002154725.1 Nostoc sp. 106C | reverse complement strand
GTAAGGATTCAGGTAGAGGATTATTGACAAAGGGAACACTTGAGGGGGAGTATCACAAATATGAACCAAAACCTGCCTCAAGATTTAAACCCAGAAAGCTTGAACCAGTTGCCGAAAGAAAAGCTGGTAGAGATAATTATTGAGCAGAGCAAGGTAATACGTGAATTACAGAAAACCATCTTAGAACTACAGCAAGAGATAGAGCGTTTAAAAGTCAGTAGAGATTTAGACAGTTCTAATTCGTCGAAACCACCATCACAAGACATTCACAAAAAGAGCGAAAACAAAAAAGCACCAGCCCAAGACCAATCAAATCATCCCAAAAGAAAACCAGGGGGACAGCCAGGACATCAAGGTAAGACTCGTAAAGGTTTTGGCAGAATAGATCGGTTTGAAATTTTACGTCCTACAGATTGTATCTGTTGTGGTCACAAAGCATTTGCGTGTGTGGCAGTAAAAGTAGAAAAACACACCGTAGCGCAATTAGTGGAACGTCCTATTGAAATAGTGGAGTATCAACGCCACACCTGCGTGTGTGAGAGTTGTGGCAATGTGCAAACTTCCTCTTGGCCAGAAGATATCATTCCAGGACAAGATTTAGGAATCTCTTTACAGGCGTTTTTAGGGTGGGCAAATAATTATGCACATATGCCCTATGAGAAACAGCAAGAAATGCTTTGGGAACTAGGACAAATTGAAATTGGCCTAGGTACTTTAGTCGCCACGAATGAACGGATTACTCAAGCCATTGAACCCAGCATTAGAGAATTAAGTAATTGGGTAAAACAGACCCAACCTAATGTTCATGTAGATGAAACACCTTGGTCAGTCAAGGGAGTTAAAGAATGGTTGTGGGTAGTTGCCAACGCGGATTTCTGCCTGTTTACTGCGGCGGATACTCGTTCTAGAGCCGAACTAGAAACAATTTTAGGGGCTAAATATACAGGGGTACTCAGCAGCGACGATTTTAGCGTTTACAATGGCTATCAAGCTGTTTCCCAGCAGAAATGTTTGGCTCATTTACGCCGTCACTTTAAAAAATTAATTCAACTTCCCGGACTTCACAACCAAGCTATTGGTGAAGCGTTTGTTGATTTAATTGATGAAGCCTTTAGAAATTACGCCCAATGGTTTGAAACTCTTGATTCGGTCATCTACAACGATTGGGTCAATCAATTCAAATCTAAGTTGCACTCCTCACTCAATCAGTGGATTGATTTAGCCGGAGCTACCGCAGGCCAGCTTTTACGCTCTTTACGCCATAAAGCTGATCAATGGTGGTACTTCCTTGACCATCCTGAAGTTCCCCCTGATAACAATCAGGCCGAACGTTCGCTGCGTTTGGCTGTCACAAAACGTAAAGTCAGTGGTGGTTCCCGTTCGATGGAGCGGTTTCGACATACTGCCAATTTATTGACTGTGGTGCAAACCTGTCGTCGTCAAGGTCGGTCTGTTATTAATTTTTTTGCTCAAGCTCTAATTGCTGACTTTAATAATAGTCTGTCTTGTCCTTCTTTGCTTCCACAATATTAGACCTGAATCCTTAC
>NZ_MTAW01000127.1 GCF_002154725.1 Nostoc sp. 106C | reverse complement strand
CCAAGCCTTCAGATGGAGTGGCTTTTATCTCAAACACTTTAACCCGAACTCAGGTTAATTACAAATGAACACAGATAAACTTGTACTTCAGTAAACAGGAAACGCTATAGTACTACTGACAAAATGGATTATCGTACCATATTATGTATATTAATATATAAAATTATATTTAAAATAAATGGTAGAAATTATACTTAAAAAACGGAAAGTTGTTGAACTTCATCCACATCCAAAAAATGAGGGTATTTATGGTGATGAAGATATCAAAGAATTAGCTGAACTCATTGAGAAATATGGGTTAAGAAAACCGCTGATTGTTACACCAGAGGGTACGATAATTAGTGGACATAGGCGTTGGAAAGCAATTTTATTTTTAGGATGGGAAACAGTTTTAGTTGAAGAAAAAGAATTTACTGATGAAACTGCCGAATTAGAAGCTTTACTATTAGAGAATGCTAGCCGAGAAAAGACTATAGAGCAAAAATGCCGAGAAGGGTTAATGTGGGAAGCTATTGAGCGAGCAAAATCACGAAAACGTATAGGAAGAAAAGGATTAGGTGTAGGAAGTACTAGAGATGTAATAGCGAAGAAAGTTGGCTTGGGAAGTGGAGTAAATTATGAACACGCATGTAAAGTTATTTCAGCAATTGATGAAGCATTTCTAATTGGCAATATTGACAAAGCAGAGACATTACGAAAATTTTTGAATGAAAAAAGCGTCAATGCTGCTGTTAAAATGATTAGGAATACCCAAAAAATATTGCACAGAAAAAGTATCAATGCTGATGTCAAAATAATTAACGATATTGAAAGCAATATTAGAAATTTTACCGAAACACAACATACGCAAACACAGTGGGTATTAGCTAAGTTAGGAAAGCAGCTTTGTGGTTCGGTATGGATTGATTTTCACGATCGCTCCCGTATTTGGGAAAATGAAAAATTAGGAAGCTTGAGCATAGATTCCTTTCCGTCACTAGGAATGGGTAATGAAGCAAGACAAACAGTTGAGTATATCGATGTAGTTTGGCTGAGTAGTGGTAATCAAATAGCTGCGGCTTTCGAGATTGAAATTACAACACCTATTTACTCAGGTTTGCTAAGAATGGCAGATTTAGTCACGCTTTGTCCAAACTTAAATTTTCCACTTTACTTAGTTGTTCCAGAATCACGAATTAATAAAGTCAAGAAAGAACTAACAAGACCTACTTTTAAAAATCTTAAGCTCGATCAAAAGTGCCGCTATATAATACTTGAGAAGTTACTCGAAAAATGGGATGTTATCATGGAATTTGCTACAGAGCCATCTGCGCTTAAATCAATATCTCAAAGTTGTGATAGTGACTCATAAATTATTGACAAGTATTTTAGAAAGGAAATTTACCTGTGCTTTATAAGTAAAAGTAATTCATAAATATGGTAAATACAAAAGCTATAAATATTAAGTCTATTTAATCTTACTCCGCACCCAGGCACGAAAGGATTTTAACAAAGCAATTTCGCCCATAGTTTTGCTTTGCTGAATGAATCTGCTGATATCGTTCACAGATACTAGGGGGAAAGCAATACTAAATTCACACTCGATATATTGTCCATCTAACAAATGATAAAATTTTAAATCTTGCCCGTCATATCTCCAGAGTTCAGGTATACCCAGTGCTGAATAAATCCTGAATTTGTTGACTGAACTACTGGTAATATCAATTTCAATTGCTAAGTCAGGTGGTGGATCAGTTTCTAAATTTAGTGTTTCCTTTCCCCTGACTCTCGATTCATTTTGTATATAGTAGCAATTGTCTGGTTCTATACCTCGATTTGCTAATCGACTTTTCAATGTTGTAGAACCAGCACTTTTAATTTCTATTCCTAATTCTTCTACTATAACTAAAATAAAGTGGTCAAATTGAATTTTGGGATTTTCATGTTCAAACAGTGGGATCATAATTTCTAAAGTGCCGCAGTCATAAGCAAATCTAGAACCTCTGTCCTCACCTGTATCTCTCAATAAGGCTTCAAAAGTTTCCCAACTTACGTTATATAGCACCGTTCTTTGTTCAGCAGGCGTTGACTTTACAAGCATATTACAATACTTCTTCTGTGAAAATACTCGATAAAATTCCTAAAATTTTGCCTATATCATTAATATAGTATTCACGTTACTGTAGGGCAATTTATTTATTCCCTAAATAATCTAGATATTTAAATTGTGCCAATTATCAGTATTTTATTAAGGATTAAATAAACTTTCGAGTTAATTGTAAAAAATTCTCTACAATAGGCGTTAAACTGCTTTGCTGCCAAATTACAGCAGTTTCTATTACAGGTACTTCTGTTAGTAGAGGACGATAAACTACACCAGACCTTTGAAGATTCTGTAGAGAATATGGTGTTATCGCTACACCCATTCCAGCCGATACTAGTCCAATAATTGTTTGCATTTGAATCGCTTCTTGAGTAATGTGAGGTTTAAAATTTTCCTGCTGAAAAAGACTCATAATGCGATCGTAAAGTCCTGGTGCTAGATAGCGGGGAAACATAATTAAAGGTTCATTTAGGAGCGATCGCACACAGATGTGTTCTTTTTGAGCCAATGAATGAGTTGAAGACAAAGCCACAACTAAGGTTTCTCTGTGAATACACTGGTAAGATATTGTGTCATCTTCCAAGGGCGGATGAGCAAAACCCACATGAATTAGGGAATCTCTCAGTGCTTGCTCTTGTTGACTTGTAGTTAACTCCAGTAGGACTAGTTCTACTTCTAGAAATTGCTCGCGAAATTGTCGCAAAATCAAGGGTAATAGGTCGTAAATTACCAAACTAGTAAATCCTATTCTCAGTTGACCTGTTTCACCTCTTCCAGTCCTTTGAGTCAGTGCTATTGCTGTTTCTAGTTGCAACAGTAGTTGATAAGCCTCTTTTAAAAAGACTTTACCAGCCTCTGTTAGCTGTACTTGTCGCTTAGTTTTGCGATGAAAAAGCTCTACTCCTAGTTCTGCTTCTAGTTGCTGAATTTGTTGGCTAAGAGGCGGTTGAGCTATATGCAGTCTTTCTGCGGCTTTACTGAAATGTAGTTCCTCAGCTACAGCAATAAAGTAGCGCAGATGTCGTAGTTCCATAATTTTTAATACTTTATAAATCTCAATTTTAAATAAATATATATTGGACATATCAAATAAAGTATACCTATGATACTCCTACAGAGATTTGCTCGATGCTAGAGCAATGGGTGAAAAAACAATGTCAGAGAATCTTAGAAGTAAAGTTGTCACACAAGGGGTGCAGCGATCGCCTAACCGCGCTATGCTGCGAGCAGTTGGGTTTCAGGATGAGGATTTCAATAAAGCCATTGTTGGTATTGCCAATGGTTACAGTACAATCACTCCCTGTAATATGGGCATAAACCAACTCGCGCAAAGAGCAGAAGTTGCTGTTAAAAGTGCTGGAGCAATGCCGCAACTGTTCGGCACAATTACTATTAGTGATGGCATTTCGATGGGAACTGAAGGGATGAAATATTCCCTGGTTTCGCGAGAAGTAATTGCAGATTCGATTGAAACCGCCTGTACTGGGCAAAGTATGGATGGTGTGCTGGCGATTGGCGGTTGTGATAAAAATATGCCAGGGGCTATGTTGGCGATCGCACGCATGAATATCCCAGCTATTTTTGTTTACGGTGGTACAATTAAACCCGGACACTACAACGGTCGCGATCTAACTGTTGTCAGTTCTTTTGAAGCTGTAGGTCAATACAGCGCTGGCAAAATTGACGAGAATGAACTAATAGAAGTCGAACGCCATGCTTGTCCTGGTGCTGGTTCTTGCGGTGGCATGTACACAGCTAACACCATGTCTTCTGCTTTTGAAGCAATGGGGATGAGTTTACCTTATTCTTCCACAATGGCAGCTGAAGATGCAGAAAAAGCTGACAGTACAGAAAAATCGGCATTCGTTTTAGTAGAGGCGATTCGTAAACAACTTTTGCCCCGCCAGATTATCACCCGCCAATCTATCGAAAATGCCATTTCTGTAATTATGGCAGTGGGTGGTTCAACAAATGCAGTGTTGCATTTTCTGGCGATCGCTCGTGCTGCCGATGTAGAACTAACATTAGATGACTTTGAAGTTATTCGTGGCAGAGTTCCAGTTTTGTGTGATTTAAAACCAAGTGGTAGGTATGTGGCTACAGACTTGCATAAAGCTGGTGGCATTCCCCAAGTGATGAAAATGCTACTTGTGCATGGTTTGTTACACCCAGATTGCGTGACAATAAGCGGTCAAACAATTGCAGAGATATTAGCAGATGTACCAGAAGAACCACCTGCTAACCAAGATGTGATTCGTCCTTGGAATAATCCAATGTATGCTCAAGGACACTTAGCGATTCTTAAAGGCAATCTAGCAACGGAAGGGGCTGTAGCCAAAATTACTGGTGTGAAAAAGCCCACAATTACTGGCCCTGCAAGAGTCTTTGAATCTGAAGAATCCTGTTTAGATGCAATTCTTGCAGGTAAGATTCAAGCTGGTGATGTGCTTGTCATCCGCTATGAAGGGCCAAAAGGTGGTCCTGGTATGCGGGAAATGCTGGCTCCCACCTCAGCACTTATCGGTGCTGGATTAGGTGATTCTGTGGGATTGATTACCGATGGACGTTTCTCCGGTGGTACTTACGGTATGGTAGTTGGTCACGTTGCACCGGAGGCTGCTGTTGGGGGTGCGATCGCTCTCGTTGAAGAAGGTGATAGCATCACAATCGATGCTCATGCTCGTCTATTACAGTTGAACATATCCGATGAAGAATTAACTCGTCGTCGTGTCAATTGGCAACCGCCTGCACCTCGTTATACCAAAGGTGTACTAGCTAAATATGCCAAATTGGTAGCTTCTAGTAGTCTCGGTGCGGTAACTGATTTAGATTTGTTTAATTAATTGTTGTTTACAGCAATTCTATTTTATTTGTGAAAACTATCAGTTTTGGCTGTTGACTGTTAACAGTCAACAATTAATCAGCCTTGATGTCAGATTTCACAAATTATTTAGGTGTAATATAGCTTTTGATGGGAGGCAGAAAGTTTCCGGCTACACTTTTAAGTAGAGGCTGGCTGCTTCCTTTTTAATTTTTATTTTCTAAATAATTATTACTAGTATTTTTAATTGATTTAGATATTTGTAAAGCTTTAGTGAATTTACCTATTCATAGTCTTTTCTTAACCTGAATTCAGTAAATTTCGAGTGACTATTTACACGAGCAAAATTGCTGAACGCTAAATTTAACTGCTGAATAAAAGAATTCTAAATGTGGACAAACCTGTTTTGATAAAGAGGTTAATTTATCATGACTTGAAGAGATTCTGAGTAATAAATTTCAATTCCATTTATTTCAGATTTAGAAACTTTCCACTGTAGCCATTTATTAAAAAAAGGGATGAGACAGCGAGCAATAACTCTACTGAAAAATGGAGGAATTGAAGAATATTTATCAAAAATTATTACTTTCTCTTCAACATTTAGTTTCCCAGTTTAGCTGATAGCGATCGCAATTTAAAAAATCTGTCCAGTGGTTTTACCTCGATGAGGTATTCCAACTAAAAACAGGTTAAAACCTATCTGCAAAAAATCCAAAATTACCTATGGCTTCAAACCCTGGTTTACTGATTTCGGAAATTTTAACTAACCCCAACGGTAACGATTCACCTTTTGAGTATGTAGAGTTAATCGCTACCCAAAACATTGATTTTTCTGTTACTCCCTATAGTGTTGTTTTTGCCAATAATGGTACTGCTACTACCAACGGTTGGATTGCTGGTGGTGCAATAACTTACGGCTTTAACATTACTAGCGGTACGGTAAAAGCAGGTGATGTAGTTTATGTTGGTGGTTCCTCAATGACACCAACGGGGACAAAGTTACGTACAATTAATACTGGAACAACGGCAGGCGATCGCTTTGGTAGTGCTAGCCTTGGCGGCGTACTGGGTAATGGTGGAGCTAATGCTGATGCTGTTGTAGTGTTTGCAGCCGATATCAATACCATCACTAATTCCACAGTTCCCGTTGATGCTCTGTTTTTCGGTACAGGTGCGGGTTCGGCGGTGGTTAGTAGTGGAACCGCAGGCTACGAATTACCTGTAAACGATCGCTATAGTGGTGGTAAACTTCAGAACAACAGTTTCCTGGCTAGCGATCCTGCTGCCGATCAGGTAATTACAGCAACGGGTACTTACGATCCCACCACCAATACCTTCACCACTCCACGTACCTGGACTTTAGGCACTGCCAGCGATAAAGTTTCCAGCATTACACTAGCTAGTACACCAACTGGTCAACCGGATCTCACCATTAGCCAGACAGACTCACCCGATCCAGTTGCAATAGGTGGTGCTTTAACCTACACATTAAGTGTGACAAATACGGGTAATGCTAATGCCAGCGGTGTAGACGTACAGTACACTTTGCCTACTGGAGTAAATTTTGTTAGCGCCGCAGGTACGGGATTTACCGTTAATCAGTCAAATGGTGTAGTTAAATTTACGGGCGGTAGTATCAATGCAGGCAGCAGCGCCTTATTGACTGTGACTGTTCAGACAAAAGCAGCAGGAACCCTGACTAGTGGAACAGCAGTAGTTGACCCTAGTAACACTATTACTGAAAGTAATGAAGCTAACAATACAGCAGGTAGCATTACTACTACTGTTGCCTCTGGAAATGCCAGTCTCGTGACTACGATTACTGTTCCGGGAAATGCTACCGATCTGTTTCCCCTAAATGGCGGTACTGGGGGAGCAAATATCAACCGTCTAGGTGGTTTTGGTTCTGACTTCTTCTACGACTACCGCACCGGATTCTACTACGGACTGGTAGATCGGGGGCCTGGTGGCGGTACAATTCCTTACCAAACACGGGTAGAAAAAATTGCCTTAACTATTGACCCCAATACTGGTGCTGCCTCTGGTTTCCAGGTTGTACAAACCATTCCCTTCTATATTCCTGCTGGTACTACTTTAAATGGTGTAACTTATACAACGGATACACCGTTTAATGGGTTGAACTCCAAACAACTGGCAGATGGCAATAATGGCAGCCTTTTAGCGGAAAGTCAAGACCCAGAGGGGTTTGTTGTTGGTGCTAATGGTAACTTCTTTGTCTCCGATGAGTACGGGCCTTCGATCTACGAATTTGAATCAACGGGAAAGTTTGTCCGGGCATTTACGCCACCCAGTAATGTGATTCCTAAATTAAGTGGGTCTCCTTACTATGCAGCAGATGTTGCTTCTACTACAGGTCGTCAGGATAACCGAGGCTATGAAGGATTAGCAATCAGCCCTGATGGTACTAAGCTATTTGCCGTATTCCAAGATCCTCTGCAAGAAGAAGGCTCAGCAAATGGACGCTCTAGTCGCAATGTGCGCATTGTCCGTTATGATGTTGCCACTGGTCAGAGTGATGCTCAGTATATCTATCAGTTGGAAAGCCTGAGCGCTATCAACGATCGCATTCCCGGAACTACCAACGATTTTGGTGCAACAGCTCAAGGTCGCAACATTGGTATTAGTTCTCTCGTCGCCCTCAATAACACCCAACTGCTGGTATTAGAGAGAGATAACCGGGGTGTGGGCGTAGATCCAGCAAGCAATTTACCCATTGGGTCAAAGCGCATTTATCAAATTGATCTAACAGGTGCAACTGACGTTAGTGGTATTTCTCTGGCGGGAACTAACATATTACCTACTGGTGTAACTCCTGTCAGCAAGTCCCTGTTTTTAGACATTGCGGGAGCTATTCAAGGTGCTGGGCAAACAGTACCAGAGAAAATAGAAGGATTAGCGATCGGGCCGCAACTAGCAGATGGTTCCTTTGCCTTACTGGTAGCTACAGATAACGACTTCAGCGTTACTCAAAACGGTAGCAACGTTCAATTTGACGTTTACACAGATTACACCCAGCAGGCAATTGACTCGGCTCCACCAAGTTCGGGTGCTACCTTATTTCCTAGCTACATCTACTCCTTTAAAACCCAAGCAGGAGCATTGGATCTCACCCCTGTATTTGACTTCAGCACCACAAACTACAGCGTCACTGAAGGCAATACCCCTGGCTTCTCGACAAACGCAACAGTGCGAATTATCCGTCGTGGCGATCTATCTGGCACAGATAGTGTGCAACTGAAACTGAGTGACGGTACGGCAACAGGGAGTGGTCTTTCTGCTCCTGTGCAAAGTACCGTTCAAGGGCCTAGCACTGGCTCAACCCCTTACATCCTCCCTGTCGCATCAGGTGTAAAGGTGATATCCCTTCTCACCACAGACAACACAGGAACTAAACCCGACGACACCGTACCTAAAGTGGGCGGTGGCACCTACGGGATGGACGGTATTCCTGATGGTCTGGGAGCTTTCGACAATGGCGACGGCACCTTTACCGTGCTAATGAACCATGAGTTAGGGAACACGAATGGCGTAGTGCGAGATCATGGTGCAAAAGGTGCTTATGTTTCCAAGTTTGTCATTGATAAGAGTACTCTCCAAGTCGTCTCTGGTGAAGATTTGATCAAGCAAATCTATGGCTGGAACTCCACTACTCAAAGTCTGGATACTACTGCTCCCATCACCCTGGCAATCAACCGCTTTTGCTCTGCTGACCTCCCCGCTGTCACAGCTTTCTACAACCCCAACACAGGACTTGGGTCTCAAGCGCGAATTTTCATGAATGGGGAAGAAGGCGGTGCGACAGGTTATCAATTTGCTACGGTTGTCACCGGAGCTGATGCGGGGAAAGCCTACGTTCTCGGCAAATTTAATCTCACTACCAATAGTTCTGGTTTGACAGGTGTCGGGGCTTGGGAAAATGCCCTTGCCAATCCCTATGCTCAAGACAAAACTATCGTAATTGGCAACAACGATGGCGGTACTGGCATTATGAATAATGCAGTTGCCGTTTATGTCGGTACGAAGCAAAGTACGGGTACCGAGGTTGACAAAGCTGGTCTTACCAATGGCATCCTTAAGTTCATCAGCGTTGCGGGTAACTCTGCGGAAATTGCTAATGCCACGACTCGTGCCACCAATATCACGAATGGCACTCGATTTACCCTCAGCAGCACTGCCTCAACGACATTCTCCCGCCCCGAAGACGGCGCATGGAACCCCCTCGATCCTCGCCAATATTTCTTCGCCACCACCGATCGCATTGACCAGGTATCGGATGGAGTAGGGACTCAGATTGGCCAGACCCGTCTGTGGCGCTTGACCTTCGACGATATTACCAACCCAGATGCTGGGGGGACGATTGACCTGCTAGTTGATGGTGATACAGTCAATGGCGTAAAAGTCAATATGTTTGACAACATTACCATTGATAAGTACGGTCACATCTTGCTGCAAGAAGATGTGGGTGGTGCAGCTCACAATGGCAAGATTTGGCAGTATGACATTGCCACAGACACCCTAAAGCAGATTGCAAAACACGATCCTGCTCGTTTTGGAGATATTGGTGTTGCTGCAACTTCACCATTCAATAATGATGAAGAATCTTCTGGAATTATTGATGTTCAAGACATTCTAGGGCCTGGTTGGTTCTTGACTTCTGACCAAGCCCACTACACTACGGGCATTACAACATCGCAAGTAGAAGGGGGACAGCTACTAGCAATCTTCAACCCGGATACCTATAACGCGGCAATTGATTATAACAACACGCCAATTACAGTTACGTTCAACCCCGGTGAGACGTACAAGGATGTGCAGATTCCCATTGCTGGAGATTTCACACCGGAAGCCAACGAAACCGTTAACCTAAGTTTAGCTAATCCCAGTGCTAGCACAGTTATTGGTACGAAGCAGTCCCAAGCAGTCTTGACAATTGTCAATGATGATGCTATACCCAGTGCCCGTATCCATGACATCCAAGGTGCTGCCCATCGCTCTCCCTTGGAAGGACAAAACGTCACCAACGTACCAGGTATTGTTACTGCGCTAGCTAGCAACGGATTTTACTTACAAGACCCCAACCCCGATAACGACGATCGCACTTCGGAAGGCATCTTTGTCTTTACTAGTTCCGCTCCCACAGTTGCAGTAGGCGATTACATCCAGGTGAGTGGTAAGGTTTCTGAATTCCGTCCTGGTAACAACGCTAACAACCTGACTACCACTGAAATTATCAATCCCACAATTAATAAGTTATCTTCTGGTAATGCCTTGCCTGCTGCTACCATTCTAGGTAATGGTGGTCGTACCATCCCCACAACCGTAATTGAAAACGATGCCACAAATGTAGAAACTACTGGCACATTCGATCCAGCTAGTGATGGCATTGACTTCTATGAAAGTTTAGAAGGAATGCGAGTGCAAATCAATAACCCGATCGCTACTTCACCCACTGCAAACTTTGGGGCAGGATCGCAGGAAATTTGGATATTAGCAGACAACGGCGCAAATGCCACTGGGCGCACAGCTCGCGGTGGTAGCCTAATTAGTGCCTCAGACTTCAATCCTGAGCGGATTCAGATCGACGATCTCAACAATGCCTTAGTGCTACCTGATGTTAATGTTGGTACGCAACTTAGCACTGTTGTTGGTGTAGTTAACTACGACTTTAGTAACTATGAAGTATTAGTCTCGACTGCTCCTACAGTAGTACAGAACAGTACGATTCAAAAAGAAGTCACGAATTTAACTCCCACAACTAGCCAACTAACGGTTGCTACCTTCAACGTTGAAAACCTCGATCCTGGTGATGGTGCTACCAAGTTCAACAACTTGGCCAGTAGGATTGTGAATAACTTGAAATCTCCAGATATCATTTCTCTGGAGGAAATTCAAGACAATAATGGGGCAACGAATGATAGCGTAGTTGATGCCAGCGTTACTTACCAAACATTAATTAATGCGATCGCATCTGCTGGTGGTCCCACATATCAATATCGACAAATTAATCCTGTAGACGATACTAATGGCGGTGAACCTGGTGGTAATATCCGCGTGGGTTTCTTATTTAATCCCAATCGCGTCAGCTTTGTAGACCGTCCTGGTGGTACTTCCACTTCCAACACTACAGTTACCAACATCGAAGGTAATCCCACATTTTCTGCTAGCCCTGGTCTAGTTGACCCCACAAACCCCGCTTTCAACAGCAGCCGTAAGCCGTTAGTTGGTGAATTTATTTTCAACGGTCAGACTGTATATGTCATTGGGAATCACTTTAACTCCAAAGGTGGTGACCAACCTCTATACGGGCCGAATCAACCACCAACACTCAGCAGTGAAGTGCAGCGCCAGCAACAAGCAACAATAGTGAAAAACTTTGTGCAAAATATTCTGGCAATCAATCCCAACGCCAATGTGCTTGTAGCAGGTGACTTGAATGACTTCGAGTTCTCCAACCCCCTCAATACGCTGAAAAGTGCTGGACTGAAGGCTTTAATTGAAACTCTGCCACAAAATGAGCGTTACACATACAATTTTGAGGGTAATGCCCAGACTCTCGATCACATCCTGGTAAGTAGCAACTTGTTGAGCAAACTCGATGGGTATGATGTAGTACATATCAATTCTGAGTTTTATGACCAGGATAGTGACCACGACCCCAGTGTAGCAAGGTTTAACTTGCCAGCTAACCAGCCCCCAATGGCAGTTAATCTCAATAATTCAATCAGCAGCATCAATGAAAACAGTGATACTAGCAACCGCATCAAGGTAGCAGAGATTGTAATCACAGATGATACCTTAGGCACAAACAACTTCAGTCTGAGTGGTACAGATGCTAGCTTCTTTGAAATCGACAATTCTGTTGTATATTTGAAAGCTGGAACTAACTTAAATTACGAAACCAAATCAAGCTACAACATCACAGTTGCAGTCGATGATCCGACAGTAGGCAATACTCCTGACGCTACTACTAGCTTCTCCTTGGCTGTCACTGATGTTAATGAAGCACCCACAGCAATCAATTTTGCTAACACGAAAACTAGCATTGACGAAAACAGCAACACTGGTAGCCGCATCAAAGTAGCAGAGATTGCGATCGCAGATGATGCCTTGGGTACAAACAACTTGAGTCTAGGTGGTACAGATGCCAGCTTCTTTGAAATCGACAATTCTGTTGTGTATTTGAAGGCTGGAACTAACTTAGATTACGAAACCAAATCTAACTACAACGTTACAGTTGCAGTCGATGATCCCACAGTAGGCAATAGTCCCGATGTTACTGCCAACTTCACCTTGGCTGTCAATGATGTCAATGAAGCACCAGTAGCTAAAAATGATAGCGCCAATACTACTGATATTCAGCCAGTTACAATTAATGTTCTGGCGAATGATAGCGATCCAGAAAACGATCCACTCAGTATTAGCAACTTTACTAATCCTAGTGGCGGTACGGTGGTGAAGAATCAGGATAATACCTTCACTTATACCCCTGACATTGGCTTTTTTGGTAGTGATAACTTTGCCTACACTGTCAGTGATGGTAAAGGACTTACTGGGACAGCAACCGTCAACTTGAATGTAACCCGTGTTAGTACTGGAATTTTTGGTACTTTAAGTAAGGATAATCTCACAGGCACAAACCAAAACGATCTGATTGGAGGTTTAGCTGGTGATGATTTACTCAAAGGTGGTAACGGTGACGACACTATCTATGGTGGTCTTGGAAATGACAGCCTTAATGGTGAAAACGGCAACGATATTCTCTACGGTAATCACGGCAACGACAGCCTTGATGGCGGAAATGGTAACGACACCTTATATGGTGATAGCGGCAATGATACTTTAATAGGTGGAAATGGTGATGATATCTTAGTTGGAGGTAAAGGAAGCGACTTCCTGACAGGTGGTAATGGTAGCGATCGCTTCTACTTGACTGGTAATGGCACTGGTGAATTTGATACTATCGGTGACTTTGCTCATGGAGTTGATGCTATTGTTATCTCCAAATCTGAATTCGGACTGAGCCAAGCATTAGGTATACTTGATCCCAGCTTATTCAGGTCTGGTACAACTTCTACCACAGCAAGCGATCGCTTTATCTATGATCGCACCGGAGGTAACCTCTTCTTTGATGTAGATGGAACTGGTAGTACAGCACAATTTAAAATAGCCCAGTTAACGAACAAGGCAACGCTTACCAGTACTGATTTTACTGTAATTGCATAGTAGGGTTACGCTGACCACATTGATAAGGGTGCGGCGATCGCGCCCTTATTTCTATTGTGTTGGTTTTTGCTAATGTTGATCATTAGCAGGAAATATTTGAAACAATGAAAAGTTCTCAACTACCACCCGGAAAATCTGGTTTACCTATACTAGGTGAGACACTTGCTTTTATTGTTGACCCATACAGGTTTGTTAACCAGCGCTATCAGCAGTATGGGCCTATTTTTAGAACTAATATTTTAGGTAGACCAACTATAGTGATGGTGGGGCCAGAAGCGGTTGAGTTCGTTCTTGCCAAGCATATGGAGTATTTTTCTTGGCGTGAGGGATGGCCGGAGAATTTCAAAATATTGCTAGGCGAATCTCTTTTTCTCCAAGATGGGGAGGAACACCGCAAAAATCGCCGCTTAATGTTGCCAGCTTTACATGGGCCAGCATTAGCAAATTATGTGACCACAATGGAAGCTATTACATTTAGCTATCTCCAAAAATGGCAAAAGCAACAGGAGTTTATTTGGTTTGAGGAATTTAAACAACTGACATTTGATATTGCTAGCCAGTTATTATTGGGTACTAATCCCGGTGATGAAAATGTGCGCTTGAGTAAGTTATTTAAAGCTTTAACAAATGGTTTCTTTTCAATTAATAGGCTACCATTACCATTTACTAAATTTGGGAAAGCTGTAGCAGCTCGCAATCAAATTCTACAGCATATAACTAAGGTTGTCAGAGAACGGCAGCAAAACCCCACTAAAGATGCTCTCAGTTTGTTAATTCAAGCTAGAGATGAAGAAGGTAATAGCATAAGTGAAAGGGAACTCATCATCCAAGCATTATTGTTACTCTTTGCTGGACATGAAACTACCACCTCAATGCTGACTTGGTTGTGTCTAGAATTAGCGCGTCATCCAGAGGTAATGGAACGTGCTAGAGAAGAACAATTGCAACTTGCTAGTCAAGGTAACTTAAGCTTAGAACAATTGGGGAAAATGCCTTATTTAGAGCAGGTTTTGTTGGAAGTTGAAAGACTAAATCCGCCAGTTGGAGGCGGTTTCCGTGGTGTAATTAAAGAGTTTGATTTTCATGGCTTTCATGTTCCGGCTGGTTGGCAACTGTTGTATTCAATTCCTGTAACTCATCGCCTAGAAAAAATTTATTCTGAGCCAGGACGTTTCGACCCAGACAGGTTTAGCCAAAAACGCCAAGAAAATAAGAATTATCCCTTTAGTTTAATTGGTTTTGGTGGTGGGCCACGCATCTGTATTGGCATAGCCTTTGCCAAAATGGAAATGAAAATTGTTGCTGCCCATCTGCTACGTAGTTATGATTGGAAAATATTACCCAATCAAAGTTTAGAGTCGGTGCGAATTCCTAGCAATCGTCCTAAAGATGGGTTGCGGGTTCGATTTCAGCCCCGGTGAAATGTTCTATGGCACCTCAAATAGGCATAAATTTATCTCAAGGAGTTTTACAACGCTGGCAACAAGCAAAAGATTTTGTCAATGAAAGCGTTAACTCTTTAACGAACTCAGCACAGCAAGCAGGGCAATCTTTAACACAAACGGCAACTCAAACTTCCGATAAAGCAATTAATACAGTTACGACGACTTGGGAACAAGCTAAAGGTTCTGTAGAACAAAGTTTGCAAACTGCCGATCAAATTAAGACTACAACATCGGTAGCTGTAAAAGATGCGATCGCTTCTTCAATGAATGATTGGCTAGTACAATATCCTTTTATTTTAAAGCTAGTTCAAATACTCAGTTGGGCAGCTAATCACCCGATTATCAGTTGTGTAATATTGGTGTTCATACTAGCTCTAGTTTGGAGTATTATCAAAGCGATAATGCGCTTAATTGAAGCAGCTAGTTGGTCAATTCTGCAAGTGCCAATAAAATTACTTCAAGCTTTGATAAAAGTTAGTTTTCTATCTTTGAGCAAATTTGGTAGTTTTGCTATGCAAAAAATGACCAATGCTCAACCAACTGATAAAGTATCACCATTGTTATCAAGAGATTCTCAAATAATTTATCAAGATAAACAGCAAAGATTGGCAGAAATTTCCCAGAGATTAGAGGTAATTCAACAAGAACAGCATGAGCTTTTACAAGAGGCAGCAGACTTAATTGCTTCAGGCACAATTGATATCAAAATTGAAAAAGTGAAATTGAATAGTAATTCAAATTACACCGTTATTCCAGGGGAGTGAGTAAATTATGGAAATTTCCCCGTGATTTTAGTCCGAGTGCCTGTTTCCTAAATCTACAAGTAAGTTTACAAATCAAATAGAAGCGCTATCTGTTCTGTGCAAATTATTGCCAATGTTTGTAAATATACCTTTAATGACCCAAATACCTGATTTTATTGAATAAATCCACAAAATTAGTTAAAATTCAAAAACTTTATGAGTTTGTACTTGAATGAGGCAACATATAGCTAATTGACAGTCCACTACCAAAAAGGTATACATATTTGAAAATTTACCCTAAGCAAGTCTGGATCTTATGGCTAGTGTTGAACTTGATAAAACCCGAGAGCATCGGATTGAAACCGAGATAATTGTTGATGCTGAAGACAAAGAAGAACGGGCGATGGGTTGGTACTACTACCTCGACGATACTCTTAACTTTCCCTTTATGGCTAAGTGGACAAAGAAGGGGCGCAAATCAACGTCACCCCAAGAAAAACAAGTCGAAGTCTTGGGCATGGCACCTGATGATGAGTGTTTAAAAGATATGTTTGTAGAAGTGGTGTATCCCGATGGCAAAGATGAAGATGTTTTTACAGCGCGGCTATCGGAAATAGAAGTTATTGATGCTGATGACGAAACTCAAGAAGCGCTTGCAGACTGGCAATACTGGCTTGCTAGAGGATACAAATTTTAAAAGTTAATTTCTAGTGCAGGTAATTCGACATACTCTTAAGGAGTGCCTGTAGATGCTCCCCAGTCACGTCCCGATCAAGCAGAGTCAGTAAAAGGAAGATTGCTGATTTTACAAGCTCTCCATTCTTTTTTTGGATAGCTATTTCTGCCATGCTGCACTATATTAATTAAGTTCTAAGATAGATGTCGAATAATACGGCAGGGGTTTCCCGCAGCAAGGACATTTGCAGGTATATCTTTGACTACTACACTACCAGCACCAATAGTAGTGTTGTCACCAATTGTTACCCCAGGACAAATAATTGCACTGCCACCAATCCAGACATTATTACCAATCTTCACTGGAGCAGCCAGTTCCCTGTTAGAAAGTCGAATATTAGGTTCTAGAGGATGGTAGGCAGTGTATATCTGCACATAAGGCGCGCACATCACATTTTCACCAATATGAACTGTATTGCAGTCTAAAATTACACAGCCATAGTTCATATACAATCTATCTTCTGCATAAATATTACTGCCGTAGTCACAGTGAAATGGGGGCACAATTGATGCTTTTTGTCCTAACTTTCCCAACAATTCTTGCAAAATTTGCCGTCGCTGCTGTTGTTGTTCTTCTGTTGTAGCGTTGTACATTCGGAGGAGACGACAAGCTCGCTTATTCTCACCAACTAACTCTGGATCTTCTGCAAAATATAACTCGCCTGCCAGCATTTTTTGTTTTTCTGTTTTTTCCATAACAGAATTCTGAGACTCGCTTGAATAGGATTTATAGCAAAGAATAAATTTACAATCTTGTGAGATTTTGCTGCTTACTATTATGATACATAAGCTGGCTTGACAATCAAGCTAAGTTGCTCAGAGGTATCTTAGTAATGCCAATGCTTTCCTAGCGAGAATTGAATCGAGAGTTTAGTTGTGGTTGAGTAACTATCTGGAAAATTTAGGTTCAGAAAAAATTCACATTAATCAAAATACGCCATAACGAGCCTTTCCTTGCCGCTTAGCACGGTACATAGCAATATCAGCATCCCTAAGCAGATTTTGTGGCTCTTCATAACTACCGCTACTCAAAGCGATTCCTATGCTAGCAGTGGGAGATATTTGATGACCATGAAGGATAAGTGGTACGCTTAGAGATTCTTGAATGCGCTTAGCTACATTGGTAGCGTCTGTAACATCTTTGATATCTTCTAACAGTACGGCAAATTCATCACCACCAAATCGGGCGACAGTATCGCCGCTACGTAAACATGACTCCAAGCGTCGAGCGATCGCTACTAAAAAATCATCTCCTATTGCATGTCCAAAGCGATCGTTAATCGCTTTAAAGCCATCTAAATCTAAAAATAAAACTGCAAAATTATAATCATTTCGGCGTTTGCTGCGTTCAATTGTTTGCCTAAGACGATCGAGAAACAAAACTCGATTGGGTAGTGCTGTTAGCCCATCATGACAGGCATTGCGGAGCAGTTGTGCCTCGTTCTGTTTGCGTTTAGTAATATCTTGAAGAACTAAAACTGCACCATTGATATTACCGTCAACATCGCGGATAGGTGCAACAGAATCACCAATGGGTACTTTTTTGCCATCTTTAGCCAGTAAGGTACAGTTATCCGGTAGACTCAAAGTCTCACCTGCTTGTATTGCCTGGGTGGCTAAATTATCTATTACTTCGTCCATATCTTTGTCAATTAAGGTTACAACTTCTCCCAAATCTTTCCCATACGCTTCATCTTGTCTCCAACCTGTAAGCGCTTCTGCTACTGGATTCATCATTTGGATGCTGCCGTTAGCATATGTTACTACTACTGCACAGCCCATGCTGTTAATAATTGCTGTCAGTCTCTGTTTTTCTTCTTCATATTTTTTGCTCATCTGGTGCTTATAAAGAGCCATTTCAACGGCAAAATGTAAGTCTTTTTCAGCACATGGTTTGAGAATATAGCTAAAAGGCTCACTTAGTCGCCTTTTATTTAATTCAATATCTTCCGAATACTCCGTTAAATATAAAACGGGTATTTGGAAATGGTTTTGGATAATATCCACAACTTCAATACCATTGATTTCCCCAGCTAAACAGATATCAATTAATACTAAATGTGGATTTGTCTCAGCTATTTTTTTGATAGCTTCTTCACCAGAAGCAGTAACTTCTAGAACAAAATATCCTAGCTTCTGCAAACTATTTCTTATATCTAAAGCTAGGACTTTTTCATCCTCAACAACTAGGATTTTGTGGGCGAACATGTTAGACTAATCTGTTGGCTAAGGTTCAGATTTTGTTTTCAGTCTATACTCACTCTGAAAATCAATAATCCTATAATAATCAATCTATAATCTACCTGTGTAGTTGTTAGCTAAAATAATAACTAAGTTTTTAATTAACATATTCTTTTATTGTCGATACAGTTAATATCCAGTTAATAACGTAAGTAACTATTTTGAAATGTAAATTGCCATACAGTTATTAAAAACTAAAGATATATTTTGGCAATTTGGCAATCTTTACTCATAAAAATTACAAGTATTTGCGGGATATACGTAACAGGTAAAGGCATTCAGTTATTTTATTAATAACTGAAGAAATGCCATAATAAAAGTAATTTCAAATTAATCCAAGCCTTCACAAGCAATGAATAGATTTGATTTCAACTAAGTTTTTTCGGATACACTTTTTAGCAATTGGTTTAATAAAATTAATATAATTAGCTTACAAAACCCTTAAATCTACTTTTATATTTGTATCAAAATACACATTATTTTAAGTGAGTTTTTACAATGAAAATGATAAATTGCTTATAGATAATTGAATACAAAAATATTTTAGATGTATCAAATATTTTTTTAATATTTTCCGGAGTATGAACTGCTAAGACTGAAAATCAGGGAAGAATATAGCTCCGCTTAAACAGATTTTAAAGTTAAGTTTTGTATATTGAGCAATATGGTGGCACAATGAGCAATCACAGAAGGAATAGCTGCAAATATTCTGTGGTATTTTTGCAAATATATTGTCAAAACAACTTTTATGTAGTGAGGCTGAGGATGTGAAGCGAAAGGTGACGCGATGAATTATATATTTCTGACTTTCAGTGTTTTTAAATCCTCACGTCACCAGATCCTTTTTATCTGCTAATTCAAACTTGACAGAGTAGTTGAGTTATACCAATTTGAAAGATAAGAGCCTAAGGAGTTCAAGTAGGAAATTTGGAATTGAAAATTTCGTAAATTAGTGCCAGTATGCTTTAGGGATGAGGCTTATTTCGTGTCATTTCAATGTTAATTTTGCCACCAAAGTCTGGAATAGGTGCGGCGGGTTTGCTGAGAGTTACTTGGACTTGTGTGACGCGATCGCACTGTTGGAGAATAGAATCTGCGATTGTGCTAGCTAACTTTTCTACCAAAGCAAACTTGGATGTCTTCACGAGATTTTGCACCAAGCTAATGACACTGCGGTAATCTATGGTGTCTGCGATCGCATCAGTTTTAGCAGCGGTCGAAAGATCCAGCCATAATCTCACATCTACCTCAAACCATTGTCCTAGCACTTGTTCTTCAGGTAAGTACCCCGTGTAGCCATAGCCGCGAATTCCCGTTAAATGAATGCAGTCCATAAAACTTGTCCAGTGAATTTTGCATTTTGGATTTTAACTGGATCTGCCACCTCACCTTCACGATTTTTGCGTTGCGGTATAGGCTTAAGTAGTTAACGATGAACTTATCGCTCTGTTTGCTGGAATGCTGAACGCCTGTAAAAATGTTAATCAACTTTGGGCTTATATCTTGACGGAGACGCTAAAGCGCCTAGGGTTGACTTGTGCCGTCATTTGTCCAGGTTCCCGTTCTACACCTCTAACAGTGGCCTTTGCCCAGCAAATGCCTGATATTGAAGCGATTTCTATTTTAGATGAACGCTCCGCCGCTTTTTTTGCCTTGGGACAAGCTAAAGCTAGCGGTCGTCCTGTAGTACTTGTTTGCACATCTGGTACAGCAGGGGCAAACTTTTACCCTGCGGTGATTGAAGCTAGAGAAAGTCGCGTACCTCTGTTGGTGTTAACTGCTGATAGACCACCAGAACTGCGAGATTGCCACTCTGGACAAACGATAGATCAGTTGAAATTATATGGTATTTACCCAACCTGGCAAACAGAGTTAGCTTTACCCTCTCCAGATATGGAAATGCTAGCTTATCTGCGGCAAACGATAATTCACGCCTGGGACAAATCGCAAACTCCCACAGCAGGGCCAGTACATCTAAATATTCCTTTGCGTGACCCCCTAGCACCCATTCCCGATGGAATTGATTTTAGCTATTTAGAATCACAGTTTCATCCAGAAGAATTTTTTGCAGCAGTCACAAACACTATCCCATTGCCCATTGCCCATTGCCCATTGCCCATTCCCTCAGAATGGCAACAATGCGATCGCGGAATTATCATTGCTGGTGTTGCTCAACCACAGCAACCACAGGATTATTGTAGAGCGATCGCCCAACTTTCCCAAACCTTGAAATGGCCTGTCCTAGCAGAAGGACTCTCCCCAATCAGAAATTACGCCGACTTCAACCCTTATTTAATTTCTACCTACGGCCAGATTTTGCGAAATCCGCAACTAGCAAAACAGCTTGCACCCGAAATGGTGATTCAAGTAGGAGAAATGCCCACAAGTAAAGAACTACGTACTTGGGTAAGTAGGACACAACCGCGACGCTGGGTAATCGACCCCAGCGACCAAAACCTCGACCCTCTCCACGGAAAGACGACTCACCTGCGAATTTCTATTGAAGAATTGGGGACTTGGGGACAGGAAGATAAGGGAGAAAAATCTTCCTCATCTCTCCCTGACTACTTGCAACTGTGGTGTACAGCAGAAATGCAAGTGAGGGAAGCTGTTGATCAAACCTTGGCGACAATGGAAGAGTTATTTGAAAGTAAAGCCGCTTGGTTGCTTTCCCAAAGTTTACCGCCGGGAACACCACTATTTATCGCCAACAGTATGCCTGTGCGGGATGTGGAATTTTTCTGGAAACCGAATAATTTAGGAGTGCGATCGCATTTTAACCGAGGTGCAAACGGCATTGATGGCACATTATCCACAGCTTTAGGAATTGCCCATCGCCATCAAACTAGTGTGATGTTAACTGGAGATTTAGCTCTTTTACACGACACCAATGGTTTTTTAATCCGCAATAAATTTGTCGGACATCTGACAATTTTGTTAATCAACAATAATGGTGGCGGTATTTTTGAAATGCTTCCCATTTCCAAATTCGACCCACCATTTGAAGAGTTTTTTGGCACTCCCCAAGATATTGATTTTGCTCAATTGTGCGCCACTTATGGTGTAGAGCATGAATTAATAACTTCTTGGTCGCATTTACAGCAAAAATTAAACCCACTTCCAGATAAGGGAATTAGGGTTTTGGAGTTGCAGACAAATCGTAAAAATGATGCCAAGTGGCGACAGGAGAATTTAAAAAATTTTGCCACAAATATTGCTATTTAACTATTCTTTTAAGTATTTCTGAATCACAAGCTATTTCTCACTATTACTTAGCCATAGTATGTTTTTTATAACATAAGTTTTTTTTGACATCTTAATTTAATGAATTAGGATAAATGTTCTGCCTCATTAATCATTTTTTCAAATATATTATTGACATCTTGATCATCAATTCTTTTCAAAACGCTATCTTCAGACATAAATTCTATTAACTCTTGGGTCTTTATATTTAAATGCCCAGATTTTCTAAGATAACGTTCTAGATTGATTTTTAAAAAATTATTGTCATTGACAATAATTTTGAAAGTATGTCCCCATATAGTAAAAGCTTGAATAGTAACTAATTGCTGAATTTTAATAGGAGGAATAGTAGAAGTATTAATAGTGACTAATTGTTTAAATACTTTAGGAGGAAATTGCATTATTATAGCAGGATGAAATTCTTTTTCAATTTCGTGCCTTTTGATACTTATGGGATATATACTTTCATCTGGGGCAATTCCGTTTAATAATATATGTCTTAATTTTTCCTCATAAACACCTAATTTATATAAATAAAAATATGGATGCGATGATACAGATAAACGCCATAAAATAGACAGAATAGCAAGTTTAAATTCATTATATCTAATACCTTCGATCTTAATCACATTTTCATCTACAAGGGAAAATCTTAAATATTTACTTTGCTTGTTTCCAAAGTCAACTAAATCTTTTTTTAGAAAATTTTCCCACTTAGAAAATCTTTGTTCACAATTATGACACAATAATTTTTCCTTAATTCCACTTTGAATTAATTTAAGTTTAGTATCCTCTAAAGTTAGAACAACCATTCTATGTAAATCATCATATATTTCTTGATAAAATGTTTCTGGGATAATATGTGATTCTCTTAAATCGGTATTTTTTAGGCAAAGTTTACAATACATTTTTCTTTACTCATAGGGATTTCAGAGAGTGTTTTATTGAAAGAAATTAAGCAAAATCACCATTGAGTCTTGCTCTTAGGGTGCAAATATATCAGTACTCGCAGAAGAATCTAACAACGCCTCACCTAAAGCGTACAACTGTTCTAGCGACAACGCCTGAATCTGAGTCTGAAGTTCATCGTTAAGCTCACTGAATCGCTGTTTTAATTGTCTGAGAATAAGCAAGCGATCACGCGTGTCTTGCAACTTCACATTCATCAAAGCTGCAAATGCTTCTTCACTTCCTGAATCTTTACTTGTAGCCATGAGAATTTTACCGGAGTGCGATCGCCCTTCTCTTTGCGCCTTTGCGTAAAATTTACCCTATTGCTTAATCTTGTAACCACCCTTCCAAATCCGCAAGAGTAGAAAAATCCAACAAAGCATCAGTTAAAGCTTCCAACTTTTCCAGTGATAACGCCTGAATCTGAGTCTGAAGTTCATCGGGAAGCTCACCAAATCGCCGTTTTAATAGTCTGAGAATAAGCGATCGCGCTTGTTTGCCAACTTCACTTGGAGAAGCTTTACTTGTAGCCATGAGAATTTTACCGGAGTGCGATCGCCTTTCCTCTTTGCGCCTTTGCGTAACATTTACCCTATTGCTTAATCTTGTAACCACCCTTCCAAATCCGCGAGAGTAGAAAAATCCAACAAAGCATCAGCTAAAGCTTCCAACTTTTCCAGTGATAAAGCCTGAATCTGAGTCTGAAGTTCATCGGGAAGCTCACCAAATCGCCGTTTTAATTGTCTAAGAATAAGCGATCGCGCTTCTTGTTCTCGACCAACTTCTCTTCCTTCCTCACGTCCTTGTTCTTTCGCTTCCCGAATAGCCCGTGGTTCTTCCTCTAAATTCAGTCCCAACATCGCTTCAATCTCCTCTCGACTCAGGCTAGAAAATTTGTAAAGAATAATCGTCGTCACTAAATCTATTATTGCTTGTTCCGATTGTTGCTGTGCTTGCTCCAGCAAATACCGCCCTGCTTCTATTGTTTCTCTTTCAGAGGTAATATTCGTCAGCAACATTAACCCGATTGCCAAAGGTTGTTGTCGTAAATCTCCTAACTCATCCAAATATACCCGCCGGACTTGACCACTCTCTAACAAAGCGCGGTGAATTGTGGAATTCGTAGGTTCAAGACTGCAAGAAGGAAAAATTATTACTCCAAACCAGTCATCATAACGAATTGAGTGGCGATAGAGAAACAAAAACAATTCGCTAAAGAAACGGTAGTAGAGGTCTTCATCCTTTTGAAACTGTACTTCAGCAAAGAAGACAACTTTGGAAGGAGAACTGGCGGGGGGTAGAAATACTCCATCAATCCGGAACGCCGTTTCTTTCACCTCAACCAATTCAAATTGGTAGCCAGCTGCATCTGGGGGTGGTGAGTCTACCAATTCAAACAGCAATCCCGGAAATTGCTTGAACAATTTGTAAAAGATGGAGTCGCGTCGCATTTTTTCACGGCGATTCAATTACCAGACCTGATTGTAAAGGCTGGGGAGACTAATTTTAGCGTAAGCGTAGCCCACCGCAGGTATCGCTTGTCCCTTCCTCCGCGATAAAATTCTCAAGCACAACAGCGGATTCCATACCAATGCAAATTAACTGGCAAACTGCCAAGACCTACGAAGATATTCTCTATCACAAAACCGACGGTATCGCTAAAATCACTATTAACCGCCCGCACAAACGCAACGCTTTCCGCCCCAAAACTATCTTTGAACTCTACGATGCTTTTTGTGATGCCCGCGAAGATACTAATATTGGTGTTGTCCTGTTTACGGGTGCAGGCCCCCACACTGATGGCAAATACGCTTTCTGTTCTGGTGGCGATCAAAGTGTAAGGGGACAGGCTGGTTATGTTGACGATGCTGGTATTCCCCGCCTCAATGTACTGGACTTACAACGCCTGATTCGTTCGATGCCGAAAGTGGTAATTGCCCTAGTAGCAGGATATGCGATCGGTGGTGGGCACGTCTTACATTTAATATGTGACCTGACAATTGCTGCCGATAACGCTATTTTTGGGCAGACTGGCCCCAAAGTTGGTAGTTTTGATGGTGGCTTTGGCGCTAGTTACCTTGCCCGGGTTGTTGGACAAAAAAAAGCGCGAGAAATTTGGTTTCTTTGCCGTCAATATAATGCCCAACAAGCTCTAGAAATGGGTTTAGTTAATACTGTTGTAACCGTAGAACAATTAGAAGCCGAAGGTCTTCAATGGGCGCAAGAAATTTTAGAAAAAAGCCCGATCGCAATTCGCTGTTTGAAAGCAGCATTCAACGCTGATTGTGACGGACAAGCTGGTTTACAAGAACTAGCTGGAAATGCCACCCTACTGTATTACATGACAGAAGAGGGTTCTGAGGGCAAACAAGCATTTTTAGAAAAGCGTCCCCCAAATTTTCGCAACTTTCCTTGGCTACCTTAAAAGTACAAAAATCGCTCCTTAAATACAAGGCGCGATTTTTCTAGAAGTTAATTTTTACAGCACCAGAAATGTTAAAGGCAAATTTTAATTTCAAGCAAAATACAAACTCATACCAAGTTGAGCTAGAGAGTATTGTTTCAAATAGAAGCAACAAGCTAACTATAAGTATTTCGAGTCCCAACGCTAAAATTCAAAATTGGTATCAGTCGGGGAATAATATGGATGACTAAATTAGTACTTTCTCAGTTTTTGCCTGTTCAGCAGTACAAGTAGAAGTTTCTTCAATAGGAACAAGACTAGTAGTTTCTAAATCTGAAGCTGTAGTGGCAGAAGCAACTACCACTGGTTTTGCATCTGGCAGACTCCACGCACCTTCTAAAGTTTCCCAAGAAGGTGCAAAAGGAGGAAGCGCTAAAGAGCAAGCTTTCCAACTTCCTTGAACTGGTGCTCCTAACTGTTGGCACATTCCGCCACGGCGACCCTCTGGGTTGTAATGGCGACAATATCTACAGGCAGATGTCAAAAATTTATTAGGTTTCATTTGGGTTCATCTTGTAGTGCTGTTTAGGGCTAATTTATCTGTTTATATTTTGCTTCTAGATATAAATACGTAGTAAAGCCAAAATCCATTATTAGGCATGGGTTTTAGCGATCCCAATGAAAAAATTAACTTTATGATGTTTTTAGAATCTTGTTATATTTTTCAATGATCGCTAGAGTGTACACATGCTAAATTTTGACTTAAAACATCTGGGGATCAAAGCTAAAAGCAAAAGTTTTGATTTGATCCTCTTCTTAATCTCATCCTTAAGACATAGGATTAAAGGTAGATTAATCTGCTTATTGAGCATATATCTGGCATAATGCAACAGAAAACTATCTAGTTAATACAGAACTAGATTATTGAAGATAGTAGTCAGCTAATTTAGCAGCAATTCTACAGAGTTAGAATCAGCAAGTACTTTTGCCAATAATGCTGATTTTTGAACAAATGCTTTTAAGGTAAAAACACAAGAATAGTCATAAGTAAACTGGCTATAGGAGTGTTTAGATGCATTAGCACATCTGCAAAACGCACAATAGTAATTTAGCAACGATCTCAAAAGCCATTTATAAATTCAAAATAAAATTCTGGGGTATGCGCCATAGTAATTTTGGATTGGATATTTTGTAGGACGTGGAACTAGTTGCTAGCAATGGTTTTCTTTTGCAGCAACCTCTCCAAAAAGCGTTTGGAATGAAAAGCCTTAAGTAAAAAACTGATCTAGTAATGTTAAACAATATTATTTATCCCAATTTCCAATACAAATAAAGACATTTATATGAAGAAAAATTAAGATATCTAAATCAAAACAAGGAGTCTTTGTGGGAAAATAAGCTAGAGGGTAGAAGAGTAAAGATTTTTATGACGAACGTTGTGGATGCGACCCTCCTTACAGAGGAGCTACGCTAACGTCCGTTGAGATGTAGCTGGAAAATTCTATTTCGACAAATATCGATGTAGATACCCTACCTTGTTCATAACTGCTTGGCAGCACAAAAAGAACAAACATGCCATCGATGGAGTTCACCTGGTGGGGTGGGACATTGACATTGGGGACAAAGGGGTAAGCTATGCGATCGCTCTTGCATCACCCTAGCCCAATGCCCAAAAGCGGTATTAGGATTAGCAGTTTTAGGGGCTAGCTTCTGGGAAGAAGTACTCAAATCATCCAGATAACTAGGATGTTCACGTGGCAAAACCTTTGCTTGTGCCTTTTCTGCTTCTGGAGAAGATCGCCATCCCGCAGTAGAAAAGCGAATATCCACCAAAGATATCAGCAGTTTTTCATTCAACTTCAAAAGTAGGATCTGACGTTTAAAAGTCATGTTTTGCGCCCAAGCAGCGCTAGAAGTTGCCACCCGCAAAACATCACGCTGAATCGATAATGGTCTAGTATGTGCGGCAACTACGACTCCGACAACTTCTGCCCACGATTGTAGCAAGCGTTGAAAAGGTTGTTCTTGCCATTGAGCCTGCTTTTCCAGAACACCTAAAATATCATTAACTGATTTAAACGACATCTTGCAAAAAAAGCGTAAAAACTGAGCTTGGTTCTTGGATCTATACTATAAAAATTCATTCAGATACTAAAAAATGAGGCAGCGCAGTGAGTCCAACACTGCGGGAGGATTTCCCGCCTTAAAGCAAGTGTTCGTTGGAGTTCCCCCTGTAGTAGCGACTAATGCACCACTGTTAAAACGCGTTTACAGTTGTCCTAATTATGATTTAGAAATTACAGCAGTTTTCATTTATTTAGACCACGCTCTTGCATTCTTCTTTGCAACGCCAGTTACAACAACGCGGCGAACCTACGTGAGGCAAAAAAATGTGGTTAATTATACCTGAAAATAGCTGTAAGCGTGATTTGAACGCGGCAATTTATAGCACTTCTTGCTTGATTGCAATACAGTATAAACCTCTCGACTCTGTCCGCTTTTAGGAAGAGTTGGGTTTGTGGTCAAAGTGTACTGCCTTCAAATGAGAGCTATATTTAGCAAACGCTGCTATTTTCAACGTTTCTACCTGTGGACGGGATGCTGTCAACAGTTCCGCAGCAAAAAGTAAAAATTAATGTCTGGACATGTCCGGCTTTGTATCAGCTTTATGGAGCAGGCAATGAGTCAAAACCCTCGAATCGATTCTGGTAATCAATCGTCTAAAACACCTGGTTTAAAGCCAGCACTAGGTGCCGCACTAGCAAGTTTAGAAGTACAGCTAGATCAAGAGTTAGCTAGATACCGACGCACGCGCAACAGTGCAAGAATTGCAAATCCACCCCGCGTAGTTAGTTATATTGGCAGTTCACCGCAAGCGATCGCCGCTGCGATCCTAGAGCAATCTCAAGCAGCAGAAATCAACCCCAACATACCACCTGCTGTCATCTCCGATACTCTACAGATGGAACCAGCTACAAATACGACACAGCTTGAGGATATGGATCATCTACTGCTGTCTCCCACTCCAGATATTACCGAAACACTAACTTCACCACCCCCAGCAAAGCCTGCTAGCAGCATAGTGCCTACAGGACAGGTTCATCAAGACGATCATCTCTTAGAGGCAGATGAAACCCCTACCCAACCTGATGATTATTTAGAATCTAGTGAAGCACTGCTGCGCAGTGTGACAGACGAACAACCACAAACGAAAAAGCAGCCCAGCAGTTCTAACGATGGTATCCTGTCACCTTTGGGTATTGGTTCTATGCTACTGCTATTAGTAGCAAGTCTGACTCTAGGCTATGTAGCGTTTAATCCTAAAGGCTTGACACAGCTGAGTTTTGGTAAATTATTTAATCCTAAATCTTCTACATCTACGGACAATACTACAGGAGTTGTTAGTAATTCCCAGCCTCAAGCTGAGCTTACACCTATACCCAAGTATCCCAATCTCGCTGCCAAAGAGTTTCCAGAAGTCAAAGATCCAAACGATGTTGTTGGCTTAAAACCTAAAGCCCAAGCAAATCCGGCACTATTGCCTAATCCTATCCCCGCACAACCAGTTGCTCCCCCAGCAAAACCCCCTATAGAATTATCTTCTCCACAACCTGTAAATCCGATCGCAGTAGTGCCATCACCAAAGGCGGAGCCTTTAGTGCCGAGCAATTCACCTTTGGAGCCTAACTCACCTGTTACGCAAACGGAACTCAATGCCCAAACCAAACCTTCAGCAGATGGGTTTTATCATGTAATCATCGATAATCAAGATGATCGCACTTTCGCCTCGGCACGGCAAGTAGTTCCTGACGCTTATTTATCACCCGATAACAAATTGATTTATTTAGGTGCTTTTAAAACTCAAAAGGAAGTTCAAAAACAGCTGCAACTGCTACAGAAAAACGGAATTCAAGCTAGAGTTCAGCAGCCTTAAGTGGCGGAAATCTAGGCGATAATGAGGAAAATATCAATTCTCATATCTTGCTTTTAACAAGTGCTGAGTCAAGAGGCAAGGATCGTTGGGCATGGGAGATTGGGCAATAAATTCTCCTTTGCCCTGCTTGTCCTTGTTTTGATTTCCGAATTGTGAATTGCTTACTGACTGACAAACAGTGAATGGAGAGCCGACATGGAAGTGATGAAGCGTATCCTGCGGGTGTTTCGGGCTAACCTTAATAGTTTGATCGGCAGTGCGGAAGATCCAGAAAAGATTTTGGAAAAAACCGTCTTAGAGATGCAGGAAAATTTGATGCAACTGCGACGGGGAGTGGCACAAGCGATCGCTATCCAAAAACGTACCGAACGGCAAGCAACGGCTGCTGAGTCTACAGCTGAAGAATGGTATCGCCGCGCCCAACTGGCACTGCAACAAGGCAACGAAACACTAGCACGGGAAGCTCTCACCAAACGCCGAGTTTACCAAGAAACTGCTAGAGCACTCTCTAGTCAAAGGTCAGAGCAAACCGATTTGGTGGACAAACTCAAAAAGGATATGCGGACCCTAGAGTTAAAAATTTCGGAAGCCAAAACTAAAAAAGATCTGTACATTGCCCGCGCCCGTTCGGCGGAAGCATCTGTTCGGCTACAGGAAATGCTCAGTGGAGTTTCTTCTACCAGCAGTTTAAACGCCTTTGAGCGTATGGAAGAAAAAGTTTTGCAGATAGAAGCTCAATCAGAAGCCATAGCTCAACTCGGCGGCGATGAGCTGCAAAAACAATTTACCACCTTGGAATCTACAAATGATATTGATGCCGAGCTAGCAGCGATGAAAGTGCAGGTTTTAGATGATGCAAATAACACGCAAGTACAACAGCAGTTACCCAAAAGTCTAGATTCTCAATGATTGGGCAATTACCGAGGCAGGAGTATATCTTAACAATTAAGGGGTGTTGGGAGGTACTGTTCCAGACTGGAAAGATTACATTGGAATAAGTAGCTATTAAACAGTAAAAAGCTTAACTGTCCAACAAATTGCGTAAACAACACAAGGAAAAAACAAACTTATGGGATTATTTGATCGTATTAAGCGAGTAGTCAGTGCTAACCTCAATGACCTGGTAAATAAAGCAGAAGACCCCGAAAAAATGCTGGAACAAGCCATCCTGGAGATGCAGGAAGACTTAGTACAGCTGCGTCAGGGTGTTGCCCAAGCGATCGCTGCTCAAAAACGCACTGAGAAGCAGTATAATGATGCCCAAAATGAAATCAATAAGTGGCAGCGTAATGCCCAACTAGCGCTGCAAAAAGGTGATGAAAACTTAGCACGGCAAGCCCTAGAACGTAAAAAGACTTACACTGATACTAGCACTGCGCTCAAAACTAGCCTAGATCAACAAAACGTTCAAGTTGACACCCTCAAGCGCAATTTAATTCAGCTAGAAAGCAAGATTTCTGAGGCCAAGACCAAGAAAGAAATGCTCAAAGCTCGGATTACTACCGCTAAAGCCCAAGAGCAACTTCAAGGCATGGTACGGGGGATGAATACCAGTAGTGCAATGTCGGCTTTTGAGCGCATGGAAGAAAAAGTCTTAATGCAAGAAGCCCGCGCCCAGTCAGCAGCAGAGTTGGCAGGTGCAGACCTGGAAAGCCAATTTGCAGCTTTGGAATCTGGTAGTGATGTTGATGATGAATTGGCAGCTTTGAAAGCCCAAATGACCTTAGGGCCTGCTAGTTCATCCAATCAACCCCAATTACCACCGCAGCAACAAACAACATCTCCTAAATCTAATGAAGTGGTAGATGCTGAGTTGGATTCTTTACGCAAGCAATTGGATCAGATGTAACTTTGTTAGATAAATTCTTCAAGCTAGTCCCACAACGTTGAGTTGTGGGATTTTGCTTCACTAGTCCAAAGCCAGAGGCAGAGGAAGATGAGGGGGATGAGGAAGACAAATGACAAATGACGAAGGACAAATGACTCAGCACTCAGATTGGGATAGAGTATTTTGTGTGCCAACTTTGATCAATGCCACTTGATGGAGACTGCAATGAGTAAAGGTGTAATCACCATAACTGATGCTGAGTTTGAAACCGAAGTTTTGAAAGCCGATCTGCCAGTATTGGTTTACTTTTGGGCTTCCTGGTGTGGGCCTTGTCAACTCATGTCACCATTGATAAACTATGCTGCCAGCACCTACAGCGATCGCCTCAAAGTCGTTAAAATAGAAATTGACCCCAACCCACTTACTGTTAAGCAATACCAAGTGGAAGGCGTACCTGCCATCAGGCTGATAAAAGGTCAGGAACTATTGGTATCCTCTGAGGGAGTCATTGGGAAAGACAAATTACTTAGCCTCTTAGATACACATTTAAATAGTAATTAGTTAATAGTCAAGAGTCCAAAGTAATGACCAGAAGAGGCAGGGGGCAGGGAAAACGGAGCAGAACAGATAAATTTGCTTAAGAGTCATATTGGTCTAGGCAGAGAGCAGAAAAGCTGTTGTCCGTTCTCTATTCCCCCAACTCCAAAAGTTGTATTGTGCTTAACCGCAAACCGCTATCGGTATGGGGTTAGCTTCTGTTCTCTTGTATTTTTTTTGACAATTGACCATTGACTTCTATGGAATTTGCAAAGCGTTTACAACCCCTGCAATCTAATGTATTTGCAGATATGGATAGAGCCAAAGCCACTGCTTTGGCTGCTGGTAGAGAGATAATTGACTTGTCTTTGGGATCTTCTGATTTACCAGCACAAGCTCATGTGATTGAAGCGATCGCTCAGTCGCTTCACGACCCCAGTACCCACGGCTATTTGCTGTTTCACGGCACTCAAGGTTTTCGCCAAGCTGCTGCTAACTGGTACGAAAATAAATTCGGTATCAAGGTCGATCCAGAAACTGAGGTACTACCTTTAATTGGTTCCCAAGAAGGTACAGCTCATTTACCCTTGGCAATACTCAACCCTGGAGATTTTGCCCTGCTACTCGATCCAGGCTACCCCTCCCATGTTGGAGGAGTATACTTAGCCAGCGGCCAAATCTACCCCATGCCACTACTGGCAGAAAACAATTTTTTACCTGTATTAAGCGATATTCCGGCTCCTGTCTTGGCACAGTCGCGGATGATGGTCTTAAGTTACCCTCACAATCCCACCGCTGCGATCGCTCCTTTAGCCTTCTTCCAAGAAGCAGTAGCCTTTTGCCAGCAACATAATATTGTCCTGGTTCATGATTTCCCTTATGTAGATCTGGTATTTCCAGAGGCTGGGGTTTGGGAACAGAACATTCCTCATAGCCAATCTCTAGTTCCCTCAATTCTGCAAGCTGACCCAGATAAAAGTATTTCGATAGAATTTTTCACTCTTTCCAAGTCCTACAATATGGGTGGCTTCCGAATCGGCTATGCCATTGGTAATGCCGAGCTTATTCGGGCTTTACGCCAGGTAAAAGCAGCCGTTGATTTTAATCAGTATCGGGGAATTTTGAATGGTGCGATCGCTGCCTTGACTGGTCCCCAAATAGGAGTCGAAAAAGCTGTTGCTACCTTCCGTCAGCGTCGGAATACATTCATTAGCGCCTTACACCGCATTGGTTGGCACGTTCCCACACCCCAGGCCACAATGTATATCTGGGCACAGTTACCTCCTGCTTGGAGTCAGAATTCTCGAGAATTTTGTACTCGACTAGTAGAAAAGACTGGAGTGGCAGCTTCTCCTGGAGCTGGTTTTGGCAAATCTGGTGAAGGGTATGTTCGCTTTGCCTTAGTACATGAGCCACCTGTTTTAGAAACTGCTGTTGAGAGAATTACTGAGTTCCTTTAAGAGCATAGATAGACTATCTGATCGCGGCACTGGCTTACAATAACATACCTTCCTAACATTGATTGATGCGTTTGAGATATGCAACTACCAGTTGCCAAACACATAAAAGCCACCAGAAACTGCTTACACCAGTTTCTGGTGGCTACTTTGTATAAATAGAGGAAATTGACAGAATCTAGACTTATAAGACCATTCTCAAGATAATATTTAAAAATTAAATATAATCATGACAGCGCTAAAATATTGGAAAATTAGCCAATTATTAATTACCACAAATCAATAGAAAATCAGCTAAAGAAAATATTAAGTTTTTAGTTAAGCCCTATTTTAGGGATAATATTATGAAGCATATGTAAATAGCAGCGAAATTCGATTTATTAAATAGAAACTGTATTGCATTTAGCGAATTTGCTATTTTTTTAAGATCGGCTAGGGAGTTTTGGTTGAGTTTTGGACAATAATTTTTGACTTTTATATCAGATTATAGCTAACAATGACAGCACAATTACTCTCTATAAATCAGCGATTCAAGTCGCAACAAAATAGACGAATTCTGCTAATTGAGGATAATGATGTTAATCGAATGTTGTTGAGCGACTATCTCAGTTATTGCGGATTCAATGTCCAAAGTTTATCAGTAGGCTCAGCTTTATTCTCAACTGTCGAGAGATTCCAGCCGGAGTTAATATTATTGGATTTAAAATTACCAGACATTGATGGTTATTCATTGCTAGAAAAAATCCAGCATAACCAAACCTTATCAAAGATACCTATCATTGTAGTTTCAGCCTTTGCTTTTAGGGACGATCAAGAGCGAGCCTTGAGTTTGGGGGCTTGTCGCTACTTTGTTAAACCTATAAATCTTAAAGAGCTAATAATGACAATTGAAGAAAAATTAGCTTCTTGATAAGTATATCTGAATCAATGAGTATAGCTATTTGCTACTACTAAAAGGACAAAATCTTTAAACTTTGTTTTGAAGATAGGCAGAAGTTTAGAGATTTTCATCCTTCATTGGATATGACATAGGGGAGGGCGTTAGGCTGGAAAAATTGTTGAATACGGTTTATGGTAGGTACTGACATAAATTTCCTTTGTAGGTTACATCCAAGAAGAACCAAAAACTCTTATTTTTAAGGGCTATAATTTAATAACGTAAGTACAAAGTGTCTAGTCTATAAGTAGAGCTTTAGAGTATGCCAAACAGCAATACCTGATAATAGCAATATTATTTATTGCATTCAAATTATTCAATTTTTAACTAACTCGAAAATTTTAGATAAATAGAGAATTTCAAAGCTAACTGCAATATATCGGAATTTACTAAATATCAAGTTTGGCTAATTATTTCTACTTCCCGCAGTTATTCCATCCGACCCCTTAATCCCCTTGCAGCCTGCAAAGTGGAGCGATTTCGTCATAAAAAAAGCTGGGTCGGCGTACTTTAAATTTGTAAGTAATCAAGCGAAATTGACAGAATAGATGTTAGGTAGCAATTAATGTAAGAAGTCATGCTTCTCAGGTTTGTACTTAATATTGGCTTTATCAAAAGCTTAGGAAACTAACACAAAAGAATATATTGTCTTTAAAATAGAAATAGGTGGATTTGTAAATTTACCTAAATTTGGTCGTGACACAAGCTGCTCAAACACTGGTTAAAGACACCGAACGCCTGGAAAGCCGTCTAGCCGAGATACCGCCGGAACCGGGTGTTTATTTTATGCGAGATGCAGGCGATCGCATCATCTACATAGGTAAATCACGGAAGTTACGATCGCGGGTGCGTTCCTATTTCCGCGACGGTTACAACAAAAGCGATCGCATTGCCACAATGGTGAAACAGGTGGCAGAAATTGAATTTATTGTCACCGATACCGAAGCAGAAGCCTTGGCGCTGGAAGCCAATTTGATCAAGCAGCACCAGCCCTATTTTAATGTGCTGCTCAAGGACGATAAAAAATATCCTTATGTCTGCATCACTTGGTCAGAAGACTATCCGCGAATTTTCATCACCCGCAAACGCCAATTAGGCAAGGAAAAGGATAAGTTTTACGGGCCATATACAGATGCAGGCCTATTGCGTGAAATACTACGCATATCTAAGCGCATTTTTGCGCTGCGACAACGACCGCAACCACTGTTTAAAGACCGTCCTTGTTTAAATTATGATATGGGACGCTGTCCGGGTGTGTGCCAACAGCTAATCACACCGGAAGAATACCGTAAAACCGTGCAGAAGGTGGCGATGGTATTTCAAGGTCGAACTCAAGAACTAATTGAAATCTTGACACAACAGATGGCGAAAGCCGCAGAGGCGCTGAACTTTGAGTCGGCGGCCCGGATTCGCGATCAAATAGCTGGGTTAAAGTCGCTGACGGCACAGCAAAAAGTATCTCTACCAGATGATACCGTTTCGCGGGATGCGATCGCCTTGGCAGCTGATGAACAACTTGCTTACATCCAATTATTTCAAATTCGCGCTGGGCAATTAGTTGGACGCTTGGCATTTGTGGCGGATGCGCACGCTGAACCAGGTGCTATTTTACAACGAGTTTTAGAAGAGCACTACCAAACTGCTGACGCAGTGGAAATTCCCATAGAAATTTTGGTACAGCATGAGTTACCACAAGGAGAAATATTGGCAGATGTCTTAACCCAGCGTAAAGGCAGAAAAGTTACGATTTTAGCTCCTCAACGGCAAACTAAGGCAGAATTAATCGAGATGGTAGAGCGCAATGCCCAGTATGAATTGCAAAGAATGCAAAAATTGGGCGATCGCAACCAGCAAGCAATGCAAGATTTAGCTGCTATTGTTGATTTACCAGACTTACCTCACCGTATTGAAGGATATGACATTTCCCACATTCAAGGGTCAAATGCAGTTGCTTCCCAAGTAGTGTTTATCGATGGCTTACCTGCTAAACAGCACTATCGCCACTACAAAATTAAAAATCCCACAGTTACAGCCGGACACTCAGATGATTTCGCTAGTTTGGCGGAAGTCATCCAGCGTCGCTTTCGCAAGTATATTGAAGATCCACAATTACAACGCTTGGGTAATCCCGATTGGCCGGATTTAGTGATGATTGATGGCGGTAAAGGTCAATTATCATCGGTTGTCGCCATTTTGCAAGAGATGAATTTATTAGAGGACTTGCGAGTTGTGAGTCTGGCTAAACGGCGAGAGGAGATTTTTCTACCAGGAGAATCTCTACCTTTAGAAACCGAAGCTGAACAACCAGGAGTGCAATTGTTGCGCAGATTGCGCGATGAAGCCCATCGCTTTGCTGTGACTTTCCATCGCCAACAACGCAGTGATAAATTAAAGCGATCGCGTTTAGATGAAATTCCAGGCTTGGGACATCATCGCCAAAAGCTGCTTTTAGGGCATTTTCGTTCTGTTGATTATATTCGGCAAGCAACACCTGCACAACTAGCGGAAGTTCCCAGCATTGGGCCGCGTTTGGCTCAAGAAATCTACGATTATTTTCATCCTGCTTGAGTAATGATTTAAAAGCGACAAACACATGAGGTAAGGGTGTACAAGGGTTTCACCTGTGTCAACTTAACGTCAAACTCCTGTAAAAACCCGATATTGAGTCCACTCTATTACCAATCAGTCCCTCGTTACCCTACCCCTAATTTGTCGTCATACCATTTCACAAAAAATATGATGTAGATGTAGTTTGGGTTGAGGAACGAAACCCAACATTCCAAAGTCTTTTAATTGTTGCGTTTCACTCAGTTCAAACGCCACTTCACTCAAGTCGGGAAACCCGCCCACGTGAGTGGCTTCCCAACCTACGCATCTGTCTTATTTTTTGCTGGAATTGGTATCAGACAAAACAGCGGTGGGGTCAAAAGCTTATGGGATAAACATTTGAGCTTAAGTTAATACCAATGCAAGACTGTACTTCTCTACAGATAATTGATGTGTTGCAAAGATTTTTCAATCGATATAATTTTTTGTTTTATAAAAACTAGAGTTGATTAAAAAAATAACTTACTCTTCTAGCTCTCTTCTTCCCTGTTGCCTATTCCTCGTTTCCTATTCCCTACCTCTACGAGTAAGTTTACAAATCAAATAGAAATACTCTATAAAAGTTACACCAAAGGAAGAAGTTATGGGTAATTGATAACTGGGACAACCCATTACCGATTACCAACAACTAGGCTAGCAGAGATAACCAATGCTCATGATTAAGAGCATTGGAAGTTTTAATTAAATTGTTTTATGACAATTTCATACCCATGTCAGCCATAAAAAATCTTAAGTAAAGCTTAAAATCATATTTTTGTGACTAAAGATACAGTAATCTTCTAGTTTTGGCTTTTTGCTATTAATATACTTATTTCTACTGAGATCACTATAAATCAGCTGATATAGAGGCATTAGCATTGGGGATCAGTAAACTTCTAAATAAGAACTTAAGCAAAAATTAATTTCTATATCCAAAGTGAGATGATAAACTTATAGATCTACTAGGATAATAACTAGAAATAGAGATAGTTTTTACAAACTTGAATTTTGTTTAGAGAAATTAGCCAAATATAAAGGCTTGTGATTAGGTAGTATTAAACCAAAATATTGAGTGGTTTAATCGGCTGTTTTTACTTACTAAAAATCATTACAACCAGGGAATTTAACATGCAGATGGTACAACAAATTTGCTGTCCAAACTGTGGCAGTAAAGCTGAACGTCATTATATTTATGAGAGTCAAATAACTCGAACTCAATGCCCAAGTTGTGACTACTTAATGATCAGTTGTACTCGCACTGGCAGAGTCATTGAAGCTTATGCCCCTGGTATTCATGCTAAGATGTAAACTTTTTGCTCTTCAGTAGTAACAACTTTTATGTAAAAAAAAGGAGCGTTGTGTTAGTAGCACAGCGCTCTTAATATTACTAATAGAATTAGTCACTATGGTTGTTCACGCTGGCATTGAATAATTTTAGGCAAGTCTTCAATTTGGAGAGGTTTAACATTAGCTTTTATCCGATCCGACAACTCATAAAAAGCTTCATTATCCTCAGAATGCTGTAATACCTAAGCCCTCAATTCCACTTTAGGCATTGTTTTAAAATTAGGTTTGGTCATAAATTACTATCCCTTGTGGAGCGACCGTTATCTTAATCTCGTGTTCAGCAAGAATCAGCAATTGGGAGCATCCACTTTTGGAATAAATACCTGGGCGATTAGAAATCGCGGCTATAGAATCAAAGTCCGCCTTCGCGGGTTTAGTTTGTATAGCGCCAGATTTCTAGTCTGAGGGCGATTCGCCAAAATAGGATGCTCCCCAGCAATTCGTCTGTCCTTGTATCTGAGGACTTACGCAAGCAAAATTTGTCATTGCGACCGGAACGTAGTGTAGGGAAGCAATCCCAGAATTTCAGTCGATTACGTCGCTACCCTACTCTTCGAGAACGGCTTTGCCGAACGGGAACGACTTCGTCGAACGCTCGTAATGACGGAATTGCGTGACTTTTGCGTAAGTCCTATATCTATCTGACAAGATTTATTGGTATGAGCATTTTGGTTAACTGGTAACTTAAGCGAAATAACTCTCTAAGTTGCTCCACAGTCGGTTGCGTTTTTAATTTTTACTTGCTCTGAGTTGTCCACAAGCTGCATCAGCTTCTAAACCACGGGAATAACGGACGCTGACAGCAATAAATTGCTGCTTTAAAACGTTGACAAAGGCTTGAATACGATCGCTGTTGGGGCGTTTGTAATCTACTTCTTGAATAGGATTGTAAGGAATTAAATTCACATGGCATTGAAAACCCCGCAAGCATTTCGCTAATTGCAGGGCGTGTTCTGGTAAATCATTAACACCAGCAAGCAGTATGTATTCAAAACTGACGCGACGACCAGTGATTGCCACATATTCCCGACATTCAGCTAGCAAATCTTCTAGAGGATAGGGGCGCGCGCTGGGGATAAGTTCTTCCCTTAGTGCTTGGTTGGGCGCATGAAGACTGACAGCGAGAGTTATTTGTAAATGGTGTTGGGCTAACTGACGGATGCGATCGCGAATCCCGACTGTAGAGACAGTTAGCGATCGCTGTCCAATACCCACGTCTTGATTTAAGGATCTCAAAGATGCCAATACATTCTCAGTATTTAACAACGGTTCCCCCATGCCCATAAATACTACATGGCTGACTCGTTGCTGAAAATCTTCTTGTACCGTTAACACCTGATCGACTATTTCATGAGGTGCTAAGTTACGCTTGTAACCGCCTTTACCAGTCGCGCAGAAATCACAAGCCATTGGACAACCCACCTGGGTAGAAACACAGACTGTTAAACGCTTATCGCTGGGGATACCAACGGTTTCTACAATTTGTCCGTCTGCAAGTTGCAAGAGATACTTGATTGTGCCATCGGGTGCAACAGCGCGGTGGTGTATAGTTGAGCGTCCGATGGGAATTTCTGCGACTTCCGCCCGCCATTGTTTAGGGAAGACAGAAATATCAGCTAGCGATCGCACTCCCTTGTGATATATCCAGTCATGTAGCTGCTTACCTCGATAAGCTGGTTGTCCCTGTTGCTGCACCCAAGCAGTCAATTCAGCAACGGAAGCACCTAATAAGGGAGGGATATTTTCTAACTGTTTGGGGTTGAGTGAGTCAACTTGAGAAATCAGCGGCGTAACAGACATAAATAATCACGAGTTGATGCTAAGATCTCTATCCTATAACTTCTTGAGCAAGACTGGGGTGGACTGGGGTACATTGTTTAATGGCATTTAAATCCAAAACTCTGCGCCTTTTCAGGTTCAGAAATACACTTCATTTTTCCCTGGTGTTTATCAACGATTATTTCATAGCTATTGCGTAAAATTGCAAATTTTTTATCAGTAATTATCCCAAAAAGCGATAAATATTTTATATAATCTAGCCCTAAAAAAGTATAAAAAATTTTAATATTGTTATTTTTAATAAATTTATTATTTGCTAATTGGCATTTCAATCACAAACTCTGTCCCCTCTCCTGGTACTGAAATACAGTCTATTTTTCCGCCATGCTTATCTACAACAATCTGATAGCTAATAGATAAACCTAAACCAGTGCCTTCACCTACTGGTTTAGTTGTGAAGAAAGGCTCAAAAATTCGTTCTCTAATATTTTTCGGGATACCCAGGCCATTATCTTTAATAGAAATGCTCACCCAGTCGTTTTGAATAACTTGAGTACTAATAGTAATTTTACTAGGATTATTTTGTATTTCTGTGAGCGATCGCTGCTGATTATGCCCATGCAAAGCATCAATTGCATTATTGAGAATATTGAGAAATGCCTGATTTAATTGCGAAGCATAGCAGGCGATCGCTGGTAATTGGGCGTAATCTTTAATTACAGTAATTTCTGGATAATTTGGATTTGTAATTAAACGCGGCTGTAACAGCATTAACGCATTATCTATACCCTCATGGATATCTACAGATTTCAGATCAGCTTCATCGAGTCGAGAGAAATTTCTTAGTCCCAGAACAATATTACGAATACGGTTAGCTCCCACTTTCATAGAATCCAAAATTTTCTTCAAATCTTCTACTAAGAATTCCAAATCTATATCTTCTTTTGTTTGCTGAATCAACGGTGTCACCTGAGGATATTCTTGTTGATAAACATCAATCAGGTGCAACATAGATGCAATATAGTTATTAGTTGGTTCAATATTAGCGTAAATAAAATTAATCGGATTATTAATTTCATGAGCAACACCAGCAACTAATTGTCCCAAGCTAGACATTTTTTCAGATTGTATAAGTTTAGTCTGCGTAACTTTCAGTTCACGTAAAGTTTGTTTCAAACGAAGATTTTTTCTATTTAATTCCTGAGTTCTTGCAGCCACTTTTTCTTCTAAATTTGCATAAAGCTGGGCATTTTCTAAAGATATTGCTGCTTGTGAAGAGAGAAGTTTGAGAATTTGTAACCTATCAGGAGTAAAAACATTAACTATGAGACTATTTTCTAAGTAAAGAATGCCGATGAGCTTTCCTTGATTCAATATAGGAGTACATAGTATAGATTTTGGTTGATATTTAATAATATATGAATCAGCAGAAAAATTTGTGGTTTTTTTAGCGTCATGAATTAATAAATATTCTTTAGTATGAGCTACGTAATTAATTAAACTAACTGGCACTTCCTGAGTTTGGTTAATAGGGATAGATAGTAGCTCACACGACTGATGATTTTGGTATTTTGCTACAAGGTTAAAACTACCATTTTCTGGGAGAATCAACGCAGCTTTGTTACCTCCGACGTTTTCCAAGATAACTTGCATCAGAATTTGGATTAACTTATCTAGCTGAATTTCCGAGCCAATAGCTAGAGATGCTTTAGTAACAGTTTCTAAATCTAATATTGCTGTCACACCAGTACTGCCGGAGTCAACAATTGCGTTAGTAATTAAAGTATTTGTATCACTGCTATTAACACTAACTTGTTTTTGATTGAGAATTGGTACAAGTAACTGGAAATAAGATTTTTCCAAATCCTCAACTTTTACATTAGCTCCCCAAAGACTGTAACAGTAGTAAGCATCAATTAGATAGGTTTGGGCAATTTTTTCTTTACCGGAAGCTAAGTAAAATTTGGCAGCCAGTTCATTCGCTATTGCTTCTTCATGAATAAATTCATGTGTTTTAGCACCTTTAATAGCTCGATCATAAAGTTCCATAGCTTGCCAATTATGACCTAAAATTCTTGCCTTCTCTGCTTCTACTAAATCGTACTTATGTTGATAGTTCATTGGTGCATGAAATGCCCAATGAAGCATTTGTTCTTGGTTAATTAAAACTTGTTGCAGACATTCCTCTTGCTCAATGCTAGGCTGATTATTATATTCAGATAACAAAGCTAGAGAATAGTAAAAATTGTGTTGGCTGACAGAAATTTGCCCAGCAACAGAGTTTATATATTGTTTGCCCAAACGCGCACTTTCAACTGCACTACTTGATTGGTTAAATAAATAAAATAATATGGTTTTTGCTAGATACACACAAAAGAGTGAATTATAATTATTTGTTTCTACAAATAACTGTAATTTTTCCGACTCATTGAAGAAAACACCATTTAATTGATATTTATTAGCAGTTGGTTCTAGCAGATTAAATACTAATTGCGACCAAAGTTTTTGTAAATTTACAGTCCACTGCTGTTTCAGCTTGTGCATCAAGATACTATATTGTTCTAATTGCTGAGAAACAGATGCTAAATTTTCTCCGGCAAACAATAGGTGTAAGTAATGGTTTGAAGAACAATAACCTACATATTCTATATCTCCATTTTCTAAACCAGATTGCACGCCTTCTACTAAAGGATCAATAGTTGTTCGTAGATGCTGTTTCCAAAATTTAATGTTTGCATTCCATACTAGGAGTAATCTACATTTAAGTTCTTTAGCATTTAATTTATCTAATAAACTCAAAGCAACTTCGCCATAGCGATATCCAGCATCAATTTCTGATAACATACCGCATAGTAGCAAGCCATTCAAAACATATCCGTAAGTAGAAGCTGAGGAGTTTCCATACTTTACAGACAAATGTATCATCGTAAATACAATTGATGGCAGTAATGCGGGATTAGCGAAATAAGCCGCAGAAATCATACTAATTAATATACGCATGGCAGCAAGTCGATCGGGAGCAGTCATTTTTGGTAACTTGATTAAATCTTCAACATCCAAATTCTGAGGAGGCGCTGACTCCAAATTTACTTTCAGCATATCTAATAGTTTTATCCCTGTATCAATAGCTAATTGCATTTGTATTTGAGCCATATACATCTGCATTTGAATTTCATAAGCCTTGACTTGATCGAGTAGACTATTTGCATTTTGCTTAACTATTTCTGCATAGATTGCTGCTTGTTGAAAGTTGATATTTAAGTATTCTGCTTCCAGTGCTTCTACATATAGCTCTAATGTTAGCTGATACTGATGTTGCCAACTATCTATTTCCAGCAATTGCAAACCCATCTGTAAATATTTAATAGCAGCTTCATAAGCAGTAGCTAATTTAGCTTTTTTACCTGCAATCAGGTTGAGTTGAGCTAATTCAAATTTTTCTGATTTATTAGTAATTAAGTCAACACCAATATTGAGTTGATTAACTATTACAAATATATTTTCTTCTAAGCTTTCTGAACTCTGATTTTTTAAAATAGTTCGCCCAATTTTGAGGTGAATAGCTTTGTTATCTGTTTCTGAGATTAGTGAGTAAGCTGCTTGTTGTACGCGATCATGGAGGAACTTATAGTTAACGCTTATTTTCTGCTCTAAGTCTTGAAATTCTGTTTTTGATAGCAAACTGGCTTCAGATTGCTCATCTGTATACAATTTATAAATTTCATTTGTAGGTATAATTAACCCTTCCTGCAAAACTTGCCATAAGTTAGCTCCTACTTCATAAAGAGATTGTTCGGAAATGAGGGACAAGAGATTTAAATCAAATTTAATTCCAATACAAGCAGCTATTTTTAATGTTTCTAAAGTTGATATAGGCAGCTTCTCTAAGCGACTAACTAAAAGCTGCACAACATCATCACTTTGATATAAAATCTCTGCTTCTTTAATATTGTATTGCCAATATCTAGCTTGCCAATCAAAATTAATTATTTTATTTTCATGTAATGATTTTAATAATTGATTGGTAAAAAATGGATTACCTTGTGTTTTACTCAACACCAATTTTGTCAAAGGAGTCACCATTGCATCTGGACATCCTAAAGTATCTCTTATTAAATGATTGAGATGATTTTCATTCAGAGGTGTTAGTGTAATTTTATTGATATTAGCATTAGCTTTGGAAATAGCGTCTAAGGTTATGAGTAAGGGATGCCCAGAGGTAACTTCATTATCCCTATAAGCTCCGATCAGCAACAGATATATAGAATCTGTATCACTCATTAATAATTGAATTAGTTTTAAAGATGCAGAGTCTGCCCACTGCAAATCATCTAAAAAAATGACTAAGGGATGTTCTTTATTTGCTACTACCTGAATGAATTTACTAAATAGCAGATTGAAGCGATTTTGTGCAGCGCTTCCTGTGAGTTCTGGAATTTTTGGTTGCTGTCCAACTATCAACTCTAGTTCAGGAATTACATCAATTATTACCCCTGCTTGTTTTCCTAATGCTGATAAAATATTCTTTTTCCACTCTTGCAATTGGGCTGTGCTTTCAGTAAGTAGTTGTTCTATAAGACTGCGAAAAGCTTGTACGAAAGCAGAAAAAGGGAGATTGCGCTGAAATTGATCGAATTTACCAGCAATAAAATAACCATTTTGTCTAATAATTGGTTTATGAACTTCATTAACGATAGAAGTTTTACCAATCCCAGAAAACCCAGCAATTAACATCAATTCTATATTGCCTAAACTGACACGTTCAAAGGCATTTAATAAAGTAGTAACCTCAGTTTGCCTACCATAAAGTTTTTCGGGAATTAGGAAGCGATCGTTTATATCTTTTTCTCCCAATTTAAAGTCTGTAATTTTCCCTTGATTTAGCAACATTTGCTGACATATTTCTAAATCATATTTGAGTCCTCTAGCTGTTTGATAACGTTCCTCAGGAGACTTTGCCATTAACTTCAGAACTATATTGGCAATAGTCTGAGGAATATTAACATTAACTATTGTTGGATTAATTGGTTCTTGTGCAAGATGGTAATGTACTAACTCAACAGGACTAGTACTATTGAAAGGTAATTGTCCTGTGAGTAATTCATAAAAAGTCACGCCAAGAGAGTAAAAGTCTGTGCGGTAGTCTATACCGCGATTCATTCTGCCAGTTTGTTCTGGAGATATATAAGCGAGAGTTCCTTCTAAAACATTTGGGCTTTTAATCTCAGCATTTTCTTTAGCTAATATAGAAGAAATACTAAAATCTATCAGCTTAACTTGCTTAGTTTCTGGATTAATTAAAATATTTTTTGGTTTAACATCTTTATGAATTATTTTATTTTGATATAGGCACTCTAGGGCAGAAGTAATTGCAATCGCAATCGGGAAAAACTCATTTATGCATAGAGGTTGATAGTTCACATATTGACTAAGAGCAATGCCACCAAAATCTTCTAATATCAGGGCATAACTATTGCTGTAGGTTTCTAGTCCATAGCATTTAATAATATTTGGATGGTCAATATAGCTAGATATAGAATACTGATTTTTTAATAAAATTAAGTCTTTGAGTTGCGGATAAGTGGTATTCAGAATTTTAATAGCAACTGGTTTTTGCGACTGTATTTGCTTAGCACGATAAACGATACTTCTAGTACTAATATGCAGCGTATCGCTAATTTTATAGCCAGGAAACGTGTTAAAGTGTGCAGGTATCTTGATCATAAAACCAGTTAACTAATTTTTTAAGGAGCTACTGAGTATAGTGTTCCCTATAAAATTCTTAGTTAAACAGTTATAAGAACAACTAGCACTTTTTTCCTATAAATTATTCTCAACAAACTGGCTGGAAAAATCTGCTCGATTCTATAGTGATTGTATATTAAAGATACAGAAATTTTTGACGCATCAAAAAAATGTGATAAATATCACTTTTTTTTAAATAAAAATTGATTTATGTAGAACATTTAATGATGAGTAGACAAGAAACTGGGAGATATAGCACTTTTTGTTTGCATATAATCTGTGCCAATCTCCCATACTTTTATGAACTTTAATAGATGAGCATCTAACCAAATGTTGGGGTGCATCGCACTTTTTTGAACGTCATTGCGAGCGAAGCGTAAAGCCTGCGGCATAGCTTCGCTTAACGCTGAAAGCGTTCTCGAAGAGTAGCAATCGCAAAATCTTACAACTAAGAGCGAGTTCATGCGATTGCTATCCTTCGGGAAGGCTCCGCCTACGTCGTTCCTCCTCGCAATGACAGTTATCATATGGTTGCAAAATAAAAACTGGGATGCTCCCTAACCAAATGTTGTACCGTTCCAGCCCCACATCGCGCCTTTAGCATCTGCAAACTCTATATAAATGCGATTTTTGGGTACTCCTAAAGCTTGGTTAATTTGTTGACAAAAATCCTGGCTCATACTGGTAGTTTGGTCAGGTTTCATAGTGCCGATGCTTTTAATTTCAATGTAGCAAACCGGATCTGTAGTACCAGCAAAAGTCATCGGAATTTCTGATTCAAAAGCTGTCATTACATAAGATTCTGGTTTTCCTAAATGCTTTGCCAACTTAGCTGATAGGCTTTTGAGCATTGCTTCAACTTCAGCCTTTTCTGGGGCAGATACAGAAGTTTGTACTTTAATTAATGGCATAGGAAATAATTCAAAATTCAAAATTGTCAACTTGGATTATGGCAATTATGTTATTTAGTTTATCGAACCACAGAGGCGCAGAGGAGGGCAGTTGCGTGGGCGGGTTTCCCGACTTGAGCAAACTGCCCGTGGCACTGAGATGAGAGGAATGTAGAGGGTACAGAAGGAATAAACAGAACAACGAGTGAAAAAAGACTAATGACAAATGACTAATGACTAGACCGAAATAGATGATGATGTTCGGGATGATATAGACGAGATCGCCCTGTTGCTGGCGAGAGTGCTGGACTAATAATGTAAAGTGTGGTGCGAATTAGCTGTTCTTTGTGGGTACAATCTGCCATTTCCGGAAGAGGAACAACCCGAATTTTCTCATCAGGCCAGCCTACACGAAAGCAAATCGCTACTAGTGTCTCATCTGGATAATGTTCTAGTAACTTGGCTTGTGCTTCTTCAACATGGCGCGCACTCAGATATAAACAAAGGCTAGCTTGATGTGCTGCAAGAGTAGCTAGTTCTTCTCTAGCAGGAACTTCTGTACGTCCGCTGATGCGCGTCAAAATGATAGTTTGCACTAAATCAGGAACAGTTAGTTCGACTTGGAGTTTCGCGGCGGCGGCTTGAAAGGCGCTGATCCCTGGAATGACTTCAAAGGGAATTTCTGCTTCTTTTAAAAGCTGCATTTGTTCTTGGATAGCGCTGTAGAGACTAGGATCGCCTGAATGGAGGCGGACTACAGATTTATGCGATCGCACCCGTTCTATCATCAGCGGTACAATCTCTTCTAAAGTCTGATTCGCAGTCCGAATAATTTCTGCGTCTGAGCGACAAAGCTTCAAAATCTGTTCAGGTATTAAGGAATCAGCAAATAAAATTACATCTGCTACAGTCAGGAGTTTTTGCGCTTTAACCGTTAATAAGTCTGGATCTCCGGGGCCTGCTCCTACAATGTAAACCCTTGGTTCTACTGGGGTAAAAGTTTTTGATGAACTTAATTTATCAGTAAATTTACTCATAAAGATCGTTTAAGGCAATTCTTCAAAAAAAATTTTTGATAAATTCTCAGTGTCTTTCCGGATAGACTCTATTTCCCTAGTAGAGAGTAATGGTAGATGCACCCTGGTTAAGCCCTGGAGAACACTCTAGGGCATTTTTTATTTTGGGGTCATTGGTCTGGAGTCAAGGGTGATTAGTTATTTTTTCCTTGTTTCTCCTGTCTCCCTCATCCCCTCTATCGCTCCATTACTCCTAGGGGTGGAAACAACATCTGGCAATGGGCGTTTAGCTAAGTAAAGCCAAGCTAACCCAGCTAATCCTAAAAGTATTCCCATTAAACTCACGACTTGAGCCATTCTCAGCGGTCCTAGCATGAGGCTATCAGTACGAAAACCTTCAATCCACACGCGTCCTAGGCTGTAGGCTACCAAGTAGGTTAGAAACAGCGTACCTATCTTTAAGCGTGGTTTGCCCTGCAGACTCCGAACAAACAGCGTTATTAGCAAAGCAAACACCATTAAATCCCACAAAGATTCGTAGAGGAAAGTGGGATGGAAGTACTCAAAATTAGCTAACTCTGGGGGACGGCGATCCACTGGGATATACAACTTCCAAGGTAAATTGGTAGGGTCGCCAAAAGCTTCCGAGTTGAAGAAATTTCCCCAACGTCCGATCGCCTGCCCTAAAATCAGCGAAGGCGCTACTAAATCTGCCAACTGCCAAAAAGAAACTTGCTTGAGTTTGGCAAATATTAAGGCTGCCACAAGACCACCCAGGATTGCTCCGTGAATTGCAATCCCTCCTTGCCAAATAGCGATAATTCGCTCTGGGTGCTGGGCATATTCTGGCCATTGAAACAAAACGTAATATAGCCGTGCTGCTGGAATTGCCCCAATCACCAGCCAAATTGACAAATCACTGAGTAAGTCCGGGTTAACGTTACGGCGTTTTGCCAAGTACTGGGAAAGGCTGACACCAATTAGCACTGCTGTGGCGATTAATAAGCCATACCAGCGAATAGTTATTGGCCCTATCCTCCAGAGAATCGGGCCTGGAGAAGTAAACTGAAATGCCAAAGGCAAAGTGGAAAGATCCAGTGCCATGCAAAAGTACCTAGATAACTAAATTATTAATTAGCGTTAGCAGCTTCCAATCATAGGACAAGAAGCTAGGAGCTTTGAGTATATAAGACAATTAGAGCAGGTTTTGCTTTGAGGTAAAAACCTTTCAAATTTGTAGTAAGCACTTACAGCAGAATAAAGATGTCAGAATCCAGAATTCAGAAGTAAAACAGGCTTGATGCCTAAATTTGTGGCTTATAATCTGTACTTCACCAACTTAAAATCCGCTCTAAGTGCTTAAAAATTTAGGACTAAAGTCTTAACCCTAGCCGTTCCTGGGGAGCGAGTGCGTTGCACTGGTTCCCAAGACAGTGCTAACTCACTATGAACTTATTTTTATCTCGACTAGTGTACTTACATGGTAACGATTACTTAGTATCTTTAAATTCTCTAACAAAAATAGTATTTCTCTAAGATTCAATGGCTTTAGAAGCAGGTTTAGATATAATCGCCTACATAACTTTGATGTATCGAAGATTGTGATTGCTATTTACCCTGGCAGCTTTGATCCCATCACTTTGGGACATCTGGATATCATTCAGCGCGCTAGTCGGCTGTTTGAGCAGGTAATTGTGGCTGTATTGCGGAACCCTAATAAAACTCCACTTTTTAGCGTGCAGCAACGGCTAGAACAGATTCGTCTATCTACACGACATTTGCCAAATGTCGAAGCAGATAGTTTTGATGGTCTAACAGTTAACTACGTTCAAATGCGGCAAGCACAAGTGTTATTGCGGGGTTTGCGAGCAGTTTCAGACTTTGAAATCGAGCTTCAGATGGCTCATACTAATAAAACTCTTTCCACTCAGATAGAAACTGTTTTTCTAGCCACCTCCAATGAGTATAGTTTTTTAAGTAGTAGTGTGGTAAAAGAGATTGCAAGGTTTGGTGGCTCTGTCGATCATCTCGTTCCCCCGCACGTTGCTCTAGAAATATACCAATGCTACAACCACAACTCTCCAATGTTGAACCCAATCACAACGGAAACAATCACCCCCCTCAAGACGATCCCGAAGGATCGGGAAGCGTAGATATTCAGGAGGAACTCAATCGCCTAGAGGAAATTATTCTTTCTGGTCTGAGAATTCCCTTGACTGGACGCACGCTAGTAGATGATGAAAAACTGCTAGAACAGCTTGATTTTATCAGGGTTTCTTTACCATCAGTTTTTCAAGAAGCAGCATCGCTCCTCGATCAAAAAGAGGAAATTCTGCTGGAAGCAGAAGAGTATGGCCAGCAAGTTGTTGAAGCGGCTCAAGCTAAGCGATCGCAAATCCTAGCTGAAAGCGATATTATCAACCAGGCAGAGCGTGAAGCTGAACAGCTAAGAACACAAGTACAAAAAGAATGCGATGCCATGATGCAAGAAACTCTTGCTGAAATTGAGCAAAAGCGTCGTGCTTGTATGCAAGAGTTAGAGGAAATGCGACAAACAGCGATCGCACAAGCTCAAGAAATTGAAAATGGTGCCGATCAATATGCTGATAGTGTCTTAGAAGGTATTGAACAGGATCTTAAAGATATGTTGCGAATTATCACCAATGGGAGACAAGAACTGCGAGCAGATATGCCTCCGCAGCGAAATTCTTCACCACCCAAGAAAAGATAAGCTTGATTCTGAAATTTACCTATTTAGGCAGATGATGAAATAAAACGAGGGTTTTATAAAAATTCAAAATTTAGATAATGTCAACACAGAAAACATTTTGGCTAATGACTAGTCGCAAATAAACTGTGTGATATCTCACTGTGTTCCTAACTTTAAAAAAATCCTTTCTTTAAAAAAACAAATTTAAAGCCCATTTTGGAAATAAAGCAAACGTAATCTTAATTCACGTTTAACATTTAAAAGATTCCCGACTTCTTCAAGAAGTCGGGAATCTAAACAACGTAACTAAAACCAACTCTAGCAATAGATAAAGTGATTAAATACTGAGGAATAATATTAAGATGGCCATTTTAAATGCATTAATTTTTATGCAAGTTAATTTTGGTTTAAATACAGCTAGCTTGCTGGGAATACTATATATAATTTTCGGTATATTGTATATGATTTATATGGTATTTTTGCTATTTAGACGTGCTAACAGGCTTAATAGTATAACTTTTGTTATTTATATTCTTCAAGCACTCTTGATACCAAGTGTCATGTTGCTGTGTGGCTTTATTTTTGTTTTTCAAGGATGGCGATTAGATCCAATTTTACAATTTGCCCAATTTTTATTAACTATATTAATTATTTACTTCAGTGTTAAAGATATTCTCATCAATGAAGTTTACAGAAATAGATAGTGTAGTCAAACTTTTATTGTAATCCCTGATAGGGATTTTATTGTATTTCAACATGTTCAACTGCAAGAAACAAGACGCGCATTCTACGGTTTCAATCCCTGATAGGGATTTTATTGTATTTCAACATGTTTAGGTGCTGCTACATTAAGCATTTTCTTGTTTCAATCCCTGATAGGGATTTTATTGTATTTCAACGCTATTGAGTATTATTTTGATAATCACAAAATTGGTTTCAATCCCTGATAGGGATTTTATTGTATTTCAACTACAGGTCATCGCAGACTTTCAGTTTAGAGAAGTTCAGTGTTTCAATCCCTGATAGGGATTTTATTGTATTTCAACAAAAGAGAGTGGATGCGCCAGAAGCGGCGAAGTTTCAATCCCTGATAGGGATTTTATTGTATTTCAACAATACGCGAGATTCAATTTGTTTTATGCCCAAGATTGTTTCAATCCCTGATAGGGATTTTATTGTATTTCAACGTTGTAGGTTTTATTTTTCCCCTCTAATTCAAGGTGTTTCAATCCCTGATAGGGATTTTATTGTATTTCAACAACAAAAAGCAGCAGAAAGAGTTACGGCATTAGAGTTTCAATCCCTGATAGGGATTTTATTGTATTTCAACAGGTTACCGGATTCAACGGAATTTTGAAGAAACGAGTTTCAATCCCTGATAGGGATTTTATTGTATTTCAACCTAATATTGCGGGCAGTGTATTAAGTGCGCTGCGGTTTCAATCCCTGATAGGGATTTTATTGTATTTCAACAGGGAGATCGATATTAAACTGTTGCGCGTAATAGTTTCAATCCCTGATAGGGATTTTATTGTATTTCAACCTTCTAAGTCAATTGGGTAATCCGTTAGTAAGTAGTTTCAATCCCTGATAGGGATTTTATTGTATTTCAACGGCTTATCCGTTTCTTTCCGGGGAGATAAGCATAGTTTCAATCCCTGATAGGGATTTTATTGTATTTCAACACTCCAAATGTCTGTCAGAAAAAATTTAAAAGCGTTTCAATCCCTGATAGGGATTTTATTGTATTTCAACTTGAAGGGAATGATTTTTGGTGGGATGACGAAACAGTTTCAATCCCTGATAGGGATTTTATTGTATTTCAACACTACACTTATTTAAATCTGCGCCTACGCCTATCAACGTTTCAATCCCTGATAGGGATTTTATTGTATTTCAACCAATGAGTACGAAACTAGGACTTGCCACCACAATGTTTCAATCCCTGATAGGGATTTTATTGTATTTCAACTTCTTCAGTGGCATCCGCCCGTAGCAATTCCATGCCCGTCCGTGTTTCAATCCCTGATAGGGATTTTATTGTATTTCAACATCATACTGTTGTTTTTCGATAGTTAGGTAATTGTTTCAATCCCTGATAGGGATTTTATTGTATTTCAACGGCCCGGTGTTGAAAGGCAAACTGTATTTAGTTTTCAAGGTGCAGTGGCGTCGATCTGGAGTCATGTTAGCATTCCAGCGCTAGGTATCGTCAAGAGATAAGGTAATATTTTTTCTGAAATCCTTTCCCAGCCTGAATTCTAGAGTTTGCGTCAACCTGTTTTTTGAGCAATAAGGCTCAAACCTTGATGCAGCAGTAAATCCAGCTAAAATTTTGCACCTCGTTTCTTTAACACCTACTGGTTGACGCAATTCCGTAGTTACTTATAAAGTATATGTAAAATCTTTTACCAACATTCCTGGAACAAGACTGCCTCCGAGTTGGCGGCTTTCGTAGGTTCCGACTTCGGGGATAAATTCTTGAAAATTGGTAAAATCTACTAAATTATCTCCCCAAAAGCGATAGAGGCTTTCATCAAAACGTAAGTTTTCGATGGGGGCGATAATCTCACCTTTTTCTACCCAAAAACAAGCATAACGGGTCATACCTGTAATTCTACCTGTGGGGCGATCGCTCCAATTTAAGTAATGCAAGTTCGATACATATAAACCTGTATCTAAACTTGGCAAAATCTGCTCAAATGCCAAATTTCCTGGGCTTACTTCTGGTGCGCGTAAAGTTTCTGAACTATTAGCACCGTTAGCAATTTTTTGATATTCTTTAGCAGTCCGAGAGTTGATTAAAGTATTTACTAAAAATCCTTTTTGAATTATTGGTAACTCTGGTGCTGCCATTTCTCCCCACGCATTAAATCGCGGCACCAATCCTAGTTGAAAGTTTTCTTTTAAACTAAACTCTGGCGAAAGAAATTTTTCTTGTCGAGATAGTGTAGCCAGTGCACTGTTCCCTTGTCTGAGATCGGCTTCACTCACAGCCCCCCAAGAGAGCATCATTACTAAATCGGCAACTGCGGCAGGCGCAAAATAAGTTTTATATTTTCCTCTCGGTAATTCTTTAGCGGCGAGGGAAAGTAGTTCTAATTGTTTTTTATCTTCACTAATTCTAGTTTGATAAGCAGATTGATTCCAATTGCTACCTGCAAATGTGCCTTTAACTGCTTGTCCTGATTCTTTAAATAAAGAATAGTCTAAAGTAAATGTATCTGTGGCAAACCAATGTTTTTGTCCTTGAGAATCGCCATAAGCTTTAATGACAATTTCCCCGGCATATATCCCAGTAAAATCTAATTCTGCAACTAGCTCTAGTATTGTTGGTACTACATCCTCATTTGCCAATAATTTACCAGAATTTACCTCTCTACTCGTATTATTTCCTGATGGCAAAACTAGATATGGATCGATAGGTAACAAACGAAGCTCTGCACGTAACTCTTGTAAAGAGTTGTATGCTATTTGCCAATCAATATTCCAATTGCCAGTGAAGGGAAATTGCCGAAAACAACTGCGCTGATCTTCCATTAAAGTCAGTTCAATCCAACCATCAGCGACATAACCAGTTTGTCGCACCTTAGCGTGATTGAAACGAGTAAATTGACTCCGCTCACTGCTGAGTTTCACAGTGAATTCTTCAGTTGCAGTTTTTTTGATGAGTAGAGTTTCAATTAATTGATTGAAGCTGACTTCTAAAGCAGATAACTCGTCAATTTTCATGAGCAGGAAAAATGAAGGAGATGAGGGAGATAAACAGACAAAGGAATGTAGACAATGACAAATGACTGATTATTCAACTACCACCGCCAAACACTTCGACGTTAGCAAATAGACAAACTGGTGAACCATGTCCTACCCAAATTGCCTGATTTGGTTCTCCTTTACCGCAGAAAGGAGTACCGTAAATTTGCCAATTAGAAGCATCACCTACTTTGATTAAGCTTTGCCAAAATTCTGGAGTTGTGGCTCGATAGTTGGGGTTACGGAGGGTTTTAGTAAGTTTACCGTTTTCAATCAATTTGGCATACTCGCAACCAAACTGAAATTTATAACGGCGATCGTCTATTGACCAAGAACGGTTAGATTCCATGTAAACACCATGTTCGATCCCGGCTATAATTTCGTCAAAGCTGGCATTTCCTGGCTCTAAATTCAAGTTTGCCATGCGGTCGATCGCGGGGCGATTCCAAGAGGAAGCACGGGCACAAGCTACACCTGCTACATCAGCTCTGGCTTGGCTTTCTAGACTACCTAAACCCCTCTGAAGTATGCCTTCTTTGATCACATACTCGCGTGTTGCTTCAGCGCCAGTATCATCAAAGCCATAGCTGGCAAATTCACCAGGTACGGTGGGGTCGAAGGTAATGTTCATCAATGGCGAACCATAGACTAGCTTGCCAAAATCACTTTTATTGACAAAGCTACCTCCAGCGTAGTTACGCTCATCTCCTAAAATTCGGTCAATTTCTAGGGGATGTCCGACACTTTCATGGATTTGCAGCATCATTTGGTCTGGTGCTAACACTACATTAGTGCGTGTATTCGGGCACTCATTTGCTGTCAATAGTTCGACTGCTTGCGCACCAACTTGTTGCACCCGATGCCATAAGCCTTCTTGTTTTAATAGTTCCAGTCCACCTTGGTAACAGTTTGCGTGCCAACCGTTGTTGGTACGCTGCTGCACGATCACTCCATCTTGGGCAGTAGCTCCGTAATGATTGCCCAAAGAAAGAAACTTTTGGTACACTTGGGAGCCATTACTGCTAACAAACCATGTCTCTTTTTCGCTGCTGGTAAAGCTAGCTGTGGTTTGCACAATTTTGTCGCTAACTTTCAACGTCTGGCAAATCCGAACCAGCAAATAGTTGATTTCCCCAGGACTGAGAGCATCTAATGGTTCTAAAAATGGTGATATATATTCACCCACAACTTTAGGACGCTCAGTTTCACCGAACGGATAAATCCACCATTCGCTGGCGACTAGTGCTTGTTTATACGCTATTTCCGCAGCAGCTTGTAAGCTAGCAATATCTAGAGAATTGGTAGCAGCATAACCCAAACAGCCATTTACCAAAACTTCCAACATTGCCCCCATTGTGGAGTATTTGCCGTTAGCTTGCGGTAAGCCATCACGAACATGACGGTTAGAGGCTGTTTCTTTAACAACTCTAATACCAACCCAATCAGCAGGAATATTGAAATCAGCGATCGCTTTTGTTAGTTCCAAGAACATAATAACTAGGTACTAAAGATTAGGTATTGGGGATTAGGTAATATTTTTCTAAAACCTAACCTCTAATTACGGTGCCAACGGGTGCCATCCCGGCTATCAATTAGAGTAATACCTTTAGCTTGTAGTTCGTCACGAATGCGATCGCCTTCGGCAAAATTCTTTGCTTTCCTAGCTGCTTGGCGTTGTTGAATTAAATCTTCAATTTCTACATCGCTCAAACCATTACTCACAGAAGTTTCATCTTCTAACTTTGCTTCTAAACCTAAGACTCCAGCCAAGGTGACAAGTGTTTGCCATTGTTGGCGTAATTCATCTGCTGGTGTTTCCGTTTTGCCTTCATGCACAATGATATTTCCTTCACGGCGCAGTTCCTTAGCTAATTCAAAGATTACTGCTAACCCACCAGGGAAGTTAAAGTCATCATTCACGGCTTCTTTGAAACTTTCTATGTATGAGGTAGAGATTTCTTCTCCATGTCCCTGCGCCTCTGTGTCCTTTAATTCCCAACCAAGTTGTTCACCATATTGATAACCAAAGAGCAAACCTTCTTTTAAGGTATACCAGCCGTTGGTGGCAGCAGCGATCGCTTCATCGGTAAAATCAATGGGCTTGCGATATTGGGCTTGCAGGACAAACAACCGCACCGCCATTGGTTCCACGCCTCGATCTAATAAATCGCGGATGGTGGTAAAGTTACCCAAAGACTTGGACATTTTCTCGCCATCGACTTTTACCATGCCGTTGTGCAGCCAGTAGCGAGATAAAGGTTTGCCTGTCACCGCCTCTGATTGGGCAATTTCGTTTTCATGGTGGGGAAAAATTAAGTCAGCACCGCCAGCGTGGATGTCTATGGTATCGCCCAAGCGATCGCGCACCATTGCGGAACATTCTATATGCCACCCCGGACGGCCTGCACCCCAAGGTGATTCCCAAGCAGGTTCATTCGGTTTTGCTGCTTTCCACAAAGCAAAGTCAAAGGGGTCTTTTTTCTTTTGGTATTCTGGATCTTCTAAGTTGACGCGATCGCTTTTCCCCGCTTGCATATCTTCTAGCTTCCGCCCAGAAAGCTTACCATACTCAGAAAACTGCCGCACAGCATAGTAAACATCACCCGATGCTGGATAAGCATAGCCTTTATTTTCTAAATCATGAATCAGCCGTTGAATGCCATTCATCGTGTGGGTAGCACGGGGATACTCATCAGCTTCTTTGATTCCCAGCCTACCCATATCTTCAAAATAGGCTTTAATGAAGCGATCGGCAACAGCTTCCATTGATGATTGTTCTTGCCGCGCTCGATTCAGAATCTTGTCATCAATATCGGTAAAATTCTGGATGTAGCGCACTTCATAGCCGATAAACTGAAGGTATCGCCGCACTACATCCCAAACAATACAAGCTCTGGCATGACCCAAATGACAGTAGTCGTATACCGTCACGCCGCAGTAATACATCTTAACTTTGCCCGGTTCTACTGTTTCAAAGGGTTCCTGGCGACGGGTGAGGGTATTGTAAAGGGTTAGGGTCATAAGCAGTTGAAAATTCAAAATTCAAGATTCAGAATGGTAAAACCTAATTGTGGTAAACATCTTGACTACCTATCTAGATGCAGATTAAAGCAAGTACAGGTTCAGATAATAATTTTGAAATAGGTAGATACGTAATAATAGGGTAAAGCACCTGGGATGAGAGTCCAGCATCCCTATCCTAGTGTTTTCTGGACTCTCTGCGCTACACTCCTACTTTTTGACTTTATTTGTTTTGATTAGAGCGCTATGCAATCAGCAGTTACTCCTGAATCTCAAGCAATGGATGCGCCAAAACAAGGTATACCTGTAACTATTATTACAGGCTTCCTCGGTAGTGGTAAGACGACATTACTTAATCATATCCTGACTAATCAGCAGGGTTTAAAAACCGCTGTTTTAGTCAATGAATTTGGTGAAATTGGCATCGATAACGAATTAATTGTTTCCACCGATGAAAACATGGTGGAATTAAATAATGGTTGTATTTGTTGCACCATTAATAGTGATTTAGTTGACGCCGTTTACAAAGTTCTAGAACGAGAAGAGAAGTTAGATTATTTAGTTGTAGAAACAACTGGACTAGCAGATCCATTGCCAGTAGCCCTAACATTTCTCGGCACAGAACTGCGGGATTTAACTCGTTTGGATTCAATTATTACCGTAGTAGACGCGGCAAATTACAGCCTAGATTTATTTAATTCTCAGGCGGCATATAGTCAGATTGCCTATGGTGATGTCATTATTTTGAATAAAGCAGATTTAGTTGATGAAGCTGCTTTAAATGAATTAGAACGAAAAATTGGTGAAGTTAAGGAAGGAGCAAGAATTCTGCGCACCACGCGTTCAGAAGTACCACTTCCCTTAATTCTTAGTGTTGGTTTGTTTGAGTCTGACAAGTATTTTGATAACGTGGCGGATGAACATGAGCAGCATGAGCACAATCATGATCATCATGACCACGACCACGATCATTCTACATGCGGTCATGAACATCACGATCATGACCATGAGCATCATCACCATCATTCCGACCACTTAGAAAATGATGGTTTCACCTCATTGTCTTTTGAAAGTGATAAACCTTTTTCTATTAGGAAGTTTCAATATTTCTTAGATAACCAACTACCCACTGATGTCTTTAGGGCAAAGGGGATTATGTGGTTTGATGAAAGCCCCAAACGTCATATTTTCCACTTGTGCGGCAAGCGCTTCACAATGGATGATGATGAGTGGAAAGGTAAACCAAAAAATCAGCTAGTGTTGATCGGTCAACATTTAGATAGCCAAACTTTGCTCAGTCAGATAGAAAACTGCCTTTGTCTTCCTTCTGCTAGTAGAGGTAAAGGCTTTGGTAAGTAGGTTTTAGTTATTTGTCAATTTGTCATTGGTTATGAAAATGACCAATAGACTTCTTGGAAAAATCTCAATAAGAATAAAAAACCACAGATGAACACAGATAAACACCGATGCCTATCTGTGTTCATCTGTGTTTATCTGTGGTTCAATATCCAAAAAAAGGTCTAAATCTCATTTGAAAATACTCTGTTGCCCGTTCCCTCTTTAATGGTTATGAAAGTGGCCAATAGACTTCTGGCAAAAATCTCAATAAGAATAAAAAACCACAGATGAACACAAATAAACACCGATGTCTATCTGTGTTCATCTGTGTTTATCTGTGGTTCAATATCCAAAAAAAATCGACTTATGATAAGAGGTCTAAGTTGTTAACGCTTCACTCAATAACTCACGGTGCATTAAGGCTCGATCTACCAAAGATTGAATTTGCTCTGGTGAAAGCGGATCGCCATTAGCGTAATGCTCCATCCAAGTTGTACTAATTAAATTGGGTTGCTCTGGTATAGCGGCCAAATCCCACCCAGGCATTTCTAAGTCTTCCATGAGGCGATTCACTTTGGGGTCATAACTGAGAGCAAAACAGCGACAACCTTCAGCTGCTGCCATGATCAAGCTGTGTAGACGCATCCCAATAACCATTTCCACACCGCGATACACACCTTTTAAAAGTTGTGGATCTTCCAGACACATAATGTGACTAACATTTTTGAGTTGAGGTTGAATTGCTGAAGCAATTTCTAAATCTTCACTTTTTTGAAATGGCAATAGTAGTATAAAAGTTTGCGTGGCTTTTTGAAAATCAGCCAAAGCGCGAGTTAAGTTTGCCAAGCGCGTTTCTGTAAGTTGAGGATGCGATCGCAAAGTTACAGCAATTCTGGGAGCAGGTAAATCCCAAAGTCCGGGTACAGGCTTGGACTCCAACGCCCAAACTGGATCGGGCGCAAGCAGACAAGGAATTTGCCAATCAGATAACAAAGCAGCACTAGCGCGATCGCGTACACTAACTTTGGTACAACTAGCAAAGGTCTGTCTGGCTAACCAACGAGTTTGCCGACGCTTCAAGGGACCAATTCCTTGGGCCCAAGCTACAGTTTTTAAACCCATTTTCTGTGCCAAAGTCATCAATCCCCCATAATAAAATGGGTTAATGGCACTGGTAACATCTTGGATTAAACTGCCACCACCCCATATAAAAGCATCACAAGAGCGCAAAGCTTGCAGTACAGCTGAAACAGCCATGCGATTGTGAGATTCTACACCATAGCGATCGCGGGTTTGGTCAGGATTACCAGAAAGCACTACAGGTGTGACATGAGGCGGTAGCATTTGCAACAGCGTTGCCAATAAAGCTTCGTCACCACCATTACCTTTTCCGTAATACCCAGATAATAACGCCCGCATCGGTTTCATTTTTAATTTTGGATTTAGCTAATCGAGTTTCTTTGCACCTGATTATCTATCACTTATACAAATGTTAGGTGAGATGGCTGGCATACTTCCCAAAAAATCGGATTTTTCTTGTGGGAAGATGGGGAGAGGAGAAGGAGGGGAGCAGGGGGACAAAAGACTCTTGACCGAACGCCACGAATATAAGCAGACACCGGGAAAATTTATTCCAAATATCTCCGCGTCGCCACGTCTCCCCCTCTCCACGTCACTCTAAACCCTTGACCCTTGACTTACTTATGCACGCCCTTTCAATTCCCACCTGGATTATTCATGTTTCTAGCGTCATTGAGTGGATTGCCGCCATTTGGTTAATCTGGACTTACGGCGAACTTACTGGTAACCGGACTTGGTGGGGATTATCCTTCGCCATGCTACCAGCTTTGGTTAGTGCTATGTGTGCTTGCACCTGGCACTATTTCGACAATCCCGAATCTTTAGAATGGCTGGTAACGCTTCAAGCTACCATGACCTTAGTTGGTAATTTTACCCTTTGGGCAGCTGCGGTGTGGATTTGGCGTTCCACCAAGACTGCTAACAAAGGAATTAATCCTGTTGTAGCCCAACCTATCAAATTAGAGCGATGATATCTAAAGACGCCCTTTTTGCCCTTTCGCTGTTTCCTTATTTGGGTTTCTTGTGGTTTATCAGCCGCAGTAAGCAGATGCCACGTTTGGCTTTGTATGGATTTTACGGCACTTTAGTATTTGTGGGTGTCACCATCCCAGCGGGAATTTATGCCAAAGTTCATTATGGCAAGGCTTTAGCAGATGTCGATTGGCTGCATGGTGGTGCAGAAGTGTTTTTGACCCTTGCTAATATTTTGGTTGTGCTGGGTTTCTGGCAAGCTGTAAGGCAATTAAAACTCAAAACTTCCACAGAAAAAACCCACGTATAGCTAGCTTTGTGATTGCATTGAGGATGAGGTAAATGGATGTAATTCCAGCAATTGATTTACTAGAAGGCCGCTGTGTGCGACTTTATCAGGGAGACTACGAGCGATCGCAAGTTTTTAGTGAAAATCCTGCTGATGTTGCCAAACAGTGGGTTGATCAGGGTGCTGCTAGGCTACACGTGGTTGATCTCGATGGTGCTAAAGCGGGTAAAGTAGTAAACTTGGGGGCAATTGAAGCGATCGCCCAAGCTGTATCAGTACCGATTCAAGTAGGCGGGGGATTGCGCGACAAGGCCAGCGTGCAGCAAGTATTGAATATAGGCGTACAGCGGGCGATTTTGGGAACTATTGCCGTAGAACAACCCCAGCTAGTACAGCAACTCTGCCAAGAATTTCCCGAACAGATTGTTATCGGTATTGATGCCCGTAACGGACTAGTAGCAACTCGCGGTTGGCTAGAAACTTCAGAAGTTTTAGCTACTCAACTAGCTGTACAAATGCAAGAATTGGGAGCAGCTGCGATCATCTACACCGACATCCACCGCGATGGAACTCTCGCCGGGCCGAATTTAGATGCGTTGCGAGAACTCGCTGCCACAATTTCTATACCAGTAATTGCCTCTGGAGGGGTGAGTTCTGTTACCGATTTGTTGAGCTTGTTGGCATTGGAACCACAAGGCGTTACTGGTGTAATTGTAGGTCGTGCCTTGTACACTGGCGATATTGACCTCAAAGAAGCACTGCGTGCGATCGGTCCAGGGCGTATTCAAGATATTCCACCCAATCTAGATTTTTCCACCTTTGCTTAACATTACCTTCCCTCTGGAACCAGATTACAAAGTTAATCCGGCCAGAAGATAGAAAGGGCGAATATCCCACCTAGGAAAAATCCCTGGCGACATCTAGCCTGCGGAGGCAAGCTATGTTTGTGTAGCCCCAGACTTCTAGTCTGAGGGCGACTGCCAAAATGGGATACTTATCCTTTTACGGAAAATTGATGAGTATCTACCAGCAGCAAGATATATTAGGCTACACATTAGCTCTTTTCCTAAATTTTCCGGATTAATAATTTATACTCCTGTAGTTCAATTTGTAGAGAGTTAACAATTAAAGATTGTGTTTCTATGGCTCGTCGAAAACCTCCCAACAATGGCAAGCCAGCCAAAACTGAGCCTGGTGCTATCAGGTTCAACAGCAACAAAAAGCCTGATAATCAACAGCAGCCTAAAAAATTAGATGAAACAAACTAAGTTTCTGTTTGTTTAATTTTTGAGAATTTATTTTTTAAACTTTTTAAATAAATAAAAATAATGGGTTTCCTCTGTTTTAGAGACGTAAAGCTATAGCGTCTCTATTTTTTTGAGTGCCTATTTTTAACTGTTTTGAATTAACTTGAATATAAAGTATTTAAATAATTTCCGGAGATCTAGCTGCACACTATGTAGATTTAAAACATAGATAAATAAATTATTCACGGGTTTAGTCTTATGTCTAACACACAAAATAATTCTCAGCAATCATCAAATAATAAAAACATAGCTAATCAAGCAACAAGTAGAAAAAAACCGATAAATAATGGTATTCCGCCTAAAAGAGACAACTAACTCTAAGTCAAGACTTTTGATAAATATAAAAATGCTGTTTTGTAGAGATGTAACTCGAGTTACATCTCTACATTTATCTGGAAAATACAATTGGCTTATTTATTCTTCACTTGACTTTTCGCTTGTTCTAAGGCTATTTCTTTGATTGCTTGATATGAATTTACATTTGCAGTTCCTTCAATAGCTTTCACTGCTAAATCCTGAACTTGCTTGAGGGCAGATTCAAGCTGCTTAGAAAGGTTTTGAATGCGAGTGTCTTGATTAGTAATATTTTGTTCTAAAGATTGCAATCTTTGTTCATAAAAACGCTTTTGTCCTTCTACTTCTTTACTGTATAAATCTGATTTTATTTTAGCTTGATAGTAGGCAATACCCTTGCCTTCCTCTGTTGCTTTTTTGAGAGCAGCTTCTTTATCTTTCGGAAATGCTTCTACCTTAGCTTTAGATTCTTCAAATTGTTTTTCTCTTTCAGCAATTATTTTTTCGCACTCAGCCCATTCTTTCTCTGTTTCTTGCTGAAATTCTTCTAATTGCTTATTTAACTCTTTTTGCTGCTGTTCGTATTCATCTTTTGCTAATTTCCGTTGAAGTTCTAAATTATATTTATACTCTGTATCATCTCTTTGCCGAGTCTTTTTGAGATTTTCATCTCGTTCTTTGATTAATCTGCTATTTTCATCTTGTTCTTTTATCCAAGTTTTCCTTTGCTCATCAATTTCTTGTAATAAAACTTCTTTCTGCTGGCTAAACTCTTCTTGATAGTTTTTAGAATTATCTTCATAGTTTGCGATCAGAGTATCCAAAATATCTTCAGATATTTCTAAATTATGTAGTTGCTTTAGCTGTTCTACTTCTTTCTCTACATTTTCTCTAATTTCTGCTAATTTAGATGCTTGCGTAGTTAACTGTTCAGATAATTCATTGGCCGCACTACCAAAGCCTAACTGAATTTTAGCCAAGCTTTCAATTGTATAATTCATCTTTTGCTGAACAGTAGATTGCGGATTCATAGTAGTCTTTATCTCTAATTTGGGCTTCTCTTTAGCAACAGCTTGGCTTTCTTTCAGTGCTTGATTCAGTTGTGTTTTAACGGCTGCTGTCTCTTTTGCTAACTCTTCATAAGCTTGCAAGATTTCAGCTTTAGTGCTCTTATCAGTTGGTTTTTTAACTACCACAACAAACCTCCATAATTTTAAAATTAACTTATCAAGACAATTAAGATTGTCATCATCGGATTAATCACTATTTAGCATTAGAACTATCAAAAGCTCTCATTGCTAAGTCTTGCGCCTGTTTCAAGGCAGTTTGTAATTGAGCAGACATTCCTTCAATTTGCTCAGTTTGTTTCTTAATAGTTTCTTCTAAAGATTGAATTTTTAATTCATAACTCTGTTTGCTTGATTCCCATTCTTTTTCAAACAAATCAGCTTCGACTTTAGCTTTTTGGCTTGTCTCTTTAATTGCTTCTTCTCTAGCTTTCTTAACTGCTTCTTCTAACTCAGTAGGAAATGCTGCGATTTTTTTCTCGTATTCTGTAAACAAAGGTTGATGTTCAGTGAGGATTTTTTCACGTTCAGCCCAGTTTTTCTGTTTCTGTTGAGTACTTTCTTGTATTTCCCGTTCTAAGTTGCGTTTTCTTGCCTCATAAGCATCTGTAGTTAGTTTTCGTGTTGTTTCTAACTTATACTGATATTCTTCTGCTTCGGAGGTACGTTGTTTAACTAATAATTCGTTATAAGATTTTAGTGCTTCTTCGTATTCTGCTTGCTCTTTTTGCCACTCTTTACGCCTAGTTATAATTTCTTTTTCAAGAGCTTCTCGCTTACTGGAAATTTCTTGTTCTAATATTTTTAGCTTTTCTTGATGTTCTTGATTTAAAATATCTAAAACATCTGCTACAATCCTGATTTGCTGAAGCTCTTGTAACTGCTGATTTGCAATTTCTATAGCTCGGTTTAATTCATCTAATTTGGAATTTTCTTGAGCTAATTTTTCAGATAGGGCATTGACAATACCACCAAACTCTAATTGTAAATCAGCTAAACCTTTAACAATACTATCAACAGTGTATGTAGAAGCAGCTACTAGAATTTCTTGATTTTTTGCCTTTTCTGCTTCCTCTTGTTTAGTGGCTATTTTTGAATCTAATTTTTTCCTTTCTGTAATAATTTGTTGAAATGCCTGTACTATTTGTTGTTTGCTGTCTTTGACTGCAACTGTAGTCATATTTCAACTCCTTTAAACATGCAACAATGTAGTGAGTAGCAAGCCATACCAAGACTTACCTATGCAGACATCAGAGTAGCCTGTAAATATGCGTTTTTCACGCAGTGCAAATACTGAAACAAAGAATCAACAGACACTAAAAATCCTTAAGAACTATCTACACAAGTGTCCGCTTGTTTCAAGGGAAAAGCTTTCTTTAATTTATAGTACTTGTGTACTATGAAAATATACTCAACTAATTCCGTTATTGTCAAGTAGGAATTGCGTGCATACAAAAATTCAATATTTCAAGCTCTGAAAAACACTCTTATCTGCTTGTAGGTAGCAGTAGTGATTTATAATATTTGAGATTATGTGATGAATGTTACGTTTTATCAAGTAAAGCATTATGCTTAGAGGCGTAAATGCACTGAGGCTCGATAATTGATTCAGTCATCGTCTTGATAGCAGTACAGACCCAAACTTTTGTGATCTCAATGTATACCAGCGAATCAACCAAGTTTTCTGCCAAAGCGGATATAGGGCAAACAAGCCGCGTTCTAGTAGTAGAAGATGAAGAACTAATCCGGGAAATGCTAGTGGTAGCGTTGGAGGAAGAAGGCTATGGAGTAGTAACGGCTACTGATGGGCGATCGGCTGTAGAATATCTCAAAAGTTTTGAACCGAACTCAGGAGAAGTTTCCTTTGACTTGGTAGTCCTTGATTTAATGCTGCCGCAGATCAATGGCTTAGATATTTGTCGCTTGCTACGTCATCAAGGAAACCCAGTACCGATTTTAATGCTTAGTGCCAAAGGTAGTGAGACTGACCGTGTTCTAGGTTTAGAAGTAGGAGCAGATGACTATCTCACCAAACCCTTTAGTATGCGGGAGTTAGTTGCTCGCTGTCGTGCTTTACTTCGCCGCCAGCGTTTCAGCACATTGCCTCAACTACCCGTATTAAAGTACAAGGATGTCAGCTTGAATCCTCAAGAGTGTCGTGTGCTGGTTCGCGGTCAAGAGGTAAGTCTGTCGCCCAAAGAGTTTCGGCTTCTAGAACTGTTTATGAGCTATGCCCGTCGAGTATGGTCACGCGAACAATTGCTGGATCAAGTTTGGGGACCAGATTTTGTCGGAGATAGCAAAACTGTAGATGTTCACATCCGCTGGTTGCGAGAAAAATTAGAGTTAGATCCTAGTCGTCCAGAGTACATTGTGACTGTCAGAGGTTTTGGCTATCGATTTGGATAATTGCTTAGGATAGTTGTTAGTTTTTACTTGTTATCAAAAAACTAATGACTTAAATGCTCTTATTGGGATTTTGTTTGGGTTTAGCAGTAGGCGTTGGGTTTTGGATTTGGCAACAGGTTCAACTAGACCGCTACTTGGAGCGAGTACTCAAACCTTTAAATTCTCACTCTTCCAAGGTAATACTGCCGCTGATTCCTCATTTACGGCAGGAAATAGCATTGGTGAAGCAGCAACGGCAGGATTTACAACAGTCGCTGGAAACCTACCAACAACTGCTAGATGTTGCACCATTGGGATATTTGCAGGTGGATGAAGAAAATCAACTGTTGTGGTGTAACCAGCAAGCTCGGGAGATATTGTATCTGGAGAGATGGCAACCAGGACAAGTGCGGTTGTTACTGGAATTAGTGCGTTCTTATGAACTTGACCGTTTAATTGAGCAAACTCGCGATTGCCAACAACCACGAGTGAAAGAGTGGGTGTTTCACCCTTCTTGTGAGAATGCAACAGCAATGTTAGAAACAAAATCTCTAGCTATACGAGCATCTAGCTTTCCCTTACATAACGGGCAAGTAGGAGTATTTTTAGAAAATCGCCAACCCCTGCTAGATATGAATCAAGTCAGAGATCGTTCTTTTTCGGATTTAGCACATGAACTTAGAACACCACTGACTTCGATTCGTTTGGTTGTAGAAACTTTACAAAACCGTTTAGAACCACCTTTAAATCGTTGGGTTAACCGCCTCATGCAAGAAGTTGATCGCTTGATTAATTTGGTACAAGGTTGGTTGGACCTTACTCAAATGGAAACAGACCCAAGCATTCAACTGCATCCTGAAGCAATGGAAGTGCGATCGCTAATTGCATCTGTTTGGGAAACTTTAGAACCATTGGCACAAAGGCAGCATCTCAATCTTAACTATTCTGGACCAGAATCTTTCTGGATTAAAGCAGATCGCTCCCGGATGTACCAAGTTTTTCTCAACTTGCTAGACAACAGTATTAAATACAGTCCTCCTTGTACAACTATTCAAGTCCAAGCCAAAATCTTATCGGTAAAAGATACCCATAAAAGCAATCCTACTTCTGCTTTGCTGGAAATTAATATCGTTGATTCCGGAGTTGGATTTTCAGAAACAGATTTACCCCATGTTTTTGAGCGTTTTTACAGAGGAGATAAAGCACGAACGCGAGATTCACTACAAGAGAGTAATTCCACAACTACAATTGTAGGTAGTGGTTTAGGTTTGGCAATAGTTAAGCAAATTGTTCTCGCCCACGGTGGTTTAATCAAAGCCATGAATCACCCCGAAACTGGTGGAGCATGGATACAAGTGCAACTTCCGGAAGTGATGGCAAATACTTCAAGCCAAGACTATAGTTAAAAAATATCTTCACGTTTGAGAATACAAGTGTGAAAGCTGTCTTTTATAGTCCCAATCCCGATGGACCCCAGTTGGCGCGCGCTATTAGGCGCTTAGAGCGTGATGTATTACGCATGGGAGCTTTGGTAGAACAATCGTTTCGTCTTAGCCACCAAGCTTTATTTTCCCGCAATCTAACAGCAGCTGAGGAGCTTCCTCAATTAGATAAAAAAATTGATCGCTTTTATAGACAAATCGAGTCAGACTGTACGGCAATCATGACACTGCAAGTAACTACGCCACAAGATTTACGTTGCTTGAGTGCTTTTATGCAGCTAGTGCGAGATTTAGAGCGGATTGGGGATTACGCTGAAGATCTTGCTGAAATTGCCATTAAAATTTTTCCTTACCCGCCTCATACGTCTTTACCAGAGATTGCAGTTATGTCCCATCACGCTCAAGCTATGTTAGCTACTAGCTTAGTAGCTTTAGCTGATTTGGATGAAGCTGGCGGGCGAAGTGTTAAGCGATTAGATGATGTTGTTGATAATGCGTATGAACGCCTCTATCAGACTTTAGCTTTTCAAAAGGATGTTCCTGGCGTAGTAGAACCAATTGTTCTGTTAGCTTTGGCAATTCGCTGCCTAGAACGCATGGCAGATCACGCTACTAACATTGGTCAACGAGTAGCATATATTGTTACTGGTCAACGTTCCTGATTAAAACTGCTAAACCCTAAAACAAGGAATTGGGAATTGGTTAATAGCCAATCCTTAGGTATGCTTTGCTTGCCTATTAGTCACAACAGCACATACTAAAACATCAGTATTTCTTTTTTAACTCAATATTTCACAGAGCTTGCTTAAAGCATCATAATCGCTGAAAGCATTGATAACTGAGAGTTTCAATTACTATAACTTTTTACGATACTGGCACAATAACGACTATAAAAGCAAAATATCAAATGAAAAATTAGTGAAGTCGCATACATTTCACTAAAAGCTTACCTATTCTTAAACTTTCAAATTTAAAGTTAAGCCAAAATAACACAGTGATAGTTCTTGCGCAGCAAACTGATAAGTATCACTTTTTGGATATCTTTATGTTTAGGGAAAAAGTTCAAGGAGATCAATATTGAGTTGATAAAATTTTGTATAAAAAAGTACATCTGATTTAAAGAATCAAAGCAAGATCACAAGCTAGTAAATGTGGATTAGTAAAAGACAAACAAGAACCAGGGGTTCCACTTAAAAAATATTTAGTCTTATTTATATTAAGTAGGGTGGTGTTAAAAATTGTCGTTATGACAAGGCAGAAGAAAAGAGGTTTTTAGGCAACTTTACTGTTCGTTACATACTTTAGTTTATTTGCACCGTTCTACTTATCTGAGATTTATTTAAGTAGATAAATGTATGGAATATAACAGATTTGTATTCTAAAAAGTTTAATAATTTTGTCAAAAGTAATACTTAGTTTTAGCTAAAAATGCCAGTAAATCCTTTTAACTTTGCTAAATTACGCTAAACAAAAAAATTTTCTTCACCCAACATAGTTAAGTATGAAGATTTTAGTTAACTTTTAATTAAATCAACCTAGTCAACGCAAAAATAAGCTACTAATTCAATTCTAAACAAAACTAAATAATTTAAATTGACTCATATGTGCGGGCTACTATTAGCTAATGTCTATATTCAGAATCAGATATTCCAATGACTTTAATCTTTTATGCAAATGATTTATAGATTTATAATTAAAAATGAAATCATACTTAGTCTTAGATTTTTAAATTCCTATAAATAATTAACCAAAAACAGCGATCATTTATTTTATTGTTGAATATTTTTATTGAGCAGGATTCCTATAACTTTCCATACTAAAAACTTCCGAATTAATTTCACCAAACATTGTAATCTATTAATCAAGTGTCAAAGTAAATTTGATTATTGATTAGATTATTCAGACATTTCTACTCCATCAAAATCTATAATCTGAATGTATTCCCCAAGCCCTATCGCAGAATCTTCTACTAAATTAAATAATTTCATAGTAAATGGACAGTTACCTCAAAGGATATTTACTCGTAGAGAGGTAATTCCACTCCGGAGTGAAGTACTTTGGCGAATTGAGCGGGGGGCCGTTCGTACCTTAACTTGGAGTGAAGATGGAACATTTATTACTCTTGGTTATTGGGGACCTGGCGATATCATTGGCTATCCCTTATCTAAAATCAAACCCTATCAAATTGAATCTTTAACAAGCGTGGAAGTGAGTGTTATACCGCCTCAGCTTTGGCATCAAGATATCGACGCTTTATTGTCCCACATTCAACAAGCTGAGGAATTGCTAAGTATAGTACATCGTAAACCAATTTCACTACGCTTGTGGCATTTTTTAGTATGGTTAAGTGAAAAATTTGGTCGGGAAGTAGAAGATGGCATACTGCTTGACTTAAATGTGACTCATCAAGAAATAGCAGAAGTTTTAAATACGACAAGAGTAACCATAACAAGACTTTTACAGCAATTTGAAGAAGAAGGGCAAATTTTGCGTAATAAACGACGGATGATTCTTCGCTTACCTAATAAATTCATTGCAAAATAGGGTAATATAATCTTGGTTTGCTTGTAAGAATTACCAATTAAGTTTGGTAATATCATTGTGACTTAATAAGTAGATTTCCCAATTTCAAAATTTTTGGGAAGTTTGCATTAAAGTGAATTAGCTAGGTGTGAGTGAGAAAAAGAACAATGACAAAAGTATTCTGGGATCTTATAAAGATCGGTCCACTTGTTGTTGCTACTACATTTTTGGCTGCGAATAGTAGCTTGGCTGCTGAAGCTAACGAACAGGTAACCCCTGTTACTCAGTTGTCGCAAGACTCTAGCGGCATGGATCAGGTTACATCCGTTTCACAATTTTCGGATGTACAGCCCACAGACTGGGCATTTCAGGCTTTACAATCCTTGGTTGAGCGCTATGGCTGTATTGCAGGTTATCCCAACGGTACTTATCGTGGTAACCGTGCGTTAACGCGTTATGAATTCGCTGCTGGTTTGAATGCTTGTTTGGATAGAGTTAACGAGTTAATTGCGACAGCTACCAGTGACTTGGTAACGAAACAAGACCTAGCTACCTTACAGCGTTTACAAGAAGAATTTGCGGCTGAATTAGCTACTTTGCGCGGTCGTGTGGATGCTTTAGAAGCCCGTACTGCGGAACTAGAAGCCAATCAGTTCTCTACTACTACTAAGTTGGTTGGTGAAGCGATTTTTAGCGCATCTGATTCCTTTGGCGGCGATCAAGCCATTGGCTCCCGGACGCTGATCAACGATCCAACAGGAAGGGTTACAGGAAGAAATTTAGACAGTAACATAACCTTTAATGACCGAGTTCGTCTGAACTTGCTCAGCAGCTTCACTGGTAAAGATCAATTGCAAGTCCGTTTGCAAGCAGGGAATGTTTTCAATAACGGTAACGCTATTTATGGTGCTGCTTCCACCGGTACCAACATGACCCGTCTAGCATATGACGGATTTGATACTAATCCCAATAGCGTTGCCATAGATAAAATCAACTATGCCTTTAACTTGAGCGATGCTTTACGCGTTAAGGTTGATGCTAACAATGGTGAGTTTTGGGAAAACACCAACAGCTTCAACCCTGTTTTTGCTAGCAGCGCTAGGGGGGCTATTTCCCGTTATGGTCGGTTCAGCCCAATTTACAGACAAGGACAAGGTGGTGCGGGTGCGACTGTAACCTTTAATCCTAGTGGAGCTTTAAGTGCGTCTGTAGGTTATTTAGCTGGTGGTCGGAATAATACAGCTAGTAATCCAGCTGAGAGCGCAGGTTTAACAGACGGTAACTACGCAGCCTTGGCTCAGATAGCTTTCCAACCCAGCAAGACACTTAATTTGGGATTGACCTACGTCCGATCGTTTCAAAATAATCTTGGTGGTGTAAACCTGTTTGAAGCTACAGGTAGTAACTTGGCAAGTACACCCTTTGGTAATGTTCCTACTTCCGCTAACCACTACGGTTTTGAAGCTGTCTTCAAACCTAGTTCTCAGTTAACTTTTTCTGGTTGGGTAGGTTATAGTAACGCCGAAGCGGCGAACAGTACGGCTGTTACATCAACTGTTGCTAACCCTGCTGGTGGAGCACCTTTGACTAGCTACACTGTCAACCCTGGTAATAATGCAGACCTTTTCTATTGGGGTGTTACCGCTGCTCTCCAAGACTTTGGCAGAAAGGGAAATGTACTTGGTTTTATATTTGGTCAACCACCTAAAGTGACAAGTAGTGACGTTAGGGCGGCTAACGGCGTAGAGCAAAAAGATGCAGGGACTTCTTATCACCTAGAGGGTCAGTACAGAATGCAGCTAAGTGATAATATTTCTGTCACCCCAGCTTTGTTGGTGATCTTCAATCCCGAGCATAACGACAGAAATGACACGATTTACGTAGGTACTCTCCGTACCACCTTTACTTTCTAAAGTTGGTTGTAGGTTAGTAGTCATGCAATTAGCTCTACTAACCTTTGAGTAACTAAAACTTAACCCGCCAAGAGGCGGGTTTTTTATGTGGTTAATAATACCTATAGCTATGTGGGCTTAACATCACGTTGATTAGACAGATCTATTGGTGGGCGATCGCTACTCCAAGCCCACCATGCACAACCACAGTGACAATTGTAGAACTCCTGCCATTTGCGGCGATGGTCTTCTGTCATCACAGGCGATCGCCGATTCATCCAAACTTCTATGGCTTCTCGGCTACTTGAATTGCAGTTAGGACAGCAAAACTGATAAGCATGAATTGCCTTATTTGTCCATTCAGGCGGTGTGGGAGCAAAAGCGTCCATGTAATTAAAATTTAAATTCTTAAATGGTTATTCAAAACGTCAAAGTTTTGAACTTCTATGCAATCGGGTACCATATAATCCCGCTACACTATACACTACTCAATTAGCTTGTTGATGCTTTGGTCTGTGCCTTTGACAAATAATAATTTGCCGAGGTAACTTTTGTAAAAAGTTATTACAAATCAAAGGTTAGCACGAAAAGTTAATTCTTTGCAGAATTAGGTACGATGCATATAATGGCTAATCATTAAATTTATGGAGCCAAACGTTGAAATTCGCCGTTTGCTAGATGTTATGCCTGCTTCGGGGCGTATGATGACAAAAATCGTCAGCAAACCCGAACAGGCAAAGGTAATTGACAGTTTCTTTCCACTTCCTTGGAATCAAGAGCGACCAATATATATTAATTTCGATTTATGGTTTCGTTTGACAAAACCACAACGAGATTTACTGCTGTTGCAAACGGTTAGCTGGTTGACGGGGGTGAGGTGGTTCAAACCCGACGTTTATCAAGGTGTAGTACTGATAGGGTTGTTGGGTGGAGTCATAGAATCAACACAGTCAGATGTGGTGGGTATAGCGATCGCAGTAGGATTAAGCGCGCTCGCCAGCTTTCGGATCTGGCGTACTAATAAATCTCCAGAATTAGAATTAAATGCTGATGCAGCCGCAATTCGCATTGCACAACGCCGGGGTTACTCAGAAGCTGAAGCCGCCGAGCATTTGTTATCAGCAATTGAAGAAATAGCCAAGATTGAGGGACGTTCTGGTTTAAATTTTACCGAGTTGATTCGTTGCCAAAACTTACGGGCGATCGCTGGTTTGTCACCAGTGGGTTTACCGGAAAGTTATACAAAGTAGCAAGAAACCATAAATTCTGATAGTTGACTATTTAACATCAGTTACCCGCCAGCTAAGTTTCAAGTTCACCCAGAAATTCCAGATAGTAGCAATTGCGATCGCGATTATGTTGGCGATGTAGCGGTTGGGAATAAGAAAATTAAATACGAGATTCAAAATCAGCACATTTAATATCAATCCGGCTAAGCAAATTAAATTGAATTTGAAAAAGCGCTTCAAACGTTGACGCCATTCTTGCTGCTTCATGGAGACATCAGCAAAAGTCCAAGCGTCATTCCACAAAAAATTGTTGAAAATTGCAATTTCACCGGCAATGATTTTGCTGCGAGTCAAAGGTAAAGCTAGAGTTGTAGGGTCGCTGAGCAAGTAAAGTATTGTCATATCTACAAATACCCCACTGAGTCCCACCAATCCAAAGCGGAGAAATCGACCAATAGGGAAACCAATGTTTTGACTCAATTGTTCTAACTTTCCTGTAGCTTGGCTAACCCGTTCTAAACGTCCTGTGGAAAGGCGCAACCGTAGTAAGTGGCGTAAATAATCGACATATTGCTTCCATGTCACTTTGCTTTCGCCTTCTTTGCGTTCGCAGAACACATAGCCTACTTCAGCAATTTCACGAACTCTTCCTCGCCCAATGACTTCTAGGAGAATTTTGTATCCTACTGGATTGAGTGTTGCTGCTGCGATCGCATTTCGACGCACCATAAAATAACCACTCATGGGATCAGAAACTCTTCCCAGTACTCCTGGTAAGATAATCAATCCCAAAACCTGAGCGCCACGAGACAATAACCGTCTGATAATACTCCAACTACTAACACCGCCGCCTTCTACATGACGACTACCTACTGCCAAATCCGCACCCTGTTCAATCTCAGCCAACAATTGTGTCAACACTTCTGGTGGATGCTGTAGATCTCCATCAATCACACCTAAAATACTTCCTCTTGCTACTTGCCATCCACGAATCACCGCCGAAGATAGCCCCCGTTCCTGTTGGCGTCGCATTACCTGCAATTGTGGGTATTTCTCTGTCAGGGATTGTGCTACTTCCCAAGTTCGATCTGGACTATCATCATCTACCACAATCAGTTCATACTGTCCTGGAATAGACTCATCCAACAACTGGCTCAATACCTTAACCACATTCTTGATATTGTCATGCTCTTTGTAAGTTGGAATTACTAGAGAAAGAAGCATAGCTTCTCCATTAGTATCTGCAATTTTAGGAGGCAATTCCGATATTTGTAATTTACCAGTTGGGACTGATAATAGTGAATTGGTTTGGCTGTGAGTCATTCAGCAGAATCCAAATAGTAAAAGAGTATATTAATGAACAATTATCTTGCTAATTAACTGGATTTTAATATAACCTACACTACTTTTTATGCTATTTATTGATGTTGATTAACATTTTATATAAACTTGTCTCAGCCTAAAAATATAATTTTACACTTTAGGTTGATGGACATTGGCTATACTGCTAAACAGGTGCGATAAGAGTGCAGATTAATTCACAGCGGCTTTATGTTATGTTACTTATTAATCGTAGCATTTGAGTATTATACAATATTTTCTGGATTAATAATACTTTTATAGATTGTTTATCTGGTTGGATCTGAATATTTTCAATTAACTTGAAATATAAAAGTTTAATTAATAACCTACAACCATAAAATTTTATCTTTATTACTTAAAACAAAAAAAGATTCCAAAATAATATATTTAAAAATAAAAATAGCAATTTTATTTTACAAAAAATTTCTATTCAAATTATTTGGTTTGATATTTTTTGGTATTCTCATTTATAGAAAATTTTGAGGAAGTCACACCCGGAATAGATACTATAGATATTCCTTTCACCTGTGACACGCATCAGCTAATTTATTGCCAAAATGAGAAATGTGGTTTTGTTTGATGAACTGTGGTTATTAAAACTGTTGACGCTATTCTCGACCGTGCCCTAATGGGATATGATATATCTCCTGCAGAGGGAGTGGTATTGTTAAAACAAACAGACCTAGAGGCGATCGCTGCCATTCAAAGCACAGCTGATAAACTCCGCCGCATTCAAGCCAGTGATACAGTCACCTACGTAGTTAACCGCAATATTAACTTTACTAATATTTGTGAGCAGCACTGTAGTTTTTGTGCTTTCCGGCGTGATGATGGTGATGATGGTGCTTACTGGTTAGATTGGGCACAAATTTTGGAGAAAGCTACAGATGGAGTGCTACGGGGCGCAACGGAAATCTGTATGCAAGGGGGATTAAACCCACAAGCTAAGGTCAACGGTAAATCTTTGCCTTATTATCTCAAGTTGGTGGAAACCATCAAACAGGAATTTCCCCAGCTACATTTGCACGCTTTTTCTCCTCAGGAAGTGCAATTTATCGCCAGAGCTGATGGACTGAATTATGCTGATGTGATTGCGGCTTTGGGGGATGCTGGTGTAGGTTCAATGCCAGGAACAGCAGCTGAGGTGTTGGATGATCAGGTACGGCGGGTACTGTGTCCGGAGAAGATTGACACAGCTACTTGGCTAGAAATTGTTAGTACAGCACATCAATTAGGCTTATACACCACTAGCACTATGCTCTCAGGGCATATCGAAAGTCCAGAACAACAAATAAGACATTTAGAAAAATTGCGATCGCTCCAACAAACTGCCATTAACCGCGGCTATTCAGCAAGAATTACTGAGTTTATTTTATTACCTTTTGTTGGACAAGAAGCACCTAAAGCTTTACGTCGTCGAGTGGGGCGCGATCAACCAATTTTAACTGATAGCCTAATACTGACTGCTGTGGCGCGGATTTACTTAGGAAATTGGATTCCCAATCATCAGCCGAGTTGGGTAAAGCTGGGGCTGACTGGTGCTAAAGAGGCTTTAGTTTGGGGTTGCAACGATATTGGTGGCACATTGATGGAGGAACACATTACCACAATGGCAGGAGCCTTGGGCGGTACATCAATGGAAGTAGAAACCTTACAAAAGGCGATCATTTCTTTAGGAAGACCTTATCAACAAAGGGACACTCTGTATCAAAAAGTAATGAATTGAGAATAACGAGTTAACAAACCATAACTCAGCACTTAGCACTTTGAATGATCCCCAAGATACCAATCCAAGATACTATGGACGTTGATTTATGCGTTGTTTCACTAAATGCTTATGAAGCGCTATTGGTCGCGTCTGCTTGCCCTGGTTTTAGTTGTAGCCATCAGCTTAATGGGCTGTTCTAGTCCTGATAGTTTGACAGGGGATTATCGTCAAGACACCTTAGCGGTAGTCCAGATTTTAAGAAATGTCCTAGAGATATCAGAAGATTCACCAAATAAAGCAGCAGTTCAAGCAGAAGCGCGTCAAAAAATAAATGACTTTTCAGCTCGCTACCAGCGAGCTAACTCTGTGTCTGGTTTGAGCTCCTTTACTACCATGCGAACAGCTTTAAACTCCCTAGCAGGACACTACAGTTCTTACCCCAATCGTCCTGTGCCACAAAAACTCAAAGATCGCTTAGAAAAGGAGTTTAATCAGGTAGAGACGGCGCTGAGGCGGGGTGCTTAACTTTCTACAAAACAGAGTCAAGAGTCCCAACTTGATTGAGGCTCTTGGCTAGTTTGTTAAGTTTGGTTTCATTAAGTAAACAACTTTTAAATTTTGACTTTTGATTTACATATATACCGGGTATTATCATTGGCGACAAAGCAAATAACCAGAAATTGGGAAATTACCTGAGTATCTCCTAGAACTTAACTAAATAAAAAATTGCGGCAACAGAAATAGGGGTTTGAGAGTCTTTCAAAAATAGGCTTCAAAACCCCTATTTTTTAAACATAGAATTTTATCCACATCACCTCAGCTAATATATTTTGAGGTTGATGATCAGACCTCTTGTACAAGTACTTTTGGTAAGAGATAGAGATAAAGATTATGGGGGATAAGGAAAATTCCATTCTTTGACCCTTGACTTTATCTTTATGCTTTACCTAACTTCTACAAGAAGTCTAGTATTGTGCTCTGCTACCTTGAAGTATGTCTAACCGTCCCTTGAAAGTTACAAAATCAAAGTTATTTGTCCGACGCCTTCTTGCAGCTATTTTCAGTAGTAGCCTTTTAATTCCCAATTTTGGGAGCCAACCAGTACAGGCGCAAGTCAAGGAATATTGCCAGTTATCATCAACAGCAGTCAAAGAAAAAGATAACTTACGTGTTTCAGCACTCAGAGGCAATCCAGATGCCCAAAAGCGCTACCAGCAGATATTAAAACAACATGCACAGGAAATAAAGGAGTGCCGTAACCGTAACTGGCCGCAAAATCAAGCAATTTGGTTACGCTTGTATCCTTGTGACATTAATCCTGGTTTACTCGACCAAATTATGGATCGAATAGTTAACCTTGGCTATAACCAAGTTAATTTGGAAGTTTTTTATGATGGGCGGGTACTTTTACCAGCAGCAGCTAACCCGACAATTTGGCCTTCTGTGATCCGTACTCCTGGTGCAGAAAAGGTAGATCTACTCGCAAATGCGATTAAAAAAGGGCGACAACGGGGTTTGAAAGTTTACGCCTGGATGTACACTATCAATTTTGGCTATAGCTATGCAGAGCGTCGAGACAGAGAAGGAGCGATCGCGCGTAATGGCAAAGGTCAAACTAGCTTATATGTTGTAGATAACGGCACTCATGTATTTATCGACCCATACAACTCACAGGCGAAACGCGACTACTATCAAATGGTGCAGGAAGTACTGCGCCGTCGCCCAGATGGGTTGTTGTTTGACTATGTGCGCTATCCGCGTCAAGCAGGAAGTGATTCTATAGCTACCAAAGTTACAGACTTATGGCTATTTAGTTCAGCAACTCAAGAAGCTTTATTTCGACGAGCACAAAATAACAAAGGGCTAGACTTGATTCGGCGCTTTTTAAGTAAGGGATATGTAACCGCAGCAGATATTGCTGAAGTCGATCAACTTTATCCTCAAGAAGGAGAAGCCTTATGGCAAGGTCGAACTTTGTCAGCAGCGCAAAAATCTCTTCTCAATCCCATCGACAGACAACCGCTTTTGCAATGGGATTTATGGCAGCTCGCTGTTGCCCATGCCATGCAAGGTATCCTGGATTTTGTCGCCTTAGCAAGTTATCCAGCACAGCAACAAGGTATTCCTGCTGGAGCAGTGTTTTTCCCTGAAGGTAACCAAACTTTGGGACAAGGATATGATTCGCGCTTACAGCCTTGGGATCGGTTTCCTAGCTCCTTGCAATGGCATCCTATGGCTTATGCCACTTGCGGTGATGCCAGTTGTATTGTGGCACAAATACAACGAGTCTTGAGTATGGCTAAACCAGGTACGCAAGTGATTCCAGCCTTAGCAGGTAAATGGGGAGCTTCGATTAGCAATCGTCCATCTCTAGAAGCACAAATGCAGGCGCTTCGACAATTTGCCCCCCAAATCAAAGGAGTGAGCCATTTTGCCTATTCTTGGCAATACCCTGAAAATGATGGCGATCGCAAGTTTTGCCGCAATCAGTAATTGCTCAGAGAATTCCGGAGTTGATAGATAGGGGAGATTTTCTGCGTTTATAGAGAAAAATTGAGTGGTTAAAAACTTATTCTTTAGTTGAAGATGAGTACTAAGTTAACAAATTTAGGCTACAAACCACATCCAGTCTCCAACATTCCAGAGTCGAATTTAACTGCATAACAAATTTTTAAAGCTGCAAGCAATTCTTGAGCTAACTTAAATGTTATCTTCAAATTTGTATAAATATCTCAATTTATCTATTTCGTCTCCATCCAATTCTCTCCAGCACGTACATCGACTACTAAAGGCACAGTCAATTTCACGGCATTTTCCATTACTGACTTAATTTGTGGTTGTAATTCTTCCCATTCTGAGGGCGGAACTTCAAACACTAATTCATCGTGAACTTGTAATAACAACCGCGCCTGATATTTACTTAAAACCTCATGCAGTCTTACCATTGCAATTTTGATAATATCAGCACTAGAACCTTGAATTGGTGCATTAGCTGCGGAGCGCAGTAAACCGGCATCGTAAGGCCCTAAATTTTTTAATTTACTAAGGTTAATAGCTTCTGGATCGCTGCCTTTTAATTGACGTAAACTATTGCTGGTAAACTCAACATAACGACGACGACCGAGAATTGTTTCTACATAACCTTGGGCGATCGCTTCTTTTTTCACACGTTCCAAATATGCAAATACTTTTGCATAGCGCTCGTTAAAGCGCTTAATAAATTCGTTAGCAATGGCTTTATCTACGCCAGTTGAACGAGAAAACTTCAGAGACCCCATGCCATAAATCACACCAAAGTTAATGGTTTTTGCCAATCTACGTTCGTCTGATGTGACATCTTCTTTCTCAAATACTAACCTTGCTGTCACAGTGTGAATATCTTCATTTTGCTGATATGCTTGCACCAAAACTGGCTCTTGACTTAAATGAGCCAATATGCGTAACTCAATTTGCGAGTAATCAGCAGCCACCATTAACCAGCCTGGTTCTGGTAAAAATGCTTTACGAATTTGGCGGCTAAAAGCTGTCCGAATCGGAATATTTTGTAAATTCGGATTAGAAGAAGATAACCTGCCAGTCGATGTCGCTGCTTGGTTAAAATCTGTATGTACTCTGTGAGTATCGGGACGTACTAATGCTGGTAATGCATCTACATAAGTAGACTTTAATTTAGAAAGAGTACGGTACTCAATGATGGCATCAACAAAACCGGTTTGATCAATTTCTTGGAGTTTCTCTAACGTCGCTGCATCTGTAGAGTAACCAGTTTGTATTTTTCGCGAATACTTAGTACTTAAACCTAATTTTTCAAACAATATATAGCTCAGTTGTTTGGGAGAACCTAAGTTGAATTTTTCTCCTGCTATCTCAGTAGCTTGTTCTTCCAACTTGGTCAAATCTGTTTCTAATTGCTGTGAAAGTTCTTTGAGATAAGCTGAATTAATCCGAACACCTGTGTATTCCATTTCCGCTAAAACTTCCTCTAGCGGCTGTTCTACTTCCAACATTAGTTGATATAAAGCTGGAATTTTCTGTAGTTCCTCACGCAACTTTGGCACTAATCCAAATGTAGAATAGACATCCATACCGCAATAATCTGCGACACTAGCAATATCTAAGTCAGCAATAGTTTTGCCTTTAGGAACTAAATCTACATAACTTTTAGCAGTTAAACCCAGATATTTTTGAGCTAAATCACTCAAATTATGGCTACTATCTGGATTTAGCAGGTAACTAGCTAGCATGGTATCAAATACCACTCCTGCCAATTTTACTCCTTGACACCTAAGAACTAGACGGTCAAACTTAGCATTTTGCAAAGCTTTGGGATAATCAGCACTTTCGAGAATTGGACGTAGTGCTGCTAGCACTAGATCTTGCTCTAGATTCTCTCCAGTTTTGTGACCAACAGGAATATAGGCTATTTCATCTGGTTTTGTACCCCAGCAGCAACCAATACCCACTAAAGCAGCGTCGCGTGGTTCTAAATCTGTGGTTTCGGTATCCCAAGTGACGGGTATCTCTGGGTTGGTAAATGTTTGCAACAGGTTCACCAATTCGGTGAGCTTTGCTTCGGTATTAATGATCTGTGGTTGAATTGCTGAAGCAGGCTGCTTTGTAGCTGCTACTGCTGTATCCGCAGCACTAAAGAACCACAACTCACCATCATCGCTGTCAGTACTGAGTTGTGCTGCTGTTGTTGGTGCTGAAAGTTCTGCCACTTGTCCACCAAATTTTTGCTGAATTTGGTTGATTTGACTTAAGAAACGATTTAATTCTAATTTCTCTAAAATTGGTACGAGAACGTTTTGATCAAATCCTGTTAATTTACAATTTTCTAAATTTACTTCTAGCGGAACATCTAAAACTATTTTTGCCAAGTAACGTGACTTTTCAGCATCTTCTTTACCTACTGCGAGTTTTTTCTGAGTTGCTCCTTTAATTTCATCTAATTGGGCATAGATATTGTCTAAGGAACCGTATGTATGAAGTAGCTGTACTGCTGTTTTTTCCCCAATTCCCTTCACACCAGGAATATTATCTGATTTGTCACCACAAAGAGCTTTAAAATCAACAATTTGTGTAGGTAAGACACCCAACTTTTCTTGAACTTGTTCTGGTCCAAATTCCGTGATGCCATTTGTGGAGCGCTTCCAGGCATCTGGACTAAAATTGAGAACAGTGATTTGCTTTTCGAGGTCAATGAGTTGAAATAAATCGCGATCGCCTGTGAGAATTTTCACTTTATATCCAGCCGCAGTGGCTAGCTGTGCTAAAGTTCCCAAAACATCATCTGCCTCATAACCTGGAGCCGTAAAAATGGGCAGATTGAAGCCTGCAAGCAACTCATGGAGATTTTTCAAATCAGGTACAAAATCTTCTGGTGTGCCTGGGCGATCGGCTTTATAGGTATCGTCGGCTTCATGACGGAAGGTTGGCAAGCCCAAATCAAAGGCTATAGCCATTGCTTGTGGCTGTTGTGTTGCCATGACTTCTAACAGAGACTTGATGAAGCCAAAACAGACACTAGTAGGAATCCCCGTTTTTGTACGTAGCCCACCATCTCGTCCTTTAGCAAAAGCAAAGTAGGAGCGAAATGCTAGCGAGTGCCCATCTACGAGGATGAATGTAGGGCGTGTTGCCGTTGTAGAAAAAGAAGTTTGGGACATAGCCTTATTTTAGCCAGAAGCTTACATCTCGGAACTAGGTAACAGCGACGCAGCTTCAGCACCATAATTATTACTAGTATTGCTGTGTACTGGTCAAAATACCCTACCGCAGTTTCTGACAAAGGAAAACCCTTCTCATAACTACCTCCTGTTTCAGCACTGAAGATCCATAGCTATGAAAAGACTGTAAAATTCTAACTTTTGACTTTCAAGCTAGCTCTACTCATGAAAGTTTAAACAAATAGCTTTTTAAGAGGGAAATAATTATTTTCCACTTCTTACTTCATAAAACATTCATATAAAATTAAGTATATTTAACAAAGCTAAAAGTAATATTTCAAAGTTAGAAATAGATGAGGAATATCGCAATCATAGTTTCAGAAAATAATTAGTCTATGAATTCCAAATTTTTCCAGACTTTAGCTACTGCTACAACCTTCGCAGGTATTGTCGCTACAAGTGGAGTGGCTAATGCAGCTTCTCTCACTAGTTCAAGTTCCACAGGATTTGGGCTAACAAATATCATTGATTCACCTCTTAGTGTTCAGAAGTTTGATGCATCTCTTGGTACGCTCAAGAGTGTAAAAATAGAATTTGCTGGGGACTTATTGGGAACAGCAAGATTTGAAAATCTTAGTCCCAGTTCAACTCCAGTAACAGTCAATCTTGCTAGTAACCTAGGCTTAAAACTGAATAATCAGTCTTTGTTTGCTCTCAATCCCCAAAATTCCTTTAATTACCAAGTTGGTGCATCTGACGGCACTCTAGATTTTGGTGGAACTTCTGGACAAAGTGTTACGGGATTGTCAGCTTCACAATCTGATACAAAAACCTATACTGATAGCCAATTTTTGCAGTCTTTTATTGGTGGTGGTAACCTAGAATTCTTGTTCTCAGCTTTAGCCCAATCAGGGGTTACAGGCTCGGGTAATATGATTTCCTCCATCACCACAGAAGCCAAAGCAGCTATAAAAGTCACGTATGACTATGATGAATTGAAGTCTGTACCTGAACCATCTGCTGCTCTTGGGCTTGGCTTAATTGCAGGAATTGGTATGTTGTCAAAAAGCAAGAAAACCCGACTCAAGATATCAACTTTTTAGGCCTTCTGTCAATAGCGGAGTTTACGTTGTCGCCAGAGAGATTAACAAGTTGATGCTATCGTTAATCATTGCAAATGATGACATAATAGCTGATATATACTACCAGTTTTATATTGGTTAAGTATTACTGTTTTTGCAGATGTTTTTGACAGTTGGCTATATATAGAACCCGGATTAATTGAAATCCGGGTTTTTGCCTGTTTATCAAACAACATAAACTACTGTTTTGAAAATCAAAAATGGTATAACCTCTTACTGGGAGTTTAAAACTTGGGGAATTCATGAATAAAGCTGCTACTCATTTTGCATCAACTGGCAATCCAGCAATAGCTACAGAAGAAATTAAACTACTGGTTTTAGATATAGACGGCACAATTTCAGGAAAGTCTAACACTATTAGCAAACCCGTAAAGCAAGCGATCGCCGCAGCACAAGCGCGAGGAATTCAAGTGGCGATCGCTACTGGTAGAATGTATCGTTCAGCTTTGCGCTTTCACCAAGAAATTAGCTCTGTTTTACCCTTAGCAGCATATCAGGGAGCTTGGATTCAAGACCCAGCTACTCAGAAGATTCATCGCCATTTGACTGTTTCTAGAGAGATTGCATCCCAGTTACTAGACTATTTTGAACAACCGCAGTTGCGATCACTCTTATCTGTTCATTTTTATATCAATGATCAGCTTTATGTGCGGGAATTAACAAGAGAAACCAAAATCTACGCAGAACGTTCTGGCATCACCGCGATTCCTGTGGGTGATTTGCGCCAAACCTTAAATAATGAACCAACAAAAGTTCTGGCTTTGTGTGATGACACCGCTGTGATCGACAAGATATTAGGCAATTTGCGCCGCCAATATACACCTGCTGAACTTTACCTAACAACATCTGTTGCCACCTTTTTTGAAGCGACTAACGCCTCTGTAAACAAAGGAACTGCTGTGCGTTATCTAGCAGAAGAATTATTGGGATTGCAAAGCACTAACGTTATGACTATTGGTGATAATTTCAATGATTTAGAAATGCTAGAGTATGCTGGCGTTGGTATAGCTATGGGGAATGCGCCAGCAGCAGTGCAAGCGATTGCTCAGTGGGTAGCTCCTACTGTAGAGCAAGATGGAGCCGCAGTAGCAATTGAACAATTTTTACTATCTTAGGGCTGATCCAAACAACTTGACCTGTATAAAATCAGAAAGGACACCGACGACTGGCCGTGTTTCGTCTCGGTGCCCCTGCTGGTTCGCTCCTCACACACCTGATAATATAGCCGATGTGATTAATTGGGTCAATAGATGTTATATAAATTTATATTTCTTCCCTCAGAGGGTTTACTGAGAAATTACATGCTAATAAAGACTACTTTACTTATAACTCTAAAGGAGCAAAAACCCCTAGTTTGTCTTTTAGCAACAACCTTAATACAGACTGAGTAGCCATGACCAATCCCAATCTTGCTTGCGCTAGTAGCGGTGATGTAATTTTTACCTTGCCCCAAATGCGGCACTGGCTCCAGAAATTTTCAAAAGCTTGACTTAAATTCAGCGCGGTTTTTTCCCAATTAACTGAACTGCCAAAACTCTTGCACTCCAAATCATCCACCACCTGCACTAACTCACCAATCAAACGACCTTCAGCTGGATGATTTAGGCGAAGTTTTGTATCACTGTTGAGCCAAGGTATAGGATTAGGCAAGCACATACTCCAAAAAGCTGGCTCGGAAATGCTGAGTAGTGGTTGTTGCTGCTCAAAACTTATTTCTGTGCCTGAGAGCACTTCCTTGAGTTTAATTAATTCTTCTCGGTGAGCCTGCTGCAATAACGAGCAGCAGCGGGCATGAGCGTATTGCACAGCAAACAAGCGCTTTGGATTTGTGATTGTCGGATTATTGGTTCTACTTTGATCCCGCCCTTCCCATAAAATTCCCACAGCAAGGTTTTGTAACCAGGCCGCTAAGATTGGGTGAGCCAATTCTAAATGAATCCAGCCTGGAGGAACAATTTGGACAGTAAAAACGTCTCCACAAGTCGCCGATAAGTCTGAGGCTATCTCATTAGCTATAATCAAAGCTTGTTGATTCTGAGATTTTTCTAGCCGTAGCGCTATACCGGAAATATATAAAATCCTTTTTACATCTCTACCTTTATATAGAGGAAATTTTCCTTCTTTTATGCATGGTATTTCTGGCTGACAGGTATAAACACTTGGGGACTTGATTATGTGGCTGTATATTAACTGCTTAGTTGCTGTGTATTTACTAACTAGTAGCTGAAAATGCACGTAGTTATTGATGAAGACAGCCTCATCCCCAATTCGTTGATTTTCTGTCATCTATCTAAAGTTATAAGTTTCTTCTAGATAAAGAAAAATGAGAGTAGAATAAAATTTGATGAATATTCAATGAATAGTGGGTAAACTTTACTACCATCATTGTACAGTAAGAAGTATAACAAAAAGAGTAGAGAGTTATTTGCTTTCTATTCTTTGGATGGCTGGCGCTTTTAGGCGTTAAGCCTATCTCGCCAACACAAAGACACTCCTTGCACCTTTTTATGACGTCTTTGTCTTCAGCCGAACGCTCTTTGTTACCTATGCAATCTCCATCCTCCTTTTCAGAGGCTTCACGTCCTTTTTTGACTTGGCAACGCATTCTTGATTGGGCTCAAGAACACTACCGCTGCCGCACCTTCAGCAAAGATGAGCGCATTCCAGCTCGACCTGGATTGCTATATTTGGTGCAAAGGGGTGCGATTCGTATGGTAGGAACCGCCCAAGTCAGCGCTACTGCCAGCCAGCTAACATCTCGACGCATTAATAGAACCCCAGAAGAAGCTTTCTTGGGTTTTGTCGGAGCCGGACAACCGTTTGAAATTGTTGCTCAGTCACCATTCACACTCCAGGCTTACGCCCATGTTGACCAAACTGCGGTGCTGTGGATGTACTGGCATGACTTGGATAACTGGCCTCACTTCCGTCGCGAAGTTATGGATGCCTTTAGATATCAGCACCAACGTAAGTTGCTGTGGCTGAGTGCTTTGGGACAACGGCGCACAATTGACCGACTCTTAGGATTCCTCACTTTGTTGATTGAGGAATATGGGGAGCCTGCAATGAGCGAAACCGATCCCGATATTATCCGCGGCTATTGTCTGCCTTTCCCCCTAACCCATGCCCAAATTGGTAGTGCGATCGGTTCGACTCGTGTTACCGTTACCCGTTTAATGGGCAAGTTACGTCAACGTGGCTTAATCCTTACTCAAGGGGACAATCTAATTTGCTTACCTGCAGAGTCGATTAATAGAGCGAGCTAAAAGTTCAGATCTGCTATCAATAGCAGGTGTCAGCGAATTTTGACGAACCCAGCCTGGGTAATCAGTTCCTGCCCCTGCTCAGTTAATAGTAAGTTGGCATAAGCAACACCTGCTTGCTGCTCGATTTGACCAGTCTGTTTGACCACCACAAACAGATTGCGTGTAATCGGGTATTTTCCTGATTGAAAAGCCTCAATGTTCAATTTGTTGCGTTTACCAGGACATTCATTCGGGAGGACAAATGGTTCTTGGTAGGGAGCAGTGTAATTCCCTTGCGTCCGCCCCAAGGGCAAGGGTCTAATTGAGCATTGAGGAACCACTTCTGGGGCAGAAGCATAATAGATACCACCAGGACTACCAGCTAATTTTTGTAAGGCTTGGGTGGTTGTGGATACTAACTCCACTTGCGATCCAAAAGGTTGACCACCCAATATATCTTGGACAAAAAGTTCTACTGTGCCGCCATCGGTGATGCGGCGGGAATAAGGCTTGATTGGAATATTAGGACCACCCACTTGACTCCAATTATTAATTTTGCCAGTGTAAATAGACTTGATCTGGTCCAATGTCAACCCTGGGATATTCAGGCTAGGATTAACTGCTACTGCTAATCCATCAATTGCCACAGGAATTTGGTTGAGACTAAAGCCACGCTGCTGGGCACGGCTCAACTCTTGATCCAAAACTGGTCTGGATGACTGAGCAAAGGCTAATTGACCATCGATGAGTGATTGTATCCCAGTACCAGAACCAGGAGTTGCTTTGCTAGTTTCTACATAACGCAGGCGAAACTCTGGGCGCACTGCTGTAATTACTGAATCAACTGTCAATCGAATTGGTGCCCAAGATGTGCTGCCTCCGTAGTTAAATAATCCTGTAGGGACATTTTTTATAGAAGTGAAGGTTTTACCGCTAGGTTTTTCTGTTGAAACCTGGGGGTTATTTGTATTGCTAGAATTACTTTGATTGAGATTAAAACCAGTATTCTTGGTAAACCACCAGAAGCCACCTGCTATTAGCCCAGCAGTGATTGCAAAAGACAAGATAAGAAGAGGTATTTCATTTTTTTGGGACATAGCACATGAGCCTGTATGTCGTTTAAATACAAGTACTGACTACTTGAGAGTGTAGTTTAGAGTATGAGTATTTTATTAGCGAATTCTGACAAATCCGGCTTTAACAATTAATTCCTGACCTTGAGCCGTCAGTAGCCAGTTAGCGTAAGCTTCTCCTGCTTGCTGATCGCTTTGTGCATTTTGTTTAACAATTACAAATAACCGTCTAGTGATTGGGTATTCACTTTTTTGGAACGCGGCTGCATTGATTTGGTTACGCTGTTGCGGACAGTTTTGCAGAGGAATAAAAGGCTCTTTGTAGGGCGAGATTAGTTGATCGGATTTTCGTCCTAGTGATAAAGGCTTAACAGTACATTGTCCAACAACTTCCGGGGCAGAGGCATAGTAAATTCCCCCTGGATTATTTGCCACTTCTTTTAAGGCTTGAGTTGTAGTCGGGATAAATTGGACATTGGTACCAAATTTTTCTCCTCCCATGATATTTTGATCAAAAAATTCGCTCGTACCTCCCTCCTCTAAACGCCGAGAATAAGGTGTAATCGCTAAACTAGGGCCATTCACCTGTTGCCAGTTAGTCAACTTTCCCGTATAAATATCTTTAAGTTGTGCTAGAGTTAACCCCGGAATTTGAAGCTTGGGATTAACTGCGATCGCAATCCCATCAATCGCCACAGGAATTTCTTGTAGTTGAAAGCCTCGTTGTTTTGCCTTCTGGTATTCCTCATCTTTAAGGGAGCGAGATGACTGGGAAAAAGCCAGCTGGTTATCTAAAAGCATTTTAATCCCCGTACCAGAACCAGGAGCACCAGTCGTGGGATCGGTGTAACGTAATTGATATTTAGGCCAAAGCTTTTGAATTTCTGGGTCTACTTCTTTGCGGATAGGGGCCCAAGTTGTACTACCCCCATAACTAAATAACCCTGAGGGAACATTTATTTTTTGAGTAAATGTGTCTTCATTCGGGCGAGATTGATTAATACTCAAACTGTTGATCACACCAGAATTGTTAGCCAACCACCAAAATACACCACCTACTAACCCTAGTGTAATCGCCAAAGTTAAAACCAAAACCCCAGTTTCATTAGTCCCGTTTTTTGGCGACATAGTTGTTATTTTGATTTTTATCTATAAACGCAATGTCCCATTTTGAGGTTGATTTTAGGTTAAGAATAGGTTAATATTTTACTACTGCTAAACTTAGCAAAAAGTTCGACTTGGTAATCACGACAGTCACTCTAGCCAATCGTCTTCACAGGTATAGCGTTTCCTGAGCTACTGAGGTACACTCAAATCTTGTTAGACAAGGTTATTAGCTTTGAAAATGTACTTTACTAGATTGGGAACCGCTATAAGGGTTTAAAGAATTAGAGAAAGCAATTTATAAATCAGACGAAATAGTGCTGTGAGTGCAATAGTTACTAAAGCTGCGGCAACTGCTAATAGCAAGATTTGCTGAATGCCAAGTTGACCACGTAACAAGGGCACAAAAAAGACAATAGCAAAAGTAATTCCCGGAATAATTAATAAATCTAACTTTTCAATCCACCTTCTCGCTTGGGCAAAAATCAGTATTCCCAAAATCACAAATGAAATACCTAAAGTAATGATCGGGTTATGTAGCAGACTGAAACCAGCGATCGCTATTAATGCGCCTTCAAACCCACTAAAAGCGGCTCCCCCTAACAATTCCCATGTAGAAAAGGCTGGTATTATCGGTGGCGATGGTGATGCAACAGGACTATAATTTTGTGTTGCTGGTGGCGATGTAGCTACATGGGGTTTGGGTGGAATTTCTGTAGGTGGTACTAACTGTGGTGTATAAATTTCTCTCAATGCATTTAATACCTCTTGGGCTGACTGAAAGCGTTGATTTGCTGCTGGGAGGAGCATCTTGTCTAGAATATCGGCTAAGCGAGGATTGATAATAGCTTGTGCTCGCCAATTCCACTGGTTACTATAGCCATCAAATAACTTAGTTGCTTCTTGACCAGTTAGCAAGGTCAAAACAGTTACAGCCAAGGCATATAAATCTGTAGATGGGAAGACTTGGTTTCCAGCCATCTGCTCAGGTGGTGCAAATCCCATAGAATAAATTCCTGTAGAAGACGTGGCAGGAGCATTTGTCACTTGCTTGACCGCACCAAAATCTAGCAGAAAAAGTTTGCCATCACGACGACGCATGATGTTAGAGGGTTTAATATCTCTGTGAATAATGCCTCTGTCATGAACAAACGTGAGTACCTTAAGAATTTCTTGTAGTACCTCTAAAATTTCTTGTTCAGAAAATTTGCCTTTGGTTACTAATTCTTCCTCAAGATTTTGCCCATTAATATATTCTTGTACTAAATAAAAAAATTGGTCTTGATGTCCTGGATGTAAGCTAGGAATTGTCATTGGAAAGAACGCAAACAAGTCAGGAATTTGCTCGTGTTCGTTTCCTATTTGTGCAAGAACTTCTGCTTCTCTTTCAAATAGCTGCTGGGCTAATTGCAGTTGAGTAGAAGTTAAATTTCCCGTAGGTTGAAACTGCTTAACTACGCATTGGCGCATTCCCGGAATCCGGCGATCGCGTGCTAAAAATGCGGCTCCAAACCCTCCTCTACCTAGAAGCTTGATTGGTACATATCGACCATCAAGCATTAGTGGCATTCCACAGGTAGTACAGTATTTTTGCTGAGCTGTTTTTAGCGTCGTATTATCATCTAAATCCGCAAAATAGTTTTGTGGACGTGGACAGCGGGGACGAGTGCAGTAAACTTCCATTTTAGTTATTCGTCAATAGTCCATAGTCAGTAGTCCATCGTACAGCGCGGCGTAGATAAATATCCCCAACCTAGCAATTTCGGCGTTAGCCGCTTTAGTAAATGCTGACAAGAGGCGAGGTAGAGTAACCGCTGTACTGCTGTCAGTGGTAAGTCTATTTAACTAAAGACTCATGACCTGGGTACTCTATGAGCAGCCGCCCTCCGGACGTCTACGCTAGTTGCTCATCGGGGAAACCACGCCACTTGCTCTCCTGCGCAAAGCCGCCCGAAGGGCGTCTACAAGTCGGCAAAGCCAACGGTAGTTGCTTTAACAGAGGTAAACGTACTGCTTCCCCAACGCTGTGGCTCCCCAAGATAGCACTAGCTCACTAATAACTAAATAACTAATAGACCAGAGGTTAACCGTCGTCAGTGGCGACTGGCGTCACTGCATCCAATGTATTTACCATTAAATTTTTTTGCGACAGTTTTAACATGTTATGGTTCCAGCCAGGGGTAGCAAACTGGGGCAAAATTTCCTGGCTAAAAGCTTCCGCTGCCTTGGAGCGATAACGATTTGGATTAAAAATCAGCCACAGTGTGCGCTTAACAACGACACCTTCAATCGGGGCACAATGCAGCACGCCCATTTGCAACTCTTTAGCGATGGCGGAGGTGGAAACAAAAGCAGCCCCCAAACCAGATTGAACGGCATTTTTAATTGCTTCGATGGAATTCAATTCCATTTCGACTTTAAAACGCCGCGTATCAATTTCACAGCGTGCTAGTACTTGATCAATTACTTTGCGGATAGTCGATTGCGAATCTAGAGTGATGAATTGTAGTTTATAAAGGTCTTCTTTTTGGATAGTTTCAAGTTTGCTAAAGGGATGAAAGATGGGTAAAATCAGCACCAGCTCGTCTTCAGCGTAAGGAATCATTTCTAAAGATTCTGCCAATTCACTGGGAATTTCGCCGCCAATGATGGCTAAATCTACCTGTCCATTAGCTACACTCCAAGCGGTGCGGCGCGTCGAGTGAACATGTAATTGTACCGCCACATCGGGATATTTTTGTCTAAACATACCGATCATTCTGGGCAACAGATAGGTGCCAGTGGTTTGAGAAGCGCCGACAATTAAAGTGCCACCTTGGAGATTTTGTAAATCTTCAATAGCACGGCAGGTTTCCTGACACAGACTAAGAATTTTTTCCCCGTAACTCAGAAGTAGATGCCCAGCTTCTGTTAATTGTGCACGACGTCCTCCACGATCAAATAAAGGGACATCCAGCTGCCGTTCTAAATTTTGCACTTGCAAGCTGACGGCAGGTTGGGAGACATAAAGACTATCAGCGGCGCGCTTGAAGCTCCCTTCTACGGCGATCGCTTTGAGAATACGTAACTGATCTAAAGTGAAAGGAAGGTCAGACATAGGCTAAACCCACAAACAAGAAAGGAGCGGCTTTGGCAAGAAATCAGCATTTCACACCCAGCGAAGTCGGCATGATTCATTGCATCTTAAGCTTGGAAGCTTGACTCGAAAAAGACAGTAGCACAACATCTTGACTAAAGTCCCCGTTTAAATACTTTGTGGTATTGGTTGTACTGAACTAAGTTTTCTTTAATTTACTTCACTTACGTATAAGTATGATGCTGATTTCTTGGTTAACCCCCAGTCATTTTGTCATATTGGGGCTACAGTTAGTTTTTGCGATCGCTCACAGTGGGGGAGCTGCCTTACGGCCTTGGGCAGAAAAATACATCGGGCCAAGGCTTTATCGAATTTTATTTGCCTTAGTTAGCCTGCCGTTAGCTGTAATATTAATTATTTACTTTTTTAATCATCGTTATGATGGCTTGCAACTTTGGCAGGTGAAAGATGTACCAGGTGTGCAGATTTTAGTTTGGGTGCTGTCAGCGATTTCCTTTTTGTTTTTGTATCCTGCTACCTTCAATCTACTAGAGATTGCCGCCATTCAAAAGCCTCAGGTCTATCTTTACGAGACGGGAATTATTCGCATCACCCGTCATCCCCAAATGGTAGGACAAATAATTTGGTGTGTTGCTCATACTCTTTGGCTAGGTACTTCCTTTACTCTGATTACCTCTATTGGTTTAGTGTTGCATCATTTGTTTGGTGTTTGGCACGGGGATCGCCGCCTAACGCAACGCTATGGTGAAGCCTTTGAACTTGTTAAACAGCGGACTTCAATTATTCCTTTTCGCGCAATTATGGAAGGTCGTCAATGTCTTAAATGGTCAGAATTTCTTCGCCCTGCCTATTTAGGAGTTGCCATTTTTGTAGCTTTGCTTTGGTGGTCGCACCCCCTGTTATTGGCAGCAACTAGTAAGTTAACATGGTAGCTTTAGGCGATCCCCAATATCAGAAGATACTACTCAAATACATGAAAATCTCAACTTATCAATTGCTACCAAATCAATGTAGGATAAATTCAAATAGCTGTCAGTGGGGGTGTATGTAGTCGGTTGAAGAATTTAGATTGGTAATTGCTAGTAAATAACTTTTGAGCGGAGTAAATAGCAGATTCAGCCTGAATTCCTAGGCAGCAGTGGCTATCAAGAGTTGAGAATCCAAAAAAAGCCACCGCTAATGTCGTCCTGGCTTTTTTATCAGTGCCGCAAACAACACGCTCAATTTGTTTAACTATCTGTTCCCTGAGAGCGTCTATCGACAGAAGTGGCTTGCCAACGCTACCTGTTGATAGTTAGTTTGATATAAAAACCCTATAATTCTAGAGGCGTCATGGTGTTGTCGGTTAGTGAGCGGACATTTACTCAAGAAGTTTTAGAATCTCCTATTCCGGTTTTAGTGAATTTTGAAGCACCTTGGTGTGGCTTGTGCCGCATTATCCACCCCTTGTTGTTGCAATTTAAAGCCCAATGCGGGGAGCAAATTAAATTAGTTGGGGTTAATGCTGACCAAAATTTTAAATTGTCTACTACATATCGACTAAAATCACTGCCAACTTTACTGTTAATTGAAAATGGCACTATCCAGTATCGTCTTGAGGGTTTTCGTGGCAGAGACGATTTACGTCTAGCTTTAGAAGACATCAAAGTTAGCTACAGCAATCGCTCTCAAACCTACAATAGTCAAAAAACCGTAGATTTAGGATGTCGATAGTCTTAAAAACTCAAAAGTCAATACTCAATTTTGGGTATCTTCACTCTTGACGATTGGCTATTAACTATCACCTTGCTAAAGCAAATCTAAAACCAAGCTTAACGCCCCACCCAAAGACCTCCGGGTGGGGTATTTTATGCTAAAGGGTGTGTGTCACAATTATTAACAGTTCGACCTAGACAGTTGTTTGAGGACGGACGGTTGACCGCAACGGAGATTGCTTTAAAGTTATGATGCGCTAACGCAGTCGCCTGTGCCCTTAAAAATGCCACTTGCTACCCTGCGGGTTCTCCAAAAGAGTACAATTCTGGCGACCGAAGACAGTGTCTATAAACTTTTCTCTCCGTCCCAGTCTTCTCAATACCGTCGGCAGCGCTGTCCTAACTTAGTCAAGAATCTTAAAAGTACGCGTCAGTGATGGAAGTAATCTATCAATATGCCTGGCTGATTCCTGTATTGCCTCTTTTAGGGGCAATGCTAGTCGGTCTAGGATTAATTTCGATAAATCAGGTGACAAACCGCCTGCGACAGCTAAATGCTGTGGTGATTATCTCCCTGATGGGAGCAGCAATGGGGCTGTCGTTTGCCTTGCTGTGGAGCCAAATTCAAGGACATCCAACTTATATCCGCACCCTAGAATGGGCAGCAGCAGGCAATTTTCACCTGAGTATGGGCTACACGATCGACCACCTGACAGCTCTGATGCTGGTGATTGTGACCACAGTAGCTTTCTTAGTAATGGTCTACACCGATGGCTATATGGCTCATGACCCTGGCTACGTCAGGTTTTACGCCTATCTCAGTTTGTTTGGTTCTTCAATGTTGGGTCTGGTGGTCAGCTCCAACCTAGTGCAGGTTTATGTATTTTGGGAATTGGTAGGAATGTGCTCCTACTTGCTGGTCGGCTTTTGGTACGATCGCAAGTCAGCGGCAGATGCAGCCCAAAAAGCATTTGTCACCAACCGTGTGGGAGACTTCGGTCTATTACTCGGCATTTTAGGACTGTTCTGGGCGACAGGAAGCTTTGATTTTGGTGTCATGGGCGATCGCCTAGCTCAACTAGTGCAATCGGGTTCTATCAGCAATTTCCTGGCTGTTCTGTTGGCGATTTTAGTTTTCCTCGGCCCGGTGGCGAAATCAGCCCAATTTCCTCTGCATGTCTGGCTACCAGATGCGATGGAAGGCCCGACCCCTATTTCTGCCTTAATCCACGCCGCAACAATGGTAGCAGCCGGGGTTTTCCTGATTGCCCGGATGTACCCAGTTTTTGAGCATGTTCCAGCAGCAATGAACGTAATTGCCTTTACGGGGGCATTTACGGCGTTTTTGGGGGCAAGTATTGCGATTACCCAAAATGACATCAAAAAAGGTTTAGCTTACTCCACCATTTCCCAGTTGGGTTACATGGTGATGGCAATGGGAGTAGGTTCCTACAGTGCGGGATTGTTTCACTTAATGACCCACGCCTATTTCAAGGCGATGCTGTTCTTGGGTTCGGGTTCTGTGATTCACGGTATGGAAGGAGTTGTCGGACACGACCCCGCATTAGCGCAGGATATGCGGTTGATGGGGGGATTACGCAAGTATATGCCGATCACCGGGATTACCTTCTTAATTGGTTGCTTGGCAATTTCTGGTGTGCCACCCTTTGCTGGTTTCTGGTCAAAAGATGAAATTCTCGGCAAGGCTTTTGAAGCTAACCCATTTTTGTGGGTAATTGGCTGGCTAACTGCCGGAATTACAGCTTTCTATATGTTTAGAATGTATTTTATGACATTTGAAGGCAAATTCCGGGGTACTGACGAGAAAATCAAGGACAGGCTCAAGAAAGCAGCTACAATCATCCTAGAATTAGAGTCAGCAGAACCAGCCCCGACTTTTGGCCCTGGGGCAATGAAAAAAGGCGAATTGGCTGCAACTGGCGATCATCATGGCTCCCATGACTCTCACGGGCATCACAGTGATACTCCCCATGAGTCACCTTGGACAATGACCCTGCCATTGGCACTGTTAGCAGTGCCTTCAATTTTGATTGGTTTGGTAGGTACACCTTACGCTAACTACTTCGAGGAATTTATCTTCCCGCCCACAGAAACTCTCACCGAAGTCCTAGAGAAAGCCGCCGAGTTTAACCCGACGGAATTTTACATTATGGCGGGGGCTTCCGTAGGTATTTCCTTAATTGGCATTACCTTGGCTTCCTTGATGTACTTGCGCGGCAAAATCGACCCAGCTGCGATCGCCGCTAAAATCAAACCACTTTATGAGCTATCCCTCAACAAATGGTACTTTGATGACATTTACCATCGTGTCTTCGTTATCGGCTTGCGTCGTATAGCTAGACAAGTCATGGAAGTGGATTTCCGGGTTGTTGATGGTGCTGTTAACCTCACAGGTTTTTTCACCCTTGTCAGTGGTGAGGGTCTGAAATACTTAGAAAACGGTCGTGCTCAATTCTACGCCTTGATTATCTTTGGTGCAGTTTTGGGGTTAGTGATTCTCTTTGGTATTACCTAATTTCAGTGCTGATTTCTGAGTAATGGCGAAAAATTACTTCTGATAGCTCAGTGTTTAGTGAATAGTCAAATAGTATCTTTGATAGAGATGAAGGCAGGTTGATACATTTACCTACCTTCATCTTTCTTCATTTTTATTAAATCAACCTAACAAGGGAGACCAAATCTCTAAAAAGCTGTTACTTAATAGCTAGTGACTTTTTGCCAAACATGATTTTGATTGCAGACGAATTGCGATGAATACAGCTAATTTCCCGTGGCTAACAACGATTATTCTGTTGCCAATAGTCGCGTCGCTACTAATTCCCATCATCCCAGATAAAGATGGCAAAACAGTGCGCTGGTATTCCCTGATTGTAGGGCTGATAGATTTCGCACTGATTGTTTACGCTTTTTATACTGGGTACGATTTCTCAAATCCCGATTTGCAGTTGGTCGAGAGTTACCCCTGGGTACCCCAGATGGATTTGAATTGGTCAGTAGGGGCAGATGGCTTATCAATGCCCCTGATTATTTTGACTGGATTCATTACCACGCTGGCGATTTTAGCGGCCTGGCCTGTAACGTTTAAGCCGAAGTTATTTTACTTCTTGATTCTGGCAATGTATGGCGGTCAGATTGCCGTGTTCGCCGTCCAGGATATGCTGTTATTTTTCCTGGTGTGGGAACTGGAACTAGTACCGATATACTTCCTGCTGTCAATTTGGGGGGGCAAAAGGCGGCAATACGCGGCGACAAAGTTTATTTTGTACACCGCTGGCGGGTCGCTGTTTATTTTGCTGTCTGCCCTGACAATGGGATTTTACGGCGATACAGTAACTTTCGATATGCGAGCGATCGCTCTTAAGGACTTTGCTCTCAATTTCCAACTAGCACTATATGCTGGGTTTCTGATTGCCTACGCCGTTAAGTTGCCAATTATTCCTTTGCATACCTGGCTACCAGATGCTCACGGTGAAGCTACAGCCCCCGTGCATATGTTACTGGCAGGTATTCTGCTGAAAATGGGTGGTTATGCCTTAATTCGGATGAATGCTCAAATGCTACCCGATGCCCATGCTTATTTTGCGCCAGTATTGGTGGTATTGGGGGTAGTGAATATCATCTACGCTGCCCTGACATCCTTTGCCCAGCGCAACCTGAAGCGGAAAATTGCCTACTCCTCAATTTCACACATGGGCTTTGTCACCATTGGTATTGCCTCCTTCACAGATTTGGGATTAAGTGGGGCAGTATTACAAATGGTTTCCCACGGTTTGATTGGGGCAAGTTTATTCTTCCTGGTTGGTGCAACTTATGACCGGACACATACCCTAATGCTGGATGAAATGGGTGGTGTCGGTAAGAAGATGCGGAAGATTTTCGCTATGTTTACAGCCTGTTCTATGGCTTCTTTAGCTTTGCCAGGCATGAGTGGTTTTGTAGCAGAATTAATGGTGTTTGTAGGCTTTGCTACCAGCGATGCATATAACTCAACATTCAAAGTCATCGTGGTATTCTTGATGGCAGTTGGTGTAATTTTAACGCCAATTTATTTGCTATCGATGTTACGGGAAATTTTCTACGGTCAAGAGAACGAAGAATTAGTTTCTCACCAAGCACTGATAGATGCAGAACCTCGTGAAGTCTTTATCATCGCCTGTTTGTTAGTACCAATTATTGGTATTGGTTTCTATCCAAAGTTGCTGACTCAGATGTATGACTCAACAACAGTACAGTTAACAGCACGGTTGCGTGATTCAGTGCCGACATTAGCACAGCAAAAAGAAGCACCAAAGGTTTCTTTGATTGCTCCGGCCATTGGTAATTAGAAAAAGATTGATAGTTTTATACTACTAGTTTGAGAGCGGGTTTTATTTCCGCTCTTTTTTAATGCCTATTGTCAATATGCAAAGCATTAGTGTGCGTAGTTAACTTCATTCCCTACAATCTATCTAGAGTAAGTATTTGCCATACCGCTCATGTTAGACTACAACCCGTTACATTGTTTGCCATCTTCCGAAGAGCTACCCAACTCTGATGACACCCCTGTGGATAATCAATTACAACATCTAATCCCTGCTTTGCTCGAAAGTACGCTGGCTATGATCTGGTCAGAGCGTTGGGATTGGTTCTTTGGTGTAAATATGGGTATTTATTATGATCCCAAACAACCAGCTCTTGTACCTGATGGTTTTCTGAGCTTGGGAGTTAAGCGCTTCATAGATGAATACTTACGCTTGAGTTATGTGTTATGGGAAGAAAAAGAGTTACCAATTTTGGTACTAGAGGTTGCTTCTCAAATACATCGGGGCGAATACAGTAGTAAGAAAGAATTTTATGCCAAAAAACTAGGTATTTTATACTACGCAATCTACAATCCTCTACGCCGGAAAAAGCCGCTTTTAGAAGTTTATCGACTTGTGGATGGTGAATATTTACTTATGTCAGGTAGTCCTGTTTGGTTACCAGAGATTGGTTTAGGAATTGGGCGAGAACGAGGAATTTATCAAGGTATTGCACGGGAATGGTTGTACTGGTACGACGAGCAAGGGCAAAGGTTACTCACACCAGAAGAACGCATTCAGGAAGCGGAAGAACGGGTTAATTTTGAGGCACAGCAGCGCTTAGAAGCGGAACAAAGGGCGCAAATACTAGAAGGAAGGTTAAGAGATTTGGGTGTGGAACCTGAAAGTTTGACTTAAACACGCAAAGGTGAGGAAACTTGTGTAAAGTGCATTTTTTTAAGGCAAAACAATGTTCTCAACTGGGTGTTGTATCTAGACGAAAGCTCTTTTATCATCTGTACTTTGATTCACTTTTCTTGCAAAGTGTGCATGGTTGATACGAGTTGCTAAGCTAATTTTTAGCTTAAGTTTTTGTGTCCACTCTACGGTTGTTGAGAGTGCTGGAAGACCTCATTTGACTAATAGCCGTAGTTTAGATGGGCTTAATGTTAATTTGCTTGATGGTGAGGGAATTATATTTGTAAGAAAAAGAATAACTTGACGGTACATTTGATCAAAAATACCTGCCTAGTTAGTCTATTTACAAAAATCATCATCAAAATTATGAAAGTTAAATTAGGGTTCGGATCTATCCCTAAACCTCAATATGTATTTGTTAGTAGAGAAAATGATTACTGTTGGTATATGCTCACTGAAGAGAGAAAACATATTCCAATATATGAAAAAGCTTTGACGGGAGTAATTACAGGGATAGAAGTTAATAAAAAGATTGAAACATCCTTTGGAGAAGCTGAAAAAACAGATTTATACATTTTTGCAGACAAACCTTATATTGTCCGTTCAGGAAGTGACTCTTACTTTTCTAAAAGTTTATTGTTATCTTTAGATGCCCTGACTGCTGAACAACTGCATAATCCACTGACTCTCGCTGTTAGTCCTGGAGATAAAACAGTAGTATTTTGTAGTATTTACGATCCAGTAACTTACCGCTCTGTAGGCGTGAGTTGGGACGGACATAGAGAGATTAACTGGCAAGCTTTAGGGCAAAAAGTTAGTATAAAAATTAATGATAATCACAGTTCAAAGCAAGAACGAATACAAACATTTACTAATACAACACAATCTGAACTCCATGCAGTTTTAATAGCTCAAACAGATACATATTTAGCACAATTAAATTGGTCTCCAGAGCAAGGAAGGGAGTATTTACAGCAGAAATATGGCAGGCGATCGCGTCATCATCTCTCTGATACAGAACTGCTGGATTTTATTGATTATCTCAAGCTACAACTAATCTAAAAAAATACCTTCCGTTTCATGAATTGTCGTAAAGGGCGGGGAAACCCCGCCCCTACAATTGTCTGCTGTCAGGAAGAATCGAAGCTCATGCTTGGATCGTCAGCATTTGCCCTTCTCTATCAGCCGCATAGCTTAGGCAAGCTAAAATATCCTCTTGTGTTAAATAAGGAAAGTCATTAAGTACTTATTTGTATGTCATACCAGAAGCAAGATATGACAAAACATCATATACAGTAATTCTCATACCTCGAATATAAGGCTTACCACCTCGCTTTCCTAGTTCAATCGTAATAATATTTTGGTAATTTACAGATATACGAATGAACAAAGTGAGTTAATTGAAAAACTTGTGATTAGTTATTACTTTTTAACCTACTGTGGCAAATTGAAGAGATTCAAAAAGGAATTACTGAAGCCGAAATAGCAGATTTTGCCCGTGAGGAATAAGTAAAAGCAATTTTTACAAAACTCACCAATGCAAATTAATTCACAGACGTTTATCTACGGTTAATTTATCCCTCAAAAATCTTCATCATCAACAAAAAACTCGGCATCTTCATCAAAGCGAGAATTCCCTTTTCTAGAATCAGCAAGACCCCACAGAGGTTGCAGCACTGCTATACCAACTAAGCCGATACAAACACAAAAAGCCAGCACTAAACCTACTGGTATTTGAATCGATTGTAATGACAAGAATTTTAACCGTACTAGTGTGGCATTTTGGACTGAAAGAAGCGCGATCGCCATTACCCACACAGCTACAACTATAGATATTAACAAATTAGCAATACTTTTCATAATTAGTTACTCCCCTCTCCGTATACGGAGAGGGGTTGGGGGTGAGGTTCTACTCTAGTTTAGCGATCGCACTCTCCATCTCTTGGGCAATTTTGGTGAGTTTTTCGGGTGAATTGGTTTCTAGATATACGCGTACCAGTGGTTCTGTACCGGAGGGACGTAGGAGTATCCAGCTACCTTCTTCTAAGTAGAGCTTAATACCGTCTTTGCGACCAACTTCTTTAACTTTAATTCCCGCAACTTCTGTGGGTGGGTTTTTGGTGAAGAAGTCGATAACAGCAGTTTTGTGGGCTTCTGTAAGGTGCAAGTCGAGGCGGTTGTTATAAAGCGGACCGTCAGCTTCGGCGATCGCTTCTTTGACTAGTTGACTTAGGGGTTTACCTTCATAGGCGATCGCTTCTGCTACTAACATATCGGCTAAAACGCCATCTTTTTCGGGAATATGCCCGATAACGCTCAAACCGCCTGATTCTTCTCCACCAATCAATACGGTGGTTTCCCGCATTTTTTCACCAATGTATTTAAAGCCTACTGCTGTTTCATAAATTGGCAGCCCGTATTTAGCTGCGAAATTATCTAATAGGTGAGTTGTAGCTACAGTGCGGACAATAGCGCCACTTTTGCCTTTATTTTTTATTAAATGACGTGCTAGTAATAGCAGCACAGTGTTAGGGGTGAGGACATTACCTTGTTCATCGACAATGCCAAAGCGATCGCTATCGCCATCGGTTGCTAAACCTAAATCTGCTTTACCAGCCCGTACTGCTTCAACTAACTCAACGAGTTGTTCACCTTTAGGTTCTGGCATTCCGCCGCCAAACAAAACATCCCGCCAAGTATGGAAACTTTCTAACTGAACACCACTTTGTTGCAAAACTTCATCTAAATAGCCGCGAGAAGTAGAATACAAAGCATCGTATTTTACCTTTAGCTGGGCGCTTTTGATTTTTTCTACATCAATTAGGGTGTAGATAAATTGCAGATAATCGGGTTTCGGATCGAAAATAGAAATAGAACCCGATGGGCTACCACTTGGCGGCTCATCTGATGCACTTTCGATATTTGCCACAATAGTATCAGTAATCTCTGGAGTGGCAGGACCAGCATAGTCAGGGATATATTTAATCCCACAGTAAGGTGCAGGATTATGACTTGCCGTAAACATCAACGCCCCTGCCGAATTTAGGTGACGGGCGTTGTAGGCAATTACTGGTGTGGGGCAATCCCGATCAGTAACTTTTACTGTCCACCCCAAGTCAGCCAAGACTTGGGCGGCTGTTTGGGCAAACTGGTCAGCTAAAAATCGAGTATCGTAGGCAACAAGTACTGGCCTGTCTTTGCTATAGGCCGTTTCAAGGTAACTAGCGATCGCTCTTGTAACTTTTCTCACATTGGGGAAAGTAAAATCATCAGCGATAATGCCTCGCCATCCATCCGTGCCAAATTTAATCTTGCTGGAATTGCTACGGTTGCTCATTTTGCCACAGTCTCCCGTCCAACTTCACTACTATAGGAAGCTTCGCGCAAAGCGTGCGTAGCCGCAAGTATCTCCACCGTTATTTTTCTCACTGCGCGTTAGCAATGTCAATCCCCGACCGACCTTTTGCCAGTTATCACCTTTGGTCTTTAGTTGCCCCAGCTATAGGGCAAGAACGCTGGCATTGCCAGATGAGACGGGGGTTTGTCAAAGCACGTCAGCATGAACCACAAGTTAAAGCATTATTAGCCAAAGCTACGGCACCCCAGCGAATTGGTATACTCGCCCAAAAAGGCGTGTACGAATTTCATCATCATCGACATCTGTTAAATCAAACAGACGGTGTAGCCAAAGTTGCTCAGTTGCTAAAATTAAGACATTCCTCTGATGAAGTTCAACAGCGCGTGCTGCAAATCTTGCAAAAATATCACGACGCTCCCTTGCTGTTGAATAAACAAATCCTCCAATTAACTCCAGGAGATGAAGGCTTTCCCAGACCAATTTTAATTGACCAGGATGATTATTGCTTCCGTTTATATGCGGCTATGGATTGTGTATTTATTGATAGCGATCACACATTACATATTTTAGATTTTAAAACTGGTAAGGCCGCTTTTGACCAGCGACAGGCATTAGTTTATCTGTTAGCTGCTCGTTATCTTTACCCTGGACATGAAGCTGTTGCATCGTTCTATAATTTAGAACTTTGTAAAAAATCAGAATTAATTCGGATTAATCGTCACGAATTAGCATCCTTAGAATTTGAGTTAGCTCACATTGCCCAAAAGCATCAGCAAGATTTACACAAATATCAGCAAGAAAGTAGCGAATTCAGTGAGGTGTTTCCGCCCAATCCAGGATATCACTGCCGTTTTTGCCCATTTCGCTCAATCTGTGATTTTGCTGATACTCAACAGCCTCAATCTTTCGCTATGCCCATTTTAAAGGTTAATGGCTAGTTGGGCAGGGGGCAAGGGCGCAGGAAAAGCAGGGGAAAAATGACAAATGTCTATTTACTTTTACTTATTGCCTATTGCTTTTTGATTGTTGACTTTTGACCAATGACAAATGATCAATTTAAAACGGCGGCAACTCTTTAAGAATTGTAAATCGGATATGATTAATTGCCAGGTCGCCAAGGGGGATATCTTCTTTGGTAAGACGTACACCTTGACTAGAAAGGGTTTCAAAAGGAACACCTTTGCCAATTTCGATGTGATACCAGCATAAGCCCATAAAAAAGCGTGTAGGATAAGGTCCTGCATTTCCCACGTCATCAGGGTTAGATTCCATTGGCAACCAACCAATGTTGGGTATGTAAAACTCTAACCAAACATGATTAAAATCTGGTTGTAAAGGCACACCTTGTAGTTCACCATGCGGAGGACATTTGTACCTACCCACCGTGCGACAAGGAATCCCGTTTAAACGGCATAGAGCCAGCAATACACCCACATATTCCCCACAGGAACCAACACCCCGTTCTAAAACGATATCTGGTGTATCAATGTATGGTTTAATACCATAAGACAATTCATCGTAAACATAATTGCGGATGCTGTACATTTTCCGCAACAGATTGGTTTCCGAGCCGACTGCGTCCCGAGAAGCACGGCGGACAATGGTAGTATCCATTGCTAAATCATCATCATCCACCAGGTAGCGGGTTTCAAATTCTGGTGCTAGTTCAGGAATATTTTCTACATCTTTAGGTGTGATGCGATACTTAATCCCGCGTACTTCCAAAATTGCTTTCCAGCCAAATATATGCCGTTCGCCGGGGGTAAGGGTATCAAATTTAAATACAGCTACCCGTTGCCCATCGATCGCTTCTTCTGTAAAAGGTAAGCCAATGGGTTCAACTTGTTTGACCTTTTGGCGTTCGGTTTCTGAAGGTAAGGCTATCCGCCACTCTAAATTTGTTAAATAAACCTCTTCTAAGGGTGAAATTTCCTCAGCGTAGGACATTTCAATGAGATAGCCATTAGAGAGGGCGTAACGCTTCTCTGGCTCGTAATGATAATACAGGGGATGAATAAAAGTGCGATCGCGATATGTTAGCTCATGATTGGGATCGGCATTAGGATTATCCCGGATATAAGGTTCCTCAGAGGCATAAGCGACATAAAGACTTTCTTTGGCTGTCTCAGCGTCTTTATGTATAGCTATACCTGTAGGCGAGTCAAAGGGCGTCAGCACACTGAATTGAATTTCCCCTGTTGCCCGATCGATACAATAAACTGTTTGTTCTGTGCGATCGCTGACCCACAGAGTGTCTTGACTAACTGCTAAATTTTCGACACCAACTCCAGGTGCATAAAATCTAGTAATTTCTTTGCGGCTATCGGATTCAAAAATCAAGATGTAGCCTAACTTTTGGCAGCTGACATAGATGGTTGATTCCCAAACAGCAACACCGTCAGCCGGATAAGGCAATGTTACGAAATGTTCTAGACCTAAAGCATTCAGCTTACAGCGATAAACACTGTTGCCACGGGTAACCCAAAGGGTATCTTCCCAAACTGCTAGACCTGTGACTTCAGTAAATTCTTTGACTTGATGAGAATTAAGAATTTTGCTGTTATCAGATATGGGGTCAATTTCTAGCAGATGACCTTTAACAGTATCAATAGCAATGAGTGTATCTTTAATGAAAGCAATGCCACCCAATGCGGCAGCACTTAGCGGTCGAATTGTTCTTTGCCCAAACATCTGGCTAACGGTCATACTGGGAAGTGCAAAACTCATATTAAGCATATTCATTTAACCGTTTAGCACGCCTAGAATAAATTGTGGTACGTCCCATGTGACCAAGCTTCAGACTGGTGTTACTTACAATTATCAGTGCAATGTGTTCCAAAAAAACTCTTCCGTAGGAAATAACACACACAAATCCCCAGAGGAGAAAGTGACAAATGCCAGGAATCACATCTACACTAATACAGCTTGGCGAAAGCCTTAATGTTACTTTAGTTGATGGAATTCCTGCCATCACTAAATTATGATCGAATTTTGTAACCATTTCCTGTGACTTACACGATGTCTGCTAATTCTCTGCCTGAAGGTGCCGCCGTTTGGCATAGTTTAGAAGTTGATAAAGCGCTAGACCTGCTTGATAGTAATGCAGACAGTGGCTTGACACCCCAAGAAGTTGAACAGCGGTTGCATAAATACGGCCCCAATGAACTTGAAGAACATGGTGGCCGTAGCGCTTGGGAGATTCTGTGGGATCAGTTCAAGAACGTTATGTTGTTGATGCTGATTGCTGTAGCTATAATTTCTGGGGTTTTAGACCTAGTGGCTTGGCGAGGAGGCAACTTAAAGCCAGGTGAAGTGCCATTCAAAGATACGATCGCCATCATGGCAATTGTCATCCTCAACGGCATCCTGGGCTATGTGCAAGAAAGCCGTGCAGAAAAAGCCCTAGCAGCCCTGAAAAAACTCTCCTCTCCCTTAGTGCGAGTCATCCGCGATCGCAAACTGGTAGACGTAGCAGCTAAGGAATTAGTCCCAGGGGATGTAATGCTGCTGGAAGCTGGGGTGCAGATAGCCGCAGATGGACGCTTAATTGAACAATCTAATTTGCAAATCCGGGAATCGGCGTTAACTGGTGAAGCCGAAGCTGTAAATAAACAGGCAAAATTACAATTGCCAGAAGAAACATCATTAGGCGATCGCCTCAATGTCGTCTTTCAAGGAACGGAAGTTGTCCAAGGACGAGGTAAGGTGCTAGTCACCAACACTGGTATGCAAACGGAACTAGGCAAAATTGCTACCATGTTGCAATCGGTGGAAAGTGAACCTACGCCTTTACAGCAGCGAATGACTCAACTAGGCAATGTCCTGGTGACTGGTTCTTTGATTCTTGTAGCGATCGTTGTCATCGGCGGTATCATCCAGGCTAGAGGTTTTAGCAACTTACAAGAACTTTTGGAAGTTTCCTTAAGTATGGCGGTGGCTGTAGTACCAGAAGGTTTACCTGCCGTAATCACTGTGACACTGGCATTGGGAACTCAGCGCATGGTACGCCGCAATGCCTTGATTCGCAAACTGCCAGCAGTGGAAACTTTGGGTTCTGTAACTACCATCTGTTCTGATAAAACTGGCACGCTGACTCAGAACAAAATGGTAGTGCAATCAATTTATACAAATAATTCTACTTTTCGGATTACAGGCGAAGGTTACGCACCTACAGGCGATTTTCAATTAAATGGGCAAAGAATTTCTGTAGATGAATATCCCGAAATTGCTGCTTTGCTAGTCGCTTGTGCCGTTTGTAACGATTCTGTGCTGCAAAAAGAAAAAGGGGAATGGGCAATTTTAGGCGACCCCACGGAAGGGGCTTTACTCACCTTGGCAGGAAAAGCCGGTATCGAAAAAGATCAGTGGGGTAGTAAATTACCTAGAGTTGCAGAGTTTCCCTTTTCTTCAGAACGCAAGCGCATGAGCGTAATTTCCCAAGTTGAAGAAGTCGCTACAGGTGAATCTTCGTTGACAGGAATTGATCCAGCAATTTCTGGCTTTTTGCAATCTGAAAATTACCTGATGTTTACCAAAGGTTCCCCAGAATTAATTTTGGCGCGTTGCAGTCAAATTTATTTGGGTACGCACCCAGTCTCCTTAACAGAGGCACAAAGCCAAAAAATCTTGGCAGAAAACGACCAAATGGCGAGTAAAGGTTTGCGGGTGCTGGGTTTTGCCTACAAACCCCTTGCGGAAATCCCGCCAGAAGGTTCAGATGAAACCTCAGAGCAAGGTTTGGTGTGGTTGGGATTAGTGGGAATGCTAGACGCACCACGTCCAGAAGTAAGAGCAGCAGTTCAAGAATGTCGCGAAGCTGGTATTCGTCCAGTAATGATTACTGGTGACCACCAATTGACAGCAAGGGCTATTGCTACCGATCTAGGTATAGCCGAGGAAGGCGCTCGCGTTCTTACAGGTCAAGAATTGCAACGGATGAGCGATGAAGAACTAGAGCAAAATGTTGACTTGGTAAGTATCTACGCTCGTGTTTCCCCAGAACACAAACTGCGAATTGTCAAAGCGCTGCAACGTCGGGGTAGATTTGTGGCGATGACAGGTGATGGTGTAAATGATGCCCCAGCGTTAAAACAAGCAGACATCGGCATTGCGATGGGCATCACCGGCACCGATGTCAGTAAAGAAGCCAGCGACATGGTGCTGCTAGATGACAACTTCGCTACAATTGTCGCCGCCACTAGAGAAGGTAGAGTCGTTTACACCAACATTCGCCGTTTTATCAAATACATCCTGGGCAGTAACATTGGTGAAGTACTGACAATTGCCGCTGCGCCATTAATTGGTCTGGGAGGCGTTCCGCTTACACCTCTACAAATTCTTTGGATGAACTTGGTCACAGACGGTTTACCAGCCCTAGCATTAGCAGTGGAACCTCCTGAGCCAGATGTGATGAAGCGTCCACCTTTCAGCCCCCGAGAAAGTATTTTTGCTAGGGGTTTGGGTTCTTATATGATTCGCATTGGTATTATCTTTGCGATTATTACCATAGCTTTAATGTGGTGGGCTTACAGCCATACTCATGCACCAGGATATCGAGGCGATCGCGATGCTTGGAAAACTATGGTATTTACTACCCTATGTATTGCCCAAATGGGTCATGCCATAGCTATTCGCTCAAATAACCGACTAACCATAGAGATGAATCCGTTCTCTAATCTCTTTGTATTAGGAGCTGTGGTTGTCACCACAATTTTGCAGCTGATGCTAATTTACGTTCCACCCCTGCGAGATTTCTTTGGTACTCACTTGCTAGATAGTACAGAATTAGCTATTTGTATTGGTTTTAGTGCCTTGATGTTTGTTTGGGTGGAATTGGAGAAGATATTCTTCCGATTAGTTGGCAAAAAGACTGTGTGAGGGTGATTGGAAAGACGCAAAGAAAGGGGGACGCGGGGACGCAAAGAGCAATTTCCCCGCGTCTTTCTGTCCCTGTGTCTCCGCGTTCTCTTCCCCATCTTGTAATTTCTCCACTATGTATCTCAAATCCATTCACCTCCGACAGTTTCGCAATTATAAAGACCAAAAAGTGGAGTTTACTGCTGCCAAAACGATTTTGGTAGGCAATAATGCTCAGGGAAAGTCAAATTTGTTGGAGGCGGTGGAGTTGTTGGCAACATTGCGATCGCATCGGATGGCGCGCGATCGTGATTTAGTTCAAGAAGGCGAGGAGATCGCCCAAATTAATGCCTCCTTAGAACGGAAAGCTGGTGTTAGTGACCTCACCTTAAGTTTCCGCCGTAATGGTCGTCGCAGCGTTGCTCTTAATGGCGAGTCTGTGCGCCGTCAAATGGACTTTCTTGGCATTTTGAATGCAGTGGAGTTTTCTAGTTTAGATTTAGATCTAGTGCGTGGCGGTCCCGAAGGTCGTCGCAGCTGGCTCGATACTCTATTAATTCAACTTGAACCTGTTTATGCTCATATTTTGCAGCAGTACAATCAAGTTTTGCGGCAACGCAATGCTTATTTAAAAAGTACTCAAGACTCAGCACTCAGTACTCAGCACTCAGAACAATTGGCTGTCTGGGATGCACAATTAGCTACCACAGGTACAAGAGTCATTAGACGGCGCGAACGAGCTATACAAAGATTGGCACCGATTGCTACTAAGTGGCACTCTATTATCAGTGGTAGTACGGAAATACTTGAGATCAAGTATGCGCCTAGTGTGCCTTTGGGGGAAAACTATCCCCAAGAAGTGCAGCAAGCTTTTCTAGAAAAAATTCAGCAGCGAGCAGTTGCTGAACTTCGCCAAGGCACTACTCTTGTTGGCCCTCATCGTGACGAAGTAGAATTAATTATTAACCAAACGCCCGCTCGTCAATACGGTTCTCAAGGTCAGCAGCGAACCTTAGTTTTAGCCCTCAAACTAGCCGAATTACAACTCATTGAAGAAGTTGTGGGAGAGGCACCACTGTTATTGCTAGATGATGTTTTAGCAGAATTAGATCTCTACCGTCAAAATCAGTTACTTGATGCAATTCAAGACCGATTTCAAACTTTAATTACGACAACTCACCTAGGCTCTTTTGACTCACAGTGGTTGAATTCATCCCAAATTTTGCTTGTCAAGTCAGGAGAGATCTCATTGCCAAATCCTATTTGCTAAATCCAGACACAAAAATTAAATTGTTGCTGGCAATTATCAATATGCGTATAAAGTCACTGTTGAATATTTTTTCTATTCGTTCCGCAATTGGTCATAATATTGTTTGATAAATTTGAAGAAAAATATTATTTATTAACAAATTTTTTTATTAGTAAAAACTCTAATTTTCTAGTTGAATTCACTGAAGTTATTTAGAGGTTATTTATAAAGTAAAGTTTAAATCGTAGGGGAGCCAGTGCGTTGAGGAGGTTCCCTCCGTTGTAGCAACTGGCGTTGCGTTATAGCAAAGTTTAACGCACCGAGAAAGATGGTGTTCTACGGCTAAATAATCCCTCTCTCAAACTCCCAAATCTTTGCATAGCTGTAACAGACCCTACTTAATATTTACTTTATAAATGGTCTTTTAGGATTATTTCACACTAACTTAGTTTTCGTTTATCATAAATTCCAGCGACTTTATGTGGATGGAATACAATAATTTAGTACACCTCAGCAGCAATACAGATAGTCTAATAAAAGAGCTAGAAAGCCTAAAATAAAGTTTGCGAATTTTCAATTCCGCATTTCCTGAAGGGTTGTCATTGGCTAGCAGTACTATTACCTATGCCTTTACTAGAGCAAATTGTTTCCAACCCATAAACGCTATAGATTTACAGTACATTTAGATATGTCTCAACAAAATCAGATATTAAATAAAGATGAGATTGCTGCACTAGGTGCATCATTAAGAGGAATTGAGCAGAAGCTACTTAAACAATCACAGCAAACAGGTACAACTAGAATGTGGTTCCAAGGAGAAGAACCGTATTTTGATGTTTTCTTTGAATTAAAAAATGATGAAATTTTATGGTTTCAATTTACTTTACGTGGTAAATCCCTTTCTTGGGATAGTAGAAGAGCGCGATTTCAAACTGGCACTACTAATGAACTAAATTACAACGATGTCAGCTTTTATGCGGCTAGTAAAACAATTGAAAATGATATTCAAACTAATTGGGAATTTGTTAACTTAGTCAGATTAATTCTTGAAACTAGATCGGCAGAAAATATTTTTGCTAAAGTCTTAAAATTGTTTGATTAAGCTTTTACTTATTTGTCAGTTGATAGTCATATTTACTAATGACCTATCACTTATTTCTTTTTTCAAATTTTTTGAAAACATTGAGAACTAAAAAAGTTAGCAAAGCGCCCATTAACCCTAATTGCCACAAGCCACATCCAGCAGCAATTCCTAGAGCTGCCGAAACCCAAACAGCCGCAGCTGATGTCAATCCGTGAACTTCAGATCGCTGTGAGTCTTGAGAAGATTCGCGCAAGATCTCTCCAGCACCAAGAAATCCTACGCCAGCTGCAATACCTTGAATAACTCGACTAAGAGCGTCTGCACTGGGTTTTAGCCCTACTGTATGCAGAGGTATGACAGTAAATAGAGCTGAACCTAGACTGACTAACATATGAGTTCTTAAACCTGCTGGCTTGTGTCTCAGCTGCCGTTCTAAGCCGATAATTGCCCCACACAGTAGTGCCATGCATAGCCTAAAGGTGATATTTAGCAGATCATCATTGCTCATCGAACTTCAAATATAATACTTCTATTTAATTTTTGCGAAGCTAGGTACATTTATATCTTTGTTCTTTTCTGCTCCCCATCCTCTATGAGTAGTTAAGGAATCAAATCAGATTATTATGTAGTTAGTAATGAACAGTACTTGCTTTGGGTATAGGTAATTATATCTTATGTTAATTGGTAATTTAGTTATTAAAATTAAGAAAAAAATAATCTAACTTATTTGATGAGTTTAACTCCACTGTCTGGATGAGAATATCTCAAACCTAAGTCATACTGAAATGTTGAGTATGATATTTTTTAAAAATACTTAATAAAAATTTATAATTTTGCAGATTATAAAACAAGAACTGATGATTTCGACTAGGGATAGATGATTCTAATCAACAGTCACAGTAATATTTATGCTATTGGTAAAGCTAGTCAATTAAGGCTTATTGGTTCTAAGAATATTGAATTCTGTAAAATCATCTAATCCTAACATTTTACTGCAAATTACTAGATTTAACTATAGACTCAATAATTAAATGAATGAGATATCACTTTTGGGGAGTGCAGATAGCATGAATCAAAGAAAACTATGCATTTACAAGGTAATGAGACTCAGGCAATAACTAAGAGTGTTAAATTTGGAAAAAACTAATACTGGTATAGTTTTCAGACTTGACTTCTGATTCTCTATAAATTTAGTTGTGCCAGACACTGGGTAAAAAATTAGACGTACATCGGTAAGAGAGCCAGCAGTTCTAAGGATAGTCAAACTCCACGAAGAACTATAGTGCTCTAGGTAAAGTGACCCAGGCTATATTCTGGTAAAGCACTTATTCCCAGATAAAGATGAGGAAACTTACATGCTCAGACAACGTGAAGTTTAAGGCACAGTCAGAGAAAAAAGAGCCATTTGACGTTAAGTACCAGAGATAATTTGATCCGAATTGTTACAGTGATGGTCACAACGGTGGCTCTAGCAAATCAATGACAAATGAGAACAACAAAATTGAGTGGACAAACTCTACTGGCTTGACCAAATTAAATTTCAAGACCGCGACAAAGTAGGTGATAAAGCGTTTTACTTGAGCCGAATTATGCAGCGCGGCTATCCTGTAGTACCTGGCTTTGTAGTTGGGACAGAAATTCTGCAACAATTTTTAGAAACTCTTAATAGTTCAGAGTCATTAGTCGCCGACTTACCCCATTCTTCATTGCATTTAGATGTCGCTAATTGGCGGCAACTTCAGCAGGTAGCTAATCGCTTGCGTCAAGAAATTATTACTGCCACTGTACCATCGCCTTGGGTGGGCAAAATTCTCACAGCAGCCAGAGATTGGGAAAGTAACTATCTAATTTTGCGCCCAACTGTGATAGTGTCAAATACTACACAGCCAGTAGGGAATATATCTGGTTTGCTAGAGTCAGTATTTTGCCCTTGTAATGAGGAGGCGATCGCTCTCGGATTAAAGCGTACTTGGAGTCAGCTATTTCGTGCGAGAAGTCTACTATATTGGCAACGCTTAGGTACTAACTTGCAACAAGTTAATTTGGCAGTTTTGGTACAACCTATCCGCAATGCCATTGCTAGCGGCTTATTCAACGCCAATACCTCTGGATGGGAAATTGCAGCTACTTGGGGATTGGGAGTGGCGATCGCTAATGGTGAAGTCTTACCAGATGTTTACTATATCCAACCAGAAACCGGGAAGTTAATAGAGCAACAGCTAGGCAGTAAAATTTTAGCTTATCGTGTTGACAATACAGCAACTAAAGATGACTTGCAATCATTACCACAATCAATATTGACATTAGATAATGCTTGTTTAGTTGCTTATCTGCTTGAGGAAACTCAACAAAAACAGTATGCTTTGCCTGAAGATTTCTTGCAACAAGTAATTGTTTTAGGAAATCAACTTGTAAATGAATTAGGTAAAAATTTTTATATCAAATGGACTATTTCACAGGAAGCTTTAACTCCTAAGCTCTACCTCACACAAGTTAGCGCCCCCCAATCTGCAATACCCCATCTACAGATCATCAAAGGGCTAGGGGCAGCAAGAGGACGGGTGACGGCAACTGCCTATGTGATTGCTAGTAATTCTTCATCAAAACTAGAACAGCTACCCCAAGGTGTGATTTTAGTTGCACGCACGCTCAAACCTGATTGGTTGCCATTATTACAAAAAGTTGTAGGTATTATTACAGAACAAGGAGGATTGACCAGCCATGCCGCAATCCTCGCTAGAGAATTAGGAATCCCGGCAGTTGTTAGTGCAATAGATGTCACTGCCTTAATTCAATCTGGAGAAAGACTACTCGTAGATGGCGATCGCGGAGAAGTTTCTCGGATTAAAGAACATATAGCATCAGAAGGCATTCCGCAAAAATGGGGTGCAAGGGAAAATCTACACTTTAATGACTCTCATTCCTCCGTACCCTCATTGTCTTCCAATTCTTGGCAACCTCTAGCGCCTGGTTCTGACTTAACTCGCCCGCAAACGATAATTGCGACCCAACTGCTCTTGAATTTGAGCCAAACCAGCTTAATAGAACAATTACAAAATTTACCTGTGGATGGGGTAGGTTTATTGCGCTCAGAACTGATGATGCTAACCATACTAGACGGACAACACCCCAATAGCTGGCTAGCAGACGGGCGTCAGGCAGAATTATTAGAACGCTGGACTGAGCAGATTATGCAATTTGCCCGTGGCTTTACACCGCGACCAGTTCTATATCGCTCTTTGGATTGGCGATCGCATGAGTTGCCATCGTTTCCTAATCTAGCCCAATCTTCGCCAAAGTCTGTCTTGGGTGAACGCGGCATCTTTAGCTATTTACTTAATCCCGCAGTGTTCGAGTTGGAATTGTCTGCCTTAGCAGCCGTACAAAAAGCCGGTTACACCAATATCCAGCTGTTGTTGCCCTTTGTTCGCAGTGTAGAAGAGTTTTCCCTTTGCCGCCAAAAAGTTGAGCAAGCAGGATTAACCCAAGTACCGCAGTTTCAACTATGGATTATGGCAGAAGTCCCAAGCGTACTGTTTTTGCTTCCAGATTATGTCAAAGCAGGTGTAGCTGGAATTTCAATTGGGACAAATGACCTCACACAACTCTTGCTGGGAGTAGATCGAGAGCAAGAACAGCTAGCAAGAAGATTTAATGAACTGCATCCCGCCGTCATGGGTGCGATCGCCCAACTGATTAAGATGTCCAAAGATGCCGGAATTCCTTGTGCAATCTGCGGTCAAGCACCAGCACTGTATCCAGAAATCATCGATCGGCTGGTGGAATGGGGCATTACAGCAATTTCTGTAGAGCCAGAAGCAGTAGAGCGAACATATCAGGCGATCGCCCGTGCCGAACAACGCCTAATTTTAGAAGCCGCACGGCGTCAACTCAAGGGTTAAGGAGTAGAGAGCAGGGGGACAGGAAGAACAAATGACAAATGACTATTTAATGTATCCAGTTTCACGTAAAAACTTACGTAATTCCGCGAAAAATTGAGAGCGATCGCTTTTTTTATAAGCTTGCTGCACCCGCTGCCAACCATCCTCTCCTTGACCCAGCATATATTTATCTGCCAAGTATGCTGAGAGAAATCCCTTACCATCATCGCCTTGTTGGCGTGCCTGAGTGTAAGTTTGCCACAGCTCTGTGGCATTATTGGCAATTAACTTGGGATAGCGACGCGTAACATCAACCATCTTGCCTTGCCGATACTGCCAAATTTGCAGTGGGTAGCCAGAAGCCGCATAAGCAGTGAAAGCAGCAGCAAAGCGATCGTCTCGGCTATCAAACTCTGGTAATCCATCCTTGTCTAAATCTCGGAGTCGATAGCCACCATTACCCCATTCATGACGAATCTTTTTGTACTGCTTCGATTTACTGTCGTAACGGTAAATTAGTGAATAAGTACAGCAATGTGCTCCCCCTGTAAAGAAATCAGCAATTATTTCTGGTTCTTTATTACCGTCTAAATCTAGCACTGGTAACTTATTGTCTGGCGCTGCCAACAAATCCCCCACAGGTCGGTCATATTCACTGTCTTGGGGCAGCTTTTGATCTAAAACCGTTTGACCTGAGCGGATAATTTTTAACCGCACATTTTTATACTGATATTCCTGTGGTTTCTCATAGGATATTTGTGCTTGTACATTACCGGATTTGCCAGTTATTGTTGCAGCTGTAGCAGTTTGAGCCAATACAGCCGCAGCACTCACAAGCGCAAAAGCGATTAAAGAATGATTGAAGCTGGAACGAATAGAAATCATTATTGGTGTTGTATATATGAAGACCGATTTTATACAACACCATGATAATCTTCAATATCGGAAAATTGCTGCAACAGGAGTGCTGTAAGGTATTTGTTCTGGTGGAACGGCGTAGACAGTACCACCGTTTAATAAGGTATGAGTAGCAACCAAATCTAACAAATCCTCATCACCAGTTTCTTTTTCTTCGTGTAGATAAACAGTTTCCGAACTCGGATCGAACAAACCCCATTGCTGCTGACCAACTGCAACCAACAATGAATCTACTCGTTGATAATAAGCCGCGGGAATGATTTGTTTAAGGTCGTTGGTAGCTTTGTCACTATCACCACCAAACAATTGCTGGAAACGCTCCATAAATTCTTGTTGTGACTTTTGAAAATCAGCCTCAACAATCGGCCAAGCTTTGTCATGTAACTCTTGAGCGTTGAGAATTTCTGGATTACCAGTAATACCTTCTTCCATCAAATGCTGATAAGAATTCGCCTGTCTGTACAAAGGTAGAAGATACTCTACCCCAGCTATCACCAAAGGCGCTGTTTCGTCTCGCAGTTTCTCATGCAATGCTTTATCAATCACGAAAAAGAATTGTCGAATTTCTTCCTGGTGCTGATCTCTATCAGGACTTCCTTGTCCGTGAAACGCACCTGGCTGTACAAAGGAATTAGCAGTTCCTCCCTTAGATGTGGCAATGCGGAACTGACCTTCTTTGGCAGTTTCATCTTGATTAAGAGCTTGTTCTAGGCTTTTAGGCAGATTTTCTACCTCCACTTTGTTAATGGTGTAGTGTGTGCCCTCAAAAAACCTGACATCTTGTTGGCTTAAAGCTAAGAGGTAGAAACGACCATTACCATTCAAAATCGGTAGCAGTGGCTTGATGTGAAATCTGTCTGTAACTACAACCAACTCTTGAAAATTGACTGGCAGGGTATAGTAACGAAAAAAATCTTTAGAGATAAAAATTGCCAGTCCCAACTCTCCCATTTGCTCCCAAAATTCTTGGGTATCAAGATCAATGGCTTGTTGCAACAATGCCGTTGCTGCTTGCGGTTCCAGACCAGCATCAATCAGCCGAGCTTCAGCTTCTTTAATTAAATTTTTAAACCGAATTGGGTCTTGTCGCACTTCTGGCCCAGCTGGATGCGTTGGCATATAAATTGAAACGCAATTTCCCTTTGGCTGTTCTAGCAGCGGCTTGATTTCTTCTCTAGAAATTATTTGCATATGATCTCCCTCCTAGCAACGAGACTAGACACATCACATCAGAACGTTAATATTTCTAAGTCTGATGAAATGTGTTCTAGATGCGGCATTTGAAGCCACAACCGTTTTACCTGGATTTATTTCACGTCAAGGAGGGAGAAGTTTCATCTTTCTTAAGACTTACCCAACTGGTACATATATCTTTTGTTATTGAGGTCAAAAGGCAATAGTCATTGGTTATTTCTCCTTTGTCTCCTCCAGCTCTTCTGCTACCCATTTTTCGTTTGTTGTGAATTGATGGGTATCTCAGTTTGTGGTTGTCGAACCCACCCTAAAGTCACTCGTTTCATAATCGCGTACAAACCTATAAGGATCACAAAAGTGATCAAAATAATAACTAAGGGCTGTTTGCCCAGAAGTTCTTCCACACCTTTGGTCAGCACAGCATCTGGCTGTGTAATGAAATCCCAACTATTGAAACGCAAGAAGCGGCCCCAATAAATACCCACAGCAGAGAGAGCATGGGTAATCAACTCAACCCATAGAATCCATTGACTCTTGCCAATCCGGTGTAAATAATAACCTAAATTAATTAAAGATATTACGTAAGCTTCAAATCCAGCCAAGATTACTAATAAATAAAGAGGAATTAACACCAAGGTAATTACCCACACTGATTGAATTGTGCGGATATCATCTATCAAATGAATGACATCGGTCAATAAGTAAGGTGCATTTGGTAAAAAAGCATAGAAAACTATGAATCCTAACCACCACACCCAAGACCGTCCACGATTTCTCCGAAATAGCCAAACACTCAAGGCCAAAGGAATAAAAGCTAGGAACAGATTCCAAGTCATCCATCTCATATTAATTCGTAAGACCTGGAGAAATCTGGCTATCAATTCTATCAATTCCGCTTTCATAGATGCTGACTCGCAATGGTGTGATTAATGTGGATTTGCTATATGGTGTGAATTTCAGTTATATACTAATAAAAATTTCAAATCGAACTGCTGTTTTTGTGAATCTCCAATAAAATCTATTTTCTTAGACTGCAAACAAGATTTTTAGGTTCTTACAAACCTAATACACAGAATGATATGAGCAAAATTAAAGGGTTACGGTAAGTTCTAACTCAAATAAAGAAAATAGCCACTATCTCATTGCTGAATTAAGCGGGTTAATCCATTAGTATAGCTAGAAAATTATTAGAGGCAAATCCGTTGGACTTAAAAAGATAATAAAGTGTTAAATATTACGACTCTATCAAGTAATAACACGTAATAAATAAATTCATGTTTTGATTCATAACTACCGTTTATTAAAAATTAAGTTATTTATTAGCTATCAATACATACTCAGGTAGTTTAAGTACGTTGAGCTAAGCTGGCAACTACTGTCACTAATTCAAAGGGATTGACAGGTTTAGCTATGTGTTTGGTAAACCCTGCTGCTATTGCCTTTTCTTGATCTTCATCTCTAGCAAAGGCAGTTAAGGCAACGGCTGGGATCATTTCGCTGTCTTTTTCTTGGTTTCTTACCTTGCTAATCAACGAGTAACCATCTTCATTTGGCATTCCCACATCACATAGCAGAATATCAGGTTTGGATTGGGAAAGTACTTTTAAAGCTTCAGTGGCAGATGCTGCTGTGCTCACCTGTATTTCGCATTGCTCAAGGATGAACGTGAGCATTTCACGGGTGTCTTGATCGTCATCTACTACTAGTATCCGTAAGCCATGAAGAGATGGAAAATTCTCTCTTCTGGCTTGGTTGTCCTGATTGGGCTGCCTAAGTTTAGGCTGATACATAGGCAATTGCACTGTGAATGTGGCTCCCTTGCCTACGCCATCACTAGTGGCAAAAACTCTGCCGTTATGCATTTCAACTAAATGTTGAACGATCGCTAATCCTAATCCCAATCCTGTATGTATTCGAGTCGTGGTTGCATCTGCCTGCCGGAAGGCATCGAATACATAGGGGAGAAAGTCAGCACTAATTCCTTGCCCAGTGTCACTCACAGTGAGCTGAGCGCAAGAATTAATTTGCTTGAGTTCAACGCTTACCCGTCCGCCTTGCGGAGTGAACTTGAGAGCATTTGATAGTAAATTCCACACTATTTGTTGTAATCTATCTGTATCGCCTAATACTCGATCAACCGCAGCATCAAAACTCGACTCAACAATGATGGATTTAGCTTGGGCGATTAGCTGTAAGTCATCAATCACAGCCTTGACAACTGGAGGCAGGTAAAGAGGGTGTAGATTCAAATGCAGGCTTTTTTGAGTGATGCGGGAAATGTCCAGAATGTCATTAATGAGCTTGCTTTGGAGTTTGGCATTGCGCTCCATAGTCTCCAACGCTTTTGCCTGAGTTACGGCATCCATCTGCCGAGTTCTGAGCAAGTTCGTCCATCCCAGCATCGCGTTGAGTGGTGTGCGCAGTTCGTGGGAAACGATCGCTAAAAACTCGTCCTTTACTCGGTTAGCTTTTTGGGCATCAAGGTAAAGTCTGACGTTATCAATTGCCAAGGCAACTCGTTGAGCTAGTTCTTGACATATTTCTAGCTCTGCTCGACCATAATGACGTTGCGACTGAACTAAAGCAAATGTCATTGTGCCTAGTTTTCGCTCCCGTGCTATCAGTGGCACGATCAGGTAAGAGGTGATATTTAGTTGTTGAATAAAGTTGACATGTGCTGCATCTTCTACAGTAGCGAGCGTTGACGTATCAGGAATTTCCATTACCAACTCTGGCTGTTGAGTTCGTAGTACTTTGGGGGAGCCATAATTGGCGTTGGCTGGCGGTGGGTTGCTGCGCCTGAGTTCGAGTGCTAGTGCTTCTAGTTCTGAGTTAGATGCTGCGACAATTGGTTCGCTATACGTAATTAACTTATTGTCGCCAACAACATCTACCAGACATAAATCAGCGAGAGTAGGCACTGCCAAACATGCCACCAGAGCTAAGGTTGTGCGGTAGTCTAAAGAAGAAACCAACAGCCGACTGGCCTCAGCCAGAAAACTGGAGCGGTGCTCTAGTGCCTCAGCTTTAGTACGAAGTATTTGTTCACGTGCCAGCGATTCCCGCAGTTGCTGCTCAGAGAGTTTGCGCTCGGTAATATCTTCCATCAACCCGTCAATTATGATGATGCCATTAACTGTAGTGAAGGTTTTACTGAGCCGTACCCATACTACTGTGCCATCAGCTCGTCGCAGTGGGATTTCGCGCACCTCTTTCTCTGGAACTTGGTGTAGGTGTACCCCTTCGGGGAAGCAAGCTACGCGTAGCGTTCCGCAGGAAAGCCCGCCGTAGGCATCGCGCCCTTGGCTATTGTGTTTTAATTGACTCAGCAGTTCGGCATACTCTTCTGGCTGAAAATAAGACTCAAGAGTTTTACTTTCGGGGAGATTATTGAGGTGGTTTAAACCGACTAGACGGAAAAACGCGGGATTACCTTCTAATAAAGTTCCATCCGCCTGTAAACGATATACCCCCACATTTAAATTATTCAGCAGGGTTTGCAAGCGTGTCTCTAGTCCTGCTACTTTGCGTTTAGCTTCAGTATTTTCCCAAGCACGACGCACGGCTTTGGGTAAACGCAATTGGCTAGCTGACTTGATTACGTAGTCGTCCAAGCCTAACTTCATCGCTTCAACAGCGATTTCCTGGGTGCCACTATTGGTAAACATCACCACTGGACAGTCAGGATAGCGGCTTTTAATTGCCTTGAGCACAGTCAAGCCATCACTCCACCGCAGTTGGTAGTCGGTAATTACCAAGTCAAATTGCCCTACCGCCAATGCCTGCTCTAAATCTTGTGCTTGACCAATCTCTTGAATTTGAAGATCAGAGAACTCTTGCTTTAGGGCATAAATAGCCAGATGACGGTCATTAGGATTGTCATCAATTAGGAGAATGCGTAACATCGAGGTTCTATGAAGTAGCTGGGAAATGGAGCAGGAGGAAGCGGTAAGAATTTTCTAGCTTGGTTCAAAACAGGGCGTGAATGCCTAACTTCAAAATACTTTGTGCCTTCGTGTCTTTGTGGTAAAAAAATATCAAACCACACAGACACAAGAGAGGTTTTTATTTATGGCTGTGAAATTTTTTCATTGAGACAGCCTTCTGCCCCCTGCCTGCTTGGTAAGCGACTTGCCCTGAGGGTAGCCAAAGAGAGCCGAACCACTGCCCTCTGCCTTTCTTCATAATGTTACACAGTTCCGACTTGTGGCTTTTCATTAAAAATGATCCAATGTAAGTTAAGGGTTTTAACTATTTCTACTAGATCGTTGAAGGCAACAGGTTTAACTATGTAAGCATTGACACCCAGGTCGTAAACAAGATTAATGTCGGCATACTCCTTAGAAGAGGTGAGAACTACCACAGGGATGCGCTTGAGTACTGGTTGCTGTCGTAACCACATTAACACTTCATGCCCTGACCTACGCGGTAGTTTGAGATCAAGTAAAATGAGCACAGGTAAAGGATAAAGAATGCGATCGCTATAAGGTTCCTTTCCAGACAGATACAACACTGCGGCATCGCCATCGTTTACCACTTGAAGCGAATTGAAGATGTTGGCCTTACGCAGCGCTCGTTGCATCAGCAAAACATCTTTAGGATTATCTTCTACAAGCAGAATCTGGTCTGGATCTGGATTCATTTTCAATCTAAAGCTTTTGGTAATTCTATCCAAAATTGGCTTCCCTGTTGCAGCTGGGATTCCACACCAACGTTTCCTCCCAGACGTTCAACTCCTTTGCGCACAATAGCTAAACCGATGCCTGTGCCAGGATAAACTTCATTACTATGTAAGCGATTAAATACTTGAAACACTTGCTGTTGATACTGTTGTGCAATCCCAATGCCGTTGTCTTCCACCCAAAGGCGGATTAAGCTATCTCGTTGTTCACTCCACACACGTACCTGGGGTTTCATTCCTAGTGAGACAAACTTGATAGCGTTAGTTAGAAGGTTGGTCAGAACTTGTATCAAAATGGTGCGGTTGCCGATAACTTCAGCTAAAGGCGCTTCAATCCGCACTTGTGCCTGACGCTGCTGTATTTCTGGTTGTAACTGCCTGAGAATTTCTGGAATTAATAAGGCTAAATTAATCGGTTGTAGTGGGATATCAGTGCGGCTGAGACGACTATAAGCCAGTAAATCTTCAATGAGTCGGTCTGCTTGCTGTGTACTGCTAATAATCCGGCGCAAATAGTCTTGACGGTTGACTCGGGATTGTTCGCTTTGGTTACTGAGCAAGATGGAACTGAACCCAGAGATAGCACGTAATGGTTCTTGTAAGTCGTGGGAAATAGTGTAAGCAAATTCTTCCAAATCTTGATTGGCAACAGCTAATTTCTGATTCGTCTCAGCCAACTGGTGATTTGTATCCTCTAACTGTCTGGTACGCTCCCTGACTCGCTGCTCTAAGATTTCGTTGAGTTGAGACTTTTCAATTTCAGCCTGTTTGCGAGCAGTAATATCTTCGATTAAGCCATCAATTACGGTTTCACCTTGAATCACGCTCAAGGTTGTAGTTAACAAAGCCCACATCAGCGTTCCATCAGCACGGCGTAACTGTACTTCAAGTTCTTGCTGCTGAGGCGGAGACAGGCTTATGAGTTGTGCATAATTCTCCTGCAAATTCAACGGCTGCATTGCCTGAGCTTGCGCCAATGAATTTACACCCAATAATTCCAGAAATGCTCTGTTGTACTCTAATAACTCTCCCAAGGAATTGGAACGAAAAACACCCAACTTCAGTTGGTTAAGTAATCCTTGAAGGCGAATTTCGACTAGGTTAGCTCGTCGTTGAATTTCTACCCGTTCTAAAACCACTCGGACAGTAGTTGCTAGACGCGTGTAGCGATTGGGTTGTTTAAGAACATAGTCGTCTAACCCTGATTTCATCGCCTCTACCGCAATCTCCTCACTGCCTGTATTGGTAAACATAATCACCGGACAGGAAGGATAGTGCTGCTTAATGGTTCGTAGTACTTCTAGCCCATTACTCCAGAGCAGTTGATAGTCAGTGATCGCTAAGTCAAAATTATCTATTGCGATCGCATTTGATAATTCTGCGGCATCGCGAATTTCTTGTGCTTGAAGTTGCGTCAATTCTCGTCGCAATTGTCGAATGACTAAAGCGCGATCACCTGGATTATCATCAATTACTAGAATGCGGAGTGCTTGAGTTCCTTGTGGCATAAGGATGAAAAGTAGCTTTTGGTAGAGCAATCCAAAAACGACTGCCGATACCTAGTTGTGACTCAACCCCAGTTCGGCCACCCATGCGCTCAATACTTTTCCGCACAATGGCTAAACCAATCCCTGTACCGGGGTAAGTTTCAACACCATGCAGTCGTTCAAAGACATTGAAGATGCGCTCCTGATGTTCGGGCGCAATGCCAATGCCGTTGTCTATCACCCATAAGTGTATCCAATTCTGTTGTTCCTGTGCATAAACCTCGACTTTTGGCTGTATTCCTGGCTTGACAAACTTAATCGCATTACTTAGTAAATTTGTGACTACTTGGGTTAGGGTAGGGCGGTGCGCTATTACTTTTGGCAGCGGTGGAATTATTGTTACCTTGGCCTGTTGCTCCTGAATTTGGCTGCTAATTTGCTTTAACGCTTCTTCTACAACAGAAGTTAAATCCACAGGTTGCAGTTGAATGTCAACACGACTGAGGCGACTGTATGTGAGTAAATCATTGATTAAAGTATCCATCTGCACAGCGCCTTCAGTAATATACTCAATGTATTCTTGCCCCACCGAGTCAAGTTGGTTGCCATAGTCTTCTAGTAATGCTTGGGCAAAACCTTGCATAGTGCGTAATGGTGCCCGTAAATCGTGGGAAATGGAATAAGTAAAAGCTTTTAACTCTTGATTTGCTGCTTGCAAATCGGCAGTGCGATCGCTAACACGTTGCTCTAACTCTGAGGCGTAGCGTTGGAGTTGCTCACGTAGCAGAGATTGTTGAATAGCGATCGCCAATTGCGCGCTGACTTCACGAGCAATATCCTGAGTCTGAGTATCAAAGGCGGCGATTTCAGACGTGGTTAGATAGAGTTCCCCAAGCAGCGTTTCTTCAACCAGCATCGGAATACACAGACAACAGCGAATTCCCTCTGAGCGTAGCTGAGCTAAAATCAGCGGATAGGAATTGGCAGTTGTCAAGTCTTCTATATAATAGATAGCTTGCTGCAAGTTTTGCTCAGCTGCAAAGTCTGTCAGTGACATCTGAGTACCTTCAGGAATTTGTAATTCTCCAGTGACACTGTTACCAGCTATAATCCGACCAACTCCTGTATCAAAGTCGAACAGGGCAACAAATGCCTGCTGATAGGGTACTAATTGATGCATTTTTGTGAGAGCAGTTCGGATTAGCAATTCAATAGACTCGGCTGCTAAAATTGCCAGATCAATGTCATGTAAAGCAACCAGTCTTTGAGCCGAACGTTGAGCAATTTCTGTTTGTTCTTGGGCAGTTGAGAGAGCTTTTTCATAACTCTGGGAAACTTTTGCCAACTGCCACCTGATAAAGTAGCTAAGAAAACTACCAATTCCGATTGATAAACTAACACTGGTGAAGATGACTCGCTCAGTAGTCTTTTGTGCTGTTTGAGCACGCTGATTGCGTAGCTGCTCTTCGGTAGCGATAAAATCAGCAATCTGGCGGCGCATTGCATCCATTCTCTGTTTGCGAGACTTCAGCTCTGATACAAGTTCAACTTCACCGCGTTGTTTACGAGCGATCGCTTGGGTAATGGAGCTTTTCCATACTGTTTGCTCTGATTTGATCTGAGTTAAGCGTTTACCCTGTCCAGGATTATCGGTAACTAAGTCACCCAATTGATCAAAAGCAGTATTAATCTGAGAGCTAGCTTGCTGGTAGGGTTCCAAAAACTCTGGAGTACCTGCGATCTGATAACCCCGGACTCCAGTTTCTATATCCAGCAGCAATTTTTGCAAATGATTTGCCCGAGCAATCACTCGATCGGTATGATCAACCCACTGCATAGCTGAAAGCAGGCGGGTAATTTGCCAGATCGAGGCTCCTGACAATAGCAATAACAAAATAATCGGCAGAGTGATCGCGCTGATCAACCTCCGCCTGAATGCAACTTGAGTAATTTGCAGCATTTGGTAACACTACTGGAAAAGCTGAACAGTTAAGTTTGTCCTAATTTCATTTAACAAGAACAGCTTTATCCAAAGCAGAGCAAGTTTGCGACTCGGGAATCAAGTTTTGCAACTCGTAGATTAACTTTAAAAGTCGTAAACCTAGTCATTTCACCAAATATCATTAAATATAACTGGATTTCATCTGCTAATTGCTCCTATTAATTTAAAAGTTCAGTAGCTTTCATTTACTCAGGTTGGCTACAGTATTTATTAAGTTCACCCACTAACTTATCGGAATCTTTACCAGCAGTTTTGCTGACTGCTGTCAGTGCTGTGTCGATTTCTGTTCTAGCTTTTTGCAGTTTTTCCCTACCAGATTCCGAGGCTTCGGCTGTCTTAGCTGCGCTAAGAGCTTTAGCTGCTTTAGCGATCGCTTGACTAAGATTCCTGAATACCTTCGCAAAACGACTTTGGTATTGTTTTAACTTGGGATCTTGTAAGTTCAGATCCTCTATAGATTTGGTAACAGCTTCTAAATCCTTGGACAGTTGCAAGCTTGTGATCACCTGCTGCCCTTTATTTTTATCAATTAGAGAATTTCCTTCATTCACCGCCTGAATCAATCGCTGACACTGGGTAACTTTATTCTGATTGCAACCACTCATCAGCAAAGCGATACTCAGGCTAACAGGAACAATAACGTTATATTTACGCAAAACAAACATGAAGACCCACCAGCAGTAAAATCCCAACCATAGTATCCAATAATTCAGTAATTTTGTGATGAATTAAACTAATTGGATACATCAATCAAATTACTGCTTCTATCTTGAAGTAGATCATGGGTGTGGAACAGCAGTTAACAATTCATGTTTTGCAGTTTTGCCAGCAATCTACCAAACAGTAACAAGAAGCGGGATGAAGTATCCCGCATTATGATTGCGGATTACCAATCTACTGGCAAACCCAACTCATCTAAAGTATTGCCATCTTGTAAAAGTGGTTGAATGTCTTTATCTATGGGAATGCGGCCACCAGCCAGCACTAAAGCACGTTGAGTCACTTTACCCAACCAATTGAGGTCATGGGAGGCAATTAACATCACTTGCACTGGCAAATTTAATAACACCTGCGCCAAGTGACGCCGCCATGCAGGATCTAGACCGTTAGTTGGCTCATCTAAAATCAAAATAGTAGGCTCTAAGGCTAAGATTGCTGCTAAAGCAGCCAAGCGTCTTTGTCCTCCAGAGAGTTGATGAGCAGAACGGTTGGCATAGGCTTCAAGCCCAAAATCAGCTAATAACTGGCGTGCTCGATCAATTGCTATGGCTGGTGGTACACCATAATTGCGGGGCCCAAAGGTCACATCTTCTAAGATAGTCGGCATAAATAACTGATCGTTGGCATCTTGGAAGCTAAAACCAATTTGACGACGTACTTGAGATAGTGTTTTGTGTTCTACGGGAATGTTATTAATCCAAATTTTCCCGCTTTGTGGTTGTTTTAAGCCAATGAGATTTTCTAGTAAGGTGCTTTTGCCAGAACCAGTTGCACCCATCAACGCCACGCGATCGCCTGGATTCAATTTAAAAGAAATGTCTTTTAATACTGCTTCGGAGTTGGCATAAGCATATACCAGATTTTGCACCTCTACTACAGCAGCCTGGGGGTTACGGGTTGAAGATTTGGGATTAGAAGTTAAAGATTCCAAGATTCACAACTCAAAATTTACAACTGCACTTCTACTAAGTGTTAACTGTTAACGGTTAACTGGTAGGAACTGATGGTTAAACAAGCAACGATCGCACAAGCTGCTAACAGCACAAAACGCTCTTTTAGTCTTAATGTCGAGTCTATGGGTAACTGCCCGTTGTAACCACGAGTTACCATCGCGGTGTAAACGCGCTCTGCCCTATCGAGGCTACGGAGATACAAGGCTCCAATCATGGCAGCACTGGCGTAGCGCAGCCAGCCAGCCGAACCATTTAAACCTCGTAATTGAGCGCTACGCTGCATTCTTTTGACTTCTGACAGCAAAATTTCCAAGTATTGTCCAGCTAAGAGCAAATTTTCTTTTAACGGTAATGGTAGGGTTAAGCTTTTGAGTGCGATGCCGAAGCTATGAGCTGGTAAGGTTAACAAAAAACTATTCATAACGATCAGGCAGATGAGAGAACGAACTAGCAAAAAACTAGCGCGCTCCCATCCCAAGGGCAAAGCCAGCAAAGATAGAAAGATTAATTCAGTGCCGAGTAATTTTCCTAGCTGGGGAAGGCGTACACGTAACACCCAAGCCCACAAAATTGCGATCGCTCCGTATGTACCCAAGTTATACCAAGCATGATGCTTTAACAAAGCTGCCCCGATGACAATCACTAGGGAAAGTTGCAAGCGTAAAGGTAAGGAAATTTTAAGCATTATTCGGTTTCACCACCTTGGCTATCCCAAAAGCGACAGCAAAGCAAACCGCAGCTCCTACAAGCCCAGCGATACTGGTGCCAATTGTTCCTAAACCCGGAATACTGTAATCAGCTAAGGGCGTTGGGACAATCACTCGCACTTTGTCGGCTAAGTGGATAAACCCTAAGTTTTCGGCAACTCTTTCTAAGCCATCAGGCCAAGCTGAGGCAAACAGTGAGAGTACCCCAGCCACTAAAACAATGCTGACAATAGGTACTAACCAACCACGAAATTGGTGTTGTTCCCCTGGTAATAAATCAGGTCTTTCTCTAGCGAGGTACGTCAACACGCCTCCAGTAATTAGTCCTTCACCAATACCAATCAGGATATGAGTACCAGTCATTGCTGGTAAAACTATGCCTGCTGGCGCTGTTCTTGAAAGCGCTAACTCAATGGCACAAGCTACTGCTGCTACTACTACACTCACACCTGCGGCAATACCAGCCGCTAGGGGTAAGCGCCCTCTCGATCCACCAAATAACCTTTGCAATGTATGTGTTAAGCCCCAGCCTACCCAAACACCAATAACTGCCATGTTGAAAATATTTGCTCCTAAAGCTGTGATTCCACCATCGGCAAATAGCACAGCTTGAATAATTAATACTGTAGCGATGCACAATGTTCCTGCCCAAGGGCTACCTAAAATAACTGCTGCTAAGGTTCCTCCTAATAAGTGTCCACTGGTGCCCCCGGCCACTGGAAAATTAATCATCTGAGCAGCAAAAATAAAGGCTGTAGTTAAACCCAGTACTGGAGCGCGACGAATTCCAAAAGCTGCTTGCGATCGCCTTAAAGCAATTACGAGTGCAGCCGCACTCGCTAGACCCGTAGCCCCTGCCACTGGTACAGAAACAAATCCATCAGGAATATGCATGATGTGCCCCGTGTGTCATGTTTTTATTCACACAAATTACTCAATGTAACTGCGGCATTAAATTAATAAAAAGCAGAAATTTAACTCTTTTTACAATGCCCCCTTGGGGGATTTTATAGTGATTCTTCTGGCAGATTGACAATAAAATATGCGTTAAATAATATACTTATTTTTTAATATTTAAATTTTTGTTAAGTTTATTTTTAGATTAAGTAAGAAACTGGCTAGATTTACACTGCTACAGGGTGCTATGAACTGTATTTCAGCTTTTTATAAGTGACGATTATTTATATTTATCTATCTTTAGCCACAGATTCATTTGATATTTATCTATTTTTCTCAGCAGGTGGCCAAAAATAAATATCTAACTATAGTCAACAATTCTCATAAGACAAAATAGTGATCTTCAATAGTGTCTAATTACTTCTTTAGGCTTGATTTTCTTTGCACATTTATCTTTAGTAAGTGATTAATATCACAATTTAAACTTTACAAATAAAATTTTTCTTGATAGCAGAATATTCAATATAATTTACTGATTTAGTAACGTAACTAAAATATTTACAGGAAAGAAGCGTCAACAGCTAAAAAACATCGGTATCAGGAATCTATATAAAATAAGAAGATTTATTAGTAAAATATCTGACTTACAAATCAGTAAAAATAATTACGTAAGTCAATAAATAAGAGATAATTTGAGGTCGTTTTTCTAGTTTGCTGTAGCGAATTAACTTGATTAACGTCTCATATTAGCTATTGGAAAATATTTGAGGATTATTGACAATAATTCCTAAGTCCTCTAATATACACAAGAGTAATTGCAAATAATTTGCAACTTTTCATTGTAGCGCTAACCGTTATTTAATGTCATGCCCAACAACTTAGCTTTGGGGAAAGAAACATTTTGGAGCCGTCGTCAACTGCTGAAGCTGGGTCTATGTAGTACTGGTGTGACAGGAGTGGCAGCACTTTGGCACATGGCAAATGCCAAAAGTAAGTCAATAGTCAAAGTGCCAGATCTCGAAATTGCAGCACCTGAAGGCGTGGCTCAACCCATGAAGATGCTAAGAAATTTCGATTATGGGACGCTAAAGCAAGAAAATGGACGCACTATCCGAGAATTTCGGTTAACTGCGGGTACTTCTGTAATTCAGCTCAATAGTGCTGTCTCTTACAACATCTGGGATTTAAACGGTCATATACCAGGGCCGACACTCAGGGTCAAACAGGGCGAACGAGTGCGGATACTATTTCTCAATAATGCAGGACATTCCCACTCTTTACATTTTCATGGGATTCATTCATCAGACATGGATGGTATTCGCCCAGTCAGTAACGGTACTGCCACAATTTATGAATTTGATGCTGAACCTTACGGCGTTCATTTGTATCACTGCCACATTGAACCCGTTACTCGTCACATTGCCAAGGGGCTATACGGGATGTTTATCATCGATCCGCCAACTCCCCGTCCGCCAGCTGATGAGATCGTACTAGTGATGGCTGGGTATGACGTAAATGACGATAGCCACAATGAATATTACGCTTTCAATGGACTGCCTCACCACTACATGGACAATCCCATCCGAATTTACAAAGATCAGTTAATTCGGCTGTATGTCCTTAACATCATTGAATACGATCCGGCAGTGACATTTCACCTTCATGCCAATTTCTTTAATGTCTATCGCACAGGGATGACTTTGACTCCTAGCGAGAAAACCGATGTAATCACGATGGGTGTAGCAGAAAGACACATCTTGGAATTTGCTTTTCGCTATCCAGGTAAGTATATGTTTCATCCCCATCAAGATGCGATCGCAGAGAACGGTTGCATGGGTGTATTTGAAGTCATGAATTCATGAGTTATGGATCAAGGGCCATTTGTCATTTGTGATGAGACTCTGAATTTTCAATTTTCAATTGCTTGGTAGTTTTGTTATGGCGGTAGATTCACAGGTTGATTCGGTTTCCAGCCCTTTTCCCAGACAGTTTGATATCGCAAAGGTGGCTGTTTATGGATTAAGCATTTTGTCAGCGGGAATGTTTTTATTTTTACCCTTCATTAATCTATTGCATCCTAGTCCTTGGCAGCGATGGCTAGGAACAATACATGGCTTTGGCGCATTACTTGCCACAGTAGTTACTGTATATACCGGGCATTTAGCCTTTCCCTTATTGCGGGGAGTCGGTCAAATTTTGCCTCAGATGCGTACTTTAACATTTTGGTCAAGTGCGATCGCCTTTTTGGGGATTGCCACTGGCAACTTAGCATATATGCGCTACCGTGCAGGTGCAGAAGTTGGTGGTGCTAGAGCTTGGCTAAAAGAAAACTCGCCTTTGGCTCAATACGTACTTATGGAATATCACGAATTTAGCGTATTGTTTACCTTGCCATTAGGCGTAGCTTGTACTTGGATTTTATGGAAGTATGGTGACTCAATTTTGGAGAAGCAAAATCGCTCGATTCTAACAGCTACTTGTGTGGCTTTGATGGCGATGATGTTTTTTGCTATGGGTGGGTTAGTCACAGGAATTGGTGTTGCCAAAATCCATGCTTTGTAATATGTAAATACAAAAACTTGGATGACAAAAAATTCACATTGCGGATGATTAAATGAGTAGACAAATATATCGTAGTGAGAAATTAAAATTTCCACCTTTATACACCCGAATTTGGGAAAAATTGAAAGGTTTTCCCAGAATTTTAGCCGCAGGTTCAAATAATCCTCCAACTGTTTCTGGCCCCGCAGCAGCAGCATTGCTCAGTGTTGGCATTGGATGTTTTGCGATGATGGTTACCCACCATTTATCAGATACATCTAAAGATATCGAAAATATAGTTTGGGGACTAGGTAGTTGGATACCGGGAAGCCATAACCCTAGTAAACTATGGGGAAATATTGGCAGTTATACTGGCAAAGAAACGATGTTGCTACTGGGCTGGCTTGTAAGTTGGTCTATTCTTTCTGTGCTATGGAATAGCAAAAAAATTACATCCAGAACAATATTTTTTTGGATGTCTACCTTAATTATTGCTGCCACTGCTATGAGTTGGCATCCTCTATTTCCTTATCTACCGTTGAGTTAATCAAAAGTCAAGAAAAATTTGAGTTATGGAGAAACAACCAAGTCGAATTTCCTCCCGCGATATGCATAAATATATCTGGATATTGGTAGGGGTTTTTACTTTATTAGCTGCCAGCTACCCAACAGCAATGATTCGTGTTAGTCAAAAGCCTAAGTTTCAAGGTTTTCATGTGAAATCTTTACAGATAGACGGCAAAATCAGCAATGATTCTGTAAAGTAAAGACCCCATACAGTATCAATACAGATAGCTGATATGGAGCCTAATTAATTTTTCTTGTTTTTTAATGTTAGCATTCCCAGGCTTTAACCTGGGAATAAAAATTAATTTGTCTAAATTTTGATATGTACCAACTCGAAAAAGTTGTAAAAACTATTAAATTACTATCAAATTTTTATGACTTAGTTGATAGGAAATATCATTTGTGATAAATGAAAATAGTAACTACTAAAAAATCCTATCAATTTTACCTGCTAGTAATAGTTGGAATTCTTTGAAATTATCTGCTTGCAAACTCTCTAGGAACAAAAATGATCAAATTACGCTATATCTGCTTGGCTATTACTGCTTGTGCCATAGTTTCTCTAAGTTCTTGTAGTGATGGTACGCCTACTGCAAATAATTCACCTTTACCTTCGGCTGCTAACTCTCCTGCTCAAGTTACTGAAGCAGCAAGTCACAATAGCCACGGTAGCAAAGCAAAAATTAATATTAATACTGCGATTTTGTCGGAGTTAGATAAGTTTGAAGCCAAGCTGGGTGTGCCAGCATTATCAAATAAAATTCAAGCTAGCCGTCCCTACGCTGCTCCAGAAGATTTAGTGAGTAAAAAGGTAATTACTCAAGAGCAATTTGACCAAATCAAAGACTTAGTTAGCGTTCAGGAAGTAGTACTTACAGGAGAGGCAAAAGATGTTGATTACATGACCAAGTTGGGCTTAATGAAAGGGCATCTTTTAGTAGCTCAAGAACTTTTGGATCAAAATCAACCAAAACAGGCTGAACCTCATATTGGACATCCAGTTGAGGAGATTTATGTTGATGTAGAAGATCAATTGAATGAGCGCAAGGTTAAAGAATTTAAAACAACTTTGGTAAGTTTGCAAGATTTAGTTAAATCCAATCCCAAGAATGCCAAAGTCAAAACTAATTTTACTTCTTCAGTGCAAGCTGTTGATGGAGCGATCGCCACTTTACCAGAATCTCAACGCTCGAAACCGGAATTTGTGCTCCAGGTAATTAACGAATTGTTAGATGCCGCAAATTCAGAATATGGAGCTGCGATCGCCAATGGTAAAATAGCTGCTGCCATTGAATATCAAGACTCTCGTGGCTTTGTCATCTACGCGAATGATTTGTATAAAAGTATTTCTAGCCAAGTAGCACAAACAAGCCCGGATGCAAACAAAGCAATTGAAGCGAGTTTTGCTGACCTGTTGAAAGTTTGGCCCGCCGCTATCCCACCAGCCAAGCCAGTTAAAACCCCTGAAGATGTCACCAAGCTAGTGAAAACCATTGAACAAAACTCTCAACAAGTAATTGACAAAGCCAGCACCCAAGCACAGCAATAGCAATTTGCCTGCATTAAAGATGTAGAGAGAGGAGTTTAAAATGATTAAATAGTGAGGAAATAGTTAGGAGCTAAGAGTGAAGACCATCTCAACTTTTAACACTTCAAAAGAGTATCACTCCTAACTTCTTACTCATGACTCTACATTCGTAACCTTTGTTTAACTTAACAACTGATGCAAGAGCTTGACCACAAAAAGACCATTGACCTACTAAACGCCATCATGGAATTTGAATTAGCTGGAGTAGTGCGCTATACACATTATTCCCTGATGGTGACTGGTCCTAACCGTATACCAATTGTGGCTTTTTTTAAAGCACAAGCCAGTGAATCTCTCCTTCATGCGCAACAAGTAGGAGAAATTCTCACTGGTTTGGATGGGCATCCTTCCCTGAAAATTGCTCAAATGGAAGAAACTTATCAACACTCAGTTAAGGATATCTTGGCAGAAAGTTTATCCCATGAAAAGAAGGCGCTAGATTTGTATAAAACTCTCCTAGAAACTGTCACCAATGCCAGCATTTATCTAGAAGAGTTCGCTCGTGGCATGATTGGTCAAGAAGAGATGCATAATCTTGAACTGAAAAAAATGTTACGCGATTTTAGTTAATAGTTAATAGTCATTAGTCATTAGCTAATAAGTGATGACTAATGACTAATGACAAATCGCAAAGTCGAGCCAGTCGTGTGGTGAGGCAGTCCGATCTTGGGGGTTCCCCCAGGAGGAACTGCCGAAAGGGTTTCCCGACTTGAACGTAGACGCCCTCCGGGCGGCTTCTCGGAGAGTACTGGCTTTGAGCGCCGGCTTCCGGCGAACAGACGGCAGTTCCTTTAAGCGGAGGAACCCCGCCACCGGACTGCCTCAACTTTGTAAGAGAAGAACAAAGGACAAAAGATGAATTTTAGTACTGCCTTACCTACTTTTGTAATTACACTCCGAGAAGGAGTAGAAGCAGCCCTTGTTGTTGGAATTGTGCTGGCGTTACTGAAAAAAGGCAAACAATCTCGACTTAACTCTTGGGTATATGCTGGTGTTGGTGTTGGTATTGTCGTCAGTGCGCTGATAGGCGTACTTTTTAGCTGGGTAATTCAAGCATTAGGTGCAATTAATCCTCAATACACCTCTGTAGTTGAGCCGATGTTGGAAGGTATATTCAGCGTATTAGCAATTATCATGCTCAGCTGGATGTTGATCTGGATGACTAAACAAGCCAGATTCATGAAAGCTAATGTTGAGGGAGCTGTAACGGAAGCGCTAACACAAAATTCAAATGCAGGTTGGGGCGTTTTTACCTTAATTTTAGTTGCAGTTGTTCGTGAAGGTTTTGAAACTGTTCTATTTATTGCTGCTAATTTTCAACAAGGATTTATGCCCGCTTTGGGCGCTATTGCTGGTTTAATGACAGCAGTTGCCATTGGAGTACTGTTATTTAAATGGGGTGTCAAAATTAATATTCGCCAATTTTTTCAAGTAATGGGCATTTTATTAGTTTTGATAGTTGCTGGTTTGGTAGTTTCTGCGTTGAAACATTTTGACGAATCTGTAGCTAATCTCGCCCTTAGTAGTCGTGCTACAGAAAGCTATTGTTTCTATTACGAGCGCTTTACTAAAGTTCACTCTTGTATTTTGGGCCCAATGGTTTGGAATACTTCTAAAATCTTACCTGATGAACAGTTCCCGGGTATCATTCTCAAAACTTTGTTTGGCTATAGAGAAAATCTCTACCTTGTACAAGCAGTAGGTTACCTAACATTTTTGCTTACCGTCGGAGGTACTTATTTGCGCAGTATAACTGGTAGTTCTCCTCAAAATGCAAAAACTATCAAATCTGCACATAAACCAATTGCTCCAGTAAAAGATTAAAAATATAAGATAAGCAGTTCAAAATTCAAAATAAAAAATTAGAATTAGGGTGTGTTATCGCTTTAGCATAACGCACCTTTGATTGCTGATGGTGATAAGAATGCGGCATAATACACCCTACAATTTAATTTGATTAAACATACTAAGTAGAACGGTGTGGAAAAACAAAACTATGTTAAGAAAAATCAAATAGGCTTAAACCCTCTTTCCTCCTGCCTCCTGCCTCATCCCAACGATAAATATTCACGCCGACCTACTTAACGCTCTTTAATCACTCTCGTGAGATAAAAATCTACCACCCTTATTATGCCGGACTTTTATAAATTTAGGCGTAGGTTGGGTTGAGGAACGAAACCCAACATCCTTAAACCTTGATCTAGTTGGGTTTCACTGCGTTCAAACGCCACTTCACTCAAGTCGGGAAACCCGCCCACGTGAGTGGCTCCCCAACCTACATTTATTTTCTCTGCCCAAAGTGACGGAAGAGCGTTAAGTTGAAAGCTAAATTTCGTTATTGCGCAGATAATGCTTGTGCTAGTTGCTGACAAGTTTTTTTAATTGTATCTATACTACCTGGATTCACAAGTCCGTAATAGTCAAAAGTATAGACATGATTATTTTTAGTGGCTTTGAGTTGCTGCCAAAAACTTTGTTTTTTCAGAGACTCTAGAAGTTGCGGATCGGCATTATTAACTACTATTAAAACATCTGGATTTGCTTCTAGAACTTTCTCTGCTGAAAGCGTCACATACCCATTGATAGGGCTTTTTCCTTGTAATTCTGCTACAAGGTTTTTTGCTTGGAACTTCGTCAGTAAATCCCCAGCCCAACTATTTTTATTTGGTGCCAAAATCGGTTGGCGACTAACCAGTACTAAAGTGGAAGGGCTATGAGTCGGTTTATTTGCCAAGAAACTTTTGTAGCTGTTTAATAAAGGCTGAGGATCGGCATTAATTAACTCAGCAAGTTTTTGAGTCAATTTCTCTAGCGATTCCCAACTATTAACCTGCGTGAGCAAAGTCGGAATACCTAGCTCTTGCAATTTTTGAATTGGTTGATTAGAAAACCCTTCCGCACCAATAACTAAATCTGGTTGCAGGGCGATAATTTTTTCTAAATTAGGTGGACTTTGTCCCTCACTCACACGAGGAATATTGGTTAATCTTGAGTCATCTTTAAACAATTTGCTGCCAGTAATACCTACTAGCTTTGTTTTATCAAGTTGATAAATAATATCACCAGAAAGCGAAGAGAGAGCTACAACTCTCTTAGCAGATTGTTTTGGTAATTCTTGAGAGCTAGTGTTAGTAGGTATTTTTGTTAATGGCTGCTGAATGGTTGCAGTGTTACAAGCAGCTAAAAACATACTTAATAAAAGTGCTAATGCAGATAATATCAAACGATGATACATTATAAAATCCTTAGTGATTATCTATGTAATAAATAGCAAACTCAGTATTATATTAATCAAATTTAGCAAATTATAAATAGTCTAAGTTTAGTGAATTGGTGTTAAAGACTTAAAAAGTATCTGATATTTTTTTTGTAAATTATTATACAAAACTATCTAAAGAAAAAGCGAGTACAGACACAAGTCAAAATCTTTCTGGAAGACATGACTGCGTTACTCGCTAGCATCTATACAAGGTTTAGTGAGAAATCCTATTTTTAATATAGTTTATTAGTTCCATAGATTATTGCTATCCAAAAACAAATATTTTAAGGTTTTCAAGAGTTTTTAGTAAATTTTTTTACCTTCATTAATAATTCCAAAATTTTTAATCTTTAACTTTGACGCTGAGGATAATTGCTATTTTTAATACAGAAAATCTAACCTTTTAAAGGTAAACAGCTTTTGCCAGGGTTAAGGAAAAATTAAATGTAAAAAAATTAACTTGCTTTCAGTCCTTACCCTTTCTCTAACTTCTGCGTGAAGTTTATTAATTACCAGCCAAATCTTCTGGTGTATTACAGTTAAAGAGCATTTCTGGTTCTAGCACTGGTAAAACTTGCACAGGATGTTGTTTTAACCACTTTTGAAACGATCGCCCGCCTTGATTGATAAAATTTAGGAGTTCTGGTAAACAGCGACGGTGATAAAAACCACATAGAGGTTCCCATCCTTTAGCATGATGAGCCAAAGCTGCGATCGCATCATCCCCTACGCTATCAAGTCTAATTATCCATTCTTGCAACATCTCAACTCTTAACCTGGGCAAATCGCAAGCCAGCAAAAGTACCCAATCTGTTTGTACCTGTGCCATTCCTTGAGCAAATCCTACCAGTGGTCCGTGGGATGGGAGGGATGAGGGGGATGAGGGGATTTCTGGGATAAATTGGCAACCAGGTAGAAGCAAGTGTTGATAACGTTCCGGCCAGGGAGTGACTACATAAACGGTGTCAGCACAAGCTATCGCAATGCTACAAACACTCTGTAGCAAAGGTATTCCTTGAATTTGGATCAGGGCTTTATCTTCACCCATGCGCGAACTTTGTCCACCTGCTAGCACAATAGCAGTTAATTCGCTGCTGGTAATCATAAATTTACCGGCTCACAAAATGTAATGCATACGCCAGCTATATCAGTAATCGCAAACTCTTTCATTCCCCAAGGTTTTGTTTGTAACTGGTCATTTGGATGAATAATTTCTCCGCCTTTTGCTTGGAATTCTTCATACAGTTGCTCAATATTATCAACTTGGATGCGAAAGGATGTCCCTTCTGCAAGATGTCTATCGTCATTCTCCAGCAGAAAAATTTCTGCAAAGTCGCGTTTGACAATTGCCATCTTGACTGGATTGCCTTCTTTATGTACTGTTTTAAAGCCAAGCTTTTGTTCATAAAAAGCAATGGATTTTTCCAGATCGCTACCAGCCGGAATTAAGGGACTAATGTTTTTCAGTACAGGTTGTTTATTCATTGGTCAATAGTCAATAGTCATTGGTCATTGTTCATTTTCCCGCGTCCCCGCTTCTCTATGTCCTCCTCATCTCCCTCATCTGCCTTATCCCCTACTTTGACTCTGCTGCACTTGCTGCCACAAATGCTCTATATTTTCTGCTGGTGCTAGGCATTTTAAACCTTGGCATACTAAGCCAACGCTATTTTCTGGTAAATTTGATACCGCAGAAAATACTACAGTAGGCAAATACTTGGGGGTAAGAGAATGGATTTGTTCAGGATTGCTGCGAATCAAGGTTGAGTTTCGATACCAATCTAAAGCCGTAAATAAACTGGGACAAGCTTGAGGCGCACGACCCATAACACTCTTAAATGCTTTCAAACCTTGTTCGGCTAAATTTAGATAATGCAGATTATCGCTGAGTAAAGTGAGCCGGACAAGATTAGCGATCGCAATGCCATTGGCTGATGGTGTAGCATTATCTGCATAGCTGCGTTCGCGGACAATTAAATCTTGACTAGCATCAAATGAGGCGTTGTAGTAGCCACCTAATTCTACACTCCAAAGAAATTCGTTGAATTCATCTTGCAGTGCGATCGCTTTTTCTAACCAGAAAGCAGGGGAAGAGACATTTCCCATCCCCAAAGAAGCTTGGTGTAAATCCAACAAAGCTTTAATAAAAAAGGCGTAATCTTCAGATTGAGCTAAAACGTGGGGTTGCTTGTCATAATTGAGTCGATGAAAACGCCCATCGACAAACTGATGCACCAAAATAAAGTTTGCCGCCTTTGCTGCTATTTCCAAGTACGATGGTTGTTGAAATACCGCCGCCGCTCTTGCTAAACCAGAAATCATTAAGCTATTCCAAGCCACAATCATCTTGGTATCTGTCACCGAGGGAATGCGTCCTGGCCAGTTGGTGGTTTTAGCTTCTTGGTTATCGCGTGCGGGTGGGAAAGTATCTAGCGATTCAGCATTTACACCGTACCTAGCAATAAATAACTTTTCTAAAGCGATTTCTAGCTTGTCGCTTAGTTGCCCAAGATGTCGCCTTTGCAACACATTTTGCCCTTCAAAGTTGCCATGAGGACTGACAGTAAATTGCTGTTGTAATTCGGTAAGTTCTTCAGTGGTGAGCAGTTGTTCTAATTCGCTGTATCTCCAAACGTAAAATGCGCCTTCCTCTGATTCTGCTGCTGTAGAGTTGGTGAAACTATCAGCATCTTGAGCTGCGTAGAAATAACCTTCAGGCGCAGTCATTTCTCTTTTGAGCCATTCTACAGTTTTAGCGATCGCTCGTTCAAATGCTGGTTCTTGTACTCCTGCACTCCACAAATTTGCTAGATACTCGACAATCTGACCGTTGTCGTAGAGCATCTTTTCAAAATGGGGTACTGTCCAAGTAGGGTCAACAGTATAGCGGTGAAAGCCACCACCGACATGATCGTAAATTCCACCCAAGGCTAAATCTAGACCTCTCTGGGTAACAATTTGTACGCCATCATACTCAGAGGCAATATTCAATCGATTTAAGCGCAATACTAATTCCCCATAGGGAATCATCGGGAAGCTATTACTAGTTTCATTATGAGCAAGTATCGCTGTGCTAGTTTTCCAGCCTTGGCGGAGTAATTCATTTTCTGCAACATCCCCCGCCTGACCATCTTGTAACACAGCCGAGGTGAGTAATGCTTCGACCATTGCAGCTTTGCGTTGCTGTAAATCATCTTTTTCTGAATCGTAGTAACGACGAATCGCTTGCAGCACTTGCAAAAACCCAGGACGACCGTAGCGCGGCTCTAAAGGAAAATAAGTACCAGCGTAGAACGGTACTAAATCTTCTGGAGAAAGAAACACATTTAATGGCCAACCTCCCTGACCGCTCATCATTTGCAAAGCTTGCATATAGATGCTATCAATATCAGGTCTTTCTTCCCTATCTACTTTGATGGGGAGGAAATTGGCATTCATATACTCAGCAATAGCGAGGTCAGAAAAAGCCTCACCTTCCATGACAGTACACCAGTGACAACTAGAGTACCCAATAGAGAGAAAGATCGGTCGATTTTTTGCTCTTGCAGTTGCGAGAGCTTCTTCAGACCAAGGCCACCAATCAATAGGGTTTAGTGCGTGTTTGCGGAGGTAGAGACTCTTAGCTTCAATAAGACGATTAGTCATGAGCGGATGGGAGTGAGTTGCCTTCTTTGCTCAGTCTATCGTTCAAAAGCGTTAGCGAAGAAGTCAACATTTAGCTACAAAAACTCGATTGCCTTGTTTATTGAGATTTTCCGCATTATAGGGCTAAGTACTAACAACTACATTGCTGATCTTGTGGCGATCGCTATCTTACCCTTAGATGCACTCGGTCGCTGGATATTTAATCACTGGGTTCAAAAGCTGATTGTTGAGGGGTTAGAAGTACGTACAATTTTTGAACTTCAACGCATTAAGGAACTTCCAAATAAAAAAATATCCCATCGCTCTTTTTGCAAGGGAGCAGGAGGGAGGAAAAGTCGTGTTGAGTTCAGAAATTTGGATAATTTATTTTTTGCAGCACTAAGTTCTCTTTTTAAGATCCCTAACATTACAGATGCAGCAAGAGTTCAATGCACTCACTACCGGACTGCATAAAGCATCCTCTGAAATTTTCAGGACTTACGCAAGCAAAATTTGTCATTGCGACCGGAACGTAGTGTAGGAAAGCAATCGCAGAGTTTGGGGCGATTACGTCGCTTCGCTCGTAATGACGTAATTCCATGACTTTTGCGTAAGTCCTAATTTTGCTATGACTGAACCGTATTGATATAAAACCGAGTTGCCCCTTTAGCAATATCAAGCATGAGCATGATGAGTTAAAGGGGCAATAGAGTTTCTGGCAGCAATATGTAGTGATACCAATTTGAAAAAAGAATGCGACAGATTGTAGGGGCACGGCACTGCCGTGACCTCTAGAATATATTGATGTGTCGCAAACATTATTTGAATTGGTATGACTAAGGTCAAGAGGCCAAAGTGTAGAGAATGCAGAACCAGTGGGTGGTAGTTCACAAAATCTTATTACCGCAAAGAAGAAAACAACGAGCCGACAATTGCGGCTGGTGTTTCCGGCAAAGGCATGGCTACTTTTGTCTGAACTCTAGTATTTGGGCTGAGTCCTGCTATGAGGTGAAGTAAAAAGGTGATGATGGCGGCTTGCACAAGTTTTTCCAGCATGGCAGGTCTCCCTGTTGGTGGACAGCATTTCTCGATAGAATTGGTTTGTTTAACTACACCCTTTACTATTGAATTACCGGATTTTGATAGACATTCCGGATAATTACTCATAGTAATATTGAAAAAATGTTTAAAAAGTTACCAATACTTGACAAGTTTCCACTATTAATGTGGATGTGTTGGTTACTTTGGTCACTAAGCTACAAATATTGTGCAGCAGACCCTAAAATTAGAGGGTTAGTGACTACTGATGATTGGGTGATACTTGCTAAGACCCAACCTACGGATAAAAAGTGCCCGTTGAAATTAATCTTCTTTGTCAAACAAAGAAAAAATAAGCTCTACTGTAGTGAGAGACAGCAATTAGCCGTTGTCCTCGATAAAATGGATTTAAATAGCTACAAGCAGGCTGCATGATTCCTATAGTCATTGAACAATCGGGTCGCGGCGAACGCGCCTTTGATATTTACTCACGGCTGTTGCGTGAGCGGATCATCTTTTTAGGACAACAGGTTGATAATTCCATAGCGAACTTGATTGTTGCCCAACTACTGTTTTTAGATGCTGAAGATTCGGAGAAAGATATTTATTTGTACATCAATTCTCCAGGCGGTTCGGTGACGGCTGGTATGGGCATTTTTGACACTATGAAGCATATTCGCCCTGATGTCTGTACCATTTGTACCGGATTAGCTGCCAGCATGGGTGCTTTCTTACTCAGTGCAGGTACTAAGGGTAAGCGAATGAGTTTACCCCATTCCCGGATTATGATTCATCAACCTCTAGGTGGTGCTCAAGGACAAGCAACTGATATTGAAATTCAGGCGCGGGAAATTTTGTACCACAAAAAGCGGTTAAATGACTATTTAGCCGAACATACGGGTCAGCCCCTTGAGCGCATTGCGGAAGATACTGAACGCGACTTTTTCATGTCGCCAGAAGAAGCTAGAGACTATGGCTTAATCGACCAAGTGATTGACCGTCATTCCGCAGGTAGCCGACCAATGGCTGTTGTTTAGTTATAAGTTATTGGTCACTGTCATTGGTCATTCGTTGTAATTGACTGGTGGTTATAGACCTTCATCTATGCCATTGACCCCCCTTCAACCCTCTTCACTAACAACGAGGAAAAGTTAAGGGGGGTCTTTGTTAATAACAAATGACAAATGACAAATGACAAATGACAAATAGACAAACCGATTAAAATCCCATTAACGGGTCTTTTGGTGTCGGTTGAGATTCCAAATATTTGAGAAATCCATGTAATTCATCTTCTGTAAGCAAAGTCCGCCCTCGTTTACCGTAAGTTTTAATTAAATGCTCCCGCCCCTGTTCTGGTGTCCAACCTAAGCGCTGAAGTTCAACATCAGTTTTGGCAATTACATCAGATAAATCCACGGGTTCGCTTTTCTTCTTTTTCTTCCCCGTCGCTGTTGGCGTACCTACATCTTCTGAGGAACTATAACTGCGCGGTGTAAACGGGGTGACATTACTAGCCGTAATCCCTAATAAGGGTTGACTTTCAGGTTGGTTACGAGATGTAATTTCTAAATTTTCGATTGGGGTATCAAATTGAGCTTCTAGCTCTGTAGTTATAGGAAAATGCTCATCTAAGTCTTGGCTGTAGATATCACTTTTACTTGTGCTGTGGCTGTCTGTAGGTAATTTTTCCTTGTCAGTGGTAACAGAATTTGGTGGGCTGTGCTGTCCACTGGAAGGCGGTATCAATACTTCCTTACTACTTGCTACTGACCAATCACTGCTAACAAAGTCTGTCTCTTTTGCAGAAGTATAGGCAGACTCATTCGACCCACGAGTTTTGCTTAAGGAAGGGTTAGCCTGCATTTGTGGTGTGAGTTGTGGGGAAAACGCTACTGTTTGCTGAGGCACGTTTGCTATTCCCAAAACCATCAGCGCCCTATTTCGTGCTTGGTCTTCTGCTGCTTCTACTGTTTCTGCTGCTGCTAAACCGGTGGCGCGGGTAACACCTTCAATTTGCACGCTAGCACGGACAATATATTTTCCTTGAAAAATTTGCACTAACTCAGAAATAAGACTACCTTTGGGATACAAGCTCTGGAATTGAGCCAACATAATACTGCCACCAATTTTAAGTCTGTTGAATAAGGGGGTTGATACTACCTATATATACAAGCTAGTACCGCTGCCGAGTAAGTCAAAAGTCAAAAGAATTGTATTGTGTAGCTCTTAAGACTTTTTCAGATGATATGTTGATTTTTAGCGTGATGTACTAGTATTTTGCCAAACAAATTTTGCGAGTATGTAGTGAGTGCTTAAACGCTCTCTTAAGCACAAAGTGTGCTTACTACGCACGAGACAAAGTTACTTTGGTTGATTACTAGGATTGGACATCCTCTCCAGCCTAAATTTCTCAAGCAGCTTGGCTTGAGTTGACACTTTGGCTAGATGATGATTTACTTTGCCATGCTCTCATGGATCAAAGTACTGTTCTTACCTCACTCCTGTGTCCCGATTGTAGCAGTAGCTCTTTTGCAAAAACATTTTTGGCTACTGAGAGCTAAATCTGAGTAGGATCGCCTTCAATGCTATACTAATTACCCAATTCGATATGCAGAACTATTTTCTGGAAGTGCGCTCTAAATCTACAATAATGAAGATAAGGTTCGCCCTCACTGCCTGTTAAGCTGCTTACCTAATTGTTACCGATTCTACATATGGGAAAGTTAGGTTTATCGGCAGTTTCTCCTAGTTAAAAATCAGAGTCTAATGGCGTAAAAGTACCTTGAGTCTAGACAATTAAACACCTGTTCCCCTGTATAACATTTTTGGGTAGCATGGATAGTTCTACCAACCAAGCCTCTCAAAAATCGGTCGCGTAATTACCTCGTGGGGCAAAATCTTATCAGGCGTGCTTTGTCAGTTGGACTGGATGAAGGAACTCAAATGCAGATGAACTCTGAGATTGTCGTGCAGTGAGAATGTAGACACTTCTGCGGATTTTCGCAGGGTGGGTCGGCAACATCCCTTGGAACTTCAGAATCCCTGCTTGCGGGTATTTAGTTTCTAGCTAGTGTCTGTAGTCCATGAGGGTATACAGGAAACAACCAGATTAAAAGAAAAATGATGTTTTGACCAAAGGTCGGTTCACTGCATGGAATTTTCAATCGCTACACTCCTTGCCAATTTCACCGATGATAAATTGGTAGCTCGTAAAGTTTTGGAAAAGAAACTTGGCTGCGAGGATGACATTAGTTTACAAAAACTTCACATTGCCCTAGATATTTTAGAGAAAATCGGGATTTTAGTGAAGGAACGCGGCAAGTATCGCCGGGTTGTAGAAGAAGGATTGATCGAAGCAAAACTCCGTTGTTCTAGTAAAGGCTTTTGCTTCGCAATTCAAGATGTGGAAGGTGCTGAGGATATTTACATCCGTGAAAGCCATCTCAGTAATGCTTGGAATGGCGATCGCGTATTGGTAAGAGTTCTCAAAGAAGGTAGTCGCCGCCGTTCTCCTGAAGGCGAAGTTAAGCTGATTCTCGAACGCTCCAATCACACTTTACTGGCACGGATTAAGCAAGTAGAAAGTGGCTTTCGTGCGGTTCCTCTAGACGATCGCCTGCTGTTTGAACTCAAACTGCAAACAAATGGCATGAAATTAGAAGAGGCGCTCGATCACCTGGCCCACGTAGAAGTGCTACGTTACCCCCTAGCACAATATCCCCCACTGGGTCGGGTGGTGCAAATCCTCGGTAGCGACGCGGAAGCCGCTGCTGATATAGATTTGGTCACCTGCAAGCACGATCTTGCTCGTAATTTCCCTGATAGCGTTCAGGAAGCAGCTACAAAGTTACCAAAAAGACTACTGAAAGCAGACCTGAAAAATCGCCTCGATTTACGAAGTTTATTTACCTTCACCATTGCGGGGGTGAACGGTGACCCGAAAGTTGTAGAAAATGCCTTTAGTTTGGAAAAAACCGCTGCTGGCTTTTGGCGTTTGGGAGTACATATTACCGATGTTTCCCACTATATCCAACCAGACGAAGCGCTTGATCGCGAAGCACTGAAGCGTGGTAGGTCAGTGTATCTGGGAGAATTAGTACTACCGATGTTGCCAGATACTGTAGCCGATCGCTGTTCTTTAGTAGCGGGTAGCGATCGCTTAACTCTCTCATTTTTGATTAATATCGACCCCAAATCGGGAGAGATAGAAGAGTGGGAGATTCAACCTAGCGTCATTAATGTAGATACGTCCCTAAATAAACAACAAGCCCAAGCAATTCTCACAGGTCAATCTGTAGATCAATCTGAACAGGTTGTTCAGACATTACAAAACCTGGAAGGATTACGCAAAGCTGTGAAACAGGTGCGTTTGGCTCGTGGTAGTTTGCAGTTAAATTTGCCGCCTAGTCAAAACCCCTACTACGATGAGGGGATTTTGGGAGCTGTGGTGGTAAATGATTTACCCGTGCATTCTCTGCTGACAGAGTTGGTACTATTGGTAAATCAACTGATAGCAAGCCATTTCAGCGCTTTGGGAGTCCCAGCCATCTGGCGAGTCCAGGGTACACCCGATGCTGAAGATGTCCAAGAAATGCTGAAATTAGCGATCAATCTTGGTGTGGAACTAGCCTTAGAGCCAGAAGTAGATATCCAACCCCTAGATTATCAACATTTAACCAGAGCTTTTGTAGAATCTGCATCTGAGCAAGTGCTGACTTACTTGTTGCAGGATACCCTCAAGCCATCGAGTTACAGTACCACCAAAGCCCCGCACTTTGGACTGGCGTTACCGCAATATCTCCACTTTAGTGCGCCCTTGCGACGGTATCCAGATTTGCTTTTGCAGAGAGTGTATTACACGTTACTAGAACACGGACGCGATCGCCGTAACACTCGTGTCAAAGACCGTGTGAACTTGCGCCACTCCTCTTCCCACTTAGAAATCAACTGGAACGTCTTACCTCCGGAATTACAACAGGAACTCCAAAGCGATTTAACGCGGGTAATTATCCAAATTAACGATCGGGAAAAAGAAGTTCAAGAAGCAGAAGCCGATTTAGCCGGGCTGCAAAAAGCCCAACTGATGAAACAGCGGATCGGTCAAGTTTTTCAGGGAGTAATTACTGGTGTGCAATCCTACGGTTTCTTTGTAGAAATTGAAGTCCCTGCCGCGGAAGTTGAAGCCAGCGGTCATCTGGGTGTACCGTTACGGGTAGAAGGACTAGTACATGTCAGTTCTCTCAAAGACGATTGGTATGAATATCGCGCCAGACAACAGGCCTTATTTGGGCGGAAAAATCGTGCTTCTTACAGACTGGGCGATCGCGTCTCTGTACAAGTAAAAAGTGTCGATTACTACCGTCAGCAAATCGATTTAGTAACTGTTGGTAGCGATGGTGTAGCTAAAGGTTTAGATATCAGCAACCAGAATGATGATTTGTCAGACATTTACTTAGCATCCCATCTCGATCCTACTGACTTAGAACCTTACGAGGAGGATGAGTAAATAAACGTTTTAGAAAAGTGCCGAATAATACACTTCCTTTAATTCTCGGCGTATCAGGTGCATCTGGTCTGATTTACGCTGTTCGTGCTCTCAAATTTTTGCTAGAAGCAGATTATCAGATTGAACTGGTTGCCTCCAGATCAACCTACATGGTTTGGCAATCGGAACAGGATATCCGAATGCCAGCAGAAACCGCCGCTCAAGAGCAATTCTGGCGCGAGCAAGCCCAAGTCAGCGTCTCTGGTAAACTACGCTGTCATCCTTGGAGCGATGTTGGCGCTGGGATTGCTAGTGGTTCCTTTCGTACCTTAGGCATGATTGTTATGCCGTGCAGCATGAGCACCGTTGCTAAACTAGCAGTTGGCTTGAGTTCTGATCTACTAGAACGGGCAGCGGATGTGCAGCTCAAAGAAGGTCGGAAGTTGGTAATTGTGCCTCGTGAAACTCCTTTTAGCCTAATTCACTTACGTAACTTAACTGCTTTAGCAGAAGCTGGAGTTCGAGTTGTCCCTGCAATTCCTGCTTGGTATCACAAACCTCAAACCATTGAGGATTTAGTTGATTTTGTAGTTGCTCGTGTTTTAGATCAACTCGATATTGACTGCATTCCGATTCAGCGATGGCAAGGTCGTCGCGAAGAACCGTCAAAGAATTCATCATGAATTTTCAGGTAGTCCGAAAAAGGTAATGATGGAAATGCTCACATCTTGCACTTGGCAATCAAAAATCGCAGACCTGATGTTTTGAAGCTTTACCAACAGATTTTCAAAGGATCACTTGTCGATGATTATCGCCAGATTTTGCTGCAAGATGTGAGCATAACTAATAGCTAATTGCCTTTAAGTTATCAGTAGTATATGGCCAATACTAAAAAACCTGACAACTGACACCTAACAACTGACAACTGACAAAATTGTTATGACTGTAATTCGCTTAATTCTGTTGGTGGCTATATTGGGGGGACTAACACTGTTGTTAACCCAAAATTGGTCGCCTGTCATATCGTTAGTATTTTTAGGTATGCGGACTCAACCATTACCACTGGCCATGTGGATGTTACTTGCTACTACCGCAGGTGCTTTGACTTCTCTATTTATTACTACTTTGTTTAAATTATCAACTTATTTTGGCAGACAACAACGCCAAACTCGCTCTAAAGCAGCCTCACCGCGTACCAAGACAACCTATCGGCCACAACCAAGTCCTCCCCCCGCTAGTTCGCCACCGTCAGCTAGTAAAACAGATAATAGTTCCAGTGATGCTTTTGATGATTGGAATACAAATACTCAAGATAATGACTGGAACTTTGATGAAAAGCCACGGGAAGCATCTCAGACTAGACAGCAAACTCAAGATTTTTCAGACTCTAAAACCTACGAGCGTCAACAACAACCTCAAAGTTCTTCTCAATCTGGTTCTGTTTACTCATACAACTATCGCGAGCCGAAAAATACAGCAGTTGGAAAAACTGAATCAATTTACGATGCTGATTACCGAGTGATCATCCCCCCCTATCAACCTCCGACCACTAATCAAGCTGATGATGATGATTGGGGCTTTTTTGATGACGAAGATTCTGAGGATGAGGATGAGCGACCCCGTCGGTAAAACCATGCTTACTTAATCCCACAACGCTCGCGGGATTCCTGCCTGACATTACCATTCATAGCGGCTTCTTGCAAAGTCATGAAAGCATTCAAATCTTCTAAATCATACCTAGTGGTTAACAGACGCCGTAATTGATTTTCTGCCTCCACAGTTAAATAGCCACTTGCTAAAGCTTTTTGCACAACGTCACGAATTCGAGTCATCATCGGCACCTCATACATACCACATTTATTGATCTGGACTGACTCAGGTGAGATTTACAGTAATTTTTGCGACGAAACCGTCAAGTTGGCAAAACTTTTTAGTACAATATTCAGTTAGAAAGTGAGTCATTATTTACACCTTTATCTGCCAGATTTAGGAATAAAAGCTTGCAAGAAGTCAATTTTACATTGTTTGTATTGTGTTACTAGAAACACAGTATTTTGTAAAACTAAAATCTTTCCAGCAAACAGAGTATTAGCTATTCAGATAGACAGGATTTGTTCACTTAAAGTTTCAAACAATCTTTATTAAATTTCAGTTAAGCCAAAGATAACCAAGCAACAACTACCTAGTCACCTAACGATTGTTATTAAATTCGTTAGAAATTCATCGTTAATTTATTCTGATTTTATAAAAGAATCGTTAATATATTGCCTGAGTTACTTTAATTACATAAATAACGCTAATGGCAGCAGGGGATTCTCATCGCCTAGAAGAAGACTTTATAGAAGCTAGAAATAATTGGGAGTTAGAAAAATTATACGTAGATTTAGCATCAGCGAAGGGAAAAGCTCTGACACCTGTAGAAAAAAAATTTCTCAGAGGTCTGCTTTGTGGTTGTAGTCCTGCGGAAATTGCCAAGGTAGTTTACCAAAGTGGCAGTAGCAGTACTGTGAGAGTTTATCTATCTAACGGACTATATAAATATATAGAAGAAATGCTGAGTAATCAGGTGGGAGACTCAGTAAAAGTTAAAACTTGGAGTCGGGTTACTCATTTGCTAGAAAAGGCGGGTTATAAAAAAGGTTGGTTTCACTTACAACCAATAACTAGTCCAATCAAAGTCAACAAAGATATGGACTTGGATTTATTGTCTGATCAATCAACTCTGACCCAAAATAACAGTGAATCCATTAATACCAGTGTGTTCTATGGGCGGCGGAAAGAACTTGCTCAAGTTCAAGAATCGATTGTGCAAGAGCGCTGTCAGGTACTGGTAATCTTGGGTATGGGTGGAATTGGTAAAACTGCTTTTTCAGTTCAGATCTTAGACGAGATTAAGGATCAGTTTGAATATGTTATCTGGCGATCGCTACGATTTGCGCCACCTCTAGAGCTACTCTTAGATCAACTGATTCAACTTGTATCTCCAGCGGCCAATACAAATATAAATATTGCAGAAGCACTAGAAAGTAGAATTTCGCAACTGATTGAGCGTTTGCGTTCTTCTCGGTGTTTGATTGTATTAGATCATTTGGACTCGATTTTAGGCTGTGATGATAGTGATGGGTTAAGCAGCACAGGTATAAAAAATTTGACTACTCACCTTATTACCTCAATCCGGTATCGTCAAGGATATGAAGGTTACGGCGAACTAATTAGAAGATTAGGAGATTTGCCACATCAAAGCTGTGTAGTATTTACTAGTCGAGAAAAACCTCAGGAAATTGCTGCTCTCGAAGGGCAAGAATTACCTGTTCGTTCTTTAAAATTAAGTGGTTTAAATCCAGAAGAAGGTATTTTAATTCTCAAAGCTAAAGGATTAATCAATAAATCCTCACTCGAGGAATGTAAAGTATTACTTGATAGGTATGCAGGCAATCCTTTATTTATTAAATTTATTGCCAGTACAATTCAAGAATTATTTGATGGAAATATAGCTGAGTTTATAGAACAGGGAACCATAGTTTTTGGAAACATACGAGGTATTTTCGATCAGCAGTTCAATCGTTTGTCGCAGTTAGAAAAACACTTGTTATACTGGCTGTCTCTGCATCCAAGTTTTATTTCAGTTAGAGATTTACAAAGAAATATAATACTACCAGGATTATCGCCGCAAATGTCGCGCAGATTAATATTGGAGGGTATGGAATTATTGCAAAGACGCTCTCTAATTGAAAAACAAGCATCTCGCTTTTCCCTGACTCCAGTTTTGAGCGAGTACATAGTTGAACGATTAATTGAAGAAAACTTTCAATTAAGCAAAGACAAAGATGGCAACTTATTTATGAATCATACAATTTTTGCAGAACACCTCAAAAATTATATTAGAGATAATGGTCTCAACGCAGAAATTGAGTATTAAATTAGCGAAGATTTGCCAGAGTGATGGCGGGGTTAGAAATTACAGAACCCGATTACCACTGATTAGTGTTGTTTAAGTAAGCAATGAAGCTCTGATAACTGATAACTGTTAAAGTAACAGATAGGAGTTAAGACAATTTATAACTGGAGCACAGTGACTCGTGAGTAGCTTATTGCAAGGGGTTAACCTATACCTAATTGGCATGATGGGTAGTGGTAAGACGACAGTAGGACGCTTGTTGGCAAAACATCTAGGTTATGGATTTGTGGATACTGATGATGTTATTGTCCAAGCTGCTGGAAAATCCATCAATAAGCTATTTGCCGAATCAGGAGAAGCGGTGTTTCGTCAGTTAGAAAGTGATGTGCTAGCACAGATTTGTGCTTTTACCAAGTTGACTATAGCGACTGGTGGGGGTATTGTAATGCGACAAGAAAACTGGAGTTACCTGCATCACGGTTTGATTGTTTGGCTAGACGCACCAGTAGAGCTACTCTATAGCCGCTTGCAAGAAGATAGCACAAGACCGTTACTGCAAGATGTCGATCCTCAAGGCAAATTGCGATCGCTTCTCGAACAAAGACAACGGCTTTACTCTCAAGCAGATTTGCACATTACCATCAGCGCAGGGGAAACACCAGAACAAATTGCTACTAAAGTAGTTGCAGCTATACCTAGCATTTTGAAAAAGCCTGTTGTTCACCAACAAAATTAAGTACTGAGTAACGAATACTGAGTTCTGAAAAAGAAGAAAATTATGAAATTTCTCAAGAGATGAAAGTTGAAAAAGTCTAAAATTGTGAATAATTAACCGCCGATGAAACTGACAATTACTCTTTACTCAGCACTCACAACTCAGCACTCAGCACTAAAAAGGCACAAAGTCATAGCCGGTAGCAGATTTACTACTTGGTTGCACCTTAACTAATATAACTGTACCACTGCGATCGCTTGATGGAAGAAATTGAATCTTGCCTGTGGCACCATTGGCGGAAAAACTAGAACTATGCAGCACCTTTTGCAAGTCATCGCGGGTATTAGCTTGTTGTAAACATTTAGCGATCGCTATAGTGGCATCATAAGCTGTTGCTGTGCGCCAATTGACATTTCCACCCCAAAGTTTTACAGCATTTTGCGGAAAAGGATTGCCTGGAATTGCCTGAGGATGCCAACTTACAGGTAGTTTCTTTTTGAGAATTCATAGATTAATTAATACAGTGCTAGCTAGAATTATTACTTAATTTGCTAACTACAGTTAAAAAGATGAAAATTGGCAATACAAGTAAGCTTGTTCTATTACTAATATCTGGGTTGCAACAAAATAAGCATAAAAAAATTATGCAGATTTATAGGTTCATTACTTGGTAGAGAAATATACTAATAACAAATGTGATACTCGAATTTTGCGTAAGAGATTGTTACCAGTTCCAAAGTCTTCTACACTGACTGGATAGGTGTTAATTCTTAAAAGCTCCTCATAATGGTCAACGATACTGAGTACATTAGGCAAGCCGAAGCCACTCGTGTACAAGTGCTAAGTGAAGCGCTACCTTATATTCAACAATTCGCTGGTCGCACTGTTGTTGTGAAATATGGTGGCGCGGCCATGAAAGATAGCACCCTCAAAGATAAAGTTATCCGCGATATTGTCTTCTTATCTTGCGTCGGCTTGCGACCAATTCTCGTTCACGGTGGCGGGCCAGAAATTAACAGTTGGCTAAATAAACTGGGAATTGAAGCGCAATTTAAGAATGGTCTGCGAGTCACTGATGCTCCCACAATGGATGTGGTGGAAATGGTATTAGTAGGTCGAGTTAATAAAGAAATTGTCGAGCTGATTAACCAAGCTGGCGGCTTGGCAGTGGGACTGTGTGGTAAAGATGGTAATTTAATTACAGCTCGTCCCCAAGGCCAAGAAGGTATCGGCTTTGTTGGCGAAGTTAGCAATGTGAATATCAAAATTTTGGAAACTTTAGCTAGCAATGGCTATATTCCCGTCGTCTCAAGTGTCGCTGCAGATGAGACAGGACAAGCCTACAACATTAATGCTGATACTGTAGCTGGGGAGATAGCAGCAGCACTAGGGGCAGAAAAGTTAATTTTACTGACTGACACCAGAGGGATTTTAAAAGATTACAAAGATCCCTCCACGTTGATTCCAAAAGTAGATATTCCAGAAGCCCGTGATTTGATTGCCTCTGGTGTAGTCAGTGGTGGGATGATTCCGAAAGTGAATTGTTGTGTGCGATCGCTTGCTCAAGGCGTGAAAGCCGCACATATTATTGATGGTCGTATTCCCCACGCTTTACTACTAGAAATCTTTACCGACGTTGGGATTGGGACAATGATTCTCAGTTCCCAGTTTAGGTCCTAATCCCAACTAGGGGCTAGGATAATCAAGAGAATCGTAAGGTGGGCATCGCCCACCTAGCCCTGTATCTTCATGCAATCCAAGGTATTTTGCACTGAAATTTCACTCCCTTCAGAGATGGAATTCAGCTTAACGCGGATAGATAAAAACTCCCCGCGTTCTTCCCCTAAATGGTTGACGGTATTGATGATACCTGGAACGCTCTTCAAACACGGGATTTCTCAGCGGTGCGTTGCGGAAGATGGGATTAACCATGTTCGGGTAAGTAATACTAGGATTGATGATGGTTCGCTGGTATTGCGGATAAGAGTAAATAGTGGTTCTGGGATGGTAGTAATTAGAGCGACGGCCATAGTAGAAATCATTGTTATACCGTCTATAGTTCGTTACCCGATTTAAAGGTATTGGAAGTGCAACCGGACTACTGTAAATATACGAACTCTCGGTTTGATTCAGAGGTATGGGCGTCGCAATTGGACTACTGTAAATATACGAACTCTCGGTTTGATTCAGAGGTATGGACGTCTCAATCGGGCTACTGTAAATATACGAACTCTCAGCTGGTACTTCTTTTACGACGCCATTAATAATCCTCACTGTTTGAGCAGCAGCGGGGGCAATTGTAGCGCTCATCAATGCTAGAGTCACACCTGCGCCCAGCCAATTCTTGATGTTATTCATATTTTGCTTCCCCGTAAATTTGTTAACCTGGAATTAATAGCTACAAACACCGAATAAATACCTGTAGCTACTTAATGAAAATTTTAAATGTCTATCTAATCTAATTTTGCCAGATTCATTAAAGATTCCACAAAGATTACTGACATTGGCAAAATAAATTAAAGCAGTACTAATTTGTGTGTAGAACGTGAATACAGAAAGTTTAGAAATAGCCAAATCTCGCTACCAAGCTGGGAGAGTTGCTTTTGAAAATGGGCAATACCGAGAAGCTGTAGAAAATCTGGAAAAAGCCAGCGCTCTCTTGTCGCGCAATTCTCGCCTTGGGGGTGAAGTGGATATATGGCTAGTGACAGCTTATGAAGCTGCTGGAAGGACTGAGGATGCGATCGCACTTTGCGAACAACTTAAACGTCATCCCTACTCAGAAACTAACAAGCAAGCTCGACATTTACTCTACATCTTAAAAGCACCAAAGCTTAAAAGACCCAGTGAGTGGATGACCGAAATTCCCGATTTGGGCAAATTACCAGAAAATGAGTCCCAAATTCGTGTAACGGTCAATCCTCGCCAATCTTCTGGGGAAAAGAAATCTGCGGAACCGGAATTTGTTGATCTCAGCCAAGTCAATACCAGAGATAATCGCTTTATCTGGCTAGCGTTAATTGTTATTGGATTAATGCTTTCTTACTTGGTTTGGTTGAGTTTTTAAGGAAAACTTTCTTTACATCAACAGTGCCAAGCGTTAGAAGTAAAGATTGGTTAAATATTCCCTAGTTTCGGAGATTTATACTAATGAATTGGTCGTTTTTAGGAAAGATTTTAGTATGGTTAATTAGACCATTAAGTTTTGTGAGTAAAAAAAGAGAATTGTTTACAAAATTTACTCGTTACAAGTCGATTAACCACAACTTTCCTACCCCGGGAAACAGCCGGAACGCCAAAATCCCCAAACCTATTTTGTGGATGGTACTGTTAGCATCCTTGCTGTTATCTGGTTGTGTCCAGTACGACGTAGGAGTGAACTTTGACAACTCCAATCACGGCGAATTGGTGCAACATATTAAATTAGGAGAACGGCTCACTAGTTTTAGTGGCGATTACGTGTATGAATGGTTAAACAGCATAGAACGTCGCGCGCGGAAACTAGAAGGAAAAACTCGACGGATTTCTCCAGAAGAAATTATTGTGACAGTTCCCTTTAGTAATGGGCAGGAACTGCAAGAGAAGTTTAACGAGTTTTTTAATTCCCGTACCAATCAAAAACCTGAATCCGTACAGTCTGGATCTAATTCAGAACTGCCGAAAATTGAATCAAACTTGCTAATCGAGCAGAATAACTTTTTACTCTTTGTGCGCAATCGCTTAATTTATGATTTGGATTTGCGATCGCTATCTTTGATTGCCAGCAATGGTAATGTTCTAGCGAACACAGGTTCAATTCTCGATTTGGATTTTAGTTTGAAAACTCCTTTCGGCGCTAAAAACATTCCGATCGCAGAAAATGCGATCGAGCCGGAAAAGAACAAAAATCAATTGGTGTGGAAGTTGAGAACTGGTGAGTTAAACCACATAGAAGTAGTTTTCTGGCTTCCCAGTCCTCTCGGTATTGGGGCGTTGCTGATTGCCTTGTTTGTCTGGGGTGGAATTTATCTTAGATATACATTTATGCCAGATCCTAGGATTCAGTTTGCACCAAAACCAACAGTTTCTCAAAGTGCTGTTGCTGAATAAAGTAGTTCAATTTAGATCCGCGACTTTTACAAAAAGTCGCGGATCTAAACTAGCACTCATTAAGGTGATAACCGCACGATTTTCCAACTGCCATCATCTAAGTAACTATAGAGCAAGCGATCATGCAGGCGGCTTGACCTTCCTTGCCAAAACTCAATTTCTGTAGGAATTACTCGCAATCCTCCCCAATGCGGTGGGCGAGGAATTTCCTGATTTTCATATTTATGCTGCAACTCTTGTAAGCCTTGCTCTAGGAATTCTCGGCTGGCTATCACTTCACTTTGATTAGATGCCCATGCACCGAGACGGCTGTTTTGGGGACGGCTGTAAAAATACCGATCAGACTCGGCTTGCGAAACTTTCTCCACCCTTCCAGTAATCCGAACTTGACGTTCTAATTCTGCCCACCAAAAAACCAATGCCGCTTGGGGATTTTCTGCCAGTTCTTGCCCTTTACGACTGTTATAGTTGGTGAAGAAAACAAAGCCCCGTTCATCAAAATCTTTAAGTAGCACCATTCTGGCCGAGGGCTTACCGTCTGGTGTAGCGGTTGCTATAGTCATAGCATTGGGTTCAGGAAGTTGGGCTGACAATGCCTGCTCGAACCATTGTTTAAATTGTATAAAAGGATTAGGGTCAACCTCAGATTCGCTCAAATCTTGTAATGTGTAATCTTTGCGAAGGTCGGCAATGGGTTGATGCATCGTGATTTACTTCCTTGCGATCGAATATGGGTAGATACATCTTTGTTCAAAATATCTATTATGGCGATTGGCACCAATGCCAGTTAAACAAATTTTTTCTAGGAGTCTCGAAAAAATATTGCATTACATACCAAATTGAGATAGGTAGTATTTGAGATCGCTAGAGAATTCTTACACTCAAGGCTTGCAATCCAAAATCTAAAATCCAAAATTGGTATGATGCGCCGTTCAGCCTCTCTTCAACGTTTATTAATTTACGGTCTGAGCGGTCCGATTATCGCTCTCAACGTCTGGCTGCTCTCAGTACTGTTTCATTATTTCGAGCATCCCTTCACTATTCTGAGCATTGCAGCAATTCTGGCTTTTTTATTAAATTATCCAGTTCAGTTTTTTCAACGTGCGCGGATCACTCATGCTCAGGCTGTGATCGTGGTTTTGCTCGTTACTTTAACACTGGTGGTGATTCTAGGCATAACCTTAGTGCCGATCCTAATTGACCAAACAATACAACTATTGAATAAAATCCCTGATTGGTTAAGCAGCAGTCAAAGAAACCTGGAGAATGTGGAGGCGTTGGCAAGACAGCGGCGTTTACCCATAGATTTGAGAGTGGTAAGTAATCAAATTAATGCTAATATTCAAAATTTAGTGCAGCAGCTAGCTTCTGGTGCGGTAGGATTTGCTGGAACGCTATTATCAGGATTACTAAATTTGGTATTAGTAGTCGTGCTGGCGTTTTACATGCTCCTGTATGGCGATCGCGTCTGGTCTGGTCTGATCAGTCTGTTACCGTCTAATATTAGAATCCCCTTAACTACATCCTTACGCTTAAATTTTCAGAATTTTTTCCTTAGTCAGTTGTTATTGGGGCTATTTATGGTAGTTACCCTAACTCCTATTTTCTTAGTTCTAAAGGTTCCATTTGCCCTACTATTTGCCATAGTTATTGGCATAGGTGAATTAATTCCCTTTGTGGGAGCAACTCTAGCTATTGGTTTAGTAACAATTTTGGTGCTGCTACAAAATTGGTGGTTAGCAGTTCAAGTTGCTTTGGCGGCGATTCTGATGCAGCAGCTTAAAGATAACCTCTTAGCGCCTAAGTTACTCGGTGATTTTATTGGGCTTAATCCCATCTGGATTTTTGTTGCTATTCTCATGGGATTTGAAATCGCTGGTTTGTTGGGAACACTCGTTGCTGTCCCGATTGCCGGTACTATTAAAGGGACTTTTGATGCGATTAAGAGTGGCCAATCCGGTGAATTTGTATCACCTTTTAGAATTACTTATGAATCTGACTGCGATGAAGATGGTAAAACTTAAAAAAATTTTTGTAATCTTAAGACTAGGAAAAATTGTAATTTAATTGCGCTAACCACACCTAGCCTCTAGAATCGGATTTTATTGCACACAGCGTAGACGCGGAGCGGCTTGTCGTAGACATCGCGCCATTTCAATTCACTCAGGTTTTTACTTTCAATTTCATCAAATTTCTATTTAACTTACTCATCTTTAGCAACTAAATATACTTAACATTTTCACCAAAAAAGTATTAAAAATTACTATTTTTTACATAGATAAAATTATAAAAATATCATATTATACTTGAGTTTTTCAGCAAAGAACCATAGCATTGGCTAGTCAAAGTGCAATTAACCTATATTTCAAAATGGCTGACAATAGAATTCACAATGAAATTGAATGCACATCTTGAGAAAAATTAAGTATAATTTCCTACGTAAGTTTTGATTCTTAATGCAACTGGTAAGCCTTGTGCTAATTTTATCTAGATAGTAGCAACTGATGCTTTCAGCAAAGAAGCATAATTGCTCGTTCTATAATTCGACTGTTAATCCACGTACTTTTAACTTAATTACAGAAACTAATTGATGGATGCATCCGAGCTATTAGAAACAATTACACTTCTGATCCACCAAGCTGAGCAGGGAGAAATTGATCCTTGGGATGTCCAGGTCATTGAGGTGATTGACCGTTACTTAGAACTAATGGCACCGGAGTCCACAGCAAGAGGCTATGAAGCCGACTTGTCTCAATCTGGACAGGCTTTCTTATCAGCATCAATGTTGGTATTGTTTAAAGCCAACACCTTAATGCAATTACAATCAGCCGCAGATGAACAAGCAATTGCACTAGGCGAAGATCTGCTAGAAAGTGAAGATGGGTTGTTACATCCAACCCCTCGCCTGCCATTAGAGCATCACTTGCGTCGTCGTCCAGCAGCTATGCCACCACCGAAACGTCGCGTGACTCTGCAAGAGTTAATTGAGCAATTGCAGGTCATGGCGAATCAGCTAAAACTTGTACAGAAAACCAGCAAACCTGTCCGCCCTCGGCGTCAGCCAACTGTCCAATCTATGCGTGCAGCTCTAGAATTGGCTCACCAGGAAAATCTGACAGAAGTAGCTGGAGAATTAGAGCAAGTGTTGCATCTTTCGGCAACAAAGTTACATTTAGAGCAAAACTGGCTGAATTTAGAACAGCTTGTGGAGTTATGGACTCAAAGTAAACAACCATACCAAAATGGTTCAGCCCATGTATCAGAACACAGCCACTTAGTTAGTGTTTTCTGGGCACTGCTACTGCTATCAGCTCAATCCAAGGTAGAGCTATTGCAGGAGGAGTTTTACCAGGAAATTAAAATCCGCTTACTTATAGATTCAGCTAGCACCTGCCAACCCTTGGAGCAACCAATAAACTGAGCAACTTTAATCTTGTTGCATCAGCAAACTCTAAAATCTAAGTAAATTAAATATATAACCGATCGCTTGTTATTTCGTTTTACCGCTTGTTGCAACAACCAGCAAATTCACCTAATTTGTGCTATCAGGGATGAATAAAACAGTAAACCAATGAAGTATAACTCGTTGAAAGTAAACTGGCTTGTGGTTGAGGAATAAATCTTTATGAAGGCGATGATTCTTGCGGCGGGTAAAGGTACTCGTGTCCGTCCGATTACCTATACAATTCCCAAACCGATGATTCCTATCCTGCAAAAGCCAGTGATGGAATTTTTACTAGAACTGTTACGTCAGCATGGATTTGACCAAATTATGGTCAACGTTAGCCATTTAGCTGAAGAAATAGAAAACTATTTCCGTGATGGTCAGCGGTTTGGTGTACAGATTGCCTATTCTTTTGAAGGCAAAATTGATGACGACGGTAAATTAGTTGGGGAAGCAATTGGTTCAGCTGGGGGAATGCGGCGTATCCAAGATTTCTCCCCGTTTTTTGACGATACCTTTGTGGTATTGTGCGGTGATGCGTTGATTGACTTAGATTTAACAGCGGCTGTCAAGTGGCATAGATCCAAAGGATCGATCGCTACTATTATTACGAAATCCGTGCCTCTGGAAGAGGTTTCGAGCTACGGTGTAGTGGTTACTGATGAAGATGGACGTGTTAAGGCTTTCCAAGAAAAACCCTCAACAGAAGAAGCTCTCAGCACCAACATTAATACAGGTATTTACATCTTTGAGCCAGAAGTATTTAAGTATATCCCTTCTGGAGTAGAGTACGACATTGGAAGCCAGCTATTTCCCAAACTCGTGGAAATTGGTGCGCCTTTTTATGCTATCCCTATGGACTTTGAATGGGTAGATATTGGTAAAGTACCAGACTACTGGCGAGCAATTCAGGGTGTGCTGTTAGGAGAAATTAAAAATGTGCAAATCCCTGGGTATGAAGTTGCGCCTGGCATCTACACTGGCTTAAATGTAGCTGTAAATTGGGACAAAGTGGATATCACAGGCCCAGTTTACATCGGTGCTATGACCAGAATCGAAGACGGAGCCAAAATTGTTGGTCCAGCGATGATCGGCCCCAACTGTTGGATATGCAGTGGTGCGACTGTAGAAAACAGCGTGATTTTTGAATGGTCGCGTCTGGGCCCGGGAGTCCGCTTGGTTGATAAACTCGTGTTTGGACGTTACTGCGTCGATAAAACTGGGGCAACTATTGACGTTCAAGCTGCGGCTTTAGACTGGTTAATTACCGATGCCCGTCAAACACCGCCATCTCATACTCCAGCTGAGCGACAAGCGATCGCAGAATTGCTCAATACTACTGTGATTTAGTCAAGAGTCAAGGGTCATTTGTCATTTGTCATTTGTCATTTGTCATTTGACTCTGGACTCTGGACTCTTGACTTTAGATTCTTGACTCTTGACTTTTTGCCTAACTATTCAAGTATGTATATCTCCTGAGGCTCTGTTCGTAGGTTTGCAGAAGGCGCTGAGATTCGGCTAAGGTGATCCGCTTTTCCTCCAAAGCTTTTTCGCAACGCTGGCGGATATTTTCCACCATATCTTCGGAGTCATACTGCACGTAGCTCACCACTTCGCTCATGGTATCGCCTTTGACGACATGTTCAATTTGGTAACCTTTGGGGGTCAATTGAATGTGAACTGCATTAGTGTCGCCAAATAGGTTGTGTAAATTACCCATGATCTCTTGGTAAGCTCCACTGAGGAACATCCCTAAATAGTAAGGTTCTCCTGGCTTATAGGTGTGCAGCTCTAAAACAGATTTGACATCACGCAAATCAATAAAACGATCGATTTTGCCATCACTATCGCAGGTGAGGTCAGCCAAAATTCCCCGCCGCGTCGGTTCTTCATCTAAACGGTGTATGGGCATAATCGGGAATAATTGGTCGATCGCCCAACAATCGGGTGCGGATTGAAACACCGACATATTGGCGTAGTAAATAGAAGCCATAATTTTTTCTAGGTCTTCTAGTTCGTCGGGTACGTATTCTTGCTGCCTAGTAATTTCAAGAATTTTTTGACAGCAAGCCCAGTAAAGGCGTTCGGCTTTAGCCCGTTCTCTTAAGCGCAAAATGCCCAAGTTGAAACGGCTAATGGCTTCTTCTTTAAATTGGGCGGCGTCGTGGTAGAACTCTTGATAATTTTCTTTGTTAATTGATTGGTAGGTTTCCCACAGATAATTAATGATTGGGGATTCGCCCTCTTGTGGTGGTTCTGGGGTATCGAGAGGGACATCGCTAGTACTGAGAACATCAAAAATCAGTACTGATTGATGGGAAGCGATCGCTCTACCACTTTCACTAATTAAGGTTGGTACGGGAATTTGCCGTTCGGCACAGGTATCTTTTAACTCTGCCACGATGTCGTTGGCATAGTTTTGCATGTTGTAGTTTTTCGAGGCGTAGAAGTTAGTTTGAGAACCATCGTAATCTACGCCCAAGCCACCACCGACATCGAGATATTTCATATCTGCCCCCAGCATTGCCAACTCTACGTAGATGCGGCTGGCTTCTTGGATGGCATCTTTAATCACATTAATGGCTGAGATTTGCGAGCCGATATGGAAATGCATCAACTGCAAAGAATCTAGCAAGTTAGCTTCGCGTAACTTGTCAACCGCCTCAATAACCTCAGGCATAGTTAGACCAAACTTAGCGCGATCGCCGCTTGAGGTTCCCCAGCGTCCCATGCCTTGGGTACTGAGTTTTGCCCGTACTCCTAAGATAGGTTTAATACCTAACTGACGGTTAGCAGCAATTACTAGATCGACTTCTTCAATTTGTTCTAAGACAATAATCGGCGTTTGTCCTAGCCTTTGGGCTAACATCGCCGTTTCAATGTATTCCTGGTCTTTATAGCCATTGCAAACTAACAATGCTCCTGGTGTATCCAAGATAGCTAGAGCAATCATTAATTCGGGCTTGGAACCGGCTTCTAAACCAAATTGATGGGGTTTGCCAAATTTGACTAAATCTTCAATTAAATGGCGCTGCTGGTTGCATTTGACAGGAAATACACCACGATAGACGCCAGGATAGTTATACCGGGCGATCGCTTTGGCAAAACAAGCGTTTAAGCGCTCAATCCGATCTTCCAAAATATCAGAAAAGCGAATCAACATCGGCAGCCCCAAATTGCGCTGCTTTAAAGCGTTGACTAATTCAAACAAGTCTAGCGAACCGCCGCGATCGCCCTTGGGGGAAACAGTGACATGACCGGCAGCACTAATCGAAAAATAAGGTTGTCCCCAACCTTCGATCCGATACAGGGCTTCGCTGTCCTCTATTTTCCAGGAACGAGGCGAATCTTCTGTACTAGTACTAGGTGGTAAAAGCTTTTTGGGCTTATTGTTCTTCACTTCCGGTTTGTGTCCATTGGACGACAGCTTAACTACCTCTTCAGATGTAGCAGTTGATTCAACACCCATTTCTTCCTGACCTCTGTGTTTCACCCACGAATTTTCAATTTAACGCATTCATTGAACAAGGGAACAGGGAATAGGGAACAGGGAACAGATTTTTATATTTTCTGTTTCCTTATAGGAATCAGAAATTCTCACAGCCCTTATTGGGAGGAGTCTTGGATGAGGTATTCCCTAACATAAAGCCCTGTTGCCCGTTGCCAGTTCCCTGTTCCCTCTTTAATTGCGATCGCAAATGCTCCCAGTGATAATTTCTGAGATAAACTCTGATTGGTCAAGAGTCGTGTGTTACTAGTCATTATTCATCAGTCATTAGTCACATGGGTGAAATCCCTAGACTATCAACAAATGACTAAATGCAAAGGACAAAGGACAAAAGACAATTGATCTTGAAAAATTTATTAAGTTTTCGGAGATAGCTTTGGAACGCACATTTTTAGCAATTAAGCCCGATGGCGTACAGCGCGGACTGGTGAGTGAAATTATCGGTCGCTTGGAAAAAAAAGGTTTTACCCTTGTTGGTTTGAAATTGCTCAAACCCAGCCGGGAATTAGCTGAACAACACTACGACGTTCACCGCGAAAGACCCTTTTTTGCAGGATTGGTAGAATTTATCACCTCAGGCCCAGTAGTAGCGATGGTTTGGGAAGGTGATGGCGTAATTGCCTCTGCTAGAAAGTTAATTGGTGCGACTAATCCTTTAAACGCAGAACCAGGAACTATTCGCGGTGATTTGGGGATCAACATCGGTCGTAACATCATCCACGGTTCTGATGCTCCGGAGACAGCACAAAAGGAAGTTGCTCTGTGGTTTAAGGACGAAGAATTAGTAAACTGGCAACCAGAATTAACTCGTTGGTTGCGCGAGTAGAAGAAGACGCGGAGAGGGGAAGACGCAGGGACGCGGAGATAAAAATTTTCTCCGTTTCCCCGCGTCCCTATGGATGCATCTGGCGAATCAAAGGTAATACTCTCGCTTATTCCACAATCTCGCCATCACCCTAGAAGGGTGTGGCTAATCGAACAAAGCCCACCTTCGTGGGCTAAATTTTCTTAGCCCACGAAGGTGGGCTTTGTAGCGTTAGCCCCAGGCTTCCAGCCTGCGGGCGGTAGATCGGGTGTGCGAGAGAACTTTTTTAATTTGAATTGAGGGTTCAAACCCACCATTCGCCAATAGTATCCTGATGTCCCTTTTTCCTTTTCTACTTCGACACTTCAGTTTTTTCAGGTACTTCCTGGGGTACTTCAATGAGAGTACGTTTGGAAAATCCCCAAGCTAGGATCAGACCGATCGCAGTAATCATTAACCATTCTGGTGGAACCAAACTATCATTTACCACCTTCAATAACAGACGCAAACCTACTAACGCCACAGTTATATAGCCTGCGTCCTCTAGATTTTCAAACTCATCTAGCCAACGGATAAATAATTCAGCCATGAAGCGCAGGGTAATGATCCCAATTGTTGCGCCCGTTAGTACTAGCCATCTTTCTTGAGAAACAGCGATCGCAGTTGTCACACTATCTAAAGAAAATGCCATATCTGTAAAGGCAATTACAGGTATCGCTTGCCACAAAGAGTTGAAGCGCGGCCCGTGATGGTGATCGTCCTCATCGGTTTCTTGGGAAGTAAAGTGTTGGAATACTAGCCATAGGAGGTAAACAGCACCCAAAAGTTCAAATTGCCAGAGGTTTTGTACCCAAGTGGCAGTAAGAATTAGGGTAATCCGCAGCACATAAGCCACAACCAAACCCAAGTTAAGGGCTTGACGCTCAACCTTTTTGTCTTCCAATCCTTGGGCGATCGCAGCGAGGGCGATCGCGTTATCAGCAGATAGCACAGCCTCTAACAACACGAGGATTAGCAGGACTATAGGAGCTTCAACGCTGAAGTGAAAATGAAGATAATCAAAAATTCGATCTAGCATTCCAGGTATCTCAAGCAGGGAAAATTAAAAATTAACAGCAAAGCGCGAATTTTATCCTCAAAAGTGCAACAAATTGCTACTTTTATCCAGCTTAACGTGGCTGTGGTTCATTCTAAAGACTGCTGCATTTACGCGATCGCAAGGCAATTAGGGTCTGTTGAGTGTAGCACGACACACTCTAAGCCTTAACATTTTCTTAAAAAAAGTCCTCATAAATCAAGGACAAAAATACTTAAAAAGATTTAGATCCCCGACTTTTTAAAGAAGTCGGGGATCTAAGATTGAGGTTTATTGCATAAGAATTTGGCGGATTAAAATACTCATCACCTCATCTGGTTTATCGGTGGGTAACAGTGGACTCCATTCCCCCACGCCTGCGTAGCCAACTACTTGCAAGTAGTGAATTGTACTGGTAACAGCTTTGGCTGAACCAATCAGCAGATGCTTTATCGGTTTTCTGTTGGGAAACGGGTTTTGAGTTGGTTGATGTGGCTTTGGTGTATTTGAATCTTCGCCTAAGAACTGTACTAATTTTGACTGGGCGGAATCTTCTGATTGTGCCATCATGGTATTCGTACTCCGTTTTGGATGTTACATAAAGGCGATCGCTTTCTTCTTTGCGGGATTGGGCGATCGCCTTTATTTTTTGGATGTTACATAAGGGCGATCGCTTTCTTCTTCGCGGGATTGGGCGATCGCCTTTATTTTTTGGATGTTACATAAGGGCAATCGCTTTCTTCTTCGCGGGATTGGGCGATCGCCTTTATCTTTTGGATGTTACATAAGGGCGATCGCCTTTATATTTCTTAATATAAAGTATAATTTTATACTTGTCAATTATTAAAGGCAAAAATTTTTGTTAGTAATTCCCCAGTTTGGAGCAGGAATCAATTAATACGAAATCGTCATACTTCGACTTGCAAGAGTACAAGTTAGTAATACCGATTTTTTATGAGTTTGCATAGAATTTGATCCCCCCTAGCCCCCCTTAAAAAGGGGGGAACTAGAATCAAAGTCCCCCTTTTTAAGGGGGATTTAGGGGGATCAAGATATATGCAACTTCAGATTAAATTGGTATAAGACGTAATTTGTAATTAATAGTAAAAAACGAGTATCTGTAGGGTGGGCATTGCCCACCGAAACCCGCTTCGGGTGTCTACATTCAACTATCCAATTTGATTTGAGAACAAATGCGTAGGCGTAGCCCGCCGTAGGCATCGCAAAAAACAAGAAAGCGTAGCTGCACAGCAGCGTGTTGTCAGACATCACACTTTTTGAGCAAGTAATCAGCCCAAAAACTTGCGGAAAACACCAAAATGAGTGCGTGATTTACCGAAATGAGTAAGCGATAAGGCTTTTTACTTGCGGAAAACACCAAAATGAGTGCGTGATTTACTAAAATGAGTAAGCGATAAGGCTTTTTAAGTAGGTGAAATGGCTTTTTGCTTGCGGAAAACACCAAAATGAGTAGGTGAAATGGCTTTTTGAGTAGATGAAATGGCTTTTTGGGTAGGTGAAATGGCTTTTTGCCTACTTGAAACAGCTAAATGAGAAAGTTACAAGCCTTTTTGTTTACTCAAAATATAAAAATGAGTAGCTAATTTAAAGAAATCATCAAGCGCGATATCTAAGCTCAAAATGAGAAATTTAAAAGTAAATGTAGTAAATGTAGGGTGTGTTGTCGCGCAGCGCAACGCACCGACGCATCATCAACGATTCAAGGTGCGTTAGCCTACGGCATAACACACCCTACTGGACTGTCTAGGCTAAAATAGTGCAATAAAAAAGACAGAGAATTGGGGTAAGTTGATGGGCAAAGGTCGTAGAGACAAAGTGCTTTTAAATACAGAGCAAAGGCGAAAGCTAGAAGAGATAAGTCGTAATGGTTATGCCCCAGCCAAAAAAATATTGCACGCACAAGTGCTATTAATGTGTGATGAAGGTGAGGGTGCGACGAAAAAATGGACAGATGAACAAATCAGTTTAGCCCTCAACTTACATCGCAATACAGTAGGAAGAATAAGGAAAAGATTTTTGGAGCAAGGTGAACAACCAGCTCTAAATCGCAGTCAACGAAAAAGTCCACCAGTACCAGCCAAAATTGATGGTCATACGGAAGCACGAATCATCGCACTGTGTTGTTCTGACCCACCCACAGGAAGAGCGCATTGGAGTCTGAGACTATTAACTCAAGAAATTAAAAATAGAAATATCATCACAGAAATTGCCGTAGAGACAGTCAGAAGCATATTAAAAAAAACGAGCTACGCCCGTGGAAAATACAAAGGTTTTGTATCCCAGAACGGGATTTAGCACGTTTTATTTCCCAAATGGAAGTAGTTTTGGATCTTTATAGTCAACTACATAGTGAATTGGAACCGCTAATCTGTATGGATGAAGCTTCTATACAGTTAACTGGACATGTTTGTGAGCCAATTAAAGCCGAACCAGGTCATGATGCTAAAGAAGATTATCACTACACTCGTGAAGGAGTCCAAGCTTTATTTATGTTCTTCGATCCGAATCGAGGTTGGCGAAGAGTCAGCAATCGTGACCATCGAACTCGTGTAGATTGGGCTATTGAAGTGCGTCGGTTATTAGATGAAGACTATCCTCATGCCCACAAAGTCAAATTACTTTGTGATAACTTGAACACTCACAATATTGCCTCTTTGTATGAAGCTTTTCCCGCCCCAGAAGCTCATCGTTTAGCTCGAAAACTGGAGATTCACTATACCCCTCGTAATGGTAGTTGGCTCAATGTTGCGGAGATGGAATTAAGTGTTTTAAGCCGACAATGTTTAGAGCGACGTATTTCTTCAGTGGCAGAACTTTCTCTGGAGTTAGCAGCTTGGCAGCAGGAACGCAACTCCACTGCTAGTAAAGTTATTTGGCGTTTTACTACTGAAGATGCTCGTGTCAAACTTAAACATCTTTATCCGATTTTTGAACCCCAAGAATCAGGTGTTCCTAATGCAACATTTTAGCCTAGACAGTCCACTACTGCTGGCGTAGCTTCTGCAACTCTTCTTTTGTAAACGGATTTTTCCCCGCACTTAAAGCATTAACCCAACCTTGGCGCTGTGATTTCCTCTCAGGATTGTCAGACCATTTAATAAAGGCTTGGAAATCTTCAATTGCGCCTTTACTATCGCCAGTTAGCGCCCTAGCAAGTCCACGGCTATCCAAAATACCTCCATGTGTGGGTGCAAGGGTAACAGCTTTTTCACAGGCAAACATCACATCAGATGCATACCCATGCAAGCTACCCCTCCAACACAGGCTGTTCCAATCGTCAGCAGAGATTTCGAGTTTTGCGTCGAGTTTTTCAGCGTTAGCGTAGGCTGAAATAGCTTGTTTGACATCGCCGTTGCTTACTAGTTCCTTTCCTTTACTAAGTAATTCTGAGATTGCAAGCTTTCTAGCAAATGCTTCTGGGTTATTGTCTAAGGTTGTTGTTTCTGGCTCAGGGTCGATGTTAGGCGTTAGCTGCTGTGCTTTTTTGAACTTAGCAACTGCACCCTGAATATCAATCTGTTTCGCCAATTCTTTGCCTTGAAAAATCAAGTTTAGAGTTTCTGCTTTCGTCTCTGGATTAATATCTAATTCAGGGTTCCATTCTTTAGCTTGTTTGAATTTGATAACTGCTTTCTCAAATTCACCTGCACTGGCTAACTCCTCACCTTCGGCAACTAAAGTTGGCGCTGCTGCTATTAGCATAGACTTGTTTTGGCATGGCTGTAGTTCAGCTAAAGTTTCAGGATGATTATGCAAATAATCTTGCAGCCAATTGCACCCCAAAATCAGAAGATTATCTAAATCCAAATCCCAGAGAATTACCGTGTGGTCACGACTGGCGGAAGTGATCGTCTTGCCGTCTGGGGAGAAGCTGACGCTAGAAACCCCATCACTATGCCTTTTAAAGGTCTTGAGTTCCTTGCCATCCAGACTCCAGAGTTTGATGGTCTTGTCAGCACTGGCGGAAGCGATGGTCTGCCCATCAGGGGAGAAGCTGACACCCCAAACCCAATCGCTGTGCCCTTTGAAGGTTTTGAGTTCCTTGCCATCCAAATTCCAGAGTTTAATTGTCTTATCACGACCGGTAGAAGCTATTGTCTTACCATCGGGGGAGAAGCTGGCCCAAGAAACCGAATCGCTGTGCCCTTTGAAGGTTTTGAGTTCTTTGCCATCCAGACTCCAGAGTTTGATGGTGTTGTCATCACTGGCAGAGGCAATTGTCTTGCCGTCGGGGGAGAAGCTGACACTCCAAACCGAA